>NZ_LXSL01000017.1 GCF_001648355.1 Eikenella longinqua | reverse complement strand
TTGGGTGCGCTTTGCCGTTTCCGGGTGTCTGCCTGTTCGGAAATCTCCCGATGCGGTTTTCAGGTGGCCTGCAATTTTGCCGCCGTGTGCCGCCCGTGTGTTTCTGCCTATATTTTGTGCAAGAGGGAGAAAGAAAAATGGGGCTATATATGGCTTATATATAAAGGGGGTTAAAAATTAACTCTATTGCATATTTTTTAAGCAGGGGGTGGGTTAAAAATTAACGCTGTCATAAATCAATAGCGTTATTTTTTAACTCTCACAAATTAATTTTGTTTGAATGAATTTGCTACCGTATAACACACAAACGCCTCTGCTTTTCGGGGGTAACAATCGGGGGATTTTGCCGCTGCACAGATGGCTGAAAACTTGTCAAAACTTATCATTGCAGCACAGACAAAACCTAATAAAACCTAACATCGAAGCTCGGGAATAAATCCGAACTACCTAGGAATGCAAAAACACCAGCACGGCGGCTGGTGTCGGGTTTTCAGGTAGCCTCTCTGTCGGTTTATCTCCTGATATTCAGTTTGACGGCTACTCTCTTATTCTCCCTCAATTCGGTTTCAGCGGCGGGATGGGGCTTAGCTCGTAGTGCCTACGCTTCCAGTCGTCGGGGGCGCGGCTGGTGGGCGGCAGGTCGTGGCCGCAGTCGTCGATGCGGAAGCAGGTTAGGGCGTACAGGCTGCATTGGTTCTTGCCGCCCTGCCTGCTTACTGTCAAAAACTCTGCGTCTTCCAGCTCCTTCAATGCGCGGCGCATGGTTAGCTGCGTCATGTTCAACAATACCGCTGCCGATTTCGTGATGAACACCGCCGAGGAAATCCGCCAGGCCGTGCGCGATTTCAACGAGGGCAAGTTCGGCCGGATTGATTAAAGGCAAGCCGTGCCAAACCAACGGAAGCTGTCTGCGGGCGGCTTCCGTTTTTTGTGTGGCGCCGTTGGAGGCTACCTGAAAACATAGATTTCAATACGGCTGGAATGCGTTGGCTTGCGGTTTTCAGGTAGCCGTATCTTTCGGCTGAATTGCTGGTTTTAATAAGGTTTATTTTTCAGGTAGCCTTTGCGGGCGTGGCCAAAGTGGGTGGAGGCTACCTGAAAACGAAAAATCTGCCCTGCCGTGCTTTCCGCCAAGCCAAACGGAAACCGAACACGCTATAATCTGCCGTTTCCCTTTCTGCTTCCCGGAGTTTCCATGCCCTCTTCTTCCCTCGGCAAAGGCGTGCTGCTGTGCCTGCTGTCGCAATTGCTGTTTAGCGTGCTGTATTTGTTCAGCCATTGGATGCAGCCCATCAGCGGCACGGATGTGTTTGCGCTGCGCATGGTGGTGATGGCGGCGGGGCTGTGGCTGATTACGCTACGCCTCATCGGCCTGCCGGCGATGCTGCGCTTTGTGCGCACCCATCTGAACAGCCGCCGCCGCTGGCTGCTGTTTCTGCTGGGCACGCTGGATGTGGCCAGCCAGTTTTGGCTGTTTATGTGGGCGCCGGTGAACAACGAGGGCGTGAACGTGGCAATGGGCTATTTTCTGTTTCCGGTGGTGATGGTGCTGGCCGGGCGGTTTTGGCTGAAGGAGCGGCTCAACGGCCTGCAAACGGCAGCGCTGCTCCTGGCCGGGCTGGGCGTGGCGCACGAATTGTGGGCGCGGCAGACTTTTTCGTGGACAACATTATGGGTGTGCCTGGTGTATCCGCTGTATTACCTCTACCGCCGCGAGATGAAAATCCCCGCGCTGCAAGGGCTCACGCTGGATCTCACGCTGATCCTGCCCTTTGCGCTGGCTTATTTGCTGTGGCATTCGGATATGCTGGCATGGGTGTTGGGCGAGCCGCGCTATTGGCTGCTGTTGCCGCTGTTGGGCTTGGCCAGCGCGGTGTCGATGTCGCTGAATCTGAAATCGGGGCAGATGCTGCCGGTGAACCTGTTCGGCATGCTCAGCTATGTGGAACCGGCGCTGCTGTTTGTGGCCGCAGTGCTGGTGTTGAAAACGCCGGTGGCAGAATCGGCCTACCTCACCTACGGCCTGATTTGGGCAGGCTTGCTGCTGCTGTTAGTCAACGGCTGGCTGCGCCTGAAAACGCCCGTGCCGGCAAACCTGCCTGCCAAATAGAGAAATTTAATAAAACTGCCATCCCTTATTGCTTAGAATAATCCGCAACTCCCATCACAAATCACGAGGAACCCATCATGGAACACACCCGCCAGCTTCCCGCCCACGAGCTCATTATGTCGGAGCTGATGATGCCCAACAGCGCCAATTTCAGCGGCAACGTGCACGGCGGCGAGCTCCTCCGCCTGCTCGACCAAGTGGCCTACTCCTGCGCCAGCCGCTACAGCGGGCATTATTGCGTTACCCTTTCGGTGGACAAGGTTTTATTTAAAGAGCCCATCCACGTGGGCGAGCTGGTGACGTTTTACGCCTGCATCAACTACACCGGCCGCACCTCGATGGAAGTGGGCATCCGCGTGGAAGCGCAAAACATCCGCACCGGCCAAGTGCGCCACACCAACAGCTGCTATTTCACCATGGTGGCCATGGAAAACGGCCGGCCCGTGCCCGTGCCGCCGCTGCAAATCAGCACCGAACGCCAACGCTGCCGCCACGAAAAAGCCCTCCGGCGCAAACAGCTCAGCCTGCAGGCAGCGGGCGGCAATTCTTGCGGCTGCACGGATGGTGCGGCGCAATAAGCGGCACGTTTGCCAAGTAATTGCCTACGCCCAGCGCTTGAGGCTACCTGAAAAACAAGTTTCCGCGAAGCTAAACGGAGTTTCCGAAGGAAGCTGAGTTTCCGCGAAGCCAAAACAAAACCGCAATCCCGAATGTGCCGCAGCGCCATCCAAGCTTTGCGAACAGCATGCCGGTTTGCGGTAGAATACCGGTTTTTTGCTAGGACGATTCCATGTTCCGAACTTTGCTGGGCGGCAAAATCCACCGCGCCACCGTTACCCGCGCCGATTTAAACTACGTGGGCAGCATCACCGTGGATTTAAACCTGCTCGATGCGGCAGGCATCTGCGTAAACGAAAAAGTGCAAATTGTGAACAACAACAACGGCGAGCGGCTGGAAACCTATGCCATCGCCGGCGAGCGCGGCAGCGGCGAAGTGTGCCTCAACGGCGCGGCGGCGCGGCTGGTGCAGCCGGGCGACGTGGTGATCATCATGTCTTACGTGTTGCTCTCCGAGCCGGAAATTGCCGCACACCGGCCCAAAGTGGTGCTGGTGGACGGGCAAAACACAATCCGCGAAGTGATCGACTACGAGCCCGCCAACACCGTGTTGTAAACGCCAGAGGCTACCTGAAAACATCTTGCCCAAGCCATCAATAATTTTCAGGTAGCCTTCCTGCCTGTTTCAGGCTACCTGAAAATCTAATCCCACCATTTTTCAGGTAGCCCCAACCCCTAACTAGCCACCATGAACATCCTCATCAGCAACGACGACGGTTATCAAGCCGAAGGCCTCGCCATCCTCGCCCGCGTGGCTGCCGAATTTGCCAACGTGCGCGTGGTCGCTCCCGAGCGCAACCGCAGCGGCGCCAGCAATTCGCTCACCCTCGACCGCCCCCTGCGCATCCAGGAAGCCGCCAACGGCTTCTATTTCGTAGACGGCACGCCCACCGACTGCATCCACCTCGCCCTGCACAGCCTGCCCGATTTCCAGCCCGACTGGGTGTTTTCCGGCATCAACCACGGCGCCAATATGGGCGACGACACCCTCTATTCCGGCACCGTGGCCGCCGCCACCGAAGCCTATCTGCTCGGCATCCCCGCCATCGCCTTCTCACTCAACGACAAAAGCGGACGCTATTGGGATACCGCCGAACAGGCCGTGTGGCGGCTGCTCACCCATCTTTTTGCCGCGCCCAAGCCTGCCGCGCCCGTGTTGTGGAACGTGAACATCCCCGCCGTGCCACCGGATAAAATCCAAGGCATGGCCGTCGCCCGCCTCGGCCGCCGCCACCACCACCAAAGCGTGGAAGCCGCCCGCAGCCCGCGCGGCGAAACCGTGTATTGGATCGGCGCCGCCGGTGAAGTGTCCAGCCGCGAGCAAGATATTGATTTCGCCCAAAGCGAAGCCGGCCTCATCACCATCACCCCGCTCTCCGTGGACCTCACCGACCATGCCGGCTTGGGCAGCGTGTCCCGTTTCTGGCAGGGCATCGCGCTATGAACGTGGCACACGGAAGCGGCAGTTTCAACTGGCGGCGGCACAATATGGTGCAGCGCCTGGGCAGGATGGGCATCACCCGCCGGGAGGTGCTCGCCGCCATGGACAGCGTGCCGCGCCACGTGTTTGTGGAAGAAGCCCTGCGTTCGCGCGCCTATGACGATATGTCGCTGCCGCTCGGGCTGGGGCAAACCATCTCCCAGCCCTACACCGTGGCGGTGATGACCCAGCTCATGCTCGGCAACGGGGCGGTGGAAAACTTCGGCCCGGTGCTGGAAATCGGCACCGGCTGCGGCTACCAAACCGCCGTGCTGCAAGCCGTGGGGCTGAAGCAGATTTATTCGGTGGAACGCCTGCGCGCCCTGCACGAGCAGGCCAAGCACAACCTGCGCGCCGCCCGCCTGCCCGGCGGCGCCCGGCTGGTGTGCGGCGACGGCTATTTGGGGCTACCTGAAGTCGCCCCGTTCAACGGCATTTTGGTTACCGCCGCGCCGGCCGAAGTGCCGCTGCCGCTGTTGCAGCAGCTCGCCGTGGGCGGGCGATTGGTGATCCCACTCGACGAAGGCGGGCAACAATATCTGTGGCTGATCGAGAAAACCGCCCACGGCTTTCAGGAAACCTGCGTGCACGAAGCCCGCTTTGTACCGTTAATTAACGGAACTTAACCGCGATATACGCCGCCCAACCTTGCGTGAAACCGCACGGATTGCTTATGATTGCGCTGTTTTCGTGCACAGAAAGCCGCATTTCCATGAATCAATTATTTACCTTCCGCTCCCTCCCCCTCGCGCTCACCGTTTTGCTCGGCGCCTGCACCCTCACCCAGCCGCCCGCCCCCGTGGTGTCCGGCAACGGCGCCGGCTACGGCAACAACTACGGCGGCAACACTGCCGCTGCCGACAACAACCCCTACGGCGCCCAGCCCTATAGCCCGCCTGCCGCCAACCAAAGCGCCGCGACCACGCCCTACACCCCGCCGGCAGCCGCCCCCGCTCCCTATACTCCGCCCGCACCAAGCGCCGCCCCCGCCGGCAGCTATACCCCGTCTTACGCGCCGGTGGACGTGAATGCCGCCCAGCATACTGTGGTGCGCGGCGACACCGTGTATAACATCGCCCTGCGCTACCGCATCAGCCAGGACAACCTGCGCGCCTGGAATAATCTGGTCGACAACAACATCAGCGTCGGCCAGGTGCTGCGTGTGAAGCCCGCCGGCTACACCGCGCCCGCCGCTGCCGCGCCCACCCAGCAGCCCACCACCCCGCCGCGCACCACTCCCACCCCGCCGCCTGCCAACACCGCGAGCACGCCTGCCGCCACGCCTTCCGTATCCGGCGCCACCCGCAGCGCCGCTGGCATCACCTGGCAGCGCCCCACCGCCGGCAGCATCCTCACCCGCTTCGGCGGCAGTGAAAAAGGCATCAACATCGGCGGCAATGCCGGCCAGCCCGTGGTGGCCGCCGCCGACGGCAAAGTGGTGTACAGCGGTTCCGGCCTGCGCGGCTATGGCAACCTCATCATCGTGCAGCACAACCAAACCTACCTCACCGCCTACGGCCACAACCAGCGCCTCTTGGTGCGCGAAGGCCAAACCGTGCGCCGCGGCCAGAGCATCGCCACCATGGGCAACAGCGACAGCTCCCGCGTGCAGCTGCATTTCGAGCTGCGCAAAAACGGCCAGCCGGTTGATCCGCTGCAATATATTCCGAACTAGTCTTTCGGGCAGGAATAAAGGCTACCTGAAATTTTCAGGTAGCCTTTCTTTTGCTTTTCGCTATGCCGCTTCGGGCAGGGCGTGGAAGGCGCCGGGCAGGTTTTGATCGTGGGGGAAGGTGGCCCATTCGTAGCTGGCGGGGTCGGCGAGGATGGCGCGCAAGAGGGCGTTGTTGATGGCGTGGCCGGATTTGTAGCCTTCGAAGGCGCCGATGATGGGCGCGCCGATCACGTATAAATCGCCCACGGCATCGAGGATTTTGTGGCGCACGAATTCGTCGGGGTAGCGCAGGCCTTCGGGGTTGAGCACGTCGTTGTCGTCGATCACCACGGCGTTGCTTAAGTTGCCGCCCAAGCCTAAGCCGTGGGCGCGCATCATTTCCACTTCCTGCATGAAGCCGAAGGTGCGGGCGCGGGCGATTTCTTCTACGTAGGAGGTGCCGGCGAAGTCGATTTCGAAGGTGGGGTTGCTGCGGTTGAACACGGGGTGGTCGAAGTTGATGGTGAGGCTGATTTTGAAGCCTTCGTAGGGGGTGAAGCGCACCCATTTGCCGGGCTCTTGCACTTCGATGGGCTTCAAAATGCGCAAAAAGCGTTTCTCGGCCTGTTGGTCGACAATGCCGGCGTCTTGCAGCAGATAGAGGAAGGGCAGGCTGGAACCGTCCATAATCGGGATTTCGGGCGCATTTAATTCAATCAACACGTTGTCGATGCCGTAGGCGGCAAGGGCAGACATCAAATGCTCGATGGTGCCCACGCGCACGCCGTCTTCGGTAACGATGGTGGAGGAGAGGCGGGTGTCGTTGATGAGGCCGGGCACGAGCGGGATGGGGCGGCTTTGTTCGCCGGCCAAATCGGTGCGGCGGAACACGATGCCGCTGTTTTCTGCGGCCGGATGCAGGGTGAGCAATACCCGCTCGCCGGAATGCAGGCCGACGCCGGTGGCGCTCACGGATTGGGCTAAGGTGCGTTGTTTCATGGCAAACTCCAGGCGGATTTGCCCGTATGATACGGGAATCTGGCGATGGCGTCTGCTTTTGCGATTGAATTTGTTTATGGCGTGCTGCTGTTTTGCGGGAGCATGCTTGGCCTATTTTTCAGGTAGCCTTCGGGCGTGGCGGCTTGGTATCGAAAGCCTGCGGGTTCGCTATATAATACGCAGCTTTGACACGGCTCGGCCTTCGGATTTGCAAATGAAGATTTTACTGGTGCGCCTTTCCAGCATGGGCGATTTAATCCACACGCTGCCTGCGGTGCAGGATTTGGCGCGGCATTGCCCGCAGGTGGAGCTGCATTGGCTGGCCGAAGCCGGGTTTGCCGATATTGCGCGGCTGCATCCTTTTGTGCGCAAGGTGATTCCGATGCGCTGGCGGCAGTGGCGCAAGCGGCTGTTTGCAGCGGAAACGCGGCGGCAGATGCGCGCGTTGAAGCAGGAATTGGCCGGCGGCGGCTACGATTTCGTGCTTGACAGCCAGGGGCTGATAAAAAGCGCGTGGTTTGCGCGCTGGGCTGGCGCGCCGGTGAAGGGTTTGGACAAACACAGCGCGCGTGAGGGCTGGGCGGCGGCGTTTTATGCCGAGCGTTTTCAGGTAGCCAAGGGGCGCGATGCGGTGTGGCGCAACCGCGAACTGTTTGCGCAGGTGTTCGGCTATTGTTTTGATGGGGCGCCGAATTTCGGCGTGCGCGTGCCGGAAGCGGCGGCGGTGCAGGGGCTACCTGAAAACTACCGCGTGGCGCTGCATGCCACCAGCCGCGACAGCAAATTGTGGCCGCAGCAGCATTGGGTTGAGCTGCTGAACCGTTTGCACGCGGCCGACGGCGCGGCGGTGTGGCTGCCGTGGGGCAACGAGGCGGAGCGGCAGCGTGCGCTGGCTTTGGCGGGGCAGGTGGCCGGGGCGCAAGTGCCGGCGGAGCGGCTCGGCCTGTTGCAGGCGGCCTATGTTTTGCGCGGGGCGCACAGCGTGATCGGCGTGGACACGGGCCTGCTGCATCTGGCCAATGCGCTGGATAAGCCGCTGGTGGGCATCTATACCGACAGCGACCCGGTGAAAACCGGCGTGCAAACGTCGGCTTGGGCGCGCAATGTGGGCGGCGTGGGCGCTTTGCCTGCGGTGGAAGAGGTATTGGATCGGGTGTGCTCGGTGGAGCAGGCTGCCGCCGAAGCTTAGCTTTAGCTTCGCCGAAACCCGGGCTTTGCGCCGCAAGATATTTTTCAGGTAGCCTCTTGGGGGGCGGCTTGCATTATTGCCGGCAAATCGGCACAATCCGCCTGATTTGCCGTATTGAATAACTAGGTAGAAGGAAAAGGAAATTTCATGAAAGCACTGGTTGCTGTGAAGCGGGTGGTGGATTACAACGTGAAGGTGCGGGTGAAGGCCGACGGCTCGGATGTGGACATCGGCAATGTGAAAATGTCGATGAACCCGTTTGACGAAATCGCGGTGGAAGAAGCCGTGCGCCTGAAAGAGGCGGGCAAAATCAGCGAAATCGTGGTGGTGTCGCTGGGCGTGAAGCAGTGCGAGGAAACGCTGCGCACCGCGCTGGCAATGGGCGGCGACCGCGCCATCCATGTGCAAACCGATGCGCACCTGGAGCCGCTGGCCGTGGCCAAACTACTGCGCCAGATTGCCGAGCGCGAACAGCCGCAGCTGATCCTGCTGGGCAAACAGGCCATCGACGATGATGCCAACCAAACCGCGCAAATGCTGGCCGCCCTGCTCAATGCGCCGCAGGGCACTTTTGCCAGCAAGGTGGAGCTGGGCGAAAACGAAGTGGTGGTGGTGCGCGAGGTGGACGGCGGCCTGGAAACCGTGGCTTTGAAGCTGCCGGCGGTGGTTAGCGCCGATTTGCGCCTGAATGAGCCGCGCTATGTGAAGCTGCCCAACATCATGCAGGCCAAGAAAAAGCCGCTGGAAAAGCTCACGGTGGAAGAGTTGGGTGTGGATATTGCGCCCAAATTGCAGCAGCGCCGGGTGGACGAGCCCAAACCGCGCAGCGGCGGCGTGAAAGTGGAAAGCGTGGCCGAACTGGTGGCCAAATTGAAAAACGAAGCCAAGGTGATTTGAGGAGAGCGCCATGACCGTATTGATTATTGCCGAACACGACAACAAAACCCTGGCTGCCGCCACGCGGCACGCCGTGAGCGCCGGCAGCAAGCTGGGCAAAGTGCATGTATTGGTGGCCGGCAGCGGCGCGGCCGCGGTGGCCGAGCAGGCCAAACAGGTGGCCGGCGTAAGCAAAGTATGGCTGGCCGATGCCGCCCATTATGCCGACGGCCTAGCCGAAGAATTGGCGCCGTTGGTGGTGAAGCTGGCGGCAGACTACCGCTACATCGCCGCCGCCGCCAGCACCTTCGGCAAAAACCTGTTGCCGCGTGTGGCCGCCCTGCTGGATTGCCCGCAGGTGTCTGATTTAACCGAAATCGTGGACGGCCACACCTTTGTGCGCCCGATTTACGCCGGCAATGCCTTTGCCACTGTGGGCAGCGATGCCGACAAACTGGTGCTCACCTTCCGCACCACTGCGTTTGCCGAAGCCGCCGCCGAAGGCGGGCAGGCCGAAGTGGTGCAGGTGGAAAGCACGCCGGCACAGGGTTTGAGCCGCTTCATCAGCCGAGAGATGGTGCAGTCCGACCGGCCGGAGCTGACGCAAGCCCGAGTGGTGGTGGCCGGCGGGCGCGCCTTGGGCAGCGTGGAGCAGTTCAACGATTTGTTGCTGCCTTTGGCCGACAAGCTCGGCGCCGCCATCGGTGCTTCCCGTGCGGCAGTGGATGCCGACTATGCGCCGAACGACTACCAAGTGGGGCAGACCGGCAAAGTGGTGGCGCCCGAGCTGTATATCGCCATCGGCATTTCCGGTGCCATCCAGCACACCGCCGGTATGCAGGACAGCAAAGTGATTGTGGCCATCAATAAAGATCCGGAAGCCGCCATCTTCAATATTGCCGACTACGGTTTGGTGGCTGATTTGTTTGAAGCCGTGCCGGAGCTGACTGCCGCATTGGGCGATTGATTGTTTCACGTGAAACACAGCAGGCTACCTGAAAATCAAATTTTTCAGGTAGCCTGTTTCCTATATAATCCGCGTATTCATTTGCTTGCCATTCATCCGAAATGACTTCTCCCGCCGTTTACACCTATCGCACCCTGGCCGAGCCCGGCCAAGCCGAGTTTAAAGACAAAGGCAGCCGCTTTATCGCCTTTGCCTATCCTGTGCGCACGGTGGCGGAAGTGAAAAACCATGTGGATGCGCTACGGCAGGAGCACCACAAAGCACGCCATTGGTGCTACGCCTACCGCTTGGGCACAGACGGCCTGCAGTTTCGCGCCAACGACGACGGCGAGCCCTCCGGCAGCGCCGGGCGGCCGATCTTGGGGCAGATCGATTCGGCGGAGCTGACCGATGTGCTGGTGGTGGTGGTGCGTTATTTCGGCGGCACGCTGCTGGGCGTGCCCGGGCTGATTCATGCCTACAAAACTGCCACCCAGCTGGTGTTGCAGCAAACCGGGCAGGTGGAGAAAAACATTGAAAAACAAGTCTTGTTGCGCTGCGATTATCCGCATTTGAGCGAAGTGCTGCGGCTGGGCAAGCAGCATGGCGCGGAAGTGTTGCAGCAGGATTTGCAACTGGATTGCCGGCTGCATTTTGCCGTGCCGCTGGCCGGTTTTGCGACCTGCATGGAAGCTTGGCTGGACACGCGTGCGGTGGAAATCTTGGATGAGCCGCCGCCAGGAAACGAAGAGGCTACCTGAAAATCGCAAACAGGTTTTCAGGTAGCCTTTATGGCATTTAAACGATTGATTAAACAGGAAGGAAACAACACATGAAACTCTTGCTGATTGGCAGCGGCGGGCGCGAACACGCGCTGGCGTGGAAGCTAGCGCAGTCGCCCAAAGTGGAAACCGTATTCGTGGCACCGGGCAATGCCGGCACCGCGCAGGAGCCCAAGCTGCAAAACCTGCCGCTGAAAAACCACCAGGAATTGATGGATTTCTGCCGCCGCGAGCAGATTGCCTTCACCGTGGTTGGCCCCGAAGCCCCGTTGGCAGCCGGCATTGTGGACGATTTCCGCGCCGTCGGCCTGTCCATCTTCGGCCCCACCCGTGCCGCCGCGCAGCTGGAAAGCTCCAAAGATTTCGCCAAAGCCTTCATGGCGCGGCACGGCATCCCCACCGCGCAATACCAAACCTTCGCCGATGCCGCCGCCGCGCACGATTATGTGGCTGCCAAAGGCGCGCCGATTGTGATTAAGGCCGACGGCTTGGCAGCCGGCAAAGGCGTGGTGGTGGCGCAAACCGAAGAGCAGGCGCATCAGGCCATCGAGCAAATGCTGGTGGGCAACAAAATGGGCGATGCCGGCGCGCGCGTGGTGATTGAAGACTTTTTGCAAGGCGAAGAAGCCAGCTTCATCGTGATGGTGGACGGCGAACACGTGCTGCCGATGGCCACCAGCCAAGACCACAAACGCCTGCTCGACGGCGACCTCGGCCCGAACACCGGCGGCATGGGCGCATACAGCCCTGCGCCGATTGTTACGCCTGAAGTACACCGCCGTGCCATGGAAGAAATTATTTTGCCCACCGTGCGCGGGATACGCGAGGAAGGGATTGAGTTTACTGGGTTTCTTTATGCCGGCTTGATGATTGATGCCGATGGCGCGCCCTATACTGTGGAATTCAACTGCCGCTTCGGCGACCCGGAAACCCAGCCCATCATGAGCCGTTTGGACAGCGATTTGGCCGATTTGATCCAAGCCGCGCTGAACCGAAAATTGGATACGGCCAGCGCCGAATGGAAAGCGCAAAGCGCCGTGGGCGTGGTGCTTGCCAGCGCCGGCTACCCCGAGCGTTCGGGTAAGGGTGACGTGATTGAAGGCATCGAAGCCGCCAACCGCATCGGCAAAGTGTTCCATGCCGGCACGGCCACGGAAGCCGGCCATACCGTTACCAACGGCGGCCGCGTGCTGTGTGTGGTCGGCTTGGGCGACGATTTGGCCGCTGCCAAACAGCAGGCCTACCGCGCCGTGGCCGAGGTTTCTTTCCCCGGCATGCAATACCGCCGCGATATCGGGGATAAGGCTTTGCGCTGAAGGGAAATGTTTGCCCGGCGAAAGAGCGAGTTCTAGCCGGCATCGTTATGCCAAGCGATGATTGCTTCGTTTGCTGGCAAAGACAGTATCCAAACTTAAACAGGCTACCTGAAATTTTTCAGGTAGCCTGTTTTGCCTGATAAGCCGATTAGTTGTCGCCTGCGGCCATCAGGTGGGCGTTACCGCCGGCGGCGGTGGTGTTGATGCTGCAGGAGCTTTCGGCAAACAGCTGCAATACGTCCACGCCTTGTTCGGCATCAATGATGCGCACCAGCGCGCCGTCGCGGCCGGCCAGCGCCTGTTTGAGCTCGGGGCTCAGCGGCTCGAGTGCGGCCACATGGCTGATGTCGGCGGAGGCGGGGTTGGCAGACACTTCCAGCAGCTCGGGCGCCTGCTCGGCGTAGGCGGCCAGCGGGTGCTGCTCGCTCACCACGGCGCGGATGCCGGAGCCGGCGAGCTCCACCCAAGCAGCGAAGGCTTGGAGCAGGCTGCCGCCGTAGAGCCACACGCGGTGCGGGGCTTGCCAGCTCAATACGTTGTGCTCGCCGGTGGGGCCGCGCAGCACTTGCTCGGCGCTTCGCAGGGTGTGCACGCGGGCGCGACCGAGGCTGCCGGCCAAATCCAGCTTCTGCTCTTGGCTGAGCGGCAGGCTTTGCAGGATAGTTTGCAGGCGGTTGAGCGCGGCTTCGTCGGCCTGGCCGCTGCAGGTGGTTTGCGGGGCGCGCCAGGTGGCAAGGCGGCTGAGGCGTTGCAGGTAGAAGGGGCCGCCGGCTTTGGGGCCGGTGCCGGAGAGGCCGTGGCCGCCGAAGGGCTGCACGCCCACCACGGCGCCCACGATATTGCGGTTCACATACACGTTGCCGGCTTCGATGCGGCGGCGGATGTGTTCCACCGTGCCATCGATGCGGCTGTGGATGCCGCCGGTGAGGGCGTAGCCTTTGCTGTTGATTTGGTCGATCAAGTCGTCCAGCTCTTCGGCACGGTAGCGGATCACGTGCAGGATGGGGCCGAACACTTCGCGCTGCAAGTCGTTCAAATTGTTCAGCTCAAACAGGGTGGGTGCGATGAAGGTGGCGTTGCCGGCGTTTTCAGGTAGCCTGATTTGGTGGCTGCTGCGGGCGATGCCTTTCATGCGGTCGATGTGGCTTTGCAGGTTGGCCTGGGCTTCGGCGTCGATCACCGGGCCGATGTCGGTTTTCAGCTCGGCGGGGTTGTCCACGCGCAGCTCGTTCATGGCGCCGCGAATCATGTTTACCATGCGGTCGGCCACGTCTTCCTGCACGCACAAAATGCGCAGGGCGGAGCAGCGCTGGCCGGCGCTGTCGAAAGCAGATACCAATACGTCGGCGCATACTTGCTCGGCCAGCGCGGTGCTATCGACAATCATGGCGTTTTGGCCGCCGGTTTCGGCAATCAGCACGGGGTTGTCGCTGCGTTTGGCCAGGGTTTGGTTGATGAGGCGGGCCACTTCGGTGGAGCCGGTGAATACCACGCCGTTGATTTGCTCGCTTTGCGTGAGGGCGGCGCCCACGTCGCCGGCGCCGAGCGCGAGCTGGAGGACGTTACGCGGGATGCCAGCTTCGTGCATCAGCTGCACGGCGCGGTAGGCGATGAGGCTGGTTTGCTCGGCGGGCTTGGCAATCACGGTGTTGCCGGCGGCCAGCGCGGCCACCACTTCGCCGGTGAAGATGGCCAGCGGGAAGTTCCACGGGCTGATGGCCACGATGGTGCCCACGCCTTGGCTGTTTTCAGGTAGCGTGTGTTCGGCTTCGTCGGCGTAGTAGCGGCAGAAATCCACGGCTTCGCGCACTTCGGCGATGGCGTTGTTGAGCGTTTTGCCCGCTTCGCGCACGGCCAGTGCCATCAGCTCGGGCATGTGCGTTTCCAGCAGGTCGGCGCAGCGGCGCAGCATTTCGGCGCGTTCGGCGGCGCTCACGGCCGCCCAGCCTGCTTCGGCGGCTTTGGCGGCGGCAATGATGCCGGGCACGGCGGCTACCTGAAGGAAGGCGGCGCTGCCCACCACGTCGTTGTGGTCGGCGGGGTTGCGCACTTCATGCGGTGCCTGGGTGTCGGCGGCCACGGCCAGCAGCGGCTCGGCCTGCAACGGGCGCACGGCGGCGTTCATATCGGCCTGCAATTGTTGGAGCGCGATTTCGTTGCTCAAGTCGATGCCCTGCGAATTGAGGCGCTCTTCGCCATACAGATGGCGCGGCAGCGGCAGGCCGCTGTGCGGATGGATGCCTTGTTCGGCGAGGGTGTCGAAGGGGCTGCGGATCAGCGTGTCGATGCTGATGTTTTCGTCCACAATCTGGTTTACGAAAGAAGTGTTGGCGCCGTTTTCCAGCAGGCGGCGCACCAAGTAGGCGAGCAGGGTTTCATGCGTGCCCACCGGCGCATACACGCGCACGTGCCGCCCCAAATTCTGCGGGCCCACCACTTGGTCGTAGAGGGTTTCGCCCATGCCGTGCAGGCATTGGTGTTCGAACTGTTTGCCTTTGCCCATCTGGTAGATGGCGGCCAGGGTGTAGGCGTTGTGGGTGGCGAATTGCGGGAACACGGCGTCTTGTGCGTCGAGCAGTTTGCGCGCGCAGGCCAGGTAGGAGATGTCGGTGTGGACTTTGCGGGTGTAGGTGGGGTAGCCGTTCATGCCGTCCACCTGCGCCCATTTGATTTCGCTGTCCCAATAGGCGCCTTTCACCAGGCGGATCATCAGTTTTTGATTATTGCGGCGGGCGAGGTCGATGAGATAGTCGATAACGAAGGGGCAGCGTTTCTGGTAGGCCTGCACCACGAAGCCGATGCCGTGGTAGCCGGCGAGGTCGGGGTCGGAGACGAGGGCTTCCATCAAATCCAGCGAAAGTTCGAGGCGGTTGGCTTCTTCGGCGTCGATGTTGATGCCGATGTCGTATTGTTTGCCGAGCAGGAACAATTCTTTCAGGCGCGGCAGGAGCTCGCTCATCACGCGTTCGTGCTGGGCGCGGGAATAGCGCGGGTGGATGGCGGAGAGTTTCACGGAAATGCCGTTGCCGTCGTAGATGCCTTTGCCGGCGGCGTCTTTGCCGATGGCGTGGATGGCGTTGACGTAGTCTTGGTAGTAGCGGTCGGCGTCGGCTTCGGTCATGGCGGCTTCACCGAGCATGTCGAAGGAATACAGGTAGCCCAGCTGTTCGCGCTCTTTGCCGTTTTTCAGGGCTTCTTCGATGGTTTGGCCGGTAACGAATTGTTTGCCGAGCATGCGCATGGCGTAGTCTACGCCTTTGCGGATGAGGGGCTCGCCGCCTTTGCTCACGATACGGGTGAGGGCGTTGCCGAGGTTTTGCCCGTTGGGGGCGGAAGTGAGCTTGCCGGTAACCAAGAGGCCCCAAGCGGCGGCGTTTACGAATAATGAGGGGCTGTTGCCGAGGTGGCTTTTCCAGTCGCCGCCGGCGATTTTGTCGTGGATGAGCTTGTTGCGGGTGGCTTTGTCGGGGATGCGCAGGAGGGCTTCGGCCAAACACATCAGGGCGATGCCTTCTTCGCTGGAGAGGGAGAATTCGTGCATCAGGGCGTCCACCCCGCTGGCGCGGCGCCGGTTTTCGCGCACTTGTTTTACCAATTGGCGGGCGAGGCGGTCGGCGGCGGTGCGCTCTTCCTGGCTCATCTGCGCGCGCTCGAGCATGTCTTGCACGGCTTCGATTTCGTCGCGGCGGTAGGCTTGGGTAATGGCTTGGCGAAGTTCGGTTTGTTGGGGGTGGGCGAATTGGAACATATCGGTCTCCGTGGTTTGGTGTGGCGGGAGGCTAGCTGAATTTTTCAGGTAGCCTGCCTTTATCTTGAGTCATCCGTTCGGCTCATGTTTGAAAAATGGAATCATAAACCAATCTGCCGCATTTGGGGCGGCGGATGTAAAAAAATGTTTATAGCGGATTTCGTTTTAAACCAGGGCTGCTTTATCTTGCCGTACTGTCGCGGCTTCGCTGCCTTGTTCTGATTTAAACTGAATCCGCTATATGGCAACGGGAGGCTACCTGAAAACGTTGGCTTCAACTTGGCCGAAATAGTGTGCCAAGCTGGCAGGAAGGTGCGGTGAAATTTTCAGGTAGCCTGCAGTGGCGGAAGGCTACCTGAAAATCATGGCGCGGCATTGTTTCAGGCAGCCTCAACGCCGGCTTATCTGGCCGCGCGGTAATCCGCATCGGCCTGCTCGAAGCGCTGGCGGATTTCCTCGGCCGGCTCCTGGCCCGCGAGGGATACGGCCACAGCGGCCAGCGTGCAGGCGATAAAGCCGGGGATGATTTCATACAGCGTGCCGAAGCCGGCCTCGGCCAGCGCCGGGTTGGCATATTGCGCCCACAGCACCGTGGCCGCCGCGCCGATAATCATGCCCCACAGCGCGCCGTTGGCGGTGATGCGTTTCCACAATACCGACAAAATCACCACCGGGCCGAAGGCCGCACCGAAGCCCGCCCAGGCGAATTCCACCAGTTGCAGCACTTTGCTCTCGGGGTCAGCGGCAATCAGGATGGCAATCACGGCCACGGCCAGTACCATAATGCGGCCGATCCACACCAATTCCTTCTGCGGCGCGTTCGGGCGCAGGAAGCCTTTGTAGAAATCCTCCGCAATCGCGCTGGAGCACACCAAAAGCTGGCAGGAAAGGGTAGACATCACCGCCGCTAGAATCGCGCTCAAAATCACGCCGGCAATCCACGGGTTGAACAGCAGGGTGGAAAGGGCGATGAACACGCGCTCGTGGTCGCCCTGCATGGCGGCGGTTTGCTCCGGATGCGCGCCGAAATAGGCGATGCCGAAATAGCCCACGGCCACTGCGCCGCCCAGGCACAGAATCATCCAAGTCATGCCGATGCGGCGGGCAGACACCAGCGATTTCACGCTTTCGGCAGCCATGAAGCGCGCCAAAATGTGCGGCTGGCCGAAGTAGCCCAGGCCCCAGGCGGCGGTGGAAATGATGCCCAGGAAGGTGGTGCCGTGCAGCAGGCTGCCGTATTCCTTGCCGCTGGCAGCGGCTGCGGCCTGCATGGCGGCGCGCATTTCGTCTGCCCCGCCCACGCCCAGATACACCATCACCGGCGTGAGGATGAGCGCGAAAATCATCAGCGTGGCCTGCACGGTGTCCGTCCAGCTCACGGCGAGGAAGCCGCCGATGAAGGTGTAGGCGATGGTGGCGCCTGCGCCCAGCCAGATGGCGGTGCCGTAGCTCATGCCTTCAAACAGGCTCTGAAACAGCCGTGCGCCGGCCACGATGCCGCTGGCGCAGTAAATGGTGAAGAAAAACAGGATAATGGCGGCAGACACCACTTTCATGGTTTTGCCCTGCGCGCCGAAGCGGTGGTAGAAATATTCCGGCAGGGTGAGCGCGTTGTTGTTGTATTCGGTGTGCACGCGCAAGCGGCCGGCCACCAGCCGCCAGTTGAGGTAGGCGCCGATCACCAGGCCGATGGCAATCCAAGATTTGCTCAGCCCGCTCAAATACACCGCGCCGGGCAGGCCCATCAAGAGCCAGCCGGACATATCCGACGCCCCGGCCGACATGGCGGTAACAAACGGGCCCAGGCTGCGGCCGCCGAGGATGTAGTCGTCGAAATTGCGGGTGGAAAAGTAGGCCGCGAGGCCGATTAAGAGAACGGCAACCAGATAGATGCCGAAGGTGATGTACATCGGGTTCATGAGCTGCTCCTTTTTATTGTGAATTAACTTAACTTTCGCTACGGCGTTGGCTCGCCGCTTGGTATCGAAAGTGTGTTAATTCGCTATAGTTGTCGTATATCGCCGCTGCTTGGGCGGTTTGATGTGCGGCTGAAAGCAAAGGCCGAAGCACTTTTTCATCACAAGGCTGGAAAACGCGGTATGAGGAATCAAGGGCTTCGGCCATTTAGCCGACTCGTTCCTTTCTCCCCGCCGCCGGGTGGGAAAAAAAGAATGCGTATCAGCTAAAAGCAAACAGCTTGGTTTGGTTATACGGGAAAACCACAGAAGAAGTCAATATATGTAAAGGCAGTTGCCAAGTAATAGGCGGGCTGGGAAGCAAAAAAGGCTACCTGAAAACATAATGCAGAGAAAAGCAGAGAAGTTTCAGGTAGCCTTTTGCCGCCGAAGCGCGCCGCCGCAAGCAAAAACCGTGCCGATACGGTTTGTGCCCGCGCCGCCGCATGTTATCATTAGGCATATTCCCATTTAGACACTTTGGACACCGCATGCGCCCCTACCCGCCCGAGCCGCCTGCCGAGCTTGCCCGCGCCGCCGCCCAAATCAAATTGCTGATTATGGATGTGGACGGCGTGCTCACCGACGGCCGCATCTTCATCCGCGACAACGGCGAAGAAATCAAAGCCTTCCACACGCTCGACGGCCACGGCATCAAAATGCTGCACCAATGCGGCGTGCGCACCGCCATCATCACCGGCCGCGACGCCCCCTCCGTCGCCCTGCGCGCCAAGCAGCTCGGCATTCATTATTATTTCAAAGGCATCAGCGACAAGCGCGTCGCCTACGCCGAATTGCGCGCTGCCGCCGGCGTGGCCGAACACGAATGCGCCTACATCGGCGACGACGTGGTGGATCTGCCCGTGATGGTGCGCTGCGGGCTGCCCGCCGCCGTGCCCGAAGCGCATCCCTTTGTGCTGCAACACGCCGCCTACATCACCCGCCGACCCGCCGGCGCCGGCGCCGTGCGCGAATTGTGCGACCTCATCATGCAGGCCAAAGGCTACCTGAAAACCGCTCTGGAGCAATACACGCAATGATCAAACGATTCGGCGGCTGGTGGTTTCCGCTCACCCTCGCCCTGGCGCTCGGCGGCGTCAGCTTCTGGCTCGACCGCATCAGCCAGCTCGAAACCGAAGAAACCCCGCTCGACCCGGGCGAGCCGCAATACCAGATTTTCGGCATTCAAGGCCGCCGCTTCGCCGCCGACGGCAGCGTGGCCCAGCAGCTTGCCGCCAGCCGCGCCTGGCAGTTTCCCAACCGCAAAGACGGCTATCTGGCCGAGCCGCAGATTCAATTTTCCCAAGGCGGGCAGATGCTGTATCAGATTAGCGCCGAGCAGGCGCACTACATCGGCGGCGAAAACCAAGTGGTGTTTGAGAAAAACGTGGTGTTTGAAAAACCCGCCACCGCCGCCCAGCCCGCCGGCCGCCTCGAAACCGACAGCCTCACCGTGAACACCCAAACCCAAACCGCCCACACCCAAGATTTGGTCACCTACCAATACGGCGCCTCCCACGGCACCGCCCAAGGCATGACCTACAACCACAAACAAGGCCTGCTCAACCTCTCCTCCCGCATAAAGGCAGTGATTTATGATCCGAAGCAATAAACCCCTCTTCGCCTTCCTGGCCGCCGCCCTGCTCAGCCCCGCCGCCCTCGCACTCACTTCCGACCGCAACCAGCCCATTCAAATCGAAGCCGACCAAGGCTCGCTCGACCAAGGCAACCGCAGCACCGAATTTTCCGGCAACGTCGTCATTCAGCAGGGCACCATGTATATCCGCGCCGCCAAAGTGCGCGTGGTGAAAGCCGAAAACGGCGCGCAAACCATGACCGCCTCCGGCAGCCCCGTGCATTTTGGCCAGCAGCTCGACCGCCAAGGTACGGTGAAAGGCCAGGCCGCCCGCGTGGAATACCAATCCGCCACCGGCATCGTGAAGCTCAGTGGCGGCGCCAAGCTCGAACGCGGCGGCGACCGCGCCAGCGGCGACACCATCACCTACAACACCCGCACCGAAGTCTATACCGTGCTGGGCGGCAGCCGCAGCAATGCCAACAAAGGCCGCGTGAGCATTACCATCCAGCCGCAGCAGAAATAGCGGGGAGGCGCCATGAAGCCGGAAACCCTGTTTGCCGAAATCGCCGAGCGCTACGGCGCCGCGCCGGACTACCCCTTTTCCCGCTTCCCCGAATTTGCCGCCTTCCGCCATCCGGGCAGCCGCAAATGGTTTGGCGTGTACCTGCCCGTGCCGGCGGAAAAGCTCGGGCGCAGCCCCGGCCGCAGCGTGCCCCTGTTCAACGTGAAATGCCGCCCCGAACACATCGGCGCCATGCGCGCCCAAGCCGGCATCCTGCCCGCCTACCACATGAACAAGGAGCACTGGCTGAGCATCGAATTGGCGCAGGCCGACGAAGCGCTTATCCGCCAGCTGCTCGACGACAGCTTCCGCCTCACCCAAGGCAGGCTGCCGGGCAAAAAGCAGGCTAGCTGAAACCGGGTTGGCATTTTTCAGGTAGCCTCAATAGAAGCCGGAAAGGCTACCTGAAAATCAAAAGCCAAGATGAAAACGGCAAACCGTTGTTTAAATTGCAGACACAATATTGCAGGCGCCAGTAAGCCACGCAGTTTGCTGATTTGAACCAACACTTTCAGGTAGCCAGAAACGGCAAACGAAAAGGCTACCTGAAAACCGCAAACGAAAGCACACAAGATGACCGCCATCCGCCGCACCCTCAGCCTCGCCTGCCTGGCCATGCTCTCCGCCTGCACCAGCCCACAGCCCGCGCCGGCTGCCGAGCAAAGCGAACTGCCTGCCAACCAAACCGTTGCCGACAACCGCGTGCTGATTATTTTCTACGACGCCTCCGCCGCCCAGGCCCCGCAGCAGGTGTTGCAAGCCGTGCATGAAATGCAGGCCGAGGTGGTGTACCGCTATGAAAACCTGCACGGTTTCGCCGTGCGCATTCCGCCGCGGCAGGATATGCGGCAGGCCATGGAACGCTTCCGGCGCATTCCAGGCGTGCTGGGGGTGCAGCGCGACCAAACCGTACAGCTGCACAAATAGCCCGCTTGAATTTCAGGTAGCCCCTACCCAACCAGATTGAAGGAACACAATAATTATGACCGAGCCCGCCATCAGCCGACTCAGCGTGCGGCAGCTGCGCAAAAGCTTCAAACAGCGCCAAGTGGTGCAGGATTTTTCGCTCGACATCCAAAGCGGCGAAGTGGTCGGCCTGCTCGGCCCCAACGGCGCCGGCAAAACCACCAGCTTCTATATGATTGTCGGCCTGGTGGCCGCCGACCACGGCGAAATCAGCCTCGACGGCCACCAGCTGCGCCACATGAGCGTGTATCAGCGCGCCCGCCTCGGCCTGGGCTACCTGCCGCAGGAAGCCTCGATTTTCCGCAAGATGACCGTGGCCGAAAACGTCCGCGCCATCCTGCAGCTGCACGAAACCGACCGCCAGATAATCGAATCGCGCCTGGCCGATTTGCTCAACGACTTAAACATCACCCACCTCAAAGACAGCCCCGCCCCCGCCCTTTCCGGCGGCGAGCGCCGACGCGTGGAAATCGCCCGCGTGCTGGCCATGAGCCCGCGCTTCATCCTGCTCGACGAACCCTTCGCCGGCGTGGATCCGATTGCCGTAATCGACATCCAAAACATCATCGGCTTCCTCAAGCAGCGCGGTATCGGCGTGCTGATTACCGACCACAACGTGCGCGAAACCCTGCGCATCTGCGACCGCGCCTACATCATCAACAACGGCGCCGTGCTGGCCAGCGGCCGCCCCGCAGAACTGGTGGGCAACGAAGAAGTGCGCGCCGTGTATTTGGGCGAAAACTTCGATTACTGAGCTTTTCAGGTAGCCTGCCATGACCCAGCAATCCGTCAAACTCAAACTGCGCCAAACCCAGCAGCTCAACCAGAAGCAGCAGCAATCGCTGCGCATTCTGCATATGTCTTCGCTGGAATTGGCCGAAGAGGTGGAGGGCTGGCTGGCCGACAACCCCATGCTGGAGCGCCCCGAGGCCGACCCGTTCGACAACAGCGCGCCCGAGCCGCATTACTCCGCCGACCTGCCCGTTACCCGCAAAACCAACAGCATGGAAGAGAGCGATGTGTGGGAAACCGTGGCCGACGAAGCCGATTTCCGCGGCAGCCTGCACGAGCAGGTGTGCGAACACCCGCTCGATAAAGACCAAGCCGCCCGCGTGCACTTGCTCATCGATTACCTCGACGACCAAGGCTACCTGAACGACAGCCTCACCGACATCGTGGAAAACTCGCCGCTGGAATGGATGCTGGATGAAGACGAGCTGGCCGAAGCCCTGCGCCACTTGCAGCAGTTCGACCCCGCCGGGGTGGGCGCGCGCGATTTGGGCGAATCGCTCTTGCTCCAGCTGGCGCGGCAGCAGCCGAACGAAGCCGTGTTTTGCGCCGTGCGGCTGGTGAAGCACTTCCTGCCCGAAGTGGGTAAAAACAGCCTCTCGCCGCTGGTGCGCAAAAAGTTTCCCGAATACAGCGTGGCCACCATTGAAGCCGCGCAGGCGCTGGTGGCCTCGCTCAACCCCTTCCCCGCCTACGGCTATGCCGGTTCGGGGCATACCGAATACGTTGACCCCGACGTGTGGATCCGCCCCGACCCAGAAAGCGGCGAATGGAAAGTGGGCATGTTCCGGCAGGCGTGGCCGCAGGTGCAGCTCAATCAGGAATATTGCGACCTGCTGGCCGAATACGGCGGCGACGCGCCGGAGTTGAAACAAAAGCTCAGTGAGGCTAAAGTATTGCTCAGCTCGCTGGAGCAGCGCAAAAGCACCGTGTTGCGGCTGGCCGAGATTATTTTGGAAAAACAGGCCGATTTCTTCTCCTTCGGCGCCATCGGCCTCGTGCCGCTCACCATTAAAGACACCGCCGCCCACCTCGGCCTAGCCGAAAGCACCGTGTCGCGCGCCGTGAACCAAAAATATTTGGCTTGCCCGCAAGGCATATTTCCATTACGCTACTTTTTCAGCCAGGCCGCCGCTTATAGCGGCAGCGAAGACAGCGACGGCATCAGCCCCGGCGCGGTAAAAGCGGTGATCGAAAGCCTGATTGCGGCCGAAGACAAGACCAAACCGCTCTCCGACCGCGCCATGGCCGACCGCCTCTCATTGCAAGGCATCGTGCTGGCCAGGCGCACCGTGGCCAAATACCGCGAAGAGCTCAATTTCCCGCCTGCCCACCAACGCAAGCAGAAAGCCGGCAGTTAGCGGCAACGCGTTGAGCAGGCCAATCCCACCTAGCAAGGAGTTTGTTATGAACCTGAAAATCAACGGAATCAACATCGAAGTTACCGATGCCCTGAAAGACTACATCAGCACCAAACTCGACCGCATCGTGCGCCACAGCGACAATGTGATTTCCGCCACCGTTACCCTTTCGGTAGACAAACTGGAGCAGAAAGCCGAAGTGGATTGGCACATGGCCGGCAAAGACCTGCATCTCGACCAAACCGACAAAGACATGTATGCCGCCATCGACCTTTTGGCCGACAAGCTCGACCGCGCCGTATTGAAACACAAAGGCAAAAAACAGCAACACCAGTACCGCGCCGAACCGAGCGGCAAGCTGAGCGTGGAAGAATAGTTTTCAGGTAGCCTCCCCGGCCGCAAGCCGAGGGGCACAAATCTGGAAGACACAATAAAAGCAGGCTGGAAAGCCTGCTTTTTTGCCGCGCGTTTGTTGTGCGTGAGTGGGCTGGGGATGAGGCTACCTGAAAAGTGGAAGCGCCCGAGGTTCAGTTTCACCAAACATCATTTTGGCAACGCTGAAGATTGCGTTTTCAGGTAGCCCTTGCTTAATCCGACACCCCGTAGCGGTCGCGATAAGCCTGCACCGGCGCCAGATGCTGCCTAAACTGCGCATCGTCTGCCAAAAGCGCGAGCAAATCGCGCAGGCTGGCAATCGGCACCACCGGCAGGCCGTATTGCTGGCGCACTTCCTGCACGGCAGAGAGTTCGCCCGTGCCTTTTTCCATGCGGTCGAGCGCAATCGCCACGCCGGCCGGCACCGCGCCCGCCGCTTCAATCAGGCGCAGCGACTCGCGCACCGAAGTACCGGCCGACATCACGTCGTCGATAATCAACACCCGCCCGGCCAGCGGCGCGCCCACCAGCGTGCCGCCTTCGCCGTGGTCTTTGGCTTCTTTGCGGTTATAGGCAAAGGGCACGTTGCGCCCGCGTTCGGCCAGCATCATGGCGGTGGCCGAAGCCAGCACGATGCCTTTGTAGGCTGGGCCGAACAGCATGTCAAACTCGATGCCGCTCTCAATGATGGCCTGCGCATAGAAGCGCGCCAGCGCGAGGGTGGAAGCGCCGTCGTTAAACAGCCCGGCGTTGAAGAAATAGGGCGAGAGCCGCCCCGCTTTGGTAACAAATTCGCCGAAGCGCAACACATCCTGCTCCAGCGCGAAACGCAGGAAATCCTGCCGGAAATCGCTCATGATGCCCGCCTGTGGGTAGGGTTGGAAACGGCGGCATTATAGCCGATTCTGCGGCGGGCATAGGCTTGGTTTGGAGGAATGGCGAAAGGCTACCTGAAAATCGTGTGATGATTTCAGGTAGCCTGTGTGGGATTGGATGGCGGAGCAGGAATCACGCCGCAGCAATAAACAGGGCGAGGATGCAGGCAAAGCCGCCCATCCAAGCCAGGGAGCGCTGGCGGGCTTTATTGGCGAGGTAGCAATAAATGGAGGCGATGCGGCAGAGGATGAAGGCGGCGGCCCAGAAATTGAGGGTGGCCTGTGCGGCGTTGCCGGTGGCGTGGGCAATGATTACGGCGGCGGCAAAGGGGGCGAAGGCTTCGAAGCAGTTTTGCTGGGCGGCATTGGCGCGGGCGGCCAGGCCGGTGGTGTGGGCGAGGAAGGCGCGCGGGTCGCCGTTATCGCGGGCGAAGTGGAAGCCGCCGGCTTTTTTGGCGTAGGCGGCGCAGAACAAGGGCATGAGGGCGGCGATGAGGATGGTCCAGTAGGCGAAGGTCATGGGCTGTCGTCTTTCGTGGAGAAGGGCTAGTTGGAAATATGCGGGATTGCCGGCTGCCGATTGGAAAGGCTACCTGAAAAATAATGCGGCGGTTTTTTCAGGTAGCCTTTTGCCGGCTTGGCGTGTGCAGCCGCTTTTATCGGCCTTAATCCAGCTTTTTAAAATGGCGGCGACGTTCCAGTTCGCTCAGGTAGCGTTTGCGCAGGCGGATGGATTTGGGGGTGATTTCCACCAGCTCATCGTCGTCGATAAATTCCACTGCGCTTTCCAGCGTGAGCTTAATCGGCGTGGTGAGGCGCACGGCTTCGTCGGTGCCGCTGGCGCGCACGTTGGTGAGCTTTTTGCCTTTGAGCGGATTCACCACCAAATCGTTGTCGCGGCTGTGGATGCCGATAATCATGCCTTCGTAGATTTTGTCGTTGGGCGACACGAACATGCGGCCGCGTTCTTCCAAGTTCCACAGGGCATAAGCCACGGCTTCGCCTTGCTCTTGGGAAACGAGCACGCCGTTGTGGCGGCCGGGCATATCGGGCTTCACCGGGGCGTAGTCGTCGAACACGTGGCTCATCAGGCCGACGCCGCGGGTGAGGGTCATGAATTCGCCTTGGAAGCCGATGAGGCCGCGGGCGGGGATGTGGTATTCGAGGCGGGTGCGGCCGTGGCCGTCGCTTTCCATATTGGTGAGCTCGCCGCGGCGGCGGCCAAGCTCTTCCATCACCGCGCCTTGGTTGTCGTCGGGCACGTCCACGGTGAGGTTTTCATACGGCTCGCATTTTTGGCCGTTGATGTCGCGGTACACCACGCGCGGTTTGCCCACGGCCAGCTCGTAGCCTTCGCGGCGCATGTTTTCCAACAGAATGGTGAGATGCAGCTCGCCGCGGCCGGACACGCGGAACACGTCGGCATCGGCGGTGTCTTCCACGCGGAGGGCAACGTTGGTGAGCAGCTCGCGTTGCAGGCGGTCGCGGATTTGGCGGCTGGTAACGAATTTGCCTTCCGTGCCGGCCAGCGGGCTGGTGTTCACCATAAAGTCCATCGTCAGAGTGGGTTCGTCCACGCTGAGCATGGGCAGGCCGACGGGGTTGTCTTTATCGCAGATGGTGACACCGATGCCGATTTCGTCGATGCCGGAAATCAGCACGATGTCGCCGGCTTCGGCTTCCTGCTGCGGCACGCGCTCCAGCCCGCTGAAACCGAGCAGCTGGTTGATGCGGCCCTGGGCGATTTGTTTGTCGTGGTTCATCACGGCCACGGTTTGGCCGGGGCGAATTTTGCCGTTGAGGATGCGGCCGATGCCCAGCCGGCCGGTGTAGTTGTCGTAGTCGAGCTGGGAAATTTGCAGCTGCAGGGGCGCGTCGGGGCTACCTGAAGGCGCGGGGGTGTATTTGAGGATGGTTTCAAACAGCGGGCGCATATCGCTGCTTTCGTCTTCTTCGTGCAGCTTGGCGAATCCGGAGAGGCCGGAGGCATATACGATGGGGAAATCGAGCTGCTCTTCGTTGGCGCCGAGGTTGTCAAATAAATCAAAAGTTTGGTCGATCACCCAGCTGGCGCGCGCGGTGGGCTTGTCGATTTTGTTGATCACCACGATGGGCTTCAGGCCGAGTGCCAGCGCTTTTTTGGTGACGAAGCGGGTTTGCGGCATCGGGCCTTCCTGCGCGTCCACCAAAAGCAGCACGCAGTCCACCATGCCGAGCACGCGCTCCACTTCGCCGCCGAAGTCGGCATGGCCGGGGGTGTCCACGATGTTGATGTGGAAGCCTTCATATTCGATGGCGGTGTTTTTGGCGAGGATGGTGATGCCGCGTTCTTTTTCGAGGTCGTTGCTGTCCATCACGCGCTCGTCCACATGCTGGTTGGCGCGGAAGGTGCCGGATTGGCGCAGGAGTTGGTCTACGAGTGTGGTTTTGCCGTGGTCCACGTGGGCGATGATGGCGATGTTGCGGATAGGTTTCATGTCGGTTTGTGCCGCAGAGCGCGGAAAATATTTTGGAAACCGTGCATTATAACGCCGACGGTATTTCTTTTCCATACAAGGAAGTGGGCGGGAGACGATATGGCCGCCCGGCCGCGCCCCAAAGGCTACCTGAAAAAAGCACAGGCTACGGCGCAGCCAAAATTATCCCAACCGGAGCGATAGCAAAAAACCCCTTGAATTGCCAATGGATAAAACTTATCATTGCCCGCTCGAAAACCACATCTGAAAAAGGAAACCATCATGTCTTACCAACTGCCCGCCCTACCTTATGCCTACGACGCGCTCGAGCCGCATTTCGACGCGCAAACCATGGAAATCCACCACAGCAAACACCACCAGGCCTATGTAAACAACGCCAACGCCGTGCTCGCCAACCTGCCCGAGTGGGCCAATCTTCCCGCCGAAGAGCTGATTGCACGCCTCGCCGAGCTGCCCGAAAACGTGCGCACTCCCCTGCGCAACAACGCCGGCGGCCACGCCAACCACAGCCTGTTTTGGCAAATCCTGAAAACCGGCACCACCCTGCAAGGCCCGCTTAAAGCCGCCATCGAATGCGATTTCGGCAGCGTGGAAGCCTTCCAGGCCGAGTTTGAAAAAGCCGCCGCCAGCCGCTTCGGCTCAGGCTGGGCCTGGCTGGTGTATGAAAACGGCAAACTCAAAGTCGTGTCCACCGCCAACCAAGATTCCCCGTTGATGGGCCAGGCCGTGGCCGGCGCCTCCGGCTTCCCGATTATCGGGCTGGACGTGTGGGAACACGCCTACTACCTGAAATACCAAAACCGCCGCCCCGACTACATCAAAGCCTTCTGGCATGTGGTGAACTGGGACGAAGCCGCCCGCCGTTTCGACAGCGTGGCCGGTTAAGCGTTTCTCCATACAGGCTACCTGAAAATTTGCTCCGCTCGGTTTAACTCCGTTGAAGCTGCGCTTTAGCTTCGCAGAAACTCAGCCTTGCTTCGCAAGACATCGTTTTCAGGTAGCCTGTTCCGCCCCATCCAACAACCCAACACAGACAAACACCATGCCCTCATCACTGAGCACCGAAGATATCCGCCGTTTCAAACAACAAGCACACCAACTGCGCCCCACCGTCCTCATCGGCAAGCAAGGGCTGACCGAAGCCGTGATCAAAGAAACCGACACCCGCCTCACCGCGCGCGGGCTGATTAAAGTGCAGGTGGCCGGCGACGACAGGCAGGAGCGAATTGCCATCGCCGAAGCGCTGTGCGCCGCCACCGGCGCCGAATTGGTGCAGCACATCGGCAAGCAGCTGGTGCTGTGGCGGCCGATTCCCGAGAAAGACGACAAATAATTTTGCGGCCAACCGTTTGCTTTGGCAGAAAATTTCAGGTAGCCCCATGCAAACAGGCTACCTGAAAACTTGACAAGCCTCCGCCAAGCGCGTATATTCCGCCTTCCCTGACGCGGGGTGGAGCAGCATGGTAGCTCGTCGGGCTCATAACCCGAAGGTCGTAGGTTCAAATCCTGCCCCCGCAACCAAATTTAAATATCCCCTTGGTTTTGCCAAGGGGATGTTTGCATTTGCCACAAGGGCGCGCAGGTTTGCCGGGCTGCTCGCGCGGCAGGCGGCAGTTTTGCCCAGGCGCAGGCTACCTGAAAACCGGCAATTATTTCCAAGCAACTTTACATATTCAATCAGCAATAAATCGGCATAATCTTTCAAAACTGTGCCAATCGCCGCGCGCAAACCGGCTAACTGTTGGAAATTTACCAATCCTAACATTGCAATCTGCTGCCCAAACGCCGCCAAAGTTCATTTTTAGACAAATCTTCCGGTAGAATAGCTGCTCAACGTTATGGTGTAACTTTTCAGGTAGCCTGTTGCCGCATATTCAATGCAGGCTACCTGAAAAACCAAGCTTCCGCGAAGCCAAGCGTTACGAATCCTTGATTGAATATTGCGCCGGCTGCCAAACCGGCTTTATTTGGTTGCAGAATCATGATGAACACTCTCCGCCTCGCCCGTCTCGCCCTGCTTGTGGCCGCCTCCTTCAGCCTGCCCGCCTGGGCTTCCGGCTACCATTTCGGCACGCAGTCGGTGAGCAGCCAGGCCACGGCCAACTCCTCTTCCGCCGAAGCCATCGACCCCTCCACCCTGTTCCACAACCCCGCCGGCCTCACCAAGCTGGAAGGCACGCAGGCCAGCATCAATGTCAATCTCGTGGCGCCGAGCGTGAAATATGAAAACGCCGAAGCCTACTATCCCGGCGGCACCGAGCGCGTGCAGGGCGCCGCTTCCGGCAATATCCGCCCGCAGGATGTGGTGCTGGCGCCGCATTTCTACCTGTCGCACCGCCTGAGCGACGACGTGGCGCTGGGCTTGGGCGTGTATGTGCCCTTCGGCTCGGGCACCGAATACCAGCACGGTTCCGTGCTGCGCTACAACCTGAACGAGCTGAGCCTGAAAACCCTCGCCGTGCAGCCCACCGTGGCCTATAAAATCAACGACCAGCATTCCGTGGCCGTGGGCTTGGTGGCGCAGCACACCTCGGCCAACCTGCGCCAATATGCCAACTTCGGCGCGTTCCCGCCGCTGCGCCGCAACGGCTTTGCCGACGGCTATGCCAGCGTAGAAGGCAGCGATTGGGGCTTCGGCTACAACCTGGCCTGGCTGTGGGACGTGAACGATTCGCTGCGCCTGGGCGTGAACTACCGCTCCAAAGTGAATCACACTTTAAGCGGCGATGCCGAATGGAAACTGGTGGGCACGGCCTTCCAAACGCCGATGGGCGGCGCGCTGGCCAACGCCATCCGCGCCAACGGCTATGCTGCCTCCGAAGGGGCGAGCGTGAAAATCATCACCCCCGAATCGCTGTCGCTGCACGGCATGTATAAGCTTTCGCCGCGCTGGTCGCTCTACGGCGACGCCACTTGGACGCGCCACTCGCGCTTCAACCGCGCCGAGCTGAATTTTGAAAACCAGAAAGTGGTAGCCAACCCGCAAAACCCCGCCGCGCCGGCCCGCAGCAACCAAACCATCCTCACACCGCAATGGCGCGACACCTATAAACTGTCGCTCGGCGCGTCTTACCAAATCACCGACCCGTTGCAACTGCGCTTCGGCGTGGCCTACGACCAATCGCCGGCGCGCGGCGCCGACACGCGCATGAGCACGCTGCCCGACGCCGACCGCATCTGGCTCTCGCTCGGCGGCAAATACGACCTCACGCCGCAGCACAGCGTGAGCCTGGCTTACAGCTATGTGCACGTGAAAAACACCTCGGCCAACGTAAACGGCTGGTGCGGCGGCACGGCTGCCGGCGCCGGCTCGCAGGCCTGCGTGTCCAGCCGCACCACCGGCTCGGCCAAATTCAAAAGCCGCTCGCACATTTTGGGTTTGCAATACACCTATAAATTCTAAGCGGGCGTGAAGCAGGAAAAGGCTACCTGAAAAATCCGTTGCCGATTTTTCAGGTAGCCTGATTTTCAGGTAGCCTTTGCCGGCCGTGGGGCTACCTGAAAAATGAAGCGGCGCGGCAGCCTTTCGGTTTGGTTTTTAGCGGATTCAATTTGAATCGGGATAGGGCGGTGAGCCGCAGACAGTACAAGCAGTACGGCAAAGCGGCCAACGCTGCCATCCCCGGCAACAAACAGCCATCATCAAACAGGCTACCTGAAAATTTTCAGGTAGCCTGTTGCGTTGCTATACCAAAATCAAACTATCCGCTTCAATCTGCCGGGCGTTTGTGCGATTGGTCCACCGCAGCGGTAAACAGCACGTCGGTGGAAGAATTGAGCGCGGTTTCGGCCGAATCCTGGATCACGCCGATGATGAAGCCCACGCCCACCACCTGCATGGCGATGTCGTTGGAAATATTAAACAGGCTGCATGCCATCGGAATCAGCAGCAGCGAGCCGCCGGCCACGCCGGAAGCCCCGCAGGCACCCACGGAGGCGATCACGCTCAAGAGCAGCGCCGTCCAGAAATCCACCGGAATGCCCAGCGTGTGCACCGCCGCCATGGTGAGCACCGTGATGGTGATGGCCGCGCCGGCCATATTGATGCTGGCGCCCAGCGGGATGGATACGGAATAAGTGTCTTCATGCAGGCCGAGTTTCTTCGCCAAAGCCATGTTTACCGGGATATTGGCGGCGGAAGAGCGGGTAAAGAAGGCGGTAACGCCGCTTTCGCGCAGGCAGGTGAACACCAGCGGGAACGGGTTGCGGCGGGTGTGCATGAACACCAGAATCGGGTTTACTACCAGCGCCACAAACAGCATCGAGCCCAGCAGCACGGCCAAGAGGTGCAGGTAGAACTCCAGCTTGTCGAAACCTTCTTTGATGATGGTAACCAGCACCAGGCCGAAAATGCCCACCGGCGCAAAGCGGATTACCCAGCGCACCACCTGCGACAGCGCCTGCGCCACATCGTTTACCATTTCGCGCGTGCGCTCGCTGGCGTGGCGGAAGGCCGTGCCCAACACCAGCGCCCAAGCCAGGATGCCGATGTAGTTGGCATTGGCCAGCGCCTGAATCGGGTTCGACACCAAATTCATCAGCAGGTGGCGCATCACTTCGCCGATGCCGGCAGGCGCCTCATTGCTGGCCGCTTCCACGCCGCTGAGCAGAAGCTGCGAGGGAAACAGGAAGCTGGCGCTCACCGCCACCAGCGCGGCGGCAAAAGTGCCAACCAGATACAGCACCAAAATCGGGCGGATATTGGTAGGGTTGCCGCTGCGGTGCTGCGAAATGGCGGCCACCACCAGCGCAAACACCAAAATCGGCGCCACGGCCTTGAGCGCGCCCACAAACAGGCTGCCCAAAATCGCGCCCAGCTCCACCACCGGGCCGGCCGCCGACGAGTGGCGCACCGCCGCCGCCAGCAGGATGCCGAGCAGTATGCCGATGACAATCTGCGTAACCAGCCCCAGGCGCATGAGCGCGGCCAGCGGCCCTTTCTTTGCATTATTCTCTTGCATAACAAATCCTTAAGCGTAGTGTTGTGTGATTGCTTGAAAAAAGAAAGGCAGCCAGTCTAACAGAAACGAACGTATCGGCACAAATATTTACTTAGCCTTTGCCAAACAGCCGTTTATTGCGCCCGGCAGGCTACCTGAAAACCTGCGGGGGAGGATATTGCCGCGCACGATGATTTTTCAGGTAGCCTCATGCGCGGCAGCCTGATGGGTTTGGCTGCTGTGGGAGCGCGGTTTTCTGCGCCCGCCTCGTTTTCATGGCCTTGCCGCTTATGCGGCGGCAGCGTAAACACCCGGCCTTAACTTTGCCAAGGCAGCACTTTCAGGTAGCCTGCCGGCATTTCAAAAGCTAGGGCAAAAATGCTAATATGACCGCCGTTTGCCGCCGTCGGCGCATAGTTTTCCTTGATTGCCGCCCATGAAGAAAAGTTTGCCCTCCCTCGCTCTCGCCTCCGCCCTGCTGCTGAGCCTGCCCGCCTTTGCCGACGGCGCGCCGGAGAAGGCCGCTGCCGCCAAGCCGGACGGCGCCGCCAAGCAGCCGGAGAAACAAGGCAGCAACGCCGAGCCGGAAAAACTCCCCTTCCCCGTAACAATCAACGCACCCGCTGAGCTGGCCGCCCTGCTGCGCGAGCACCTCTCCATCATCAACCGCCAAACCGAGCCCGATGCCGATGTGGACCAAGAGCAAATGCAGTTTCTGGCCGAAGAAGCGCCCGACGAAATCAAACAAATCGTGCGTTCGCAGGGCTATTTCCGCGCCGATATTCAGGTAGCCCCCGCCGGCCGCGGCTGGCGCATCACCGTGAAGCCCGGGCCGCGCACGCAGGTGAGCGACGTGGGCGTGTCCATTGTGGGCAAAGTGCTGGAAGACGGCGAGCTGGGCGGCTACTACAAACGCGCCATGGCCAACTGGGCGCTGCCCATCGGCAACCCCTTTATCAACAGCGAATGGAGCAGCAGCAAAGACGCCGTGCTCTCCGCCGTGCGCCGCTACAAATACCCGCTCGCCACCCTCACTGACAGCAGCGCCACCATCAACCCGCAAACCAGCCAGGCCGTGCTCTCCGTGAGCGTGGACAGCAAACAGCCGGTGTATTTCGGCGACATCGAAGTGAGCGGCACCGAGCGCTACCCCGCCTCGGTGGTGACCGGCATGGCGCAGTTCCAGCCCGGCGACCCCTACGATTTCGACAAAATCCTCGACTACCAGCAAGCGCTGGAGCAAGACAGCCACTACAGCCGCGCCCAGGTGGAGGCCGATTTCGCCAAAATGGTGAACGACCGCGTGCCGCTTTTGGTGTCTGTGAGCGAAGTGCCGCGCCAGAAGTTCGACATCGGCCTGCGCTACGATTCGGAAGACGGCCCTGGCATCCGCCTGGGCTACGAGCACTACAACGTGGCCAACAAAGGCTATGTGTTTGCCGGCGCGGTGGACGTGAACCAATACGAAAAAAGCGCCAGCGTGGGCTTGAGCCAGCCGCGCAACCGCAACGGCTGGTATTGGACCGGCAGCCTGGCCTACGACAGCTCTACCACGCAGAAGCTGGTGAAAGACACCATCCAATCTGGCATCTGGCGCGTGCGCGACCGCGACGGCATTGAAGCGCGTTTCGGGCTGGAATACATCACCGAATCGCGCCACATCGTGGACGGCCCCGATTTCGGCCGCAGCAACGCGCTGATGCTCACCGCCGCTTGGCGCCGCCAAAACATCGAAACCCTGCTGCGCCCGGCCAACGGCTACTATTTGGAAGGCAAAGTGGGCGCCACCCTCGGCACGCTCGGCTCTTCCACCTCCGTGCAGCGCATACACGGCCGAGCCGGCTACTATTTCACGCCCGAAGAACACAAAAACATCGGCACCTTCATCCTGCGCGGCGAGCTGGGCTACACCCGTTCCGAGCAGGATATGGACGTGCCCTCCGTGCTGCTGTTCCGCAGCGGCGGCGCCAACAGCGTACGCGGCTACGAGCAAGACAGCATCGGCTTGCCCGGCCCCAACGGCTCCGTGCTGCCCAACCGCACCCTGGCCGTGGCCAGCTTCGAATATCAAAAACCGGTGAGCAAAAACTTCTCGCTGGCGCTGTTTCACGATATGGGCTCGGTGAGCCACAATTTCACCGATATCAACTGGCGGCACGGCAGCGGCGTGGGCGTGCGCTGGTTCAGCCCCATCGCCCCCTTCTCCTTCGATTTCGCCTACGGCCACCACGACCGCAAACTGCGCTGGCACATCAGCCTGGGAACCCGATTCTAAATGAACGACACCGCTCTCCCCATCGATTCGCACGAGCTGCCGCCCCAGGCGGAAGACCCCGCCGCCGGCAGCGCCCCGCCGCCCAAACGCCGCCGCCGTTGGCTGCGCCGGCTGCTGGCCGCCTTCCTGCTGCTGCTCACGCTGTTGCTGCTCTCCGTGCTGTGGCTGGCCGGCACCGAATCCGGCCTGCGCTTCGGCGTAACGCAAATCCCCTCCTGGTTTGGCGTGGACATCCGCGTGAAAACATTGCGTGGCACGCTGTGGCGCGGCTTTCAGGGCGAAGAAATTCAGGTAGCCTCCGAAGGCGCGGATGTGGACATCAGCAGCATCAGCCTGCAATGGCAGCCCAAAGAATTGTGGCAGCGCCGCCTGCATGTCAACCGCCTGGCCGCCGGCGACATCCGCATCATCAGCAAGCCCACCCCACCCAAAGAAGACCGGCCTCCGATGAGGCTACCTGAAAGCGTGGATCTGCCGCTGGCCGTGCAGCTCGACCGCCTGGAAGTGGGGCGCATCAGCCTTGGCCAGAAAGGCGATGCCGTGGTGGAATCCGCCGCGCTGGCCTACACCTTCGACTACCAAAGCCACAAGCTGAACCTCACCTCCCTGCGCGTGCCGTGGCACGAATTCCAAGGCAGCCTCAGCCTTGACACCGCCTCCCCGTTTAAGCTCGGCGGCCAAATCCTCGGCAGCGGCGAGCTCGACGGCACAGCCGCCGACAGCGCCTTCGCCGTCAACGGCAGCCTGCAAGAGCCCGATCTGCAAGCCCAGCTCGACAGCGGAGACATCCATTTCGGCCTCACCGGCCGGCTGCGCCCCTTCGAGCCGCTGCTCAACCGCAAAATCGCCCACCTCAACATCGAAGGCCGGCAGATCAACCCCGCGCTGTTTGAAGCCTCCCTGCCCGCTGCCGACTTGGTGTTCAACCTCGCGCTCAACCCCGCCGAGCAGGCCGACACCCTCGACGGCCAGCTCGAGCTGCGCAACCACGCCCCCGCCCCCATCAACGCCGACGGCATCCCCGTGGCCGCGCTCAAAGGCAAGCTCACCGTAGATACCGGCGGCAAGCTGCACCTTGAAGACATGGCCACTGAGCTTGCCGCCGGCGGCCGCCTCACCTTCAACGGCAACATCGACAGCGCCACACAAAACATGGCCGTCGATGCCGCCGTGCAGCAATTCAAACTGCAAGACATCCTCAAGCAGCAGCTCGCCCTCAGCCTAGACGGCAACATCAAACTTTCAGGTAGCCTCGGCAGCCCGCAGGCCGATTGGCAGCTCAAAGCCGGCCAAACCGGCACCAGCGGCACCTTCCAGCTGCTCACCGATAAAACCAACCGCCAGCGCACCCTCTCCCTGCGCGAAGTCAAAATCAGCCCCGCCAACGGCGGCGAGCTCCAAGGCGAAGCCGCGCTCGAGCTGTTTCAAGAGCGCAAACTCAGCGCTCATATCCGCACCGAGCGCTTCAACCCCGCCGCCGTGCTCGCCGAATTGCCGCAGGGCAGCATCAACGGCAGCGTCGAGCTCGACGGCACGCTGGCAAGCAGCCCCAGCCTCCAGCTCCTGCTCGATTGGCAGCACAGCCACCTCTCCGGCGCCCCCCTCTCCGGCCGTGCCGACTTGCGCTACGAGCAAGAACACCTGCCCAAAGCCAATGTCAACCTCCTGCTCGGCCGCAACCGCATCCGCGCCGACGGCAGCTTCGGCAAAGCCGGCGACCGCCTCAATCTCGACATCGACGCCCCCAACCTCAACCTCTTCGGCTTCGGCCTCACCGGCTACCTGAAAGCCCAAGGCTTCCTCGCCGGCGAGCCTGCCAAGCTCACCGCCGACCTGCACGGCCACGCCGACAGCCTCGCCGTGCAAAACGCCGTGCGCATCGCCCGCCTCGATTTCGACCTCAAAGGCTCGCCCGACCTCAGCCAGCCGCTCAACATCAAGCTCGACGGCCGGCAAATCCACATCGGTAGCACCCAAATCGACAGCCTCAACCTCAGCGCCAACGGCAGCGGCAAAAGCCACAGCATCAACGGCAGCAGCAGCCTCAGCCTCAGCGGCAAGCCCTTCCGCCTCAACCTCGCCGCCAACGGCGGGCTCAACGACGAGCAGCAATGGAACGGTCGCATCGGCCAGCTCGACATCGGCGGCGCCTTCAACCTCAAGCTACTCAATCCCATCCAGCTTGAAGCCGGCGCCAAGCGCGTGCGCCTCGACAACGCCCGCTGGGCCGCCATGGGCGGCAGCCTCAACCTGCAAAACTTCGTGTGGGAAAAGCAAACCGGCATCAGCAGCAAAGGCAGCGCCGACCGCTTGCACCTGCAAGAGCTCGACAACCTGCTCGGCCTCGCCCGAAACGACAAAACCGTGCAATTCCCCCTCGTGATTGCCGGCGATTGGGACTTGCGCTACAGCCGCGACGCCCAAGGCTACCTGAAACTTTCCCAGCAATCCGGCGACATCGTCATCCCCTACCGCCAGCAATCGCTCGGCTTAGACAAGCTCGTGCTCGACACCCGCTTCCACAGCGGCCGCATCGACAACCGCCTCACCGGCAAAACCCGCTACGGCACGCTCGACGCCTCCGTGGCCGTTAGCCAGCAGTTTGGCAACGCCATCAGCCAAGCCCCGATCAGCGGCTACCTGAAACTCAACATCCCCGACCTCGACGCCATCCGCAACCTCCTGCCCGGCGGCATGAGCGCCAAAGGCGAGCTGGCCGTGGACACCACCGTGTCCGGCAGCGTGGGCGAGCCCCGCCTCAACGGCACCGCCACCGGCAAAAACCTTTATTACCGCGACCGCAACACCGGCGTGATTCTGGATAACGGCAGCCTCACCTCCCGCTTCCAAGGCCGCGACTGGCTGGTGGATTCACTCAAATTCACCCGCAAAGACGGCAACGTCGAGCTCAAAGGCCGCGTCAACCTCACTGGCACCACGCCCGATGTAGACGTTTCCGCCCAATTCGCCCGCTACCCCATCCTCGATACCCCCAACCGCAAGCTCACCCTCAGCGGCGGCAGCCGCCTGCTCTACAACCCCGGGCGCGGCATGGCGCTCACCGGCGAGCTCAAAGTAGACAGCGGCCACTTCGGCTTCCAAAAATCCAGCATGCCCGGGCTCGACGACGACGTGGTGGTGCTTGGCGAAGAAAAACCTGCCGCCGCCGGCGCCACCACCCCGGTGGAAATGGACCTCTCCCTCGACTTGAACGACAGCTTCCGCTTCAGCGGCCAAGGGCTCGACGTATTGCTCGGCGGCAAGCTCCACCTTAGCGCCCGCCCCAAAGAAAACGTGCGCGCCGTGGGCACGGTAAACATCGTGCGCGGCCAATACAAAGCCTACGGCCAAGACCTCGTGATCGACAAAGGCCAGATTTCCTTCGTGGGCCCCCTCGCCTCGCCCAACCTCAACCTGCGCGCCACCCGCAAATATTCCCCCGTGGGCGCCGGCGTGGAAGTGCTCGGCAGCTTGGATAACCCGCGCGTGAGCCTGGTGGCCAGCGAGCCGATGAGCGACAAAGACAAGCTCTCCTGGCTCATCCTCGGCCGTGCCAGCAGCGGCAACGAAAGCGACGAAGCCGCCGTGGCCGCCGCCGCCGGCGCCTTCCTGGCCGGCAACATCAACGACAAAATCGGCCTCCTTGACGACTTCGGCATGACCACCCGCCGCACCCGCAACACCCAAACCGGCGAGCTCAACCCAGCCGAGCAAGTCATCACCTTCGGCAAACGCATCACCAACGAGCTTTATCTGGGCTACGAATACAGCATCACCAGCGCCAACCAGGCCGTGAAGCTGATTTGGCAGATCAACAGCACCCTGCAGGCCATCAGCCGCGTGGGGACCGATTCCGTGAGCGGCGAAGTGCGCTACAGCATCCGCTTCGATTAGCCGGCCGTTTGGCCAAGCCGCCGCAAGGGTTTAGCGTATGTCTCAAGATTTTTCAGGTAGCCTTTGCCAATGCGCGGAAGGCTACCTGAAAACAAGTAGTGGCAACCCGTAGGTTTGCATTTTTCAGGTAGCCTCTCTCCCCAAATATGGAGAACATCATGAAGAAAGCACTGTTTTTCTTGATCGGCGCACCCTTTTTCGTCTGGCTGTTTATCCTTGCCGCCAAATACGTCCTCTTCAGCCTGGATCCGCCACGCACTTGGCAGGAAGAAGTGCGGCTGAGCGACGGTACGGTGATTCTTACCGAACGTTCTGCCAATTGGGAAAACCGTGAAAGTCTAAATAAGCAGAGTATCCGCGTGATTGATGCCAAAGGGCTGGATATTCCGCCGGAATAGTCGGATAAATGGCAGCTGTTAATTTTGGATCGGGATAAACAAGGTGTATGGAACCTCATTGTTCGGCCAGGCCTTTGTTACGACTGGAACGAAACTTTCGCCTATCGACAATATCAGGCCATCAATGGCCGCTGGCAGCGGGTAGAGTTTGATAAAACCTTGCATGGTCGCCCGGCAAATTTGGAAGGAAATATTTATGCGCAGCTTGAGAATATGCCGAGATTTATAGGAGTGGACGAAAAACAATTTATTTCCAGCGAACCTCACCCGGAAGTGAGCAAACCGCTAGATGATTTTTCTTGGCGAGGAATAAATATCCACGCACTTTCCGGATGCGATTTATATTGCTGGCTGTATGGCGAAAAAAACTTAGGTGTTGAGTGTAATAAATACGGTTTCTGCGAACAGCACGGAAATGAAAGCAAGCCGCAGTGCTACCGATACCGGGAAACACCTAATGACCTCACACCGCCGCCTCGCCACACCTCTGCGCCCGATTTTCAGGCAGTCTCCTCCCCGCAATAAGGCTACCTGAAAAACAGGCAATCCCATAACGATACAACTCAAACCTGGCTTTGCCGAAACGGCATTTTTCAGGTAGCCTCTCCGCCATCCAAAGGCTACCTGAAAAATCCCACCCATCCCATGCTCCCAGCCCTCTACCGCCTGCTCACCCGCCTCCTCGGCCGCCTCCTCGGCCGCCACCTGCTCGCCAAACGCAGCCGCCGCGCCCCCGCCTACCTGCTGCACCAGGGCGAACGCTTCGGCGAGCCGCCGCCGCACCCCGTGCAGGATGCCATCTGGGTGCACGCCGTGTCCGTGGGCGAAACCTGCGCCGCCGTGCCGCTGGTGCAGGCCTTGCGCCGCCGCTTTCCCGATGCCCCACTGCTGCTCACGCAAATGACGCCCACCGGCCGCGCCGCCGCCGAAAGCCTGTTTCCCGATGCCCAATGCCGCTACCTGCCCTACGACCACCCGGCTTGGACGGCCGCCTTCCTCGCCCAGCACCGCCCGCGCTTCGGCATTATCATGGAAACCGAAATCTGGCCAAACCTGCTCGCCGCCTGCCGCGCCGCGCGCCTGCCCGTGTTCCTCGCCAACGCCCGCCTCTCCGAGCAATCCGCGCAGGGCTACCGCCGCTGGCCCTCCCTGTTTGCCCCCGCCCTGCAAAGCTTCCGCCGCGTGCTCGCCCAAACCGAAGCCGACGCAGAACGCCTGCGCGGCATCGGCGCGGCAAACGTGCTGGTGTGCGGCAACACCAAATACGACATCGCCCCGCCCGAAGCTATGCGCCACCTGGCCGCCGAGTTTAAACAGCGCATCGGCAGCCGCCCCGTGGTGGTGTGCGCCAGCACCCGCTTCCACAACCAGCAAGACGAAGCCCTGCTGCTGCTGCAAGAATGGCGGCAGTATCGGGGCGACGCGCTCTTGGTGGTCGTGCCGCGCCATCCCGAGCGGTTCGACGCCGTGGCCGAAGCCGCCGCCGCGCTCGGCCTGCGCACGCAGCGCCGCAGCGACGGGCAGCCGGTGCACCCTGGCACCCAAGTGTGGCTGGGCGACAGCATGGGCGAACTCTTTGCCTACTATCTGGCCGCCGATATGGCCTTCGTGGGCGGTAGCCTGGTGGACACCGGCTGCCAAAACATCATCGAGCCCATTGCCTGCGGCAAGCCCACCCTGTTTGGCTATTCCACCTACAATTTCGCCGCCGCCTGCGCGGGCGCATTGGCCGCCGGCGCCGCGCTTCAGGTGGCCACGCCCGCCGAATGGTATGCCGCCGTGCAGCGCTGGCTGGCGCACCCCGCCGAACGCGAACGTTTTTCTGCCCAGGCCGCCGGCTTTATCCAAGCCCACCAAGGCGCCAGCGAGCGGATTACCGAAGCCGTGTGCGCGGCCTTGGCAGAGCCTGCCGAAGAGGCTACCTGAAATTTTCAGGTAGCCTTCCCCCGTTTCCCATTGCCAAAGAAAGGATTTGCCATGACCATCCGCCATCACCTCCCCGCCGCGCGCTATTCCGAAGCCGTGGTGGCCAACGGCTTTGTTTTCCTCTCCGGCCAAGTGCCGGGCAACCCCGAAGCCGGCATCGAAGCGCAAACCGCCGATGTGCTGGCACAAATCGACCGCATTCTGGCCGACTGCGGCTCCGATAAAGCCCACATCTGCGAAGCCGTGATCTACCTGCCCGATATGGCCGACTACGCGGACATGAACCGCGCCTGGGATGCTTGGGTGGCGCCCGGCAAAGCCCCCGCCCGCGCCTGCGTGCAGGCCGCGCTGGCCGATGCGGGCTGGAAGGTGGAAATCAAGCTGACGGCGGTGGTGAAATAGGCGCATTGCACGGCGCATAAATCAAAAGGCTACCTGAAAAACCAAAATATGGTTTCAGGTAGCCTTTTCTGTGTGAGTCGGGCTGAAGCGATGGGTTCAACGAAGTAAACCTTGGCAGCTCCGGCAGCCTTTTTTGTTGGCTTGGGGTATGATGGCGGAGTGTTGGATTGTGTTAAGGAGAAGAAAGATGAAAAAGGTATTGTTGGGGGTGCTGCTGGTGTTGGCTGGGATGACGGCGAATGCGGAGCGGATGGATGATAGGTGGGTGTTAATTGGGAATACCACTGAAGGTGGTGGCGTAATCTATTACGATAGCCAGACCATTACCAACAACACTGTTTGGTTTAAAATACGCTATACAAGTCGGAATTTGCCACACATTAGGACAGGACAAAAATTTAACGAATCTATAGCACAGTTTGCAATCAGTTGCCCAACTAGACAGATGGCTGAGGTATCACGGGTTTTTTATCTAAGAGGGAGAACAATAGCTTCTGGGTCTTCTCAATACCTGAAATACGATCCCATCACCCCGGATACCATTGGGGAAATAGCATATAGAGTAGTTTGCCAAGAAACAGAGCGGCAATATTTTTAAGTAATTAGGAGTAAATGATGAAAAAATCTTTTTTGTGTAGCTTGTTGTTGATATTCGGCTTCCCTACCCTTGCGCATGGGCGGGATGTATTTTTATGGAATCTGGTTAGTCGACAGCCTTATAAAACGGTTTGGCGACAAGCTGTCAGTAATGCGGTAAGAAATACAGATGATAACTGGTGGCTGAAAGATGCACGAGGGACAGGAACGCCGGTTCAGCAAGTGGTGGTAAACCACACTTTGTATTATCAGGCTTCTTTGTGCGAGCCGCATAATTGTGGCGATAATTTCATTTTGGTATTGATTAACAAGCAAAGAGTGGCTGCAATCCAATTTAAGGCAGATGGCGCGAATAGAGCCTATGGCAACCCGAACCGGCATGAGTTGCAATATCTGCTGCGTCAGTATGAGCGAGAAGCTAGTCAATAATTCAGTGAAGCAACCGCTGTAATAGGCGGGATTCTTTATTTAGTAACACTTGCCACGCTCCTAGCCACCACATCAAAAGGCTACCTGAAAAATTTGGCTATGCAGAAACGCCGTTGCGTGGCGTTTTGGCTTCGCTTAATTTTCAGGTAGCCTTTGGTGCGTAATGGGCAAACGCTGCGGGCTTATGCCGCGCCGTTTGCTGGGTTGCCCAACACTTCTTCCGCCAGCGGCAGGCCGGCGGCGGCGAGGCGCGGCCAGTCGAAGAAATGGCCGGGGTCGCTTTTGCGGCCGGGGGCGATGTGCTGGTGGCCGGTGATGGCGGCGATGGGGTAGTTTGCCGTCATGCTGTGCAGCAGGGGAATGAGGGCTTGGTATTGGGCTTCGGTGAAGGGTTCAAAGTCGCAGCCTTCCAGCTCGATGCCGAGGGAGAAGGCGTTGCAGCCGCTGCGGCCTTGGTAGCTTGACACGCCGGCGTGGTGGGCGGCGTCGTGGCCGGACACAAATTGCACCACGCGCCCGCTGCGCTCAATCAGGAAGTGGCTGGACACGCGCAAATCCACCAGCTGCGGGAAGAAGGGGTGTGCCTGCGGGTTGATGCGGTTGGCGAACAGGTCGCGGATGGCGCCGCTGCCGTATTGGAAGGGCGGCAGGGAGATGTTGTGCAGCACCACCAGCGAAACGGCTTCGCCTGGGGGGCGGGGGGAGAAGTTGGGCGAGGGGCAGCGTTCGGCGCCCTGCCACCAGCCTTGTTGCCAGCTTGGGTTCATGGTGTGGGGGAATCGGGTTGGGATGTGGGATTATAGCGCCAAAGGGAGAAGGGCTACCTGAAAACGTAGCTTCAACGCAGTTAATAAAGTCGGCAGCAAAACTTTTGCGGGGAAGTGGCGTAATTACCAATTTCAGGTAGCCTTTTGCCATTCCTATCCTGTTCACCCTTGCGCCTTATGCCGGCGCGGGCACCTACTTTTCTTTGCTTCATCAAAGAAAAGTAGGCAAAAGAAAGACGACTGCGGGCACAGGTTTGGCTTCGCCAAACTTCCCTCACTCCGCGCGGTTTTTCGGGTGGGCCCGAACTTGCGGCTGCGCCGCTTCGGGCCCACCCGAAAAACCGCGCTCCGTTCGGCTGCGTCAGCAGAGAAGGGCATAGCTCAGCTGATTGCACCAAATGTTCTGTGTTTGGTTTTACGGAGGGGCCATTTTTAACTGCGTTGAAGCTACGCTTTCAGGTAGCCTCAGCCTGCCCAGCCCGCCGTGCGGCTGGGCGCAAATTTCGGTATCATGCGCTTTTCCCCCGTTTTTAGGAAAACTTATGTTCCGTTCCTTGCTTGTGGCCGCCGCGCTGGCGGCCTGTGTGTTGCCGGCGGCGGCCGAAACGCAATCGCGCGTGCTGGCCAACGGTATGAAGGTGATTGTGCGCGAAGACCACCGCGCGCCGGTGGCGGTTACGCAGCTTTGGTTTAAGGTGGGCAGCGCGGATGAGCACGCGGGCAAAACCGGCCTGAGCCACGCGCTGGAGCACATGATGTTTAAAGGCACGCCTACCGTGCCGGCCGGCGAGTTCAGCCGCCGCATTTCCGCGCTGGGCGGCAACGACAACGCCTTCACTTCGCGCAACGAAACCGTGTATCACCAAGAATTTGCCGCCGCCAATCTGCCGCAAGTGCTGGAATTGGAGGCCGACCGCATGGTGAACCTCAATTTCAGCGATGCCGATTTTGAAAACGAAATGAAGGTGATACGCGAAGAGCGCCGACTCACCACAGATAACGACCCCGGCGGCAAAATGTGGGAGCAGATCAACCTTGCCGCCTTCTCCAAGCCGGGAAACCGCGCGCCGGTGATCGGCTATGCGCCGGATTTGGACGCGCTCAAGCCGGAAGATTTGCGGGCTTGGTACCGCGCCTGGTATGCGCCGCACAATGCCACGCTGGTGATTGTGGGCGACGTGAAGGCGGGCGAAGTGTTGGACAATGTGGAAAAACTGTTCGGCAGCCTGCCGGACCACCCGTTGCCCGCGCGCAATGATTTGAACGAGCCGCCGGCCGCCGCCAATAGCTCTGCCCGCGCCACCGCGCCGGTGAGCTCGCCGGTGGTGGGGCTGGCCGTGAAAGTGCCCGCCCTGCGCCGGGTGGACGACAAGCTGCCTTATGCGCTGAATATGCTGGCCAACGTGCTCGACGGCAGCATGTCGGCGCGCATCGAGCGCAATCTGGTGCGTGGCAGCAAAGTCGCCACCGAAGCCTCGCTAGCCTACGATTTGCTCAGCCGCGCGCCGGATGTGCTGCTGTTTAGCGGCACGCCCGCGCCCAATGTGAAGCCCGAGCAGCTCACGGCGGCGTTTTGGGGCGAAGTGCGCAAGGTGGCCGAGCAGGGAGTGGGCGAAGAGGAACTCGCCCGTGTGCGCAACCGCAGCCTGGCCGCGCGCGAGTTTGCCAAAGATTCGATGGAAACCCAGGCTTCCAACCTGGGCTCGCTGGAGTCGGCCGGCTTCTCTTACCAAGACGAAGAGGAAATCCGCCGCCGCCGCTTGGAGGTGAGTGCCGAAGAAGTGCGCGAGGCCGCGCGCTGGCTCTTGGCGCAGAAGCATGCCACCGTGGTGCTGTATCCCGAAGCCAAGTAGCGGCCGTTCCGATAAGCCTGCCCGATATTTTCAGGTAGCCTTCCCGCCTCAAGCAGAGGCTACCTGAAAACCTGTTTCCCCCTTTTAGGAGCAAACCCATGAAACCTTTTTTCCGCATCCTGCTGCTGGCCTGCCTGCTGCCCGCCGCCGCCCTGGCCGAGGATATCCCCATCCAGCGCTGGCAAACCGCCGACGGCACCCGGGTGCTGCTGGTGGAGCGGCACGAAAATCCGATTGTCGATATCAACGTGGCCTTCGACGCCGGCAGCAGCCGCGACAGCGCCGATAAAATCGGCGTGGCTAACTTCGCCGCCGCCCTGATGGACACCGGCACCCAAAACCTCAACGAAGAAGCCCTGCTCGGCCGCGTGGACGACCTTGCCGTGCAACTTTCCAGCTACGGCGGCACCGACAGCGCCGGCGTGCGCCTGCGCAGCCTCGCCAAGGGCGACATCCTCAACCCCGCGCTCGACCTGATGCGCGACGTATTGGCCGCGCCGCGCTTCGAGCCCGCCGTGCTCAAACGCGAGCAAGACCGCGCCGTGGAAAACCTCAAGCAAAACCGCACCCAGCCCGCCTTCGTTGCCTCCATCGCCAACACCCGGCAAGTGTATCCCGCCCACCCCTACGGCTACCCCGCCCGCACCAGCGAGCAAACCATCCGCCGCATCACCCCCGCCGACCTGCACCGCTTCCACCGCCAATACTTCACCCGAGGCAACGCTGTGGTGGCCATTGTGGGCGACGTGAGCCGCAGCCAGGCCGAAGAAATCGTGGGCAAACTCACCGGCAGCCTGCCGCCGGGCGAACGCCCCGCCCCGCTGCCCGCCGCCGCCAACGGCACCCCGCGCACCCACAGCCGGCCGCATTCCGGCAGCCAGGCGCACATCGTGCTCGGCATGCCGCTGATCAGCCGCCACGACCCCGATTTCTACGCCCTCACCGTGGGCAACTACATCCTCGGCGGCGGCGGTTTCGACAGCCGGCTGATGAAAGTGTTGCGCGACCAACACGGCTACACCTACGGCGCCGCCTCCCGCCTCACCCCGCTGCGCGCCAACGGCCCCTTCACCCTCTCCTTCGCCACCGAGAAAGCCAACGCCCGCGCCGCCCTAGCCGCCACGCAGCAAGTGTTGCGCGACTTCGCCGCCAACGGCCCCACCGAAGCCGAAATGGCGCAGGCCAAAGCCAACCTGGTGGGCAGCTTCCCGCTGCGCTTCGACACCAACGCCGAGCTCACAGGCTACCTGAAAACCATCGGCCTCAACGACCTGCCCAGCGACTACCTGAGCCGCTACCCTGCCGCCATTTCGCGCCTGAGCGCGGAAGAAGTGAAAGCCGCCTGGCAGCGCCGCGTGCACGGCCTGCACACCGTGGTGGTGGGTATGCCTGCCGCCGGCAAACCCGCCGCCCCGCTCCGCCGAGCCCACGGCAGAAGGCGCTAGGCCGGGCGCTTGCCGATTGGTTGGCAAGCAAAAAGGCTACCTGAAAACGAGCTTTGCGAGTTTCTGCGCAGCTAAATTTTCAGGTAGCCTTTTTTGTTTGTGATTTGCCGGCACCAGCGGCAGCCTGCTATCAAAAGCGCGTTAATCCATACTATCGGGCAGGCACTGGAGGTTATGCAGCAGCCGCAGGCGGTGGCGCAGGAAGCCGGCTTTCTGGCGGGCGATTTCGGCCAGGTTTTCCTGTTCGCCTTGCAGCCCTTTGCCTTCGATAACCAGGGTTTGCCCCTGCCGCTGCAAGGCTTGCCAGGCCAGTGCGTCCCATTCTTCCGGCGGCAGGCCTTCGGCACGGAAGCGCAGGAACAGGCGGTCGAGATAAGGCAGTTCGATGCCGCCGCCAATCACGGGGCTGGCCAGCCAGCCCAGCGGGCTGTCGGCCTCGTCGTTGGAGAGGGCGTGGCGGTTGAGGCGGAGGCAGTAGGGGCGCTGCCGCTCGATATGCTCAACATCGGTGCACACGGCCAGGTCGTTTTTGGCAAACAAGACGGCCAGCGCGGAATAAAGCTGCAAAGAATCGATTTTGCCGGCCAGCGCCTGCCGCAGTTCGCCCACGTTGTGCACGGCGTTGTCGGCGAGCAGATTGAGCAGGGGGTCGTAGATGTCGGGAATCACGTTTACCGTGCGCAGGAAGGCCACGGCGGGATTGAATTCGGCGCGCTCGGTGAGCAGGATCACGTTGAGCGCGTCCCATGTGCGCGTCTGCTCCGAGAGGCCGGCGCGGCGGCCGCCTTTCACCCAATAATCGCAGCGGAACTGGCGGTTGGTGAGGTAGTCTTTCACGGTTTGGGCGAAGGAAGGATTTTTGATGCTGTTCACAAAAGCCTGCTGTTCGTCGTCAAACAGGCAGAACGTGAGGTCTTCAACATGGCGGGCGGAGCAGGCGTAGGAGAGCTTGGCGCTGCCGAGCCATTCTTCCATTTGCGAGAAATACATGGGCTGCCAGTCGCGGTTGAGGTATTCGTGGGCGATGTAGCCGGGGGAGTGGGTTTTCAGCTTTTGCAGGCGCTGGGGCAGGTCGGGCGCGTTTTTCACCAGGTGGGGGCTGTGTTTGAGCAGCTCGCTGCCGAAATCGAGGGCCTGGCTGATGCGCTCGCTGCGGCTGCCCGTGCCTAAATGGTCGCTATGCTGTTGCAGGATATGGCGAACCGGCAGGTGCGGCGCCCAGGAGGGCAGCACGTTGTAGCTGATGTAGAGCACGCCGCCGGCGGTGAGCTTGCGGCGGATGAAATCCACGATGATGCGGCGGTTTTCATCGGAAATCCACGTCCAGATGCCGTGCAGGACGATGAAGTCGAAATCGGGCAGGTCGTCGCGGGCGCAGAATTCGGCAAAGCCTTGCTCAGCCAGTAGCAGCTTGTCTTTTTCCACGCCGGATTGGGCGGCCAGGCTGCGCGCGAAGGCGGCTTGGGCGGGGTTGAAATCGGTGGCGTGCCAGGCTGCGCGGCCGGCGGCGGCGTGGATGTTGGCCGACACGCCCTGCCCGAAGCCCAGCTCGCAGGCGTGCACAACCGGCGGCACAGCCAGCCCGGCACTCAAAAAGGGGATGGCGAGGCGCTCGGGGTTGAGCTCGGTGTAGTAGCCGTAGGTGTAGTTGATGTCGTTTACATAGCCTTCCGACCAGTCTGGGGCGCTCATGTTGGTTCCTGATATGTGGATGGAAAGGCGTTATTTTAGCAAACAATGGCGGCGCTTTAATGCCGATTTGAAGGCGGGAAAGGGCAAAGGCTACCTGAAAGTGTGAGCTTCAACGAAGTTAAAATTGGGCGGGCATGGTTTTCAGGTAGCCTTTTGCCGATGGCGGCCGCGTTAGCCTTTTTCGGGCGGCAGCAGCGGCTTGCCGGCGGCGAGGCGGTCGAGCAGGGCGGTGCAGCAGGCGGTGAGGATGTCGCGGGTTTCGCGGAAGTTGCCGGTGTACCACGGGTCGGGCACGTGGCTGTGGCGGCGCGGGCTCAGCAGCCGGGTGATGTTGAACATTTTGCCGGGGTGGCGGCCGAAGCGGCGCTCCATTTCGGCTAGGTTGTCGTCGTCCATGGCGAGGAGGTAGTCGTGGGCGGCGAAGTCTTGGTTGCGCAGGCGGCGGCTCACGAAGCCTTGGCTCTCGATGCCTTCGGCGTCGAGGATTTCAAGGCTGCCGCAGTGCATGCCTTCGCCGTCGTGCCAGCCGGAGGTGCCGGCGCTGGCGGTTTCCACGGGCAGGTCGCGCGCTTGGGCCATGCTGCGGCACAGGTATTCGGCCAATGGCGAGCGGCAGATGTTGCCGAGGCAGACGAAGAGGATTTTGGTGGGTTGCGGGCTCATGGGGCTACCTGAAAGTGATGTCTTGCGGAGCAGGGCGGGGTTCTGCAACGCGGAAAATCATGGCCTGGCCGGGCGCGCCGGTTTCAATGCGCGCCGGTTTCAATTTCAACGCTCGGCGCGGCGGAACACCCATTCGCTGTCAGACGAGGCGGCGGGGCAGAAGGCATAGCCTTCGCTGTCGAAATCCAGCAGCTGTTCGGGATCGGTGAGGGCGTGCTCGGCGGCGTAGCGCAGCATGAGGCCGCGGGCGCGTTTGGCGTAGAAGCTGATGATTTTGTAGCGGCCGTTTTTTTCGTCTTGGAAGACGGGGGTGATGAGGCGGCCGCCGAGCTTGGCGGGCTGCACGGCTTTGAAGTATTCCTGCGAGGCGAGGTTGATGAGCACTTGGGTGTGCGCTTCGGCCATGCGTTCGGCCAGAAGCTCGGTGATGCGGCTGCCCCAGAAGGCGTATAAGTCTTTGCCGCGCGGGTTGGCGAGCTTGGTGCCCATTTCGAGGCGGTAGGGCTGGATTAAATCCAGCGGGCGCAGGAGGCCGTAGAGGCCGGAGAGCAGGCCGGCATGGCGTTGCAGCCATTGAATTTGCGGTGGGCTGAGGCTGGCGGCGTCGAGGCCTTCATACACGTCGCCGTTAAACAGATACACGGCCTGCTTGGCGTTTTGCGGGGTGAAGGGGGGCTGCCAGGCGGCGTTGCGCTCGGCGTTGAGGCGGGCGATTTTGTCGGACACGCTCATCAGCGCGGCGATGTCTTGCGGCGGCAGCTCGCGCAGTTTACCCATGAGGATGGTGGATTGTTCGAGCAGCGCGGGCTGGCTGTGTTCGGCGGTGGGGGCGGGCTGGGTTTCGTTGAGGTTTTTGGCGGGGGAGAGGATGAAAAACATGGCGGCGGGGCGGGAAAAATTTGCGATGGGCGGAGTTTAGCTTTTGGCGGCGCTGGGGGCAAATGCGGTGGCGGGGGATAGGGAAAGCAAATGGGCGCGATTAGGGGGAAAGGCTACCTGAAAGCGCTAGCTTCAACGAAGTTAAAAATATCGGCGGGCGGATGGATATTTTCAGGTAGCCTCAAGCCGCGTTTGCCCGAGCCCGTCGTGTACAATGTCTGCCAGCGTTTTGCATTACAGGCTACCTGAAAACCTATGTTCGGCATCGTCAATCCCGTTTCTTATTTTATCGGCACGGTTATCCTGATTCTGATTCCGGGCCCCAACAGCATGTTTTGCCTTTCGATGGCGGCGCAGCACGGGGCGCGGCGGGCGTATCGGGCGGTGTTCGGCATTTTGCTGGGCGATTCGCTGCTGATGCTGGCCACGGTGCTCGGCGCGGGCGCGGTGCTGCGGCTGTATCCGGCGCTGTTTCATGCGCTCAAGCTGGCGGGCGGGCTCTATTTGGCCTACATCGGTTGCGGCATGCTGCGCGGGGCGGCGCGCAAATGGTTTGCCCCGCCGCCGAGCTTGCCGGATCTGCCTGCCGCCGCTGCGCCGCAGCCCGTGCGCCATATCTTCAAACGCGCCCTGCTTTTGAGCCTCACCAATCCAAAGGCGATTTTGTTTTTCCTGTCGTTTTTCATCCAGTTTGTCGATCCCGCCTATCCGCACCCCGCGCTTTCCTTCCTGCTGCTGGCGCTGGTGTTGCAGGCCATCAGTTTCAGCTATTTGAATTTTTTGGTGCTGGCCGGGGCGAAGGCGGCGCGGCTGTTTGGCCGGCGGCGGCGTTTGGGCGCGGCGGCCATGGGCGCCACCGGCCTGCTGTTTATCGGCTTTGCTGTGAGCCTGTGGCTGGCGGCGGTTTAGTGTTTGCTTTGTTGCAGCCCGAGTTTTCAGGTAGCCTCAATCTCTGCTGGGGCTACCTGAAAACTCGGGCGGTTTGCCGTATAATTAGCGGCATTTGCCCACACCGTCCGCATCAGGAATCCCCATGCCCAAACTCCGCATCCTCCTCGCCGCCCTCGCTCTTTCCGCCTGCACCGCCCTCGGCAGCCAAAACTACAGCGGCGAAAGCGCCACTTTCGGCGGCGACCATATCCTGCGCAACGACGTTACCCGCACCGTGCTCACCGCCGAGCGCGCCGCCCACAATTGCAGCCAAATCCAATCCATCCGCAGCAAAGTCCTGCAAGCCCGCAAAGTGCGCGGCCGCTGGCAGGTGCGCGAAGAATGGGCCGTGCAGGCCTGTGGCAAAACCCACCGCTACCACATCGGCCTGTTTGAAGACGCGCGCGGCGAAACCGACTACACCGTGCGCCGGATTTCCCGCTAACGCCAAATAAAATAAAGGAAAGGCTACCTGAAAAATATGCCTTCGCGCCGCCAAGGCGTTTGCATAAAGCTAAACCAGCCGACACATTTTAAACTTCGTTGAAGCTAGCGCTTTCAGGTAGCCCCTCCCCGCCCGCAGACGGAGCACCCATGAAACAACACCAATTCCGCCTTACCCTCGAACACCTTGCTGACAAAGACGGCCACCCCGTTTCCGCCGAACCGCTGGTGTTCGATGCGCCCAACCACGACAATATTTTCGACATCGTAAAACGCATGGAGCAGCGCGAAGGCTTCACCCCCGAAATGGCACAACGCTTCGCCGTGGGGCTGAAACTGATGGGCGAAGTGATGATGGAACACAAAGAACACCCGCTGTTTGCCGAATTGAAACCGCATTTTATGGAAATTATGAAAGCGGTGAAGCGGGGATAGAATTAAAAGAGGCTACCTGAAAGCGCTAGCTTCAACGAAGTTTAGAATGATGTCTTGCGAAGCTAAAAAAGGTTTGTTGATTTTCAGGTAGTAGTTAAGATTTAGTGGCTTTTGAAGCCTACATGCTGATTACGGTTTGCTAAAAACTCAAGGAGACTATAATGTATCAAGTTGATATTTCGAAAAAAACAATGCAGAAACTTAACACCCCAACATTTGCTGAATTAAATTTGCGTGAAAGGTATGATATTCAGGAGTGGATTGACAATAATCCTGATATTCTTGGTGAAGAATTACTTATCATTGGGAAAGAAGTTGTTGTTGGGAATGGCATTAGATTAGATTTGTTAGCAATAGATATAAATGCTAATTTGGTTATTATTGAGCTAAAAAGGGACAACTCTGGCAATAATGTTGATTGGCAAGCCATCAAATATGCATCTCATTGCTCCGCATTTAGTGATGAATATATTTTTACCATATATCAAGAATATCTAAATAATAAATCTATTCAAAAAAATGCTAAAACAGAAATTGAAAACTTCATTGGTAAAATTGGAAAAGGAATTGAACATCTAAACCAAGAACAACGCATTGTTTTAGTATCAAGAGAATTTCATCCAGATGTTGCTTCAGCAGTACTGTGGCTGAATGAAAAAGGATTAGATATTACGTGCATTAAAATTAATCCATTTACTATGGATGATGGTAAACTATTTATTTATCCTAATAAAATTATCCCCTTGCCAGAGGCAGAGGAATATGTAAAGCGGAAAGCCATACAAAAGCAAGAAAATATTATTCAACAGAGTAATTGGGATTTAATCTCTTTTGATATACCTGAATATACGAACAACGAATTATCAAGTAAGCTTGCTGCTTTCCTTTCAAAGCAAAATAATTTAACTGATAGGTTTATAGCATTTTTAGAAATATTATTGTCAGAAAATAGAGATTTTGACAGGGAGGAAATTAAGGATTTGTTATTTAACCGCTATAATATAGGTGATGACGTCCAGCATGCAGGTAGGTTATTAAGTAATATTAGCCAAGCAATTACTAGGAAATCCAATGATTTTCTGCGTCAATTAATTAGCTTTGGTCGAGATAGTGATACACCTGGTGCATATAAAAACAGCTATTTTATTGATAAAAAATATCGTGCCTTAATTCAGAATGTTATTAACGAAGTTATATAATTTGTCATATCAATAGATTGTTTATTAAAAGGTAAGCTATATGCCCAAACGTACCGACCTAAAATCCATCCTTATCATCGGCGCCGGCCCTATCGTTATCGGTCAGGCCTGCGAATTTGACTATTCGGGCGCACAGGCCTGCAAGGCTTTGCGTGAAGAAGGCTACAAAGTCATTCTGGTGAATTCCAACCCCGCCACCATCATGACCGACCCTGAAATGGCGGATGTTACCTACATCGAGCCGATTATGTGGCAGACGGTGGAGAAGATTATCGCCAAGGAGCGGCCTGATGCGATTCTGCCGACGATGGGCGGCCAGACCGCGCTGAACTGTGCGCTGGATTTGGCGCGCAACGGCGTGCTGGCGAAATACAATGTTGAGCTGATCGGCGCGACGGAAGACGCGATCGACAAGGCGGAAGACCGCGGCCGCTTTAAGGAAGCGATGGAGAAAATCGGTTTGCATTGCCCGAAATCTTTTGTCTGCCACACGATGAACGAAGCCTTGGCGGCGCAGGAACAGGTCGGCTTTCCGACGCTGATTCGTCCGTCTTTCACGATGGGCGGTTCGGGCGGCGGCATTGCCTACAATAAAGACGAGTTCTTGGCGATTTGCGAACGCGGTTTCGATGCGTCGCCCACGCATGAGCTGCTGATTGAGCAGTCCGTCCTCGGCTGGAAAGAGTACGAGATGGAAGTGGTGCGCGATAAGAACGACAACTGCATCATCATCTGCTCGATTGAAAACTTCGACCCGATGGGCGTGCATACGGGCGACTCGATTACGGTTGCGCCGGCGCAAACGCTGACGGACAAAGAATACCAAATCATGCGCAACGCAAGCTTAGCGGTATTGCGCGAAATCGGCGTGGACACGGGCGGCTCGAACGTGCAGTTTGCGGTGAACCCTGAAAACGGCGAGATGATTGTGATTGAGATGAACCCGCGCGTGAGCCGTTCGTCCGCGCTGGCTTCCAAAGCGACGGGTTTCCCGATTGCGAAAGTGGCGGCGAAACTGGCGGTCGGCTTTACGCTGGACGAACTCCGCAACGACATCACCGGCGGCAGAACGCCCGCGTCGTTCGAGCCTTCCATCGATTATGTCGTAACCAAAATCCCGCGTTTTGCGTTTGAAAAATTCCCCGCCGCAGACGACCGCCTGACCACGCAGATGAAATCGGTGGGCGAAGTGATGGCGATGGGCCGCACCATTCAGGAAAGCTTCCAAAAAGCCCTGCGCGGCTTGGAAACAGGCTTGTGCGGCTTCAATCCGAGAAGCGAAGACAAAGCGGAAATCCGCCGCGAACTGGCCAACCCCGGCCCTGAGCGTATGCTTTATGTTGCCGACGCGTTCCGCGCGGGCTTCACGCTGGAAGAAATCCACGAAATCTGCGCCATCGACCCTTGGTTCTTGGCGCAAATCGAAGACTTGGTGAAAGAAGAGCAGCAGGTAAGTGCAGGCTGCCTGCAAGATTTGGATTTCGCCGCCTTACGTCGTCTGAAACGCAAAGGCTTCTCCGACAAACGCATCGCACAGCTTTTGGGGCTACCTGAAAAAGAAGTGCGCGAACACCGCTACGCGCTGAACCTGCATCCCGTCTATAAACGCGTCGATACCTGCGCCGCCGAGTTCGCTACCGAAACCGCCTACCTCTATTCCACTTACGAAGAAGAATGCGAAGCGCGTCCTTCCGACCGTAAGAAAGTGATGATTCTCGGCGGCGGCCCGAACCGTATCGGTCAAGGCATCGAGTTTGACTACTGCTGCGTCCACGCCGCGCTTGCCCTGCGCGAATCGGGCTTTGAAACGATTATGGTGAACTGCAACCCCGAAACCGTATCGACCGACTTCGACACCAGCGACCGCCTGTATTTCGAGCCGCTGACGCTGGAAGACGTGTTGGAAATCGTCCGCACCGAAAACCCGTGGGGCGTGATTGTGCATTACGGCGGTCAAACCCCGCTCAAACTCGCCAACGCATTGGTTGAAAACGGCGTGAACATCATCGGCACGTCCGCCGACAGCATCGATGCTGCCGAAGACCGCGAACGCTTCCAAAAAGTGTTGAACGACTTAGGTCTGCGCCAACCGCCCAACCGCATCGCCCACAACGAAGAAGAAGCACTCGTCAAAGCCGAAGAAATCGGCTATCCGCTGGTCGTGCGCCCGTCTTACGTTTTGGGTGGTCGCGCCATGCAGGTCGTCCACTCCGCCGAACAGTTGCAAAAATATATGCGCGAGGCCGTGCAGGTATCCGAAGACAGCCCCGTGTTGCTCGATTTCTTCCTGAACAACGCGATTGAAGTCGATGTGGACTGCGTTTCAGACGGCAAAGACGTGGTTATCGGCGGCATCATGCAGCACGTCGAACAGGCAGGCATCCACTCCGGCGACTCCGGCTGCTCGCTGCCGCCTTACTCGCTCAGCGAAGAAATCCAAGACGAAATCCGCCGCCAAACCAAAGCCATGGCATACGCGCTGGGCGTGGTCGGCCTGATGAACGTACAGTTTGCCGTGCAGGACGGCGTGGTGTTCGTGTTGGAAGTGAACCCGCGCGCCAGCCGCACCGTTCCCTTCGTCTCCAAAGCCACCGGCGTGTCGCTCGCCAAAGTCGGCGCGCGCTGCATGGCAGGCATTTCGCTGAAAGAACAGGGCGTGGAAAAAGAAGTCGTCCCCGATTTCTATGCCGTTAAAGAAGCCGTGTTCCCCTTCATCAAATTCCCCGGCGTGGATACGATTTTGGGCCCGGAAATGCGCTCCACCGGCGAAGTGATGGGCGTAGGCGAAACATTTGGCGAAGCCTATCTCAAAGCCCAGCTCGGCGCGGGCGAACGCATGCCTGCCACCGGCAAAGTGTTCCTCTCCGTGCGCGAGGAAGACAAGCCGCTCATCGTGCAAACCGCCAAAAACTTCCAGCTGCTCGGCTACGGCGTGTGTGCCACGCGCGGCACGGCAGGCTACCTGAAAGAGCACGGTGTGGTGGTGCAGGCGGTAAACAAAGTGCCCGAAGGCCGCCCGCATATTGTGGACGCGATTAAAAACGGCGAAATCGCGCTGGTGGTGAACACCGTGGACAGCAACCCGCAGTCTGTGGCTGACAGCCACAGCATCCGCCGCAGCGCCCTCACCCAGCGCGTGCCGCAATACACCACCGTGGCCGGCGGCGAAGCCATGAGCGAAGGCGTGAAAAACCTGAACTCAATCGGCGTGTATAGCGTGCAGGAGCTGCATGCCAGGCTGAAAGGCTAGAGGCTACCTGAAAAAGGAAACAGGCTGCCCGGCGAATTGCTGGGCAGCCTTTATAGTTAAAGCTTTTCATTGCCTCCTACGGCGTTGCTGTGCTGCTTGTACTGCCTGCGCGGTTTGCTGCCTAGGCAAATAATTGCTTCAGCCAAGGGTTTGCAGGCAGGCTGGGGAAAGCGGAGCCAGGCATTTGGCAGAAACACCAGCAGCCGCAGCAACCCGCCCCAATCTGCTAAAATCTCGCCCTCACAACCAATTTCCCATTTTTAGGCAGCCCGAAACCCATTCCGGCTGCCGCAAGCCATTGTATGAACAACATGAATTTCCCTCTGCCTGCTGCCGGCCAGAAAACCCGCTGGCTCCATCTTTCCACCGGCGTGCTGCCTATGCTGCTGGCGCACCATCTGCCTGAAAAAACGCCCAAACTCATCCTCACCCCCGACGCGGAAACCGCCCTTCGCCTGCAAACCGCGTGGCAGTTTTTCCGCCCGCAGGACACCGCGCTGTTCCTGCCCGACTGGGAAACGCTGCCTTACGAACGTTTCTCGCCGCATCAGGATTTGGTGTCGGAGCGGCTGTCGGTGCTGTGGCAGCTCAAAAACGGCGCGGCGGACGTGCTGTTCGCGCCCGTGGCCACGGCCATGCAGCGTCTTGCGCCGCCGTCGTTCCTGCTGGGGCGCACGTTTTGGCTGAAAACGGGGCAGCGGCTGGATTTGGACAAACTGCGCGCCAATCTGGTGGAAGCGGGCTATGCGGCCGTGTCCAACGTGGTGGCGGCGGGCGAGTTTGCCGTGCGTGGCGGCATTGTGGATTTGTTCCCGATGGGGGCGGATTTCCCCTACCGCCTTGATTTGTTTGACGATGAAATCGACAGCATCAAAACGTTTGACACGGACACCCAGCGCACGCTTGCGCCCGTGTCGGAAATCCGCCTGCTGCCCGCGCACGAGTTCCCCACCGATGCGGACGCGCAGAAAGTCTTCCGCAACCGCTTTCGTGAAGAAATCCCAAGCAATCCGAACGAGGCCGCCGTGTATCAGGCGGTAGGGCGCGGGCAGTTCGGCGCGGGCGTGGAATATTACCTGCCGCTGTTTTTTGAAGACGGGCTGGCCACGCTGTTCGACTATGTGGGCGGCGACGCGCTGGCGGTGTGCGTGGGCGACGTGCACGCCGAGGCCGCACGTTTTGATGCCGAAGTGAAATCGCGCTACAAGCTGGCGCAGGGCGATGTGGCTTACCCGCCACTGCCGCCGCAGTTTCTCTATCTGCCCGCCGACCGCTTTTCAGGCAGCCTGAAAGCCTATCCGCAAGTTTGGCCGGACATCACCACCGCTTCGCCCTACGCGCTGCCGAACGTGGCCGTGAACCGCCAGTCGGAACAGTCGCTGGCCGCGCTGCAAGGCTTCCAAACGGCCTTTGACGGGCGGATTCTGCTGTGCGCCGAAAGCGCGGGGCGGCGCGAAACCATGCTCGGCTTCTTCGCCCAGCACGGCTTGAAACCCAAGCCCGTGGCGGGCTGGCAGGCGTTTCTGGACGATACCGCGCCGCTGTGTATCGCGGTAACGCCGCTGGCGGAAGGGTTCAAACTGGGCGGGGAATTTTCAGGCAGCCTGAATGCCCGACCTACGCCCGAACTTTCAGTCGGCCTGAACACAAAAAGTAGCCTGCACATTGAAAGGCTACCTGAAAATGCTGCGGATAAATTTTCAGGTAGCCCCACCCCCGAAAGCAGCCTGCGCCTTGCCGTCATCACCGAATCCGAGCTCTACCAATACGTCGCCCGCGCCCGCGTCCACAACCGCCGCAAGAAACACGCCGCCGTATCGGACGGCCTGTTGCGCGACCTTGCCGAAATCAACATCGGCGACCCCGTCGTGCACGAAGAACACGGCATCGGGCGGTATATGGGCTTGGTAACGATGAATTTGGGCGGCGAAACCAACGAAATGATGTTGCTCGAATACGCGGGCGAAGCGCAGCTTTATGTGCCTGTTTCGCAACTGCATTTAATCAGCCGCTACTCCGGTCAGGCGCATGAAAACGTCGCCCTGCACAAGCTCGGCAGCGGTGCGTGGAACAAGGCGAAGCGCAAAGCCGCCGAAAAAGCGCGCGACACCGCCGCCGAGTTGCTCAACCTCTACGCCCAACGTGCTGCCCAATCGGGACACAAGTTTGAAATCAACGAGTTGGACTATCAGGCGTTTGCCGATGGCTTCGGCTACGAGGAAACTGAAGACCAGGCCGCCGCCATTGCCGCCGTGATTCAAGACCTGACGCAGGCGAAGCCGATGGACCGGCTGGTGTGCGGCGACGTGGGTTTCGGCAAAACCGAAGTCGCCCTGCGCGCCGCGTTTGTGGCGGTGATGGGCGGCAAACAGGTCGCCGTACTCGCCCCGACCACGCTTCTGGTCGAGCAGCACGCGCAAAACTTCGCCGACCGTTTCGCCGATTTCCCCGTCAAAGTCGCCAGCCTTTCGCGTTTCAACAACAGCAAAGCCACCAAAGCCGCGCTGGAAGGCATGGCAGACGGTACAGTCGATATCGTTATCGGCACGCACAAACTGGTGCAGGACGACATCAAATTCAAAAACTTAGGACTGGTCATCATTGACGAAGAACACCGCTTCGGCGTGCGCCAGAAAGAGCAGCTCAAACGCCTGCGCGCCAACGTCGATATTCTTACCATGACCGCCACGCCGATTCCGCGCACGCTCAGCATGGCACTCGAAGGCCTGCGCGACTTCTCGCTGATTACCACCGCGCCCAGCCGCCGCCTTGCCGTGAAAACCTTTGTCAAACCGTTCAGCGAAGGCAGCGTGCGCGAAGCCGTATTGCGCGAACTCAAACGCGGCGGGCAGGTGTTTTTCCTGCACAATGAAGTGGATACGATTGAAAACATGCGCGAGCGGCTGGAAACCTTGCTGCCCGAAGCCCGCATCGGCGTGGCGCACGGACAACTGCGCGAGCGCGAGCTGGAACAAGTGATGCGCGACTTTTTGCAGCAAAGATTCAACGTGTTGCTCTGTTCCACCATCATCGAAACCGGCATCGACATCCCCAACGCCAACACCATCATCATCAACCGCGCCGACAAATTCGGACTGGCGCAACTGCATCAGCTTCGCGGGCGCGTCGGCCGCAGCCACCACCAAGCCTACGCCTACCTGCTCACGCCCGAATACATCACCAAAGACGCCGAAAAACGCCTCGACGCCATCGCGGCGGCAGACGAACTCGGCGCAGGCTTCACCCTCGCCATGCAGGATTTGGAAATCCGCGGCGCAGGCGAAATCCTCGGCGAAGGACAATCCGGCGAAATGATACAGGTCGGCTTCACGCTTTATACGGAAATGCTCAAACAGGCCGTGCGCGACCTCAAAAAAGGCCGCCAGCCCGACCTCGACGCACCGCTGGGCATCACCACCGAAATCAAACTGCACAGCCCCGCCCTGCTGCCTGAAAGCTACTGCCCCGACATCCACGAACGGCTCGTCCTCTACAAACGCCTCGCCGTCTGCGAAACCGTGCAGCAAATCAACGCCATACACGAAGAGTTGGTGGACCGTTTCGGCCTGCCCGAACAACCCGTCAAAACCCTCATCGAAAGCCACCACCTGCGGCTCTCCGCAAAAGAATTGGGTATAGACGCCATCGACGCCACAGGCGAAGCCGTAACTGTAACCTTCGGCAAACACCACCAAATCGACCCGACGGAGATTATTATGCTGATTCAGAGCGATAAAAAATATCGGCTGGCGGGGGCGGACAAATTGAGGGTTACGTCGGAAATGGGAGATGTGGAGACAAGGATAAATGCCGTGAAGGATGTGTTGCGGCGGCTGAAGGGAGGTATGGTAGCAGTATAGAAATCAACCGCGACGTTTACACCATAGGTTGAGAATGAAGCCTGTAATATCTCAAATGGCGTATCGCCGTTCAAACCGGCATGCGGCTTCACCGTGTTGTAGAAATTGACGAAGCGGCACAGTTCCTTCTGCCGGTGTTCCGAACTCTCGAACGACTGTTTCTCGTGCCACATCTCCATCAGGGTATGAATGGCCCGTTCCGCCCTTACCGTCGGTCTGTAGACGGGCAACCCGGGTAAACTTCAGGCCAATCCCGTTTTCATAACAGACTACACCGAAAGCATGGTTGGCCGAGCCTTTGTTGGTACTGTTTTGGGGTTTGAGCAGCCTGCCCCTGGCGGCTTTGAGTGCGCGGTAGATGGTAACGCGGCTGACCTGGTAGCGGCGGGCTAGGGAGGAAAAGCTTTCTTTCTGATGTGTATATGCCAGCCAGATGGCTTGGCGGTGGTGCGGGATGAGGCGGGTGTTTTTGTGCATGTTCATGTTCAGTATTCTCCTAGAAATACTGTAAACAACGCTACTGTTTTCTACACGACGCGCTTTGCCTGATTCCAAAAGGGTGCGATGCCGTTAATGTGGTTCTGATGCTTTGCAAACCCTTGAGAATGATTGATATGGTAATGGATAAAACTGCTCGTCCAGCTTGTCGTTATTGCTCAGGCTGTTGGTATAAACAATGCTGTCCGGCATGATTTTCTTTTTGATGACAGGCAGTAACATTCCAGACTTAGCGTTATCCACCACAATGGTGTAGACCCGTCCCTGCTGTTTCAGGATGCCGAATACCACTACCTTGCCTGCCGCACCACGTCTGCGTCTGCCTTTACGGCGTCCGCCGAAATAGCTTTCGTCCAGTTCGACGGCACCGTCAAAGATTTCATCGGCCGCCAGTGCCAGATGATGGCTGATGACTTGGCGGATTTTGCGGTAGAACAGGATGGCAGAGTTGGGCTGTATGCCTAAAATATCGGCAGCAGCACGGGCGGTAACTTCGAGTACAAAAACTCGAGCAGTTTCTTTTGTATTTTCCCACTTAGTTTACAATTGGTTATTTGCATTTTCGTAGCCTAGCATAGCTGCTAATCTACGTCAGCTCCTAAGATTATTAAAGCTAAAGATAGCAATATAAGTTTCGTTTGGTGGAAGAGTCTGCAGCTTTAGTGTGCCAACCTAAAATGGCACAGGATTATTTATCCATTTCTGCTGGTAATGATAAATAAGCATATGATTTCAAAGATATAATCTGCCTTGTAACAGGCAAAAAAGCACTGGTTGCTCGTAAACATCATCAAATTTCTGGTGTTCATAAAAAACCAACACCTTTTTGTGTGGTTGATAAGGGAAGTACGGCATTTCATTCCTATGGCAAGAAACAAGGGGTTTACATTTCCAGTTGGTAAACAAGCCATGTTTGAATATACCACCCAGTCGCCTTCGGGTGGCTATGTATTACAAATACTTAACTGCAGATCGCGTTCAGGCTACCTGAAAACACCAGCTGCAACCGATCCAAAATAAAGGGCAGCAGTATTTCCGCTACCGCCCCAAAATCGCGTCCAAGGCCTCGCGGCTGGTGGGGCTGAACACGTTGAGCGCGCCGGAGAGCAGCAGGGTGCCGGGCGGGAGGTCGGGGCGGCTAGGGGGTGGGGTGCGGCAGGTTAGGGTGCAGTCGAACACGCCCATGTTGGTGGCGTTGTCTTGCCAGGACAGGGTGATTTGCACGTCGAGTACGATGCCGACGGGAATGTCGGGCTGGGCGAAGGTGAGCTTGCGCGTGCCGAGCAGGAAGCCGAGCTGCACGGGGCGGCCGGCGTCCAGCGCGTGCGCGCCCGCCCATGCGCCCACGGCCTGCGCCATGATTTCCATGCCGAGCCAGCCGGGCAGGGCGTTTGCGCCGTCTGGCAGCAGGATGCAGTCGGGCCGGACGGTGCAGATGGCGTTCAGGCTGTTGTTATCATAAGATAAAACTTCATCCAGCAGCACCATGCGGCCGCTGTGCGGCAGTAATGCGGCGGGCTGTTTAATCGGGCATTGCGGCATGTTCTTCTCCGATGATGAGGACGCTATTGTTGCCGCCGAAGGCGAAGGACGAACTCGCGCCGATGCGCCGCCCCTGCGGCCAATGGCTACCTGAAACTGTGAGCGCGATTGGGGGCAGCGCGGGGTCGGCCTGGCCGTCCCACAATTGCGGCGGCAATGCGCCTTCGGGGTTGTCGCGGCGGCTGGCCATGATCCATAAAAACGCGGCTTCCAGCGCGCCGGCTGCGCCGAGGGTGTGGCCGGTGAGCGGTTTGGTGGAGGTGGCAGCGGTATGGCTGCCGAACACGTCGGCCACGGCGCGGCTTTCCATGCCGTCGTTGAGCGGCGTGCCGGTGCCGTGCAGGTTAATCCAGCCGATGCTTTCGGGCGGCAAACCTGCGTGGTTTAAGGCTACCTGAAAAGCCTGCGCCGCGCCGAGGCCGTCGGGGCGTGGGGAAGACATGTGGTGCGCATCGCTGCTCGCGCCGTAGCCCAAGAGCGGCAGGGTATCGCCGCCGCCTTCGCGCGTCATCACGAACACGGCGGCGGCTTCGCCGATGTTGATGCCGTTGCGGTTTTTGGAAAACGGGTTGGCGAGGCCGTCTGAAAGCACTTCCAGCGCGGCGAAGCCGTTGATGGTGAGCGGCGAGAGCGTGTCCACGCCGCCGCACAGCACCGCGTCGCACACGCCCAGCCGCAAGAGCCGTGCCGCGCTGATGAGGGCGCGCGCGCCGGAAGTGCAGGCGGTGGACACGCCGTAGCACGCGCCCCGCAGGCCGTACGCCGCTGCGGCAAAATCGGCGGGCGAGGAAAGCAGTTGCGCCTGCTGTTTGAACGGCATGTCCGCCCAGCCGCCACCGTTGGCAACGTGTTGGAACAGCGGGATGTTTTCGTCCGCACCGCCCACCGATGTGCCGATGACCACGCCGATTCTGCCCGCGCCGTAACGGCTGAGGGCTACCTGAATTTGCGGTTCGATTTGCGCCAAAGCGTCCCACAGCAATTGGTTGTTGCGGCTGCGGTGTTCGGCGGGCAGATTGCTTGGAAACGGGCGCAACGGCCGGTTTACCGCGCCGAAAGCACGGTTTTTGCCCTTCACCCATTCGGTGGAAAAGGTGAGCGGGCTGGTTTCAGACGGCCTCAACAGGCCGCGCACATGTTCCGCCACGCCGCTGCCCAACGCCGACACCAAACCCGGCCGACCGAGGTATGCCCGCGCCTTATTCATCGTTCTCTCCCAAAGGCGTGAGCCGCCATTTCGCCCCGCCGCTTTCCAGTTCGCGCGGCCGGCCGTCAGAAAAACCGTTTTCCAACAGCGGGAACATCGCCGTGAACACCGCCTGCGAAGCATGGTTCGGCGGCACGAAACCGTCGCGCCGCCAGCCGCTTGGCGTGGCCAGCAAACGCGCCAGCGGCGCGCCGAACGCGTCGGTTTGAATCCAGCGCGACTGCCCGCCCGCCTCGCCCTGCACCACCAGCAGCGACACCTGCTCCGCCGCGCCGGTTTCGTCCAGCCGCTCCAGCTTGAAACGGCGGCTCTCGCCCGCCGCCAGATGCGGCAAATCCTGCGGGGCGAAGGTGGCGCCGCAGGCGGCAAGCAGCAGCGCGGCGAGGAGGGGGAGGAGGCGTGTGGCGGGCATTTTCAGGTAGCCTTTGCGGGGTAAACGGAAGGAGGGATTATAGACGAAGCCGGAGGGAAACGGCGCAGTATGGCATGGCAAACGGCTGGTGCGGGAGCTTAGGCAACGCGGCGGCGGGCTGGCGAAAGGCTACCTGAAAACAGATTTGCGTTTTAGCTTCGCAGAAACTCAGCCTTGCTTCGCAAGACATCGTTTTCAGGTAGCCTTTTGCGCGGGCAGGCGGCTTAGGGTTCAGTTGGCACGGCGCAGGTAGGTGGCGAAGCGGGGGGTGCCTTTGGCGGTGAAGCCGCGGTATTTGTAGGTGATGCGGCTGCCGATGGGGGGCGGGTTGCGGCGGTCGGCGTCTTTGAAGCCGGAGCCGATGCGGAATTCGCCCAGCTCGTTGCGGCAGGACACGGCGCCGAGCAGACCGGTGTTGCGGCCTTTGCCTTCGTGGTGGGCGGTAACGGTGCATTCGGCGTCGTGGGCGCTTTTGAGCTTGAGCAGGTTGCTGCTGCGGCCGCCTTGGTAGGGGGTATCGGGGTTGCGCAGCATCACGCCTTCGCCGCCTTGGTTTTCGATTTGGCGCAGGAATTGGCGGGCGTGCTCGATATTGCGGGCGGGGGTTTGCGGGATGAGGGCGATGTTGGCGCGGGGGTGGGCGGCGAGGTGGCGCCGCACGAGTTCGAGGCGTTGATAGAGGTTGCCGGGGGCTTGCGGGGCGTCGAAAACGTGCAGTTTGATGCCGCTCCAATCGCTGCCGCTGCGGCGCACGGTGGCGGAAATCTGCTCGAAGGCGCCGTGCCGGCTGTAGAGTTCGCCGTCGAGCGGAAAGGGCGGGAAATCGCGAGTGAATCCGGCGGGCGGGGAAAAGGGGTGGCCTTGGCGGCTGATGAGTTTTTGCCCGTCCCAATAGGCGCGCACGCCGTCGAGCTTTTCGCTCATGGCCCAGCCGGCAATGTTTTGGCCGCTGTATTCTTTGGCGAGGATGAGATTGGGCGGTGCGGCGTGCAGGACGGGGGAAAGCAGGAGGGCGAAGATGAGGAGGAGGCGTTTCATGGCGGGATGGTTGGGGTGGGATGGGGTGCTTGGGTTGAGGCTACCTGAAAAATGGTTTGCGGGTTTAGCTTCGCAGAAACTTGTTTTGCTCGGTTTAACTTCGTTGAAGCGGTGCTTTAGCTTCGCAGAAACTCAGCCTTGCTTCGCAAGACATCGTTTTCAGGTAGCCTTTATGTTTTGTAAGGCCACAGGATAAACGATTCGCTGCCCACCAACTCTTTGATTAAGGCGCCGGGATTGGCGCACAGGCTGAGGTTAATACTGCGGGCAAAGCGTTGGCCGGGGCGGCGGGCATGCAATTTGAAAAACACGTAACGCGGATGCCCGGAGCTTTTGAGCTCGTAAACCCCGCCGCGGAAACTGCACGCTTGGCGATTGTAGGTTTGCCGCACCCGCCCGAATGCGCCATACAAAATCAGCTCGCCGGGCGTGATTTTGGCGAAGCGGCGCGTGGTGAGGCCGAACCACCAGCTTTCGGTGAGCCACAGCCAAAACAGAGCGAAGGGCGGCAGCAGGATAAGTTCGGGGATAAGGCCGACTATTATCAGCAGAGCCATCAGCAGGAAGGCCAGCAGCACGCCGCCCGCCAGCGTGGCGGCAGCCATCGCTATCATGCCGATCCAAGAGACGGTATATACCGTGCCGCCGCGCTGTTTGCACACCCCACCGCGCCGCCGGGTATAGGCCTAAATATAGCCGGAAATATAGTTGGGCGGAACGGCGGTGTCATGGCATTTGGGCAACTGCGCTTGGGGGGAACGGTGGCGCGGCAGGCGCTGGGCGCGAGATTTGCTGCTGCGGTAGTTTGGAGGGTGGCTCATGGTTGGGCGGAAAGATGATAGTTGGTTTGGAGGCTACCTGAAAGTGCAGCTTAAGTTAGCCGCAGGCCTCACCCAGCAAAGGAGGATAGCAATGTTGGATTTCGCACTCGAGCAACTTGCTGCATTTGCTGTCCAATCCGCTGGCCGTGCAGAATGGGTTTTAATCTATTCTTTCCCAGTTAAAATCCGGGTCGGTAGCAGGAATATGCCCTAATTTGAAATATTCAGCGGCACAACGGAATGCCAGCTCCCGATGAATGATATATTTTGCCTCGAATAGTCCGTATTGCCCACCGGCATTTAATTTCACCAATGGCGAGGGTGCCGTTTCAAGCGTGAGGTTAAACAGCACATCGTTTTCTTCGCCAGTTACCACGTATTTCCCATTGCCGCCGACCACCATCAGATAACTGTTGCCGGTGCTTAAATTGGCCAGCGTATGCTTGTTGGTGTCTAATTTTTCCAAAATGGACAATAATTCGGCCTCCGAAGAAATATTGAAAATTCTTTCTTGGCATCTAATGCCCATCCATTCGTCTAAAACGATTTCCATAAATTATTTGTTTGGCCTGTTTTCAGGAAACGCAGCTTGAGTTAGCTGCAGGCGTTACCCAAGCTGTGCGCTGTTGAAGGCTACCTGAAATTTTTCAGGTAGCCTTTACCATGCCGTGCGCTTTAAGACGAAGCCAGCGCGGTCAGCGGCACGGCGAGCAGGGTTTCGGCGCTGCCGCCGATGCGTTCGGCGCAGGCGTAGGCCTGGGGCAGCACGTAGGCGAGGTAGGCGCGGGCGATGTGCTGCTGGGCTTGGCAGAATTCGCTGCCGAAGCGTGCTTCGCTTTCCGGGCTGCGGGCGGCGAGGAAGTTTTTGGCTAGGGCGGCGGCGCCGAGGGTGAGGGCGGTTTGGTTGAGGAAGGCGTCGGCGTGAACGGCAGTGGCGGCGTGGTTGGCTTCGTGCTGTTGCAGCAGGCTGGCCACGCTGCGTTCGGCCAGCGCCAGGGCGCGGTTTAGCGGCTCGGCGGCAGAGGGCTCGATGGCGGCGAGCTCGTTGGCGGTTTGCTGGGCTTCGGCAAGCAGGCTGCGCACGAGGGCGCCTTTGTCGGCCACGGTTTTGCGAGCGAGGTCGGCGGCTTGCACGCCGTTGGTGCCTTCATAAATGGCGGTGATGCGCACGTCGCGCACGAGCTGTGCCACGCCGGTTTCTTCGATGTAGCCGGCGCCGCCGAACACTTGCATGGCGAGGTTGGACAATACCGTGCCGTTGTCGCTGCACCAGGCTTTGACGATGGGGATGAGGTAGTCGAGCCGGCTGCGGGCGGCTTTTTTGCCGGCGGGGTCGGGGTGTTGGTGGGAGGCGTCGAGCGCGGCGGCGGCTTGGATATACAGGGCGCGCTGGGCGGCGAGGGTGGCTTTCTGCTGGATGAGCATGCGTGCCACGTCGGGGTGGTGGATGATGGCGAGCGGGCTGCCGTCGGGGGCGCTGCCTTGGATGCGCTCGTGGGCGTAGGCGAGGGCGAGCTGGTAGGCGGCTTCGGCCACGGCGTGCCCTTCTATGCCCACGCCGAGGCGGGCGTGGCTCATCATGGTAAACATGTATAAGAGGCCGCGCCCGGCTTTGCCGATGAGATAGCCTTCGGCTTCGTCGAACTGCATCACGCAGGTGGGGCTGGCGTGGATGCCCATTTTGTGTTCCAGCGCGGTGGCGTGCACGCTGTTGCGCGCGCCGAGGCTGCCGTCGGGGTTGACCTTGTATTTGGGCACGATAAACAGGGAGAGGCTTTTGATGCCGGAGGTAGTGCCGGGCAGGCGGGCGAGCACGAGGTGGATGATGTTTTCGGCGAGCTCGTGTTCGCCCCAGGTGATGAAGGTTTTCTGGCCGCTGATGCGGTAGCTGCCGTCTTCCTGCGGCACGGCTTTGGTGGCCACTTGGGCGAGGTCGGTGCCGGCCTGGGGCTCGGTGAGGTTCATGGTGCCGCTCCAGAGGCCTTGGCTCATTTTGGGCAGGAAGGTTTGCTTCTGCTCTTCGGAGCCGTGGCAGGCGATGGTTTCCACCGCGCCCACGGTGAGCATGGGCATGAGGGAGAGGGCGAGGTTGCCGCAGTAGTACATTTCTTCGCACACGGCGGAGAGGATGGCGGGCAGGCCTTGGCCGCCGTATTCGGCGGGGGCGCGCAGGCCGGCCCAGCCAGCTTCGCAGAAGGCTTGGTAGGCGGCGGCGAGGTCTGGATGGGTGACGACCTTGCCGTTTTCCAGGCGCGCGCCGTGCAGATCGCCGGTGCGGCTGGTGGGCAGGAACACTTCTTCGCTGAATTTGGCGGCTTCTTCGATGATGGCGGCGGCGGTGTCTTCGTCGATGCCGCTTTCGGCATACCATTGGATGATGTCGGCGAGGTTGCCGTGGGTATGCAGGGAAAACAGCAGTTCGTTTACGGGGGCGCGGTAGGACATGGGGAGCTCCTTTGTATGGGGAATGGGATGGGATTGCCCTTAGCATAGCAAATCGGCAGGGGCTTGGGTATGGCGCAGGCGGGGTTTGTGCGGCGGGATTGATGGGCGGCAAAAAGGCTACCTGAAAACTGTTTTTCGTTTTTCAGGTAGCCTTTTGTGTGGCAGCGGGCAGAGATGGCTTGCCGGGTATGAATACCGGCTCCCGTTTTCAGGTAGCCTCTCACACGCCCAAGAGCGGCACGATAATCGGGGCGAGGAAGGAAGTGAGGATACCGTTGAAGATGAGGCCGAGGGTGGCGTAGGCGGCGAAGTGGCCGCTGATTTCCAAGCTGGCGGCGATGCCGATGGCGTGCGAGGCGGTGCCTTGCGCGATGGAATGGGAAATGCGGTTGCGGATGTGGCTGTGGCGCAGGAGCCAGAAGCCGATAAATTGGCCGGTGAGGCCGGCCAGCAGCACGGCGGCCACGGTAACGGCGGGCACGCCGCCCAGCACATGCGTGATTTCCAGCGCAATCGGCATGGTAACGGATTTGGCGGCCAGCGCCTGCGTAACTTCGTGCCCCGCGCCCAGCCAGTGGGCAAACAGCACGCCGGTGATGATGCCCACCACGCTGCCCACCACCTGCGAGGCGGCAATCGGCAGCCATTGCGTGCGGATGCGCGGCCATTGCTGATACATCGGCACGGCCAGGCACACGATGGCCGGTTGCAGCCAGAAGCCCACCATGCGGCCGGTTTGCATGAAGGTGTCGTAGCTGATGCCGCAGAGTTTCAGGTAGCCGATCACCAAAACCGTGCTCACCATCAGCGGGTTGGCCAGCGGGCTGCCACTGCGCAGGCGGATGAGCAGGCTGAGTCGGTACACGCCGAGCATGAGCAGAATCAGTACGATGGGGTTGGCGGCGAGCTCTTTCATTGCCGTTTCCTCAGGATTTCGTGTGTTTTGGCGCTGGAGAGCAGCACCAGGATGGTGCTGGCCAGCGTGGCCAACACAATCGACCAAAAATCCAGCACCACGATGGAGAAGTAGTCCATCAGCGCCACGCAGGCGGGAATCATCAGCAGCATCATGTGCTGCATGAGGAATTCGGTGAGCGGCTTGAGCCAGGTGTCTTTCACCCAGCCGGCTTGGAGCAGGCCGAACAAAATCAGCAGGCCGGCAATGCTGGCGGGGAGCTTGAGGTGGGTGAAGTGCAAAAACACTTCGCCTGCGGCCAGGCAGGCGAAAACGATGATGAGCGCGCGTAACATGGTTACTTGCCTAGGGAAAATAGTTTGAGAAGGGGCGGGATTATACACCGATGATTGGCGGGCGAGGAGGCAGCTTAAAGTAGATAAGCGCCCGATGGCGCTTGGTTTGCGGTAAGGCAAAATTTTAGGACTGCATGGTGAGGCCAAATCTGGCCAAGATGAAAGGCTACCTGAAAAACGCAATCCAGTTTTCAGGTAGCCTTTATTGTTTGCACCAGCAAGCGGCCGATCAATAGCCCAAGCGCTGGCAGATGGTGGAGGAGAGGCCGGCTTGGTTTAGGGTGTAGAAATGCAGGCCGGGGGCGCCGTGGCGCAGTAGACGGGCGCACATTTCGGTTACCACATCGAGCCCAAGGGCTTTGATGGAGGCGGTGTCGTCGGCGTAGGATTGCAGCTTGAGCCGCAGCCAGCGCGGGATTTCGGCGCCGCACATATCGGCGAAGCGGGCGAGCTTGGAGAAGTTGGCAATCGGCATGATGCCGGGCACGATGGGGATGTCCACGCCGCGGCCGCGCACATCGTCGAGGAAGCGGAAGTAGGCGTCGGCGCTGAAGAAGAATTGGGTGATGGCGGAATCGGCACCGGCTTTTACTTTGCGCACGAAGCTTTGGATGTCGTCTTCGGCGCTGCGCGATTGCGGGTGGTATTCGGGATAGGCGGCCACTTCGATGTGGAACCAGTCGCCGAATTGGCGGCGCACGAGCTCGACCAGCTCGTTGGCGTGGTGCAGGCCGGTGGTGCCCAGGCCCATGCCGGAGGGGATGTCGCCGCGCAGGGCGACCATGTGGCGGATGCCCATGTTTTTGTATTCTTGCAGCAGCTCGGTGAGCTCGCCGGCATCGAGGCCCACGCAGGGGATGTGGGGGGCGGCGGCCATGCCTTCGGCGAGGATGTCGCGGATGGTTTGCATGGTGCCTTCGCGGGTGGTGCCGCCAGCACCGGAGGTGCAGGAGAAGAATTCGGGCTGGTATTGGGCGAGCTGCTTGCGGGTGATTTTCTGCTTTTCGCGGCCTTCGGGGGTACGGGTGGGGAAGAATTCGAAGCTGAGGGTGTTGTTTTGCATGGCGGTGGGATAAGGGCGGTAAAGGGCGATACGGTAGCGGGCGACGGGGGTTTAGGCAAGGGCGGCGGGCTGAAAAATCGGCATCGGGCGATGAATGGGATTCATGCAGGTTGGATGCGGGCTGGGGTGCGGAAACGGATAACTGGTTTTCTAGAAAAGAGTTTTTTGCTTGATATGCGTGTGGAGCAAGAGAAAGAGGAAACAGGCTACCTGAAAAATATTTTTCAGGTAGCCTGTTGGCTTGCTGCTTAAGAAAGCTTAGTTTTTATCTTGATCCACCAGTTTGTTTTTGGCGATCCAGGGCATCATGCCGCGCAGCTGGGCACCGACTTTTTCAATTTGATGGTCGGCGGTGAGGCGGCGGCGGGCGGTCATGCTCGGATAGTGGGTGGCGCCTTCAAGGATGAACATTTTGGCGTATTCGCCGGTTTGGATGCGTTTCAAAGCATTGCGCATGGCTTCGCGAGATTGGTCGTTAATCACTTCCACGCCAGTAACGTATTCGCCGTATTCGGCGTTGTTGGAAATGGAGTAGTTCATGTTGGCGATGCCGCCTTCGTAGATCAAATCCACGATGAGCTTCATTTCGTGCAGGCATTCGAAGTAGGCCATTTCGGGCGCGTAGCCGGCTTCCACCAGGGTTTCGAAGCCGGTTTTGATCAGCTCCACCACGCCGCCGCACAATACGGCCTGCTCTCCGAAGAGGTCGGTTTCGGTTTCTTCGCGGAAGTTGGTTTCGATCACGCCACCTTTGGTGCCGCCGTTGGCTGCGGCATAAGAGAGGGCGATGTCGCGGGCTTTGCCGCTTTTATCCTGATACACGGCAATCAGCGAGGGCACGCCGCCGCCTTTGAGAAACTCGCTGCGCACGGTGTGGCCGGGGCCTTTGGGGGCAATCATCACCACGTCTAAATCTTCGCGCGGCACGATTTGGTTGTAGTGTACGTTGAAGCCGTGGGCGAAGGCGAGCACGGCGCCCTGCTTGAGGTTCGGCTCGATTTCGGCGCGATACACGGCGGGCTGGTTTTCATCGGGCAGCAGAATCATCACCACGTCGGCTTTTTTGGTGGCTTCGGCCACAGGCAGCACTTCAAAGCCGGCGGCTTCGGCCTTTTTCCAAGAGCCGCCCTGGCGCAGGCCCACCACCATGTTCACGCCGGAATCTTTCAGGTTGGCGGCGTGGGCGTGGCCTTGCGAACCGTAGCCGATGATGGCCACGGTTTTGCCTTTGATGAGGGAGAGGTCGGCGTCTTTGTCGTAATACACTTTCATGGGGAATCCTTTTCTGTATTCGGAAATCAAATAAACGGGATACGGGAAGTCGGCAGGCCGGCCGTGCTGCGGAATAATCGGGCTTGTGGCCGTTTGGGCGGGCGGCACGGGAGCGGGTAGGTGAGGCGCTGTCGCATAGGTGGGGCATACTACCCGATTTTTGACAGATTGGCAGCTTTTTGGACAAAATTTTTAGAAATCGGCAAAAAAGTTTGCTCTGAATAGATTATTTTAGACAAATTGTCTTGTTGTTGAGGATTTGCCGCGATGAAAGGCTACCTAAAATCTACGGATGCCCCGCAAACGGCATCATCATAGGAAGCAGGCGGTGCTTTGGTTATAATGCCGGCCTGATTCTGTTTGATAAGGCCTCGCCATGAGCCAACAAGAACTCGGCCTGATTTTTCTGCCTGCCGGCGTGTTTTTTATGTGTTTTGCCGGGCTGTGGCAGCTTTATGTGATGCTCACCGAAAGCTACACGCTCAACCGCTTTAAAGATAAGCAGCTGGTGTGGGCGGTGTCGCTGCTGTTTTTCAGCTTCAGCCTCGGCGTGTATTGGCTCTGCCCGAACGCGCGCAAGAAGGGCATCGTGTTTGCCGTGCTGGCCGTGGGCGGCGCGGCGATGTATGTGCTGGCGCGGCGCTGGCTGCCGTTTGCCAAATAGGCCGGCGGTTTTTAACTGCGTTGAAGCTGGCGCTTTCAGGTAGCCTGCGGGCAAGATGTAGGCTACCTGAAAACGTTGGCTTCCACACAGTGAAACCCATTTCGGCCAAGCCGACCCTCCACCCACAGACACCCCGCCATGCTGCCCCACACCGCCAAAACCCTGCTGCTGTTCCTGCTCACCGCGCTGGCGGAAATCGTCGGCTGCTGGCTGCCCTATTTGTGGCTGCGGCAGGGCAAAAGCGCCTGGCTGCTGCTGCCTGCCGCCGCGAGCCTGTCGCTGTTTGCCTACCTGCTCACCCTGCATCCGGCCGCCAGCGGGCGGATTTATGCCGCATACGGCGGGGTGTATATCGTTACCGCGCTGTTTTGGCTGCGTTTTGCCGACGGCGTGTTGCCCAAGGCGAGCGACTGGCTGGGCGCCACCCTGTGTTTGTGTGGCGCGGCGGTGATCATGTGGGGCGGCCGCGCGTGAAACCTTGTTTCCCCAGCGAATTTCCATTTTCAGGTAGCCCAACATGAGCAAACCCCACTATCCCGTTACCCCCGCCATCCGCTTTCTGCGCGAGCACCACATCGCCTACGAGCCGCACCTCTATCCCTATATCGAGCACGGCGGCACCGCCCAGCCCGCCGAATGCCTCGGCGTGGACGAACACGCCGTGATCAAAACCATCGTGCTGGAAAACGAGCACAAACAAGGCCTCATCGTGCTGATGCACGGCGACCGCCACATCTCCACCCGCCAGCTCGCCCGCCACCTCGGCATGAAGCACATCGAGCCCGCCACGCCCGAGCAGGCCAATAAATGGACGGGCTACCTGGTGGGCGGCACCAGCCCATTCGGCTGCAAAACCGCGCTGCCGGTGTATGCCGAACGCAGCATCTGGGATTTGCCCGCGCTCTACATCAACGGCGGCAAACGCGGCTTCCTGGTGGCCGTGCCGCCCGCCGCGCTGGAGAGCTTGGGCGCGCAGGCGGTGGACGTGGCGGTGGATTAGCCGGCGCTTGGTGGGCATAGGAAAGGCTACCTGAAAAAGTTCAGGTAGCCTTTTAATTTTGAAGGTTTCAGGCAACACGTTAGCCAAGCAATTCTTTTTTCTTTTTATCAAATTCCTCTTGGGTCAGTATCCCCTGATCCAGCAGATTCTTGAATTTTAAGATCTCATCAGCGGTAGATAAATGAGAAGAAACAGGTTGGGAGTGTAAGTTAGCTAATTCTTCCTTAGCCTTATTTACTGCATTTACAAACGGAACCAGTGTCTGTTTCGTGACGCCAGTTATTCCCATACGAGAAGCACCGTCCCAGATATCAATTTCGCCTAGCAGAAGTCCTTTTTTATAGCTTATTGAATTAATTTTTTCTAATGGTATTTCTACTTGTTTTAACCCAAATATCATGCCTTTATCTAAGAAAATGACTCGCTTATTAGTAGAAACAATCAACCATGTATTTCCATCCAATAAACCTGATGTTGCATAAGTAATTATTTCATCATCATGTATGATGTTAGGAAGTTCTTTTACTTCTTTTTTTGTTCCAAAAAAGTCTATAGCACCACAGTCTGTCAGCATCTGTTGGATTTCTTCTTGGCTTCTCATGATTATCTCCACTATAGTTAATTAAGATGAGCCAAAAGCATAGCATGGCTGATATAAAAGTTAAAGCATCCTTAATATTTGCTAGATAATGTTAAGGGGAAAGATGAAAACACAAAAAGGCTACCTGAAAAATGGTTTGAAACATTTTCAGGTAGCCTTTTTGGGATGTTGCAACGGTGTGAAGGCTTAACGCGAATGCCGTGCCAGCCACTCGCGGGCTTCGGCCATATCGGCGGCGATTTGCGCTTGCAGCTCGGGCAGGCCGGGGAATTTTTGCTCGTCGCGCAGTTTGTGCAGGAAGTCGATGCGCAGGCGCTGGCCGTATAGGTTTTCCGCAAAATCAAAGAGGTGCACTTCCAGCTTCTGCGTGGGCAGGTCGGACACGGTGGGGTTGAGCCCGAAGCTGGCCACGCCGGGGCGGCTGCCGAATGCGCCGTGTGCGGCCACGGCAAACACGCCGCCGAGCGGGTAGCGGTGCGGGGGCAGGTGGATATTGGCGGTGGGGCTGCCGATAGTGCGGCCGAGCTTGGCGCCGTGCTTCACGCGGCCGATGAGCGAATAGCGGTGACCGAGCAGGCTTTCGGCGTAGGCGAGGCGGCCTTCGCTCAGGGCTTGGCGCACCAGGGTGCTGCTGGCGCGCACGTCTTGCACCATCACGGAGGGGGTGCTTTCTGTTTGCATTTCGGGGCGGCGGCGCAGGAGCTCGATATCGCCTTGGCGGCCGGCGCCGAAGCGGAAGTCGTCGCCGATGAGCAGGTAGCGGGTGTTCAGCTGGCCGAACAGCAGGTTTTGGATAAAATCGGGCGCGGGCATGGCGGAGAGCTCGGCGTTGAAACGCAGCACCCACACGGCGTCGAGGCAGCCGGTATCGCGCAGCAGGCGCAGTTTTTCGCGAAGGGGGCTGAGGCGGAAGGGCTGTTCCACGCCGCGCCGCCGGCTGAAAAATTCCTGCGGCTGCGGCTCGAACACGATGGCCACGGCGGCCAGGCCGCGCGCATCGGCTTCTTGGCGCAGGCGTTCGAGGATGTGGCGGTGGCCGAGGTGGACGCCGTCGAAGTTGCCGATGGTTACGGCGCTGCCGCGCGGGTGCGGCAGAAACGCGGTGTTGCCGAAGCGGATGTTCATGGGATGTGGCGGGGAAACGAAAAGGGCGTATTGTAGCGGGAAGGACGGCGGAAAGCATCCGCTGTGGCGGGAAAGATTGAGGCTACCTGAAAATAAATTCAGGTAGCCTTTGGTTTGATGCGCGGGGATTAGCGGCGCACGTGGCGGCGCACGCAGGTTTCGGTGGAGGCGCGCATGCGGCGTTCAAACACGGGGTCGTTGCCGGTGCGGTCGTATTGCTCGAGCGTGCGTTTCCATTGGGCGGCGGGGTATTGCTTGGCGGTTTCGTCGAAGGTGCAGCCGCACAGGGTGGTGGCCATCGAGCGGTTTAGGGTGCTGCCGCCGGAAGTGGCAGACTGCACGCAGGAGGACACGAATTCGCTGCGCATCTGCTGCACGGTTTTGGCGGAAGCGGCAGGGGCAAGCACGGCGGCCAGCAGGGCGGCGGCAAACAGAGTTTTCTTCATGGGGTTTCCTTTTTGGGTTGCGGGATGAAACGAAAGAGACCACATTTTGCCGATACTTAGGGGGAATGTCTATCGGTTTTTAGTACAAATATCGGGCATGAATGTCCAAGCTGCAGCGGCATGAAAAGGCTACCTGAAAAATATCCTGCCCTTTTGGCGGCTTATTTTTCAGGTAGCCTTTTGCGCGGCAGGTATTGCCCATCCATCTATGGCGGCTCACATTTCCAGCGGGTCGATGTCCACCGACCATCTGGCGGCGGCAAACTGCCGTGCCAGCGCGGCGAGTGCCTGCTGCCAGAGGGACACTTGGCGGTGCAGGGCTTTGCGGCTGGGGCTTTCGAGGAACACCTGCGCGCGTTCGCGGCCGGCGAGCCGGGCCAGCAGCATGGGCACGGGGCCGAGGCAGAGCACTTCGGCCGCTTCGCTTTCCCCGTTTTGGCGAAACTCACTGCGTTCGTTTTCAGGTAGCCCTTGCTGAGCCACCCACTCGGCGGCCAGGCGCAAGAGTTCCAACGCATCGGCCATATTGGCGGCGTCGGCGCGGACGGCGGCGGTGTGGGCGAAGGGCGGCATATCGAAACTTTCTCTCTCGGCCAGTTCGGCTTCAGCGAAGGCGGGGTAGTCTTGCCGCAGGAGGGATTGGTACACGCGGTGCTCGGGCAGGCGGGTTTGGATAAACACGCGGCCGGGCAGCTCGGCGCGTCCGGCACGCCCGGCCACCTGCATCAGCTCGGCAAACAGGCGCTCGGGGGCGCGGAAGTCGGCGCTATAAAGGCTGCCGTCGGCGTTGAGCACCAGCACCAGGTTCAGGCGGGCGAAATCGTGGCCTTTGGCCAGCATCTGCGTGCCCACCAAAATGTCCACGCCGTTTTCGGCAATGCGCTGGTAGAGCCGCTGCCAGTCGCCTTTGCGCGCCACGCTGTCTCTGTCCACACGCTCGATTTTGGCTTCGGGCAGCTGCGCGCGCAGGGCTTCTTCCACCCGTTGCGTGCCGATGCCCACGGCGGTGAGGTCTTGGTTGCCGCAGCTGGGGCATTTTTTCGGAATGGGCACGGCCAGGCCGCAGTGGTGGCAGCGCAGCTGGCGGGCGCGCTGGTGCAGCACCAGCTTGGCCGAGCAGTGCGGGCAGCCGAAGGTGTGGCCGCAGTCGCCGCAAAACAGGGTGGGGGCGAAGCCGCGTCGGTTGAGGTACACCATGCTCATGCCGCCTGCGGCGTGGTTTTGCCGCAAGAGCTTGAAGGCGGCGGGGCAGAAGCCTTGATCCAGCGGCTCGCGGCGGATGTCGATGAGGCGGATTTCGGGCAGGCGGGCGGCGGCACGGGCGCGCTGCGGCAGGCTGAGCAGGCGGTAGGCACCGCTTTTCGCTTTGTGCCAGCTTTCCAGAGAGGGCGTGGCGCTGCCCAGCATAATCGGGCAGCCGGCTTGCCGCGCGCGCCACACGGCCAAATCGCGGGCGTGGTAGCGCAGCTCGCTGTCTTGCTTAAACGAAGCGTCGTGCTCTTCGTCCACCACAATCAGCCCCAAATCCGGCAGCGGCGTGAACACCGCCAGCCGCGTGCCCACCACCAGGCGGACTTGCCCGCACATGGCTTTCAGGTAGCCTTGGGTGCGCTCGCCGGCGGCGGTTTGGCTGTGCAGCACGGCGGTGGGCACCTCGGCAAAACGCTGTTGCAATCGGGCGATGAGCTGCGGCGTGAGGCTGATTTCCGGCAGCAGGAACAGCACTTGCCTGCCAGCAGAGAGCGCGGCGGCCATGGCTTCGAAATAGGTTTCGGTTTTGCCGCTGCCGGTGATGCCATGCAGCAGGAAGGGGGCGAAGCCCTGCGCCTGCGCCACCGCATCGGCGGCGGCCTGCTGCCCGGGGTTGAGCGGCACGGGCGAAGGCGGAATCGGCAGGCGGGCGGGGGCAACGGGCGTTTCGGCGGCGAGCCAGCCCTGCGCCTGCCAGGCGGCCAGTTGCACGGCGGCTTGCGGCGCAATGGCGCGGGCGGCGCTCCGGCTCAAGGGCGCGGCCAGCAAGGCCTGCCACAGCGCGGCCTGGCGGCGGTGGCGCGGCGGCGGCGTGGGCTGCTGCCGCCCCAATTCAGTGAGCGCAAACCACGGCTCGGGCGGCGGCAGCGGGCAGGGCTTGGCTTCGCGCAGGCCGGCCGGCAGCGCGGTGAAGGCGGTTTGGCCGATGGAGTGGTGATAATAGCGGGCGGTGAATTCGATGAGCTCGCGCCAGGCGGCGGGCAGCGGCGGCTCGTTTGCAAACATCTGCGCCAGCGGCAAGATTTTGGCGGGATCGATTTCCGGCGCTGCGCACGCGCCCCACGCGATGCCGGCCACGGTTTTGCCGCGAAAGGGCACGGCCACGCGCGTACCGGGCGCGGGAATGCGGTCGGCGCGGTAGGTGAGCAGCTTGTCGAGCGGCACGTTGAGGGCAACTTGGCAGTAGGGCACGGCAATGGGAGGCGGGGAGGGAGACGGCGGGTATTGTACCTGAAACGGCGGCGGCAGATTTCAGCCAGCCTCTTGGGTCGGCAGCCGAGCGGGCGTATCATGCAGGCGAAGCCTAGGCTACCTGAAAAATGTGCAACGCTTTTGGCTGCGCCCAAACATTTTTCAGGTAGCCTTCAACCCCACAGCAGCAAGGAAAGCGCCATGCCCGCCACACTCGAAACCATCCAAGCCGACATCACCACGCTGGCGGTGGACGCCATCGTAAACGCCGCCAACTCCTCGCTGCTCGGCGGCGGCGGGGTGGACGGGGCGATACACCGTGCCGCCGGGCCGCAGCTTTTGGCCGAGTGCCGCACGCTGGGCGGCTGCCTGCCGGGCGAAGCCAAAATCACCCGGGGCTACCGCCTGCCCGCGCGATGGGTGGTGCACACCGTCGGCTCGGTGTGGCGCGGCGGGCGGCACGGAGAAGCGGCGCTGCTGGCCGCGGCCTATGCCCGCTCGCTCCGGCTGGCCGCCGCGCACGGCGCCAAGAGCATCGCCTTCCCCTGCATCAGCACCGGCGTGTACGGCTATCCCGCAGACGAGGCGGCGGAAATCGCCGTGCAGGCCGTGCGCGACACGCTGGCGCAATGCCCGCAGGTGGCGCGCGTGGTGTTTTGCTGCTTTTCGACGCAGGATGCGGCGCGCTATCGGCGGCTGTTGGCGGCTACCTGAAAAATGTTTGGGCGCAGCCAAAAGCGTTGCGCATTTTTCAGGTAGCCCTTTGCTTGGCCGCAGGCCGGATTCTGGAATCCGCCATGCCCAATGGTTTAAAATCACTATAGCGAATCAAATTGGCTTTCGATACCAGGCAGCGAGCCGCAGACAGTACAGAGGAGTACGGCAAGGCGAGCTAACGCCGTAGCGAAAGTTAAGTTGGTTCGCTATAAGCCATTCCCCACCCGCAAAAGGAGTTCTGCCATGACCCAACCGCAAAGCGCCCTGTCGCACGTTTCCCTCGGCACCAATCAATTCGAGCGGGCCGCCGCCTTTTATGATGCCGCGCTCGCCCCGCTGGGCATCCGCCGCGTGCTGGATTTGAGCGAACACCGCGCCATCGCCTATGGCCGCGCCTTCCCCGAATTCTGGATTCAGGCGCCGCACGACGGGCAGCCCGCGCAAACCGCCAACGGCGTGCACATCGCCTTTTTGGCGGAAAACAATGCGCAGGTGGACGCCTTCTACGCCGCCGCCCTCGCCCACGGCGCCCAGCCCGACGGCGCGCCCGGCAAACGCCCGCACTACGGAGAAGCCTACTACGGCTGCTTTGTGCGCGATTTAGACGGGCACAAAATCGAAGCGATGGCTTGGAACGAGTAGATTTGCTGGAAATTTGCTGGAAAAGAGAGGCTACCTGAAAAGTTCAGGTAGCCTTATATTACGCCCCGACAACAGGGGCAAGCAGTAAAACCCAATCTGAACAGTATCTTAGGCGGTTTCTTGACAACCAGCCTGCATTCGAGTAAGCAAAGATTGCCCTTTTGTTTGGCTGGGGCGGGCAAGGCTGCCTGAAAGCGTAAGCTTCAACGCAGTCAAAACGCCGTGCAGCGGAGTTTCTGCGAAGCTAAAAAGTATCGGCAGGCCGGAGGGAAGCAGTAAGCCGCGGGCTTGTGTTGGGAACGGATGGGAAGGTTGAAGGGCAACCTGCTGGTTTGCCTGACGGCGGCGCTAGGGCTGGATAAAGCGCCATTCGCCGGGTTGCAGGCCTTGGCAATCCCAATCGCCGAAGCGCAGGCGGTGCAGGGCTTCCACTCGGTTGCCGGCGGCGGCCACCATGCGTTTGACTTGGTGGTATTTGCCTTCGGTGAGGGTGAGCAGCAGGCTGTGCGGGCTTTCGAGCTCGGCTGCGGCGGCGGCCACGGTTTCGTTATCGTCGTGCAGCAGCACGCCTTGGCGCAGGGTGGCGCACAGTTCTTCGCCGGCGGGGTGTTTGAGGGTGGCGCGGTAGAGCTTGGCCACGTGTTGTTTGGGCGAGGTTTGGCGGTGGTTGAAGGCGCCGTCGTTGGTGAGGAGCAGTACGCCGGTGGTGTCGGCGTCGAGGCGGCCGACGGCTTGGGGCCCGGTGGCGCGGAGGTGATCGGGCAGCAGGGAGAAGATGCTGGGGTAGTCGCGCGGTTTGTGGGAGGTTTCGTAGCCGGCGGGCTTGTGCAGCAGGATGTAATAATACGGCAGGGGGATGACGGCGAGCGCTTCGCCGTCGATGGCGAGGCTGTGCACTTGGGTGGGCTCGATTTCGGCGGCGGGGTGTTCGGCGGGGGCGCCGTTGATGGCGATGCGGCCTTGTTCGATAAGCTGGCGGCATTGTTTGCGGCTGCCGATGCCTTGGGCTTGGAGGTATTTGGTGAGCTGCATGGTTGGGCGGGGGATGAGTGTGGGATTCGGGATGATAGCACAGGGTTTCAGGTAGCCTTTGGGGCTACCTGAAAAATGGGGATTGGGGTTGGCACGGGTTTAATCGTGGTGGTTTGGGTGGTTTTCCGGAGGGGCGGGAGTTTGGTTTGCTGCTTGTTTGGCTTCAAGGCGCAGTTGCCGTATCCAATAATGCGGCAAGGATGTGCCAAGTAAAGATGAAATTAGCGACGACAGCAGCAATAGAGACGATGGTTACGGCAACGATTGCCAAGCCATAACCAAAAGACTGAAGGTCAGAATAAGAACCGGATTGCTTCATTTTTCGCTCCCCGAAAATCAAAGGCTACCTGAAAAATAGTTTTCAGGTAGCCTTCATCTTACTGCGCCCTTAGAAAATCTGCCACACGAAGAAAATCAGCGTGTGCAGGATAAACAGCGGCACGAGGATGCCGAACGACCACATCATGTAGCCGAAGAAGCCGGGCATGGGCACTTTGCGCTGTTCGGCGATAGCCTTCACCATGAAGTTTGGCGCGTTGCCGATGTAGCTGAGTGCGCCCATAAACACCGAGCCCATGGAGATGGCCAAAAGCGAGTGGAACAGGTGGCCGGTCATCAGCGCCTGCGCGTCGCCGCCGGCCATGTTGAAGAACACGAGGTAGGTGGGCGCGTTGTCCAAAAAGGCGGAGAGCATGCCGGTCATCCAGAAATACATGGTGTTGATCGGGTTGCCCGCAGCGTCGTGCACCAGCGCAATCAGCGGGGCGAAGGGGCCGCTCTCGCCGGCTTGCAGCATGGCGAGCACGGGGGCGATGGTGATGAAAATGCCGAGGAAGAGCTTACCCACTTCGGCAATCGGCCCCCAGTTGAATTCGTTGCCGGCGCGCACCTGCTTGGGCGTGATCAGCAGCGAGGTGATGCCCAGCGCCACCAAAATCACGTCGCGGGCGAGGTTTTGCAGGGCGTAGTGCGTGCCGAGGATTTCCAAGCCGGGGTGTTCGGGCTTCCAAATGCCTGACATCATCACGGCTGCCACCACGCCGCCCAAGAGCAGGAAGTTCCATTTGCCCATGAGCTTGATTTTTTCCGGCGGGCTGTCGGGGCTCGGGTCTTTGGCAAGGATTTCGTCGGCCTGGGCGAAGTAGTGGCGGTCGAGGAAGTAGAACACGGTGAGCAGCACGGCGGCGCTAATCAGCACCGGCGGCAGCATGTGCTCCACCGTCCACATGAAATCCACGCCTTTCAAAAAGCCGAGGAAGAGGGGCGGGTCACCCAGCGGGGTGAGGCCGCCGCCGATATTGGCCACCAGGAAGATGAAAAACACCACCACATGCACGCGGTGCTTGCGGTTGTCGTTGGCTTTCAGGATGGGGCGGATCATCAGCATGGCGGCGCCGGTGGTGCCCATCACGGAGGCCAGCAGCGTGCCGATGGCGAGCAGGGCGGTGTTCAGGCACGGGCTGCCGTGCAGGTTGCCCCACACCAGGATGCCGCCGGAAATGGTGTAGAGCGCCCACAGCAGCAGGATAAACGGAATGTATTCGGCCACCAGGGCGTGCACGAGCACGTGCAGGCTGGTGGAGAAGCCATATACCAGGGTGAAGGGGATGAGGAAGGCGAGCGTCCAGCCGGCGGTGATTTTGCCGAAGTGGTGGTGCCAGATGTGGGCGAAAAACAGGGGGCCGGTGGCGATGGAGAGCAGAATCAGCACGAAGGGGATGCCCCAGGGCAGGCTCAGCTCGGCGCCGTTGAGCTCGGCGGCCAGCGCGGGCAGCGGCAGGGCGAGCAGCAGCGGGAAGAGGGCGTGACGGATACGCATCGGGTTTCCTTTTGATGGCGGTTGGAGGCGGCAAGGGCCGGCAAATAGCAAGCCGGATTTCTTGTAGCAATCCGGCCGGGTGAGGGGATTGTAAATGAAAGTGGGCGGTGTGTCAGTATGAAATCGGCGTTGGGGCTACCTGAAAACATCGCTCGGGCAGGGGCCGCAGATTTTCAGGTAGCCTCTGCCTGGTCGGAGCCGCCTGAACCCGCCCGGCCGCTGTGCTACAATCCCGCCCTTGAATCAAACCGCAAAACCACCCGCTATGACCAAGAAAAAACCGAAAACCTTCGAAGAAGCCGTGAGCCGGCTGGAAGCCATCAACCAAGCCATGCAGGCCAGCGACATGCCGCTGGAAGACGCGCTGGCCGCCTATCAGGAAGGCAGCGAGCTGGTGCGCTTCTGCCAGGCGCGTTTGGCCGAAGTGGAACAAAAACTGCAAGTGCTCGACGCCGGGCAGGAGCGCGAACTGGTGCTGGAACAAGATGAGTGAGCTGAAACAATGGCAGCAGCGCGCCCGCGCCCAAACTGAGCTGGTGCTGGAGCGCGTGCTGCCCGCCGCAAGCAGCCTGCCCGAAGGCCTGCATGAAGCCATGCGCTACGCCGTGCTCGGCGGCGGCAAACGCCTGCGCCCGCTTTTGGTGCTGGCCGCCGCCGAATTGGGCGAATCAGACCAAGCCGCCGCCGAAGCCGCGCTGGCCGCCGTGGAGCTGGTGCATGCCTATTCGCTGGTGCACGACGACATGCCCGCCATGGACAACGACAGCCTGCGCCGCGGCAAGCCCACCTGCCACGTGCAATACGGCGAAGCCGCCGCCCTGCTGGTGGGCGACGCGCTGCAAACCCTGGCCTTTGATGTGCTCAGCCGCCCCGGCGCATTGCCCGCCGCGCGCCAGCTCGAAATGGTGCACACCTTGGCGCGCGCCTCCGGCAGCCTCGGCATGGCCGGCGGGCAGGCGATTGATTTGCAATCCGTGGGGCGGCAGATCGGACAGGCCGAATTGGAAACCATGCACCGCCTGAAAACCGGCGCCCTCATCCGCGCCGCCGTGGCACTGGGCGGCTTGAGCTGCCCCGATTTGGGTGAAGACGCGCTGGCCAAACTGGACAGCTACGCCGCCAAGCTCGGCCTCGCCTTCCAAGTGATCGACGACGTGCTCGACTGCGAAGCCGACACCGCCACGCTGGGCAAAACCGCCGGCAAAGACCAAGAAGCCGACAAACCCACCTATGTGCGGCTGATGGGCCTGGCCGCCGCCCGCGCCTATGCCGAACGGCTGGTGGCCGAAGCGCAGCAGGCCTTAGCCGGCTTCGGCGAGCGGGCCGAACGGCTGCGGCAGCTCGCGGCCTATGTTACCGCGCGGGGCAACTGATGCCCTGCGGCAAACGATAAAGAGGCTACCTGAAAAACTGCGGTTTGGTTTTTCAGGTAGCCTTTTTTGATGCGATCGTATCGTAAAAATTTTTCGTAACTTAAGCAGCTTATAGTTTTGAGATTTCTAGCAGCTTGCTAAATTTCAGGTAGCCTCAAGCGGCCGCCTGCCTAACCGGATAACACGCTTATGAGTTGGTCGAACATTTTCCTCACCGCCCACTTTTTGCTCACGCTGGCCATCGCCCTGCGCGTGATTTATTCGCGCCGTTCGAGCGGCGCGGCGTTGGCCTGGCTCACGCTCCTGTTTGCCTTCCCCTTCGTGGGCGTGGGCGCCTACCTGCTCATCGGCGAATCCAAGCTGGGGCGTGCGCGGGTGGCGCGGCAGGTCGAGCTGCAAGCCTTCCATGACGAGTTTGCCGACCGCTTCCTGCCGCCCGAAGCCGCGCCGGTGCCCGATATGCGCTTCCGCCAGCTCGCGCGTTTCGTGCGCGGCAAGTCGGGCTTCGCGCCCACCGGCGGCAACAGCGCACGCCTGTTGGCCGACACCGATTCGATTTTGCAGGCCTTCACTGCGGATATTGAAGCGGCGCAGCATTGCTGCCTGCTGGAGTTTTACATTGTGGAAGGCAGCGGGCGGGTGGAGGCCGTGCTGGAGGCGCTGATGCGCGCGGCCGATCGCGGCGTGCGCTGCCAGCTGCTGGCTGATTCGCTGGGCAGCCAGGGTTTTTGGCTGTCGGATTGGCCGGACAGGTTGCGCGAGGCCGGCGTGGAAGTCACTCCCGCGCTGCCGTTCGGCTTAATCAGCTCGCTGTGGGTGCGCGCCGATTTGCGCAACCACCGCAAAATCCTGGTGGTGGACTACCGCATCGCCTACACCGGCAGCTACAACCTGGTGGACCCCAAATTGTTTAAGCAGGGCGCGGGCGTGGGCGAATGGGTGGACGCGGTGCTGCGCTGCGAAGGCGTGGCGGCGCAGGAATTGGCGGCGGTATTCTACGGCGATTGGGCGGTGGAAAACGCGCACAACCTCAACGCCACGCTGGAATACCTGAGCGGCTATCTCGACGGCGTGCCCGAACGCGGCGCCGACAGCGGGCGCGAAACGCTGCAAGTGGTGCCCTCGCACCCCGGCGGCGACACGGCGCTGGTGTACGACGTGCTGCTCAATGCGCTGAACGTGGCGCAGGAGCGGGTGGTGATCAGCACGCCCTATTTTGTGCCCGACGAAGCCCTGCTCAACACACTCACCATGACCGCGCAGCGCGGCGTGGAAGTGGTGCTGATTTTGCCGCGGCGCAACGATTCGCGCCTGGTGCGCTATGCCAGCAGCGCGTATTACCAGCCGCTCTTGGATGCGGGGGTGAAGCTGAAAATGTATGGCGGCGGCCTGCTGCACACCAAGGCGGTGGTGGTGGACGGGCGCTTTGCGCTGTTTGGCACGGTAAACATGGATATGCGCAGCTTTTATCTCAATTTGGAAGTGAGCCTGGCGCTGTATTCGCCCGAAAGCGTGGCCGCTGTGGCCGCGCTGCTGGAAGGCTACCTGAAAAACTGCGAAGAGGTGGAGCTGAAGAAATGGCAGCAGCGCCCGAGGATACGCCGCTTCGCCGAACGCTGCGTGCGGCTGGCCAGCCCGCTGCTATAGCGGCAAACTGTTGAATAAAGGCTACCTGAAAAGCGGAAATCACTTTTCAGGTAGCCTTAATCTTTGCTTCCTTATTTTGCAAGCAGGCTGTCTGAAAGCATGGGCTGCAATGCGGTAAAAATGAGTTTGACGTAGCAAGAATGGTTTTCAGGTAGCCTTCCCGTGCGGCGGGAGGCTACCTGAAAAATTTGACGGTTCGGCGCGGGGCAAGCGTTCAGCCGGCCTGGCCGAGCAGGCGGGCGATTTCGGCTACGATGGCGTCGGCGGTGTCGCGCTTGCCCATTTCCGGCAGCGCGGTTTCGCCCGAGCCGCTGATGAGCGTGACCTGATTGCTGGCGCTGCCCATGGCGTCGGCCACCGAGTTGGCCACAATCAGCGGCACGCCTTTGCGCAGGCGTTTGGCGCGGGCGTGCTCCAGCACATGGTGGCTTTCGGCGGCAAAACCTACGCAGAAAGGCGCATCGGGTAGGTGCGCCACGGCGGCGAGGATGTCGGGGTTTTCGGCCAGCTCGATTGTCGGCGGTGTGCCGCTGCCGTCTTTTTTCAGCTTCTCGGCGCTGCGGTTGGCCACGCGGTAGTCGGCCACGGCGGCTACGCCGATGAAGATGTCGCAGGCGCACGCTTCTCGCATCACGGCGTCGTGCATGGCTTGCGCGCTGTGAGCATGATGCACGGCCACCCCGGCGGGCGGGGCTACCTGAAGCTGCCCTGCCACCAGCACCACTTCCGCCCCGGCGGCGCGGCAGGCCTGCGCCAGCGCCACGCCCATGCGGCCGCTGGAAAGGTTGGTGATGCCGCGCACGGGATCGATGGCTTCGAAGGTGGCGCCGGCGGTGAGCAGCACGCGTTTGCCGGCAAGCAGCTTGGGCGTCCACAAATCGGGCAGCAGCTCGGCCAGCTCGGCGGCTTCGAGCATGCGGCCTTGGCCGGTTTCGCCGCAGGCCTGGCTGCCGCTGGCGGGGCCGAACACGGTAATGCCGTCGGCCTGGAGCTGGGCGATGTTGCGCAGGTTGGCGGGGTTGCGCCACATTTCCACGTTCATGGCAGGCGCCACGGCCAGCGGGCAGGCGCGGGCGGCGGCGAGGGTGGTGAGCAGGTTGTCGGCCAGGCCGTGGGCGATTTTGGCCAGGGTGTTGGCGCTGGCGGGGGCAATGAGGAAAACGTCGGCCTCGCGGCTGAGGTTGATGTGCGCCATGCCGTTGCCGGCAGCGGCGGAATGGTCGGTCCACACGCTCTGCCCGCTTAGGGCTTGGAAGGTTTGCGGGGCGACGAATTCGGCGGCGGCGCGGCTCATGGCCACGCTCACGCTGTGCCCCTGCTTGCGCAGCAGGCGCACCAGTTCGCAGGATTTGTAGGCGGCAATGCCGCCGCTGATGCCGAGCAGGATGTGTTTGGGCGGTTTGGACATGGTGTGGAGTTCTTGCTTGAGCGAGGGAAACGGGCGGTATGGTAACACAGGGAAGGGGTGGTTTTGGCTGCGCAGGAATTCGGGCTTTTCAGGTAGCCTTACGGGGTGGGGCAGGCTACCTGAAAATATAAAGCTTGATGGGAACGATGTGGCAAGGGGCAGTAATGCTGCTGCAAGTTGAGTCAATCTGCTATGCCTTTTCAGGTAGCCTCAAGGAGGTGCGGGCGTCAATATGATTGAAATTAGAGTAATGTATACAAAGAGATGACGTGTTGCTGCGTTGTATCTTTTCCCCATCATTTCCAGTTTTTCTTTACAGAAGTCCGCAAGCGTGCCGTATGGTTATGTTAAGCTGCATTGTTTTTCGATTTTGCGGAACGGCATTTGAAGCCTGGTTTTAAATGCGCCGGAGATTTGTTTCTCACTTCAAGGGATTAATCTAATGAACAAAATTTATAACATCGTTTATTCTGAAGAACAAAGCACTTGGGTGGTTTGCTCGGAACTGGAACGCGCCAGCCGGAAGAAATCTTCCGGCCCCTCGGCTGCCAAACTGCTGGCTTTTGTTGCCGTGGTGGGCATCGGCGTATCCGCCCTGCCGGCGACGGCTTCTACTTGCGGCAACGGCAGTACCGTGGCCAGCGGCGGCAGCTGCGATATGGGGATATATACAGTTTCCACCAACGATGATAACAGGGGACAGGTGCTGGTTACCGGCGGCGATACGGTTACATTAACCGCTGCCTCCCTGAACAATCAATTGACTACTAACAGTCCATCCACTATTTCAAAAGCAGCGAAGGATATTTTTAGCGATCCAGGGATAGCAAATGATTTGGCACGCGAACGGATTATTTCCAACCAACAAGGTACAACAGTTACGGTAATAGACCCAGCTAGCGGCAGTCATCAGACGGTCAATGTTTATAACAATATCCAAGGGCAAACGGTTGGCGATACAACCATTTCTGTTCCGACCGGAAATGATGCTTATGTCAATATGCGTTTGGGTACAGCCAATGGTAATGGCAGCATGCTGATTGCCAACTTGGGTGACAGCACGCAAGCGCCCTCAAAAAATGTCAATACTCCGCCAAGTCAGCTTCCTGCAAAACAAACCCGTATGGTTCAGGCAGAAAATGGTGGTGCCGTAGCATGGGTTTCTAAAAATCGTATTAATTTTGAAGGAATGCTCATTGGGGAAACAAGTACCTCCCGTACGTTCTGGGTGCTGGCTCCTAAAACGGTAAATTTGCTGGGAACCAGCTATAACATCAATAGCATTGCTGATTTGCAGGCTTTTAATGAGGCTTTAAAAGCGGCTGTCGGCCAACCGGGATTTGCCAATGATGGGGAAACACAACAAGCAGCCTACAACCGTCGGTATAACGAGGCAACTACTACGGAAAAGGTTATTCTCACTAAAAATAATACGGGAACCAACCACCCGGATTCTTTAAAACCAACACCTGAACGGTGGATTATGGCTGCTACGGGAACAGGCTCGACTGCTACCTTAAAAAATGGTGCCATCTTAGAGCATCGTGTAAGTTTTGGTTCAGGAAATTTCGAATCAAATGGAGGAGGGATGCTGGCTGAGAATGGTGGTAAAGCGGTGGTGGAGGAAGGTGCTTCATTATCAGGGCACTTTAATAGTGTTACGGTACGTGGGGCAGGCAGTGTTGCAGAAAATTATGGTGTTATATCAGGAGGTTATTATGCAGGTGAGGAATATGATACCCGTGGCAGCACGCCTGGTGGAAATGCATATTATTCTGAAGCAGATACCGTTATTGCCAAGGACTCAGGAAAATTTGAGAACTCTGGCATTATTAATGTGGCAGGATACACTTTTCCTAATTATACCCATCCTAATTATGGCATTATCGTTAAGGATCATGCTGTTATTGCTAATAAAACTGGAGGGGTTATTAATGTTGGTGTCAATAATGCGCCAAGTAGTAGTGTAGATGGGGTATATGCTGGCACTAATGGCACATTCATCGGAGAAAAGGGTAGTGAAATTTATATCGGGCGAACCGCACAGTACAGTAAAACTGCTACTACTACATTGATTGCCAACACCTCGGCAGAAACAGGCATCAATGTGATTGGAAATGCTGCCCAAGTCAACCACAACGGCATCATTACCATCGGCAAGGAAACCCAAGGTGCAACTGCTGTTAGGGTGAGCAACGGCAACGCCTCGACCACGGTAAATTTGGGTGCGGACAGCGTGATCAACGTGTCAGGTAACGCTACAGTAGCCAGTGGTCAGCCGAAACAGAACGTTGGCATCCAGGCGCAAAACTCCGATGCGGCCAAAATCACCAATGCCGGCGCAATTAACGTAACCGGCACCAATGCCGTGGGCGAAAATGTGGTGGCCGAAGCGGGGCGCACAGCCAAAATCACCAACACCGCCAGCAGCAAAATCACGGTGGAAGAAGCTTCTGCCAACCAAGTTACCCGCAACTACGGCATTTATGCCGATGGTCGCGGCACAGGTAAAGCCGAAGTGGTGACCGACGGCACGCTGACGCTGAAAGGCGACAACGTAATTGGTGCGCACGCACGCGGCAATTCGGTCATGGCCGTGAATGCGGGTACGCAAACCGTGTTCGACAACTCTGCCGGCGCAAAAAACCAGATTGCCTACCATGTGAACGGCGGCTCTGCTTCGGCCACTGTGGCAGCCTTAACCAATAGCACCGACATCACCACCGAAAACTCCACCCTGTTCCGTGCGGATGAAGGCGGCTCGATTAATGCTGCCAGCCTGAACGTTACCGCTTCCGGCAAAGACGCCGTTATTTTGGCCAGCAACGGCCGGGATACCGCTGCCAGCAAAACCTCCAATATCACGGTAAACAACGGCACCTTCAATCTGACCGGTAACGGCTCAACCGTCGCCTTGGTGTCCGGCGGTGCGGAAAGCAGCCTGTCAGGCACGGCCACCGTAGCCGACAGCGCCACCGGCGTCACCATCGGTAAAGCCGACGGCAGAAGCTACGGTTTGAACAACCAATTGGTGGCCGGCAGCAGCCCCGTGAACACCACCAAATTGCTTTCCGCCCTGAACACCACCACCGGCGCGGCCGGCACAACCGGCTACACCGCGCAGAACGGTGCCACCGTAGAATTTTCAGGTAGCCTCAACCTGAACGGTGCCGGCAGCACCGGCGTGCAAACGCTCAACGGCGGCAAAGCCGTGCTGAACAACGCCACCGTGAAAGTGAATGGCAACGCCCTGCAAGCCAATGGCGGCAGCAACTCCATCAATATCAACGGCGGCACCGTAACCGGCAGCACCAACGTGTTCAACTCCGTATCCGGCACCAACTCGCTGACGGTAACCAACGGCGCAACCCTGAACGGCGCGATGTCGCTGGCGGCAGGCACGTCTGCCGTGGAGCTCGACAACGGCACCACCTGGAACAACACCGGCAACTCCACCGTAACCAACTTGGATAACGCCGGCACGGTTGCCTTCGTTGCCCCCGCCACTGCCGCAGCAGGCAACTACAAAACCATCACGGTAAACGGCAACTACGCCGGCAATAATGGCCAATTGGTGGTGAACACCCTGTGGAACAGTGCCAGCGACCAGGATTCCGACCACCTGATCATCAAAGGCACGGCCACCGGCACCACCACCGTCAGCACACCCAACGGCATCATCGGCAACATTGTCCGCAGCCGGGCCCAGCAGTTCTCGTCTGATGTGGTTACGGTTGAACAGCCGCAGCCCAACGCACCCGCCCAGCAAGAAGGCCAGCCCGACGACAATGCCATCTTCACCGGCACCGCTAATACTACTAATGCCGGACAAGCCCAGTTGGTGTTGAAGAGCACTGCCGGCGGCAAAAACGTGTATGCCTGGACGCTGTTTGCCGACCCTAACGCCCCCAACCCCTCGGCATACATCTATGCCCCCGCCGTGGCCGGCGATGTGCTGATGCCGCAGGTAAACCAGGAAATCGGCCACCACACCCTCGGCACCCTGCATGAGCGTCGCGGCGAGAACCAAACCCTCGCTTGGGACGACTGCGGCCGCTGCGGCGAGCAGGCCAAAGGCCAAACCTGGACCCGCATCCTGGGCAGCCGCCTGGAGAGCGACGGCAAAGAGCGCCTCAACTTCGAAACCAAAATGGGCGGTTTCCAAATCGGCCACGACTTCGCCGTTAGCCGCAACGACAAAGGCGGCCACCGCCTCACTGGCGGCTACCTGGCCTACAGCCGTGCCGACACCGACTTCTACGACCGCTACCGCGCCGTCAACGGTGTGCTGAGCGCCGACCACTACAGCGGCAAAGGCACCACCGACGCCGTCAGCCTCGGCCTGAGCAACACCAACTATGCCGCCAACGGCAGCTATCTTGACTTGGTGGGCCAGCTGAGCTGGTTGCGCAACAAATACCAAGGCCGCGACAGCGCCAGCGTGAAACAAAACGGCTGGGCAGCCGCCCTTTCTGCCGAAGTCGGCCGCCCCTTCGCCCTCGGTAGCCGTGCCGAAAACCAAGGCGGCTGGCTAATCGAGCCGCAGGCGCAGCTGGTGTACCAATACGTTGGCCTGAAAGACTTCAACGACGGCATCCGCCAAGTGAGCCAGGATAAACAGCACAGCCTACGCGGCCGCCTCGGCGCACGCCTTGCCTACAACGGCCCCAGCAGAAACCTGCGCACCAACACCTTCTACGCCGTGGCCAACGTGTGGCACGACTTCATCAACCCGCACGGCGTGGACATCGGTGAAGACAACGTGCGCGAAAAACGCAACGCCACCTGGGGCGAAGTCGGCATCGGCGGCCAGCTGCCCGTGTCCAACAACGCCTACCTGTACGGCGACGCCCGCTACCAGCACAACTTCGGCAGCGCCAGCCGCCAAGGCTACCGCGGCAGCGTCGGCTTCAAGTACACCTGGAAATAACCGTTCAACCCATCAAAAGGCTACCTGAAAAACCGCATGGCAGTTTTCAGGTAGCTTCAAAAGGAAAACAGATGAACCCAATTGCAAAAACCCTCCTGCTGGGCAGCCTCATCGCCGGCCTCGCCAGCTCCGCCCTCGCCCGCGACGTGCACCACCGCTGGTGTGCCGAAGAAGCGCCCGTTGCCCAGCCCGCACCGCAGCCGCAGGTAGAGCGCATCAACCTCTCTGCCGACGCCCTGTTCCGCTTCAACAAATCCGCCGTCGGCGACCTGCTGCCCGAAGGCCGCGCCACGCTCGACCAGCTGGCCGCCAACCTCGTCAGCCGCCAAGCCCAGATCGACAGCATCGCCCTCGTCGGCCACACCGACCGCCTGGGCAGCGAGCAATACAATCACAACCTCGGCCTGCGTCGCGCCGAAACCGTGAAAGCCTATCTGCAAAGCAAAGGCGTGCAAGACCCCATCAGCGTGGCCAGCGCCGGCGAAAGCCAGCCCGTGACCACCGATTGCCACGGCACCCGCGCCACCGCCGCGCTCAAAGCCTGCCTGCAGCCCGACCGCCGCGTTACCGTGGAGATTACCGGCACGGCGCAGCAATAGGCGGCTGCTAATACAAGGCATAGTTTAAGCGGCTGCCATGTTTCAGGTAGCCTCTGGCCGCATAATGATGTTGCATAAATAAAGCCGAATCCTGTTCCAATGGGATTCGGCTTTTATCGTAACGTAACTTTCTCTGTTGCTGTATTTTGCCGCATTACTTGTACTGCAGGCAGCTTGCTCTCCTTATATCGAAAGAGTGTCAAGCCACTATCGTTTCAAAGGGTCACCACAGCTTCAAAATCAATTGGGCAAATGCCACCAGAATTGGCTCGCCATTTAGATCATAGGTATCTTTGCTGCTGCCGCCAATTTTGGGTTTTAATTTATCTCGATCAATTACCCATACATCACGGGAAGTACCGCCGATTTTGGGTTTTAGCTCCCGACCATCAAAAAGCCAGGTATCCCTTGATGTTCCACCGATTTTGGGTTTGATTTCCCTGCCATCGAAAATCCAAGTTTCTCTAGATGTACCGCCACTTCTTGGTTTCAACTCCCTACCGTTGCATACCCAATCACGAGGTAAAGTAATATCAGGCATGATTTGCTCCTTTTCACTGAAAATGGGAAAACAGAATGACGTTACCATTTTAGGCTTCAAGGAAAAGGTGTGCAACACGGTACCGGTGGAAACTAACCTTGCAGCAGGCATGCTGCCACCGAACAGTCATCATGAAAGGGAACCCGTTTTACTGTACGGCGTAAGGCTTCCAGCCTATCGGGCAAAGAATGGTAAGCACGCCACAATTCTTCTAATTGGTGATGAGATAGCGCATCGTGCAAACCATCGGAACAAACCAGAACGGTTTCGTTTCTTAGCAGAGTGAAGGAGGCGGTGTATATTTTAAAAAGGGTTTCTTCATAATCCGCTGTCAGGCAATGTGCCAATGCGTAGTAAATCCCAGCATAGTCTGTGCCTGGCTGTGCTTCTCCTTGTTCAATCAAATCGGCTAATACGGTGTGATCATGGCTTACTTACCGCCAGCAGCCGTTGGCGGATATATGATAAACGCGGCTATCGCCAACATTGCAGATACGGCATAAACCGTTTGCTTCGACTATTGCCGAAGCAAAGGTGGAGGCTGAGCCGAAATATGCAGTTGCCAGTTGATCACAAAAGCTGCCGTGCAGCCGCCGTAGGAAACGGCCTTCGGCATCGCCTTCGCGAGCAAAGGCTTCCATCCAAAAACGGCTGGCCAGGTGTGCGGCCGGGCTGTTGAATACACCGTCGGCGACCGCCAGCCGAACAGTATCGGCTGTTTCGGACAAACGAGTTTTGTGCAGCCGTACTTGCCTTACTGCCGTGCCATCAAATAGGGCATCCTGATTGCGCGTTTTGCCGGCGCCGGCCATTTGGAAGTAGGCGAGTTGAAGCACGAAAATCCTTTTTGTTTAGTCTGTTTCTTCTCATTAGAATAGCTTGGGAGTTAGGAGCATTTTTTCTGTTCAGTTTGGTTTTTTGGAGCATTTTTAGGTGTGCCGTTTTTTCCGAGAGGGATTTTTTCTTTATCCAAGATCATATTAAAGAAAGTAATGAATGCCTCTTTATATTCATCATTGGAATTAGAACGATGCCCGCGGTTAGGGATAATATTGAGCAATTTTTCAGGTAAGCGAATTTCATACTTATCTCCTTTGCCGAAATACCAGAATTTTTTGCCTAATAATACATTTTTCCCTGTTAATACATCTGAATAAAATTCGTCTCGACCGTGCCAAGACCATGAAGGCAGCGGCTCGTAGCTCTCAAATCGTTCTTCTACCCATATGCAGTCTCCCGCATCATTTTGATTTTTTGGAATCTTCCCGTTTAGGGATTGATCTATCTCACAACGTGCAACATATTCTGACCATGTTAAAACCTCATCAACCTGCATGCAGTAGATGATACGATCCTGATTTTCAAGGCAATCAAAGCCGACAATAATATCACCAACTTTAGCTGTCCGCCGTATTGCCGGTTTACAGATAGCTAATGTACAAGTATTGAAATCGGGATTTGGAGCAGTTCCAGAATCATAGGCAACTTTGTAGGTATAAAGGCGATTATTACTGCTAAGTTCTAATTTCATTGTTCAGAATCCTTAATAGTGCTAGCATGGTTTTTGATAACACTGGCAAGCCAGTTTTCCAACTGGGGATAGTATGCGCTATCAATAATAAATTCTTGCCCTCGTTTGGCGCTATGGAGTATAATATATTTAGGGTCATCGGAGCATTTCCAGCAATCCAGATTTGAATGATATGACAAGGCATGACCATCAACTGGATAGAACCATTTTGGCAGTTGCCAAATACTGCGGCTCATTCCGGTTTTTGTTAATTGTAAAGCAGGAGAAAAAGATGGGAATATCCCGCCACCATATGATAATTGATCCGAATATACTGATTTATCTTTGGCGAGATAAACTGTATTGCTAGGATGTTTGTAATTTTCTTGATTAAAATGTGGGTGTTCAATAAGCCAAGGATACTTTGATAGTGCTTGCATCCTATCTTTAATGGTGTTGAAAATTTCTCCAATTTCAAGCCAGCCAAACATGACTTGAATATCAGGGGCAGTTTTTTTATATTGCCATCGTCCTGTTGAGGATAGCTCTACTTCTTTAAACCAGCCAAAAAATAGGAAAACATCACCTATGCCAACTTGATGGTTGTTTAAATGGGTTTGCGCGGCATTTACCTGCCCGAATGCAGGTCGCCAATCGGAAGGTGTTTGTCGTGGATGCCGCCTGAGTTCCGGATCTAAATGTATGTGTTCCGGGGCCTTTCCGCCGGATAAATCATCAACCATTTGATGAATATCAACGCCGTCTAGATAAACGTCATGCAAGGTTTTCTTGTCGTACGGGTTGGCCGGTATGGGTAGGGAGATCATTCTTCCATCGGGTAGGATGGGGCTTGGTATACCACCAGCCGAACTATCAAAGCCTTTACGTGAAAAAATAAGTTTCATCGTTTTAACCTTTCGATAAGTAAGAAAAATTATATATCAAATAATATGAATTAATGTTAGTTTGATCGCTCTTTTCTGAAGCCGTGTCTGCTGCTTACCACGTCATAAAAAACGAGCACATTCTCGTAGCGCTGCTAACGCTCCCATCGCCAGCCCAACATGATGTTCTTGGCCGACTTGAGCTTCATCGGGATTGATGCGGATTAGCGGAGCATGCAGATGGCGGGCGGTACGGTCGGAGAAGCGGCGCACGGTGGGGATGGCGGAGCCGGCACCGATTTCGATGATCACGGGGCAGCGGATTTCAGGTAGCCATTGTTTAAACTGGCGAAGCCGCGTCATGGTTGGTTCTTCCAGCCATTCCCAATCGTCAAACATTAGGATGTTGGGGCGAGCGAGAGCACCACATTGCGGACAAACTGGCAGGCTGTTTTGCAGTCGGCAGGTCTGTTCATCTACCTGCGGCACGAAGCTGTCGGCTGGCCAAGTTTGGTCATGGCAGTGGCCGGTGCATTGTAAATCGTGGATGCTGCCGTGGCAGGCTATGATGCGGTTGTCGGGAAAGCCGGCTTTTTGGAATTGGCCGTCCACATTGCTGGTAAAAATGAAGGCACCGTGCTCCTTGCTGTCGGCCCATTGTTTTAGGAGATGGAAGCCTTGATGCGGCTCGGTCTGGCGGTAGCTGTTGAGCCGCCAGCCATAGAAGCCCCAGGCCAGATGCGGGTCGGTACGGAATAGGGCTGGGGTGGCCATGTTTTGGAAGTTTTTGCCCCAACGGCGTAGCGGTGGAAAAGCACGCCAGAAGCCGTCGATACCGCGGAAGTCGGGCAGACCGGAATCGATGCCGATACCAGCCCCGGCGGTAATGATGAGGGCGTCGGCACGGCGGATATAGGCGGCGGCCTGTTGGATTGGTTCTTTAAGCATGGTGCTTGCTCCTGCATGACAGTAAAACAAACATTAGGCAACGAAGCCGATGCGGTTCGGTATGCCGTCGGGTTTGAGGGCGCATTCGCTCTGCAGGGCGGCCATCCAAGCAGCTGTGTTGGCAAATGGTGCGAAGTGATGCCTTCTGGCGGCAGCGGCAAAGTCACCGGGAGTGAGGTTGCTTAGGATTTTCAGGTAGCCTTGCTCGATTGTGCTGAGGGGTGGCAAACCCAGAAGGGAAGCTTGCTCTTGTGCTAGATCGATAACCTGTTGCGGGGTGAGATAGCCGAAATGCAGTTTCAGATCGAAGCGACGAAGAGCAGCTGGATCGAGGCTGTGCATCAGATTGGTGGAGACAATCAAGAGGCCCTCAAAGCGCTCGATCTGGGTGAGCATTTCGTTGACCATGCTGCGCTCCCAGCTTCGATCGGCTCCGTTGCGGGCGAATAGGAAGCTGTCCACTTCGTCCAGCACCAGTAGCATTTCCTGCTCTTTGGCCTGTTCGAAAGCGGCGGCGATATTTTTTTCGGTTTCGCCGACGTATGATCCGAGCAAATCCGAGCCCTGGCGCAGCAAAATGGGGAGTCCGGCCTGCTCGCCGAGCCAGTTTGCCCGGGCAGTTTTGCCTGTTCCGGGCGCACCGTAACAGCAAATGCGGCCTTTTTTATGTGTAATTAGGCCTTTGCTGACAGCATGTATGTCGCTATCGCAGGCAATCCAGTCTAAAGAGTAGGCGGCACGTATGGCTGAGGGTAGATTGATTGGCCGCCGACCTTGTGCCTTTAGTGTCTGGTTGAATAGGGCAACGGCATGGCCAGCAAAGGCTTTTCGGTTACCTCCCAGCTCAGCAGCCACTTTGAAACCGCGTTCCAGTACGGCCGGGGTCAGGCCGTCTTGTTTGGATAACGCATTAATCTGTGTTTCATCTAGCCGCCCGCCGGATAGGGTGCGAATTAGGCCTGCTTTGTGCTGCACTGGCAAATCAGGCATATGCAGTACGATGTCGAAGCGGCGCAGGAAGGCGTCATCCATGCAGCCGACATGGTTGGAAATCCACACCATCGGCACAGCATTGCTTTCGAGCAGGTGGTTACCCGAAGGCGAAAGCATGGAAACGTGGCACCAATGGGCGCCCGATGGTTCGATACTCGTCATTGACGAAGCGCAAAGGGTCTTTCGCCCGCGGCCTGCCGGGGCGAAAGTACCCGACTATATCCAAGCTCTGGAAACGCATCGCCATAAAGGCATTGATATTTTTGTGCTTACGCAACACCCGCGGTTAATTGACGTCCATCTAAGAAGCCTGATTGGCGAACACCGCAACATCAGCCGCACCATGCTGGGCCTGCGCCGTGTCTCCTACTGGCAGCGTTGCGCCAACCCCGAAGCCCGGGCAGACGTGGCCGAAGCCAAAAACAGCATCTTTCTGCCGAAAAAAAGCGTGTTCGGCATGTACAAATCTGCCAGCGAACACACCAAACTTAAAGGCTCGGTCAGCGCGTGGGTTTACGCCCTCCCCGTTATCATTGTGATTGTCGGCTATTTGATGAGTTACGTTTGGGCAAGCTATCAGCGCAAAATCCACCCCGAACAAGCCCAAGCGCAACAGGTCGAACAATATCAGCAGCAGCCGCAAAACTACCCACAACAGGCAAATGGCCAATATCCGGCAACAGGCAGCTATGCCGAACAACCGGCTACCGTACAACAGCCGCCCGATAACAACCTGAAATCCGAAGATTGGCAGCCCGCCATAGACGGCCAGCCGTGGACAGCTCCCATCTACAACGGCCACAACCGCAATATCCAAACCATGCCCTATCCCGTCGCCTGTATCCAAAGCGATAGTGGCTGTACCTGCTACACCGAACAGGCCACACCTGTGGCCGTACCCGATACCCAATGCCGGAGCTACGTTGAAAACGGCATTTACAACCCTTACAAAGCCCGGCAGGAAACTGCCGACAACCTGCCGCAGGGCAGCTACAGCGGCGAAGGCGGTGCCAGCGTGCTGACTTTGGACAGCCCGGCTAAACCTACCATGGCACACGCAGAAACTAAGGGCACGATGGCGCAATAAGGCTGCCTGAAACGGCGGGGAAGGGATGAGATGCCTGACGGAATTGACTGCTTGCAGTCGATTCCGCCAGGTATCCGCCAAGCGATAGCGCGGCAGGGGTGCTGAAAATGGTGGGGCTGGTTGAAACGGCCGTTTCAAGTGGCCGCATGAACAGGCTACCTGAAAAGCTAGCCAAACCTGCCCGGATTGGTTAAGCTGCCCTGACGTAAATTGTTAATGAAAGGGTAGCAAGATGGATTGGCAGGCTGAGTTTGTACATTGTGTTGATGATGGCTACATGACGGTTTTTAAGGGTGTAGGAGCATTGGTTGCAGATGGCTTTGATAGTGGTATTGCGGGCGTGCGGCCAAGCGCAGATAAGCCGCTTTATTTAGGTTTGATGATGAGTCCGGCGCAATTGGCCGTATTGCGTGCCAACCGGCATTTGTTTGATGAGAGGTTTAATCGTGGATTGGATATATTGCAGCAAGGTTATGAGGAGGTTGATATTAGTTACGATTAATCTATTTGGGCTGGGCTTGATTGCTCCAGCTTGGGCGGATGTGCCAGCATATCTGCCGCAGAATACTCCTACTCTTCAAACGGTTGCGCAAGCCCCTAATGGTAGAACAATCAATTATAGTTGGGGAATGGTAGGGCATTTGTTCCTAGCATTGAGGGCTTGCGTAATGGTGGACCTATAAGAATAGATCAATATTCAAGAGTTTCCTCCGGCTCCGGCGGCCTAGTCGGCACTAAAACCAACCCCGTCAACCTCTACGACAATTACGGCAACGTCGCCCGCGGCCAGATCCAAACCCAAACCGCCATGCCCGGCCCGTCCAAATTGGCGCAGGGTTTCGGCGCGTTGTATGTTTTGCAGGTGGCCGACCAACATCTAAGCCGCCTGAAAGCGCAAGGTGTATCTGAAATGTACAGCCGCGGCTTTGAAGAGGGCGATTGGAATAAGGTTGCAAGTGCCACCGCTAAACTGTTTGACTGGACAGGCTTCGGCGGCAACGTAGCCGATAGCCTCTGGGGAAATTCAGATGTGCAGCAGATGAATCAACAAATGTATCAGCAGGCATTGGCACAAGCCCAGCAGCAATTTAATACTTACCAGCCGCAGAATTTACCTAACAGGGTTAATCCGGCTGATTACAAAGATTATGCCATGGTAACAATTAGAGAGCAGAATGATGATACTAAACAACGGATTGACTGGAAAATACCCGTAAGCAAGGCGGATTATTCGCAATATAAATACTGGCGTGAAGGCATTTTAATGCAGCGGAAAAATAACGATAACGTCAGCTGGCCGTTTAGATTGGGCAGCGTTGAAATTAGCCCGCGATTGCAAGCCGGTTCGTGGATTACCATAACCGCGGAGAAGGCAACGGAACAAGATTTGAAAAACTGGAATTTAAGCCATGCCCCCCAGCTTGCCGAAATCATGCCTAAAGAAGCCGATATGGTTCGCCTGATGGAGCAGCTTTTAAACGACAACAACCGCAACCATACCGAATTGATTAATGCTTTATGGGGCGCCGGTGTCATCGGTCCCGGCAACACGCAAAGCATGGTCATGGGCAGCCCTGCAGATAACACCTTCCTAACCCAACCCTACACCCCTGAAGGCGCAAACCAAGCCCAACAAACACAATTCATCATCAACAATAACGGCAGCATCACCCAAAACACCATTCAGCGCCCTGATTTGGTCGCCAACAGCAGCCAAGCCCCCACCCGTGCCGAAGTTGCCAGCCAGCATCAACAGGGGCAGCAGGACACCCGTCCGCAAAAGGAAGGCAGCACTGCCGAAAAACCCGATATCTGCGCCCAAAACCCTAATAGCATGATGTGCGCCCCGATAGGCTCTACCGACTATCAAGATGTCGTCTTACCGCAGCAAAATATCAATATCGCCCTATCCCCGGTCAATATCTTCAACACCGATGCCGCCTGTCCCGCTCCTACCTCATTCAGCATAGCCGGAACACAGCAAAGAATAAGCTACGAACCGATGTGCGATACCGCCCGCAAAGCCCGCCCC
>NZ_LXSL01000016.1 GCF_001648355.1 Eikenella longinqua | reverse complement strand
GCCAATTGTGCGAGCGTTTGCTTGCCGTGGATGTACTCTTGCAACAGTTGGCTGGGAGAAGGGAGTTTGGAGACGGGCAGGTACTTTTGGCAGGCGGAACATTTATATCTTTGCCGGCCGTTTTTACAGCCGTTCTTAACGAGGGTACTTTTATGGCAAAAAGGGCATTTTTAACGAACATTGGCAAAAAATCGCTGAAAGCCGCGTATGGTAAGGCTTCCAGCGATTTTTACCATCCCTTTTGTCCTTTAGTCCGAAATTGGTAGTGGGGCGTAGCAGTGGAGGAAGAATTCGGGATCGCGCATGGCGTGGCTTTCGGCAGGCGGTAAATGGGCGGATGTTAAGCTATGCCGTTTGGCGGTGCAATAAGGCTACCTGAAAACAGTTGGCGGGTTTTCAGGTAGCCTTTGCTTTGCCGATGCGAAACGGGGCTTATTGGGTGAGTACGTCCACGCCTTGCGGGGGGGTGAAGCGGAATTGGCTGCGCGAGAGGTTGGGCTTGGTGTTCAGGCCGTTGAATTTGATGGTGGTTTGGTTGCCGAAGCTGTCTTTCAGGCGCATTTCGGCGAGGTTGTCGCCTTTGAAGCCGAGGCGGATGTATTGGTAGCCGGCGTTGGAGCGCTTGGGGGTGGCCAATACGTAGTCGATGCCGTTTGCGGAGCCGTCTTCTTTGAGGGTGTAGCTGGCGGTGAGGGCGTCTTTGTTGGAAAGGATGGCGGCGGGGCTGTCGCCGATGGCTTGGTTTTGCGCGGTTTTGGTGATTTGGGCGAGGTCGATGTCGTAGAGCCAGATGTGGCTGCCGTCGCCTACGATGGTTTGCTTGTAGGGGCTGGTGTATTCCCATTTGAAAAGGCCGGGGCGCAAAATGCTGAAGCGGCCTTGGGCGCTGCGGGTGCGGTTGCGGCTTTGCACGCTTTGGCTGAAGCTGCCGCTGATGCCGTCGGTGTCGGCGTTGAATTTTTGCAGGGCTTCGATGCCGCCGGCCTGGGCGGTGCCGATGATGAGGGCGAAGAGGGCTGCGGCGGCGAGGCGGAAGGGTTTGCGGGGCATGGGGTTTCCTTTGCTGGGGTGAAAAGGGATGCGGCGCATTGTACCAGCTTGGGCGCGGCGGGGTAGGGCGGAGAGAATTGTAAAGATGGCGCGGTGGCGGGGTTTTGCCGAAAAGGCAAGGAATTAGGCGGCTTTTTGCGGCGGTTTTTTAACCGGATTTTATTCCTGCGTTATAATTCGCGGCTGCGGTAAAGATATTTTCAGGTAGCCTGCGTGCGTGTTGAGGTTACCTGAAAAGTTGCCATGCCGATATGTTGTTCAAAATATGGGCGAGACATTGGGAGACTTTATGATTCAAGCAGTATTGTTCGATTTAGACGGCACGCTGGCCGATACGGCGCTGGATTTGGGCGGCGCGCTCAACCGCCTGCTGGCCAAAAATGGCCTGCCCGCCGTGCCGATGGCGCAGATTCGGCCGGTGGCCAGCCACGGTGCGAACTATTTGATTAAACTGGGCACCGGCATTGAAAAGGGCCACCCCGACCATCCGCGCTGGCGGCAGGAATACTTGGCCGAATACGGCCGCTGCTTTCATGAAGAAACCGTGTTGTTTGAAGGCATCAACCCCATGATTGAGCAGCTTGCCGGGCGCAGCATTGCCTGGGGCATCATCACCAACAAGCCGCATGTGTTCACCAGCCGCCTGGTGCCCGAGCTGGGCTTTGCCGTTCCGCCCGCCGTGGTGGTGAGCGGCGACACCTGTGCCGAATCCAAGCCCAGCACGCTGCCCATGCACTATGCCTGCCGCCAAATCGGCATTGAGCCCGAGCGCTGCCTGTATGTGGGCGATGCCGAGCGCGATATGGTGGCCGGCAAAAACGCGGGCATGCGCACGGCGCTGGCCAACTGGGGCTACATCGCCGAGAGCGACCCGGTGCACGAATGGCCGGCCGATGCGCGGCTGGATGCGCCTGGGCAGATTTTGGATTTGCTGTAAGCATTTATAGCGAATCAAATTGGCTTTCGATACAAGGCGAGCTAACGACGTAGCGAAAGTTAAGTTGGTTCGCTATATTTAAGCAGTTTCACCCTTCCCTTGATAATGGAGAACGCCTGATGAAGAAAATCAAATTATTGCTGCCTGTTTGCGCCGCCTTGGCTTTGAGCGGCTGTTTTATGTCGCAGAAATCACAAATCGTGCGCCGCGAGGTGCCTTATAGCGCGCAAAACCAGGCGCGCCTGCGCATCTACGGCCAATACGGCCGCGACGTGGTGCGCATGATTCCAAACAGCACCTGTAAGCAATGGGCGGAAAAACAAGGCCGGCGCCGCCACACCCGCTTTACCGGCGGGCTGCCGCGCCGCATCCGCAACCTTTCCGTGGGCATGCCCGCCACCCAGCGCAGCAATATAGTGAACGAAGACACCGGCGTGGTGTTCCGCGAATCGTATAAAGAATTCGTGGTGCCCGCCAGCAAAGCGCTGGTGTTGGATGGCGCGTTTTCCACGGAAACGATCGGCCGCGTGGATCGCTGCCGACTTGCCGCCAGCCTCACCCCGCAGCCCGGCAAAGACTACGAAGTGCAATATTCGCGCGGCGGAAACAGCTGCGATGTGGCCGTGGTGGAAATCCTGCCGCAGGCCAGCGGCGAAGTGCACCCCACCCGCCCCGCGCCCATCCAATACTGCCCCATGCCGGGCACCAGCTATTAAGCAGCAAAGGCTACCTGAAAAATGCAGATAACTTTTCAGGTAGCCTGTTATCCCTAGAGGCTACCTGAAAAATATAGTGGATTAAAATCAGAATGCTACCGCGTTGGCTCGCCTTGCCGTACTGTTTGTACTGTCTGCAGCTCGCTGCCTTGTCCCATTCTGATTTTAATCCACTATAGAACACAAAATTTCAGGTAGCCTGCACACCAGAGGAACCCCATGACCTTCTCCCTCATCGTTGTTGGCGACGAAATCCTGCACGGCAGCCGCCAAGACAAACACTTCGCCTTTTTCAAACAGCTGCTCAAAAAACGCGGCCTCCAGCTCGATTCCGTGCAATACCTGCCCGACAACCGCCCCATCCTCGCACACCGCCTGCGTCAAAGCTTTGCCGAAGGCCGGCCCACCTTCATCACCGGCGGCATCGGCAGCACCCCCGACGACCACACCCGCCAAGCCGCCGCAGAAGCCCTCGGCCTGCCGCTGGCGCTGCACCCCCAAGCCGCCGCCCATATCGAAACCGTCTCCCTCAAACACGGCGACAGCCTCGACAGCCCCGCCCACCGCATCCGCCTGCGCATGGCCGAATTCCCCCAAGGCAGCAGCCTCATCCCCAACCCCTACAACAACATCGCCGGCTTCTCCATCCGCGAACACTACTTCCTGCCCGGCTTCCCCGTGATGGCGCAGCCCATGGCCGCCTGGGTGCTCGACCAGCTCTACGCCCACCTCCAGCACCAAACCGAACGCCGCAGCATCAGCGCCTGGATCGACCTGCCCGAATCCCGCGTCAGCCCCGTGATGAGCAGCATCGAGCAGCGCCACCCCGGCATCCGCAGCTTCAGCCTGCCCGCCACCCCCACCGCCGAGCGCCGCTACCGCCTGCTGTTCGGCCTCAAAGCCGAAGGAACCGCCTGCGCACAGCTCGACCAAGCCTGGCAGGAAGCCCAAGCCCAACTGAAAGAGCAGGGCGCCACACAAATCGAATTGGCCGCTGACGACGAAGCTTAGGCGGGGAAAGATTTTCAGGTAGCCTGCATACGGCAAACAGGCTACCTGAAAAATTATTTTCTAATTTCTGTATTGACAGAAATAAAAGACGCGCATACACTCCGCCCCACTATGAAACTGAATCCCACCACAGAAAAATTCATCCTGCATTGGGGCGAGATGGGCTCCAAATGGGGCGTAAACCGCAGCGTGGCGCAAATCCACGCGCTGCTCTACATCATCGGCCGCCCGATGCACGCCGAAGAAATTTGCGAAACGCTGAATATGGCGCGCTCCAATGTTTCCAACAGCATCAAAGAATTGCAGGGCATGCTCCTGGTGCACACCGTGCACATCATGGGCGACAGGCGCGACCATTTCGCCACTTCCGACGATGTGTGGGCGCTGTTCCGCACCATCGCCGAAGTGCGCATGCAGCGCGAAATCGAGCCCACGCGGCAGTTTCTGCAAGCGCTCATCGACAGCCCCGAGTTTGCGCAGGAAAACGAGGCGGCGCAGCAGAAAATCCGCCAAACCCACGACTTCATCGACACGCTCACGGTGTGGGCCAACGAGATGCTGAAGCTTTCCACCGGCACGATGGTGAAAATCCTGAAGCTGGGCGCGGGGATACAGAAGTTTTTCCGCTGAATATTTTGGTTTGGAAGATTGGGGCTACCTGAAAATGCGCTTGGGTTTTCAGGTAGCCTGAAAGAGAGTGGAAAGCTTGCAAACCAATCATGCGGCTAAGCCCGCTAAATTTTTAAGCCCATATTTCTCTTTATGCAGAAATTTAGAAAATACAGATAACTCGTGAAAGGCTACCTGAAAAATGGAAAACGTGCCGAACAAGCCGTCTGCTCCGGCTTATCTGGCGTATTCGCTGGGGGTGTTGTGGCTGTGGAGCGGGATTCAGCCACTGTGTTGCGCGGCGGGGGAATCGCTGGCGCTGCTGCGTGCGGTGGGGCTGCCGGAGGGTTGGTTGTGGCCGGTGTTTGCGGGGGCTTCGCTGCTGGATGTGTGTTTCGGGCTGTTGTGTTTTTGGCCGGGGTGGCGGGCTTGGCGGGCGCGGCTGTGGTTGGCGCAGCTGGCCACGGTGGCGGGCTATTCGCTGATTGCGGCGCTGCGGCTGCCGGAAATGTGGGCGCATCCGTTTGCGCCGCTGGTGAAGAATGTGCCGATTTTGGCGGTGTTGTTCTTTTTGTATAACAGTGAGTTGGAGTGAATGATGAATGCTTATCTGATTGTGAAAACCTTGCATATTATTTCGGCCACGCTGATGGTGGGCACGGGCTTCGGCACGGCGTTTTACCTGTTTTGGGCGAACCGCTCGGGCTCGGTGGCGGCGCAGGCGGTGGTGTCGAAGTGGGTGATGAAGGCGGATTGGTGGTTTACCACGCCGGCGGTGGTGTTCCAGCCGCTCTCGGGCTTGTGGATGCTGCACTATCTGGGCATGCCGCTCACTTGGGACGGGGCGTGGCTGTGGGTGAAGTGGACGCTGGGGCTTTATGCGTTGGCGGGGGCTTGCTGGCTGCCGGTGGTGTGGCTGCAAATTAAGATGGCACGGCAGGCGGCTGCGGCTTGGGCGGCGGGGGAGGAGACGCTGCCGGGGAGCTATCGGCGTGATCAGTTTTGGTGGGAGCTGCTGGGCTATCCGGCTTTCTGCGCCACGGTGGTGATGTATTTTCTGATGGTGTTGAAGCCGATGTAGGGGCTACCTGAAAAAGATAAAAGCTAATTATGGAGGAAATGATGGATAGCAAAAAACGGCTGCTTGCCCTTTCTCTCGCCCTGTATGTGGTTTCCCTGTTTTTGCCCGTGCTGGGAGGGCAGATTGGCTTGGTTGTGATGTATGCCAGTATTGCTTTCGGCTGGCTGGCGATGGCGGTGGGGATGCTGCCTGCGTTGGCGGGCTATGCCAATTTGTTTTATTGGTGGACGGCGGTGCAACTGCTGCGCGGCAAAGAGCCGATAGTAGCTTCTTGGTTTTTCATGGTTTTCTCCTCATTTAGCCTGGTTATTCCGTTGATGCCGATCATGCGGGACAGAGCGGAGTTTACCGCGGTAGGTTGGGGCGCGTTGCTGTGGTTTTCTGCGCTGTGGCTGATGCGTTTGGCAGTGATGACCGAAAACACCCCCGAAGCCTTAAACCGCGCCTTCAAAAAATGGGCGAAAGTATGCGCCGTGATCACCTTTTCCCTGTTCGCCTTTGGCCGTTGGCAATATGCCGCCGCCAATGCCCAACAGCGCGAACAATATTTCCTCGTTGGCACCGTGTTTGCCTTTATGCTGCCCTCGTCGCTTCCCTATATTGCCCCACCGGCTTCCCTGCCCGAAGCGGGCAATGGCAGCGCCGAATGGCTGGGCGGGCTGGAAATTTCCGAAGACAACAGCCTGACTTTCGTTTCAGGTAGCCTCAAAGAATACCGCCCGCCCAAACGCTTCATTTATCAAGGCTACCTGATACAGGAATACTTCCACGAAGACGGTATCCTCTCCATCGTGCCCGCCGAAAAGCCCGCCGACTACCGCTACGGCTACCGCCCCGCACAAAGCGGCGAGCAGGGCGAACAAATCCAATTTATCCAACAAGCAAACGGGCACACCGTTTGGCAGGCGCCGGTGAAACGCGCAGATTTGGGGCAGTATCCCGATTACGGCAAAACCATCCAAAGCCTGTGGCAGCCGCCCAAACACACCGAAATCGCCGCCGAGTTTGACGCCAACCCCGCGCAAACCTTTGCCGAAGCCTGCCCGATTGAGCCATATAGCGCCCCGTTCAAACTGCACGAACCGCTGCAAATCGACGGCAAAATCTATTCCGACAAATACCGAAGCCCGCTTGCCCAAAGCCGCATCCTGTGTAATGCAGACTACATCCTCTGGCTCAACGCCCCCGCATACCAAAGCTACGACGACAGCGTTGAATTGAGCGCCGTGCTCATCCGCCGCCGCGATATGCTGCCCGTGGAAAAATACCGCGCCACCCGCTATCCGGATCAGACAAACCACGCCGTGCTCAAACAAGCCGCCGTGCAGCCGCAAGCCTGGCTTGCCGGCATCCGCCGCATGGCAACCCGCCGCCGCGCCGAAAACTATGGCCTGCAAGAAAGCGAGCTGGTGATAGAGGGCGAGGGCGGGGAATGGGTGCTGTGGTAATTTTCAGGTAAACTCCGGCTGCCCAAAGGCTACCTGAAAAATATGGAAGCCGGTCATGGAGGAAATCATGCATACCAAAAAACGCTTGATTATGTTGTCGCTTGCGCTGTATCTGCTGTCGCTGTGCCTGCCGTCGCTTGGCGAGCAGCCGGGCGTGGCGGTTTTGATGGCGGGCATCGTGTTCGGCTGGATGGGGATTTTTACCGGGAAGTTGGCCACGTTGGCCGCCTATGCCAATGTGTTTTATTTGTGGTCGGTGGTGCGGATGCTGGAGGGCAGGCAGCCGCGCCACGCGTTGAATGCCTGCATGGTGTTGTCTTTGTTTACATTCCCGTTCATGCTGGGCGCTAACCCGTTTTCGGATATCGGGGCGGTCGGCTGGGGCGTGTTGGTGTGGCTGGCGGCCTTGTGGCTGCCGTGGGCGGCGGGTATGACCGGGGAAGAATCTGCCGGGCTGCGCCGTGCAGCGGCAATATGGGTCAGCGTGTCGGCGGTCATGTTGCTGGCGGCGTTTGCCTACGGGCGCTGGCAGTCTGCGGCCTTGACCCGCGACGGCATCGTGCAGGATTGGCCTGCGGGCACGGTGTTTGTGTCGAATAATCTTGGGAAATACGCCGATTAGAGGGTGGATTACCACAGTTTTCAGGTAGCCTTGAGCGGGCTGGAGGCTACCTGAAAGCGATATCCTGTGAAGCTAAAAATAAAATCAAACAATATCAGATTATTATGAACATCCTCCTCTTCGGTGGCAGCGGCTTTATCGGCAAACGCACCGCGCATCTGCTGCGCCAAAGCGGCCATACCGTGCACACGCCTTCACGCTGCGATTTCAACTATCTGCACCCAAACGAAGCCGCCGCCCGCCGCCTGCTGCACGGCATGGACGCCGTGTTTAACTGTATCGGCGTGATGAGCCGCCATGCCGAGGTGCTGGAAACCGTGCACCACCGCACGCCCGCGCTGTTGGCCCGGTTGGCGGCGCAGGCAGGCGTGCGCCATTGGGTGCAGCTTTCCGCGCTCGGCGCCCATCCGGCGCACGCCGTGGCTTTTGTGGGCAGCAAAGGGCGCGGCGACGAGGCTGTGTGCCAAATCGGCGCGGCGGGCGGGATGCGCGTGCTGGTGGCACGACCATCCCTCGTGTACGGGCGCGGCGGCGCGAGCTGCGAGCTGTTTATCCGCCTTGCCCGCCTGCCTGTGCTGCCTCTGCCGGGCGGCGGTCGTTTCCTTGTGCAGCCGGTGCACATTGCCGATGTGGTGCAGGGTTTGGCCGGTTTGCCGGCAAGCCGACTGCCGCACGGCGCAGTAGTAAACATGACGGGCAGCCGCGCCCTCACGCTGGCCACCTACCTCGCCACCCTGCACCGCAAGCCGCCGCCGCGCATCCTGCCGATAGCGCTGCCGCTGCTGCGCCCCGTGCTGCCGCTGGCCAATCTGTTCAGCAACGGCATGGTTAGCGCGGGCAGTTTGGCTCTGCTGCAACAAGGTGCTTGTGCCAGCTGCCGCCCCTTCGCCGAGCTGCTCGGGCGGCAGCCGTTGGCGGCGGAGGAGTTTGCCGGGCATGAATAAATCCGGTTTGCGAAAACTGGTTTTGTTGGTTTTCATTCTGTTGAAGCTTGGTTTTCAGGTAGCCTTACCGCGCTTGAGGCTACCTGAAAAATGGGGCGGCATGTTTTCTGTTTGAATAGATTGAGTTGGATTGGATTTTTAGTGCCGGTTTTGCAGAAGCTTGCCTGGCTCGTTTTAGCTTGGCAGAAACTCAGCCTTGCTTCGCCGTTTTCAGGTAGCCTTTGGTTTGGCTTAGAGGCTACCTGAAAATTATTTTGGTGCGGTGAAGGCTGCTTGCTTGCGCCGAGGCTGGATTTTTCAGGTAGCCTCAATCGTGTGGGCGTGAATGCGGCAAGAAAAAAGCCGGCTGTTTCCAGCCGGCCGGGTGTTGTTCAATCAATCGGTTAGGCGCCGTACACCGGATGGGCGTCGCAGAGGGCTTTCACTTCTTTGGCCACACGGGCGAGGGTGGCTTCGTCTTCCGGTTTTTCCAGCACGTCGGCCACCAGGTTGGCGAGCTTGCGGGCATCGGCTTCTTTGAAACCGCGCGTGGTGATGGCGGCGCTGCCCACGCGGATGCCGGAGGTAACGAAGGGTTTTTCCGGGTCGTTGGGGATGGCGTTTTTATTGATGGTGATCATGGCTTTGCCCAGCGCGGCTTCGGCGGCTTTGCCGGTGATGTGTTTCGGGCGCAGGTCTACGAGGAATACGTGGCTTTCGGTGCGGCCGGACACGATGCGCAGGCCGCGTTTCACCAATTCTTCCGCCATGGCTTTGGCGTTGATTTTCACCTGTTTGGCGTATTCTTTAAACTCGGGCGCGAGGGCTTCTTTGAAGGCCACGGCTTTGGCGGCAATCACGTGCATCAGCGGGCCGCCTTGCAGGCTGGGGAAAATGGCGGAGTTGAGCGCTTTTTCGTGGGTGGTGTCGCGGCACAAAATCACGCCGCCGCGCGGGCCGCGCAGGGTTTTGTGGGTGGTGGTGGTCACGAAGTCGGCGTAGGGCACGGGGCTGGGGTATTCGCCGGCGGCAATCAGGCCGGCGTAGTGGGCCATGTCGACAAATAGATAGGCGCCCACTTTGTCGGCGATTTCGCGGAAGCGGGCCCAGTCGATTTCCAGGGCGTAGGCGGAGGCGCCGGCCACGATCATTTTGGGCTTGTGTTCGAGGGCGAGGCGTTCTACTTCGGCGTAGTCGAGCACTTCGTTCTCGTCGAGGCCGTAGGTGATGGCGTTATAGAGTTTGCCGGAAATGTTTACGGAGGCGCCGTGGGTGAGGTGGCCGCCGTGGGCGAGGCTCATGCCGAGGATGGTGTCGCCGGGTTTGAGCACGGAGGTGTACACGGCTTGGTTGGCTTGGGAGCCGGAGTGGGGCTGCACGTTGGCATAGGCGGCGCCGAAGAGTTTTTTAATGCGGTCGAGGGCGAGCTGTTCGGCCACGTCTACGTGTTCGCAGCCGCCGTAGTAGCGTTTGCCGGGGTAGCCTTCGGCGTATTTGTTGGTGAGCTGGCTGCCTTGCGCTTCCATCACGGCGCAGCTGACGTAGTTTTCGGAAGCAATCAGTTCCACATGGTCTTGCTGGCGCGCTTCTTCGGCGGCAATGGCGGCGGCCAGTTCGGGATCGTATTGTTTGATGGTTACGCTCTTGGAAAACATGCTGGGCTCCTTAACTTGATAACGATTGGATGATGAATACCCCGCCGGAAAGCGGCGCGGTTGAAACAAACGGGCTGGTATTGTAGCTCAAATTGCTGTTTTATGCTGGCTAAAAGGCTTGCTGGGCGGGAAATGTGGCTACCTGAAAAGCGGAGTGTTGCGGTAGGTCAAAAGTTAATCGTTGGGGCGGGCAGGGGTTTCAGTTAGCCTTCGGGGCGGCCTGTGCGGGCGGATGGCAAATCGGGTAAAGCTGCCTGTGGCTGCATTGTTGCCCGGCCGCTTTTGCCTTACAATTCGGCACTTTCATCCAGCAGGGATAAGCATGTCGTCTCCTTCTACGCAAAGCAGCTGGGCGCTCTACCGCCGCCTGTTTGGCTACCTGAAAAATTATCTGCGGATTTTTATTGCCGCCGTGATCGGCATGATTGTGGTGGCGGCCACGGGGCCGATTTTCGCCTGGCTGCTCAAGCCGCTGATTAACGAAGGCTTTGTGGAAAAAAACCTGGCCGCCATGCGCTGGGTGCCGCTGGCGATTATCGGGCTGTTTATCATCCGCGGCATTTTCAATTTCATCAACGAATACAGCACCAGCTACCTATCCGGCCATCTGGTGCAGCAAATCCGCCGCGAAATGTTTGCCAAGATGCTCAGCCTGCCGGCCGGCTATTACAGCAAACACGGCAGCGGGCGGATTATGTCGCGCATTATGAACGATGCCAGCCAGATTACCGAAGCGGGCTTTAATGTGGTTACCGTTACCGCCAAAGACGGCATCACCGTGGTAGGGCTTTTGTTTTTCCTGCTGTATCTGGATTGGCAGCTCACGATTATCACGCTGGTGATGATTCCGGTGCTGGCGTGGTGCGTGCGGCAGGTGAGCAAGCGGCTGCGCCAGCTTTCGCGCGAAAGCCAGCAATATGCCGGGCAGATGACGCAGGTGTTGGGCGAAAGCATCACCGGCGAGCGCGTGATTAAGGTATATGGTGGGCAGGAACACGAGAAAAACCGTTTCGACAGCACCACCATCAACGTGCGCCGCAACGGCGTGAAGCAAACTGCCGCCAACTCCTTCAGCACGGCGCTAACCCAGCTGATGATTGCCACCGCCCTGGCCACTATCCTCTATCTGGCCGCCGCTCGCGCCGTTTCCGATTCCTTCAGCGCCGGCGATTTTATGTCTTTCCTTTCTGCCATGCTGATGATGTTCGACCCCATCAAACGCATGACCGGCATTTCCTCCTCGCTGCAACGTGGCTTGGCTGCCGCCGAGAGCGTGTTCGGCTTTTTAGACGAGCCGGTTGAGCCCGATAACGGCAAAGAAACCCTCAGCGCCGACACCGGCGACATCGAGCTGCGCAGCGTAACCCACTGCTACGAAGGCGCCAACCGCAACAGTTTGGACAACATCAGCCTGTCCATTCCCAACGGCAGCGTGGTGGCCTTGGTGGGCGCTTCCGGCTGCGGCAAAACCACGCTGGCCAACTTGCTGCCGCGCTTCTACGACCCCACCGCCGGCGAAGTGCGCATCGGCGGGCGCGACATCCGCGAGTACAGCATGGCCTCATTGCGCGAACAGATGGCGCTGGTGAGTCAAGATGTGGTGCTGTTCAACGGCACCGTGGCCGAGAACATCGCCTACGGCCGTTTCGATGCCGACCCCGCCGCCATAGAAGCCGCCGCCCGCGCCGCCAACGCCTGGGAATTCATCTCCGCCATGCCGCAGGGTTTGCAAACCGAAATCGGGCAGAACGGCCTCAAACTTTCCGGCGGCCAGCGCCAGCGCATCGCCATCGCCCGCGCACTGCTGAAAAACGCGCCCATCCTGATTTTGGACGAAGCCACCAGCGCGCTCGACACCAAATCCGAACGCCTGGTGCAATCCGCGCTCGACAAGCTCATGCAGCAGCGCACCACGCTGGTGGTGGCGCACCGCCTCTCCACCATCGAGCAGGCCGACAACATCGTGGTGATGCACGAAGGCCGCATCATGGAGCAGGGCAAACACGCCGAATTGCTCGCGCGCGGCGGCCGCTATGCCGACCTCTACCGCATGCAGTTTCACGATCAGCAGGAACAGGCGGCGGAAGCGGAAGAGGCCGCCGAAACCGCCTAAGCAGCGGTCGGCAGCAAAAAGCAGCAAGGGTTCCCTGCTGCTTTTTTGTTGCCTTTGACCGGAGTGGTAGTAGCAAAGGCTACCTGAAAACGTTTGGCTTTGCAGATAGCAGGCACTCGCCAGCTTGTTTGAATTGTGTTGAAGCTAAATTTTTTCAGGTAGCCTCTAAACCGTAGCTGTTTGGCTGCCGATGAGCCAAGCGTATAATCGTGGGGCTAATGATCAACAAGGAAGGAGTCGGCTATGGCAATGAGCGAACTGGAAAAACTGAAGGCGGGGCTGCCTTATGATTTTACCGATCCGGAAGTGAACGCCTTGAAATTGAATGCGGTGCGGGCATGTCAGAAATTAAACGGGATCAGTGTGTTGGAGCAGGATAAGCGCGAAGCGGCCATTCATGAGCTACTCGGCTCGTCAGGCGTGTCGCCGAACATCCTGCCCGTGTTCAACTGTGACAACGGTAAGAATATCCATGTGGGTGATCATTTCCTGATGAACTACAATGGCACGATTCTTGATATCGAGCGCGTCAGCATTGGTGACCATGTGATGATCGGGCCGAACACGCTGATTACCACCGTGGGGCATCCGCTGTCGCCTAAAGGCCGTCGCGCCAATCTCGGTATGGCACGGCCGGTGGTTATCGGTAACGATGTTTGGATCGGCGGCAATGTAACCATTCTTCCGGGCATTACCATCGGCAGCAATGTGGTGATTGCCGCCGGTGCAGTGGTAACTAAGGATATTCCTGATAACTGCGTGGCGGGCGGGGTTCCTGCCAGGGTGTTGAAAACAATTGAGAACGATTTGGAATAGTTTGGTTTGCCGTTTGGGTGGGATATTTGTTTGTTGATGCCCGCGATATGTTTTCAGGTAGCCTTCCGTCTGTTTGAGGCTACCTGAAAATATTAGGCAAAGCGGGAAAGGGTTGGGCGGTGTTAGCTTTGCCGAAGCTAACGCGTTCAGGTAGCCTGGCATTGGCTGCCTGATGAATAAAGGCTACCTGAAAACACAAGCTTGAACGCAGTTAAAACGCCGTGCGGCAAAGTTTCTGCGAAGCTGAAATTTTCAGGTAGCCTTTTGCTCTGGCGTACTTACTGCCTTAATGCAAATCTTTCAAATAACTGCCGTAGCCTTGCTGCTGCATTTGGGCTTGGGGGATGAAGCGCAGGCTGGCGCCGTTGATGCAGTAGCGCAGGCCACCGCGGTCTTTGGGGCCGTCGGGGAAGACGTGGCCGAGGTGGGAGCCGGCAGCGCTGCTGCGCACTTCGGTGCGGTGCATGTGGTAGCTGTAGTCGTCGTGTTCGGTCACGGCGTCGGGGCTGATGGGGCGGGTGAAGCTGGGCCAGCCGCAGTGGGATTGGAATTTGTCGCGGCTGCTGAAGAGGGGTTGGCCGCTCACGATGTCAACGTACAGGCCGGGCTCGAAGAGGTGGTCGTATTGGTGGCTGAAGGCGCGTTCGGTGTCGCCTTGCTGGGTGACGCGGTATTGCTCGTCGGTGAGGGTACGGCGCAGGGTGGCGTCGTCGGGTTTGCGGTAGGTGGCGGGGTTGAAGCCTTTGGCCGGGGCGGGGCTGCTGCCCTCGGCGGGCTCGAGGGGCTGGTCGGCGAGGCGGATGTCGATGTGGCAGTAGCCGTGCGGGTTTTTGGCCAGGTAGTCTTGGTGGTAGGCTTCGGCGGGGTAGAAGTGTTGTAGGGGCTGGGCTTCCACCACGAGGGGACGGCTGTGTTTGCGCTGTTCGGCTTGGAGGGCGGTGCGGATAACGGGGGCGTCGGCGGGGTTGGTGTAGTAGATGCCGATGCGGTATTGGCGGCCGCGGTCGTTGCCTTGTTTGTTGAGCGAGGTGGGGTCGATCACGCGGAAGTAGTAGCGCAGGAGGTCGGCCAGGCTGATGCGCGCGGGGTCGTAGTCTACTTTCACGGTTTCGGCGTGGCCGCTGCCGTGGATCACGTCTTCGTAGCTGGGATGGGCGGTGCGGCCGTTGGCATAGCCGGATACGGCGTCCACCACGCCGGGCAGGTGCTGCATATAGGCTTCCACGCCCCAGAAACAGCCGCCGGCCAGATAGATGGTTTGGGTGCGGGCGGCGCGGGGGCTGCCTTGGGCGTCGGCGTAGTGCGGCTGCACGGGGGCGGCGGCGAGGTCGGCATTGGGGTTGTCGAGCAGGGCGAGGGCTTGTTCGCGCGGCAGGCTGCCTTTGTGCACGCGCAGGATTTGCCCGTCGGCGGAGAGCAGCACCCAGCTGGGATACACGCCCACGCCGGCGGTTTTGGCTAGGGTGCCGTCGTCGAGGGCTACCTGGAAACCGGGGTAGTCGAGTTTGGCAAACCATTCTCTGAATTCGGCTTCGGGCTTTTCGCCGAGGAAGCCGGGCGAGGCGACGGCAATCAGGTTGGCGCGGGCGTGCTCGCCGGAAAATTCGGCGGATTGCTGCCATTCGGCGGTGCTTTGCAGCTCGCTGAGGCACAGCGGGCACCAGCTAGCCCAGAATTTCACCAGCGTGGGGCGGCCGGGCCGGAGCAGGGTGCGCACGGGCGTGCCGCCCGGGGTGTGCAGGGCGGCGAGGTGTGTGGCGAAGGCGGTGTCGGGCATGGCGGGGGCTCCGTGTTTGGGTTGGGCGATGATTTTGGGCGCCAGCAGGCCGATGATGAGGACGACGGGGATGGCGGCGCAGAGGAAGAGTAACACTTTTTTCAGCATGCTTGGCTTCCAAACGGATGGGTGGGCAAGGGCGCCGTTCGGGCGGACTTTGGGCGCTTTTCTAGCACCGGGCGGGGCGGTTGGCAAGCGATTGTGAAGATAGAAATTATTTATGACGAGCGCCGAAGCAGGGCGGGAAGGCTACCTGAAAAACGGTTTTCACTCTGCGGGAAACCAGGCGGCATATTGGAGCCGGCTGGGAATGTTTGCTTTGCCAAGCCCGGTATTTTTCAGGTAGCCACAGGCTTGAGGCTACCTGAAAATAGGGCTTCAACGCAGTTCAAACGAACCCTGCGGCTTTTGCCGCACCTCAACCGCTTCAGCTTTTGGGAAACAGCGCGATAACCCGCCGGAAAATACGGGTATTCGCCCATGCCGCAAGCCGCGCCGCGTGTTGTTCAAGCAGGGTGTTTTCCAGTAAAATGCCGGCCTGAATATATCGGCCGCCGCGCCTCATGCCGCAGCCGTTTGGAGAAAATAAATGAGCGATAGCAAGCAAGAAACCCTGCTGGAATTCCCCTGCCGTTTTTCCATCAAAGTGATGGGCGCCAAACACCCCGAATTTGCCGCCAACGTGTTGGAAACCGTGCAAAAACACGCGCCGGACACCGCCGAACACGATTTGCAGCACCGCGAAAGCAGTCAAGGCAACTACCAGGGCGTTACCGTTACCCTGAACGCCGAAAGCAAAGAGCAGCTTGATAACATCTATCTCGCGCTCACCGCCCACCCGATGGTGAAAGTGGTGCTGTGATGAAAGTCATCCCGCTCGGTCTGGCCGAATACAGCCCGATTTTCCACGCCATGGAAGCCTTCACCGACGCCCGCAGCGAGCGCACCGAAGACGAGCTCTGGGTGGTGCAGCATCCGCCCGTGTTCACGCAGGGCATGGCCGGCAAAGCCGAGCACCTCTTGGTGCACAGCAACATCCCCGTGGTGCAGATTGACCGCGGCGGCCAAATCACCTACCACGGCCCCGGCCAGCTCGTGGTGTACACCCTCATCGACTTCAAACGCCGCAAAATCAGCGTGCGCGATTTGGTGAGCCGCCTGGAAAACAGCATCATCGCCACCCTGGCCGAATACGGCATCGCCGCCGCCGCCGACCCGAAACGCCCCGGCGTGTATGTGGAAGGCAAAAAAATCGCCTCGCTCGGCTTGCGCATCAAACGCGGCGCCGTGTATCACGGCCTCGCGCTCAATGTAAACATGGATTTGAGCCCTTTCCACCAAATCAATCCCTGCGGCTATGCCGGGCTGGAAATGACCCAAATCGCCGACTTCGTGCAGCCCGCCCCGAGCGTGGACGACGTGGCCGCCAAGCTGACCGCTCATTTGCAGCAGCAGCTGAGGCTACCTGAAAACGATGTTTCCGCAGGAAGCTGAGTTTCTGCGAAGCTAAAACGATGTTTCCGCAGGAATCTAAAAATAGAATCGCCAAGCAGCTGAAACAGGCGGATTGGATTTTCAGGTAGCCTTACCCCGAGCCGGCAGGCTACCTGAACCCACACATCACATTAAAAACACAGCAAAGGTATCAACCATGACCACAGAAAACAAACAAGACAACGCCCGCGGCGTCAAACACAAAGGCGCCGCCAAAGTCGCCCGCATCCCGATTAAAGTCGTGCCGCTCGAACAGAAGCTGAAAAAGCCCGACTGGATTCGCGCTCCGCTGCCCACCGGCAAGAAATTCTTCGAAATTAAAAACATCCTGCGCGACCAAAAAATGCACACCGTGTGCGAAGAAGCCTCCTGCCCCAACATCGGCGAATGCTTCAGCCGCGGCACCGCCACCTTCATGATCATGGGCGACATCTGCACCCGCCGCTGCCCCTTCTGCGACGTCGGCCACGGCCGCCCCAACGCGCTCGATGCCGAAGAGCCCCAGCACCTCGCCTCCAGCGTGGCCGCCATGAACCTGCGCTACGTCGTCATCACCTCGGTGGACCGCGACGACCTGCGCGACGGCGGCGCCCAGCACTTTGCCGACTGCATCACCGCCATCCGCGAACGCAGCCCGCACACCAAAATCGAAATCCTCGTGCCCGACTTCCGCGGCCGCCTCGACATCGCGCTCGACATCCTCGCCCAAACCCCGCCCGACGTGATGAACCACAACCTCGAAACCCACCCCCGCCTGTATAAACAAGCCCGCCCCGGCGCCAACTACCAGCATTCGCTCGAACTCCTGCGCCGCTACAAAGAAATGATGCCCCACATCCCCACCAAATCCGGCATCATGGTCGGCCTCGGCGAAACCGACGACGAAGTGCGCGAAATCATGCGCGACATGCGTGCCAACAACATCGAAATGATTACCGTGGGGCAATACCTCCAGCCCAGCAACAGCCACCTGCCCGTATTGCGCTACGTTACCCCCGACATGTTCAAACAGTTCGAGTGCGAAGCCTACGCCATGGGCTTCACCAACGCCGCCATCGGCGCCATGGTCCGCTCCAGCTACCACGCCGACGCCCAAGCCGCCGAAGCCATGCAGTCCCACCACAGCGGCGGCTGCCATCACGGGCATTGAGGCTACCTGAAAAAAGGCTACCTGAAAAATTTCAGGTAGCCTTTTCTTCGTTTGGTAATACGATTCTAATCAAAGCTTAAGCCGCTTGCATATCAAACCCGCTGTGCCGCAGCAGGGCATCTATGCTGGGGGCACGACCGCGGAAGGCGCGGAAGGATTCGGCAGCGCTGCGCGAGCCGCCCACGGCGAGGATTTCCTGCCAGAAGCGGCGGCCGCATTCGGCCACGTCGCCGCTTTCTTCAAACGCGGCGTAGGCATCCGCGCTGAGCACTTCCGCCCAGGCGTAGCTGTAGTAGCCGGCCGAATAGCCGCCGGCGAAGATGTGGCCGAAGCTGTTGGCAAAGCGGTTGTATTCGGGCGGCTGCACCACGGCCACTTCGCGGCGCACATCGTCGAGCACCTGCGCCCAGCCGGCCAGGCGCGCAGGGTCGGTTTCGCTGTAGATCAGCATGTCGAAGAGGGCGAATTCCATCTGGCGCACGAGGAACATGCCGCGCTGGAAGTTTTTGGCGGCGAGCATTTTGCGGAACAATTCCTGCGGCAGCGGCGCGCCGTCGTCTTCGTGGGCAGACATGCCGCGTAGCACGTCGTATTCCCACACGAAGTTTTCCATAAACTGGCTGGGCAGCTCCACGGCGTCCCATTCTACGCCGTTGATGCCGGATACGCCGAGCTCGTCCACTTGGGTGAGCAGGTGGTGCAGGCCGTGGCCGGTTTCGTGGAAGAGGGTGAGGATTTCATCGTGGCTCAAGCGGGCTTCTTTGCCGCCTGAGGGCGGGGTGAAGTTGCACACGAGGTAGGCGGTGGGCAGCTGGATTTGGCCGTTGGGCAGGCGGCGGCGGCCTTTGTAGTCGTTCATCCAGGCGCCGCCGCGTTTGCCTTCGCGGGCATACAAATCCATGTACACGCCGCCGATGGGGGCGCCGTGTTGCGAAAGCTCGAAATAGCGCACGTCGGGGTGCCACACGGGCACGGTTTGCTCGGCAAAATCGATGCCGTAGAGCCGCTTGATTTGGGCAAACAGGCCGGCCAGCACTTTGCCCACGGGGAAGTATTTCTTCACTTCGGTTTCGGAGAAGGCGTATTCGGCCTGGCGCAGTTTTTCGGAGGCGTAGGCCAAATCCCAGGGCTGCGGGTTGTCGATAGCGAGGCTTTGGCGGGCGAAGGCCTGCACGGCGGCGAGGTCTTTTTTGGCGAAGGGTTTGGCGCGGCGGGCGAGGTCGTGCAGGAAGTCGAGCACTTGGGCGGGGGAGACGGCCATTTTGGCCACCAGGGAGAGCTCGGCGTAGTTGGCGTAACCGAGCAGTTTGGCTTCTTGCAGGGTGATTTCGAGGCGGCGGGTGATGTTGGCGCTGTTGTCGAATTTGCCTTCGTTGGAGAGCTCGCTGGCGCGGGTAACGTAGGCGCGGTAAACCTGCTCGCGCAGCTCTCGGTTGTCGGCGTATTGCATCACGGCGAGGTAGTGCGGCATTTGTAGGCCGATTTTGTAGCCGCTTTTGCCTTCGGCCTGTGCGGCGGCGGCAAACATGGAGAGTGCGTCTTCAGGCAGGCCGGAAAGGGGTTCGGCGCTGTCGAAATAGAGGGCGAAGGCGTCGGTGGCGTCGAGCACGTTTTGCGAGAATTTGGCGGCGAGCTGGGCGCCTTCGGTTTGCAGGGCGGCGAATTGGGTTTGTTTTTCGGGCGGAAGCTCGGCGCCGCTGAGGACGAAATCGCGCAGGTCGTGGTTGAGCTTGGTTTGCTGGGCGGGGCTGAGGCGGGCGAATTCGGGGGAATTTTTGATGGTTTTGAATCGTTCGTAGAGCTCGATGTCTTGGCCGATTTCGGTGAAGAATAAGGTGATTTCGGGCATGAGTTCGTTATACACGGCGCGCAGCTCGGGGGTGTCGGCTACGGAGTTGAGGTGGGAGACGACGCCCCAAATGCGGCCGACGCGCTCGGTGATGCCGGTGAGCGGCTCGACGGTGTTGCCCCAGGTGGCGCCGGTTTGGGCTTTGACTTCGGCAATGGCTTGGCGGGCTTCGGCGATGGCGCTTTGCAGGGCGGGTTTGATGTGTTCGGTGCGGATTTGGTCGAATTGCGGCTGGTCGCCGAGGTGGAGCAGGGTGTTCACGGGGTTTCCTCTGTGCGGTTGGATGGATGATGGGGGCAGATAGGGGCGGGGCGGGTTTTCACAAGGGCAGGCTACCTGAAAAGTGTGGCGGGGTTTGAACTTTGTTTTCAGGTAGCCTGGATAGTGGGCAGGTTGGCGGTTTGCTTGGTTTGTATCTGCGGGATGAGGCTACCTGAAAAATAAGATTGTGCTTGTGCTGGCTTCGTCTTTGTGTCGTTTTTGCTTCGCAGAAATTCCTTTTGGCTATGCCAAAATTTCATTTTAGCTACGCAGAAACTGGGTTGCGACTATGCCGCAACCCAGTTTTCAGGTAGCCTTCGGGGTTTTGATAAATGGATGGAAAAGGAGTTTTTTATGAGCAATATCCGGCCTTATTTGGATTTTGTGACGCAAATCGGGGCGGGCTGCTATATCGACCCGATGTGCGCGGTGATTGGTGATGTGGTGCTGGCGGAGCGGGTGTCGGTGTGGCCGTTTGCCGTGTTGCGCGGGGATGTGAACCGCATCCGCGTGGGGCGGGGCAGCAATATTCAGGATCATGTGATGCTGCATGTGAGCCACAAAACGGAGGATAAGCCGGAGGGCTCGCCGCTCATCATCGGCGAGGATTGCACCATCGGCCACCACGTTACACTGCACGGCTGCACCGTTGGCCACCGCGTGCTGGTGGGCATGGGCAGCATTGTGTTGGACGATGCGGTGATTGAAGATGATGTGATGATTGGCGCGGGCAGCCTGGTGCCGCCTCGCAAACGGCTGGAAAGCGGCTATTTATATGTGGGCTCGCCGGTGAAACAGGTGCGGCGGCTCACGGCGGAGGAGCTGGCCTTTCTGCCGTATTCGGCGGCGCATTATGTGCAAGTGGCGGAAAAATACGGGCAATCGCAGCGCGGGTGAGCGGGCAGGGCAGGGTGGCGATTATTTTGGCTGCGCGGAAACTCACTTTTTCAGGTAGCCTGAAAGCCTGGCTTTATCAAGGATAAATAGTTGGCAACCTTGCCTTATTTGCCACTTCTCCGGCAACCGCCATCAGACAGAACTTTACGTTATTTCAAAAATTGCTTTAAGTGTTGATTTAGATTAAGGTAAAATCACGCTGCTGCGAAATCTGCAGTATTTCGGTATTTTTACAGTATTAGGATGATTGAGTAATGAATAATCAAGAAATCAATCAGGAGAGGCGGCGCTTTTTGGTGTTGGCCACTGCCGGAGCGGCCGGTGTGGCCGCAGTGGGCGCGGCCACACCTTTTGTTGCCAGCTTTTTCCCCTCGGAAAAGGCCAAGGCGGCCGGCGCGCCGATCAACATCGACGTGAGCAAAATCGAAGCCGGCCAGCTGATTACGGCAGAATGGCGCGGCAAGCCGATTTGGGTGCTCAACCGCACGCCTGAGCAAATCAAGGATTTGGCCTCGCTAGACAGCCAGCTGGTCGATCCCAATTCCACGGCGGCAGACCAGCAGCCGGAATACTGCCAAAACCCTCTGCGCTCCATCAAGGGCAAAGACAATATTTGGGTGGCCATCGGCATTTGCACGCACTTGGGCTGTTCGCCCACCTTCCGCCCCGATTTGGCTCCGGCCGATTTGGGCGCAAACTGGAAAGGCGGCTTCTTCTGCCCGTGCCACGGCTCCAAGTTCGACTTGGCCGGCCGTGTGTATAAAGGCGTGCCGGCGCCCACCAATCTGGTGATTCCTCCTTATAAATATCTGTCTGAAACCACCATCCGCGTGGGCGAAGACAGCTGATACCGGGGAAAAAGACAATGACAAACCAAACCAATAATAAAGCCAAAGCATTGTTAGATTGGGTGGACGCGCGTTTCCCCCTGTCTAAAATGATGAAGGAACACGTAACCGAGTATTACGCCCCGAAAAACTTCAACTTTTGGTATTTCTTCGGTTCGCTAGCTTTGCTGGTGCTGGTGATTCAGATTGTCAGCGGCATCTTCCTGACCATGAATTACAAACCCGACGGCAATCTGAACCAATACCACCTGCCCGCTGCCTTCACCGCGGTGGAATACATCATGCGCGATGTGTCCGGCGGCTGGATTATCCGCTATATGCACTCCACCGGCGCTTCGATGTTCTTCGTGGTGGTGTATCTGCATATGTTCCGCGGCCTGATTTACGGCTCGTTTAAGAAACCGCGCGAGCTGGTGTGGGTGTGCGGCGCTTTGATTTTCTTGGCCTTGATGGCGGAAGCCTTTATGGGCTACCTGCTGCCTTGGGGGCAGATGTCGTTCTGGGGCGCGCAGGTGATCATTAACCTGTTTGGCGCGATTCCGGTTATCGGCCCGGATTTGTCCACTTGGATTCGCGGCGATTTCAACGTTTCCGACGTTACGCTCAACCGCTTCTTCGCCCTGCACGTGATTGCCGTGCCGCTGGTGCTGGTTGGCTTGGTGGTGGCGCATCTGATTGCGCTGCACGAAGTCGGCTCCAACAACCCCGACGGTGTGGAAATCAAAAAACTGAAAGACGAAAACGGCATCCCGCTCGACGGCATTCCTTTCCATCCGTATTACACCGTGAAAGATATTTTGGGTGTGGTGGTGTTCCTCATCGTGTTCTGCGCCATCATGTTCTTCGCGCCCGAAGGCGGCGGCTACTTCCTGGAAGCGCCAAACTTCGACCCTGCTAATTCGCTGAAAACTCCAGCACACATCGCCCCGGTGTGGTATTTCACCCCCTTCTATGCCATTTTGCGCGCCATTCCTTCTTTCGCCGGCACGCAGGTGTGGGGCGTAATCGGCATGGGTGCGGCAGTCATCCTGATTGCCTTGCTGCCCTGGCTCGACCGCTCGCCGGTGAAATCCGTGCGCTACCGCAACACCATTTTCAAAACCATGCTGGTGCTGTTCCTGATTGCCTTCATCGGCTTGGGGATTTTGGGTGCGCAGGTGGCCACCGATTTGAGAACGGAAATCGCCCAATCGTTCACGATTTTCTATTTCCTGTTCTTCCTCGGCATGCCGATTTACACCAGCCCAGAGCGCCCGAGCTTGGCCGCGTTTAAGCAGAAGCTGGGCGCCCAGCCCTTGGCTGCCTTGTTTGCCGCCGGCTGGGTGGGTGGGGTGTATTTGATTGCCCTTTTGGTGAGCATTTACGACCTGTACCTGCTTGCCCGCCTGTTCTTTGCCGATCCGTTCCAGATTCAAACGCTGATTATCCGCGTGTTCTCCGTGCTGTATATGGCGTTCTTCTTTGTGAGCACGCTGCTGAACACCAAACTGAATGTGGATAAAGCAGTGCCGGAACGCGTTACCATGAGCACCACGCGCCAGAAGATTATGTTCTTCGTGTATGCTGCGATTGCATTGGTGGGTGCTTATCTGTTTGCTGGCAGTATTTAATGGGAGCGGCAAAATGAAAAAATTATGGAAAAACTGGTTTGCCGCGCTGATTTTGGCCATGCCTTTGGGCAGCTATGCTGCCGGCGGCGGCAATTATGAGCATGTGGATATCGACTTGGGCGACCAAGTGAGCCTGCAACACGGCGCACAAATTTTCGCCAACTACTGCCTCTCCTGCCATTCGGCCAGCGGTATGCGCTACAACCGCTTGCAGGATTTGGGCTTGAGCGAAGACGAAATCCGCAAAAACTTGATGTTCACCACCGATAAAATCGGCGATGTGATGCATTCTTCGATGAATCCGGAAGACGCCAAACGCTGGTTTGGCGCCGAGCCGCCAGATCTCACCCTGATTGCCCGTTCGCGCGGTGCCGATTACCTGTATGCCTATATGCGCGGCTTCTACAAAGACCCAACCCGCCCCACCGGCTGGAATAACTTGGTGTTCGACAAAGTGGGCATGCCGCACCCCTTGTGGGAGCAGCAGGGCGTGCGCGCCGTGGAGCTGGACGACAAAGGCCAGCCCGTGATGGAGAAAGACGAGCACGGCAATCTGGTGCCCAAGCTGTATTGGGAATCCACCGGCCTGCATAGCCGCCGCCTGCCCAACGGCACGGTTGTTCAGAAAGAATACGATCGCTACGCCAAAGATCTGGTGGCCTATCTGGTGTATATGGGCGAACCCGCCCAGCTGCAACGCAAACAAATCGGCTATGGCGTATTGCTGTTCCTGTTTGCCGTTTTGCTGCCCTTGGCCTACTTCCTGAAAAAGGAATACTGGAAAGACGTACATTAAACTTGGCTGAAACAAACAACGCAGGCTGGAAACAGCCTGCGTTTATTATGGTCTATATAGTAAAGGCTACCTGAAAACCGATTCACCGTTTTCAGGTAGCCTTTTATGCTTGCATCTTTAGCTTATGCGAACACCAGCCTGTCGCCGTCGGCTTCCACTTTGATTGTGCTTTCAGGCACGTATCTGCCTTCGAGCAGGGCTTTAGCCAGCGGGTTTTCGATTTCCGACTGGATGGCGCGTTTGAGCGGGCGCGCACCGTAAATCGGGTCGAAACCGGCTTTGGCGATGATGTCCAGAGCGGCATCGGAAACGGAAAGGCGCAGGTTTTGTTTTTCCAAACGTTTTTCCAAACCTTTGAGCTGGATTTTGGCAATACTGCGGATGTTTGCCTGATCCAATCCGTGGAACACGACCACTTCGTCGATACGGTTGATCATTTCGGGGCGGAAGTGGGTTTTCACATCTTCCATCACCACTTCTTTCACCGCTTCGTAGTCATCCGTGCCCATCTGCTGGATGTGCTGGCTGCCGATGTTGGACGTCATGACGATGACTGTGTTTTTAAAGTCCACCGTGCGGCCTTGTCCGTCAGTCAGGCGACCGTCATCCAATACCTGCAAAAGGATGTTGAACACGTCGGGATGGGCTTTTTCCACTTCGTCCAACAGAATCACGCTGTACGGTTTGCGGCGCACCTGTTCGGTCAGGTAGCCGCCTTCTTCGTAGCCGACATATCCGGGAGGCGCGCCGATTAAGCGGGCAACGGCGTGTTTTTCCATGTATTCGGACATATCGATGCGGATGAGGTGGTCTTCGCTGTCGAACAGGAAGCCTGCCAATGCTTTGCACAATTCGGTTTTACCCACGCCGGTCGGGCCGAGGAACAGGAAGCTGCCGTAGGGTTTGTTCGGGTCGGCAAGACCGGAGCGGCTGCGGCGGATGGCATCGGACACGGCGCGCACGGCTTCGTCCTGACCGACCACGCGGCGGTGCAATACTTCTTCCATTTTCAGCAGCTTGTCACGTTCGCCTTCCATCATTTTGGACACGGGGATGCCGGTCATGCGCGATACGATTTCTGCTACTTCGTCCGCGCCGACTTCGGTACGGAAGAGTTTGTTTTGTTTTTTGCCGTCGGCATTGCTTTCTGCCGCTTGAAGCTGCGCACCCAATTTCGGCAATTCGCCGTATTCGAGCTCGGAGGCGCGGGCGAAGTCGCCTTGGCGTTTGGCCTGCTCGATTTTGACTTTAATGTCGTCCATCTGTTTTTTGATGTCGGCAGTGCTGGAGGAGGCGGCTTTTTCGGCTTTCCAGATTTCGTCCAAATCGGCGTATTCTTTTTGCAGGCCGTCGATTTCTTCGTCTATCAGCTCCAAACGTTTTTTGCTGGCGTCGTCGCTTTCTTTGGCCACGTGCATTTTTTCCATTTTGAGCTGGATGATGCGGCGGTCAAGTTTATCCATCTGCTCGGGTTTGCTGTCCAATTCCATTTTGATTCGGCTGGCGGCTTCGTCAATCAGATCGATTGCTTTGTCGGGCAGGAAGCGGTCGGTGATGTAGCGGTCGCTCAACTCGGCGGCGGCAACGATGGCGGGGTCGGTGATGTCGATGCCGTGGTGGATTTCGTAGCGTTCCTGCAAGCCGCGCAGGATGGCGATGGTGTCTTCCACGCTGGGCTCGCCGACCAATACTTTTTGGAAGCGGCGTTCGAGTGCCGCGTCTTTTTCGATGTATTGGCGGTATTCGTCCAAAGTGGTCGCGCCGATACAGTGCAGCTCGCCGCGCGACAGGGCGGGTTTGAGCATATTGCTCGCATCCATTGCGCCGTCGGTTTTGCCTGCGCCGACCAAAGTGTGGATTTCATCAATGAAAATCAAAGTATTGCCGTCATCTTTGGATAATTCGTTCAATACGGCTTTGAGGCGTTCTTCAAACTCGCCGCGATATTTCGCACCGGCAATCAAAGCCGCCAAATCCAACACCAGCAGGCGTTTGTTGCGCAAAGATTCGGGGACTTCGCCGTTCACAATCCGCTGCGCCAAACCTTCCACAATCGCGGTTTTACCCACGCCCGGCTCGCCGATGAGTACGGGGTTGTTTTTAGTACGGCGTTGCAGCACCTGAATCGCGCGGCGGATTTCGTCGTCGCGGCCAATAACCGGGTCAAGCTTGCCGTCGCGGGCGCGTTGAGTGAGGTCGGTGGTGTATTTCTTCAGGGCTTCGCGTTGGTCTTCGGCATTGGCATCGTTCACGTTTTGTCCTCCTCGAACCGCATCAATCGCGGCGTTGATATTTTGTTCGGTTGCACCGGCTTCTTTCAGGATTTTGCCGGTGGCGTCGTTCTGCTGCACCAAGGCAAGCAGAAAAAGTTCGCTGGCGATATAGGCGTCGCCGCGTTTAATGGCGGCTTTGTCCATCAGGTTCAGCACTGCCTGCAATTCGCGGCTGGGCACCATATCGCCGCCCTGGCCGGATACTTTGGGCAGGCTGCTTAATTGCTGCTGCAAACGCTGTTTCACCTGCGGCACGTTCACGCCCGCATGAGCCAGCAGCGCGGCAGCCCCGCTGTTTTGGTCGTCAAGCAGAGCCTTGAGCACAAAGCCCGCTTCCAGATAGCTGCTGTCGGCAGCCAAGGCCAAACTCTGCCCCTCTTGCAGGGCTTGCTGGAATTTGGCGGTGAGTTTATCAAATCGCATATTCGTTTTCCTTTGCTTAAATTTTGGTTCGCAGGCTATATGGGTTTGGAAGAAGGTTTGTCAAGAAGGAATCTGCTATTTTTGTCGGGTGTTCATGCAATCCGTTCTATTGGCAGGAAATAAATGCTATAGTGGATTCAATTTAAACTGCTACGGCGTTGGCTCACCTTGCCGTACTGCTTGTACTATCTGCAGCTTGCCGCCTTGTCCCGATTTAAATTGAATCCACTATAATGCCTGTTTTTCCCGCTATCGGAGCCACCCCTTGCCTGCCGCCCGCATCCAAATCGCCCTGCCGCCGCAATTCGATTTTGCCACCCGCCTGACCGTGGAAGTCGGCCACCTCAACTACGGCAACCATCTCGCCAACGACGCCGTGCTGCGCATGGTGCACGAAGCCCGCCTGCGCTTCCTAGCCGCGCACGGTTGCACCGAAACCGACATCTTCGGCGCCGGCCTGATTATGGCCGATGCCGCCGTGCAATACCGCGCCCAAGCCTTTCACGGCGATGAATTGCTCATTCAGGTAGCCCTCGGCGAAATCGGCCGCGCCGGTTTCCCTTTATTTACCAAGCTCACCCGCGAAGCCGACCAAGCCGAAATCGCCCGCGTGCAATGCGGCATGGCGTTTTACGACTACGCCGCCCAACGCCTCGCCCGCACCCCCGCCGCCTTCCGCGCACATTTCGCCCCAAACGGAGCAGGGCGATGACACAGCCGTGGACACAGCAAATCGAGCCCTGGCTGCACACTTTGCAACAGCAAAACCTCTCCGCCCACACCCAAGCTGCCTATCGCCGCGACCTCGCCTGGCTTGCCCGCTTCCAGCCCCAAGCCGAGCTCAGCCGCCCCCTGTTCACCGCCGCCCTGCGCCAGCTCACCCAAGAAGGCCAGCACCCCCGCAGCATCGCCCGCCGCCTCAGCGCCTGGCGGCAATTTTGCCGCTGGCTGGTGCAAAAAGGCTACCTGAAAGCCGATCCCACCCACGGCCTCAAAGCCCCCAAAGCCCCCGAACGCCTGCCCAAAGCCGTGAGCGCCGAGCCGCTCAACCAACTGCTTGACCAAACCCCCGGCAGCGAACTCAGCCAGCGCGACCTCGCCATCTTCGAGCTGCTCTACGGCAGCGGCCTGCGCCTTGCCGAAGCCTGCGCCCTCAACCTGGCCGACCTCGACCTGCAAAGCGGCTGGGTGGCCGTAACCGGCAAAGGGCGCAAACAGCGCCACGTCCCCCTCACCGCGCACAGCATCCGTACCATCCAAGGCTACCTGAAAACCCGAGCCGCCGCCCCCGGCGAAAACGCACTCTTCACCGGCCGCAGCGGCAAGCGACTCGGCAGCCGACAAATCCAAAAACGCCTGCAACAATTCGCCGCCCAACACGGCAGTCCCCACCTCAGTCCCCACATGCTGCGCCACAGCTACGCCAGCCACCTGCTGCAAAACGCCCGCGACATCCGCGCCGTGCAAGAGCTGCTCGGCCACAGCCAGCTTGCCACCACACAGCACTACACCCGCCTCGACTTCGACCACCTCGCCCGCGTGTACGACGATGCCCACCCCCGCGCCCAACGCCAATCCGGCACGCCCGAAGGCAGTCCCCCGCAAGACGAAAGCGAAACCGACTAAAGCCAGGGCAAAGCAATAAACGGCTACCTGAAAAGTTTAGCTTCGCAGAAACCCGCTATGCTGCGTTTTAACTTCGTTGAAGCTTGCGCTTTCAGGTAGCCTCATCATCGGCGGACTATGCGGACAATTCGCGAGGGGCGGCTATTCCACCGCAACCGGCAGGGTACGCGTGGACAGGATTGAGCGAACCTACCCGAACGGCACATACGATGCCAAAGTCTCCATCTACGATCCCAAAACCGGGCGGTATGTGCCTAAAGCCGGTAACGGCGTTTCCACCATGTTCCCGGATCATTGGTCGGTGGATAGGATTAAGGTGGAAGGAGCTAGGGCTTTTGAGAATGGAAATCGTGTAAAAGGAACAACCCATAAATTTCGAGGTGATTCTCCTTCGGGAATAAAAATAGAGTGGTTCGTTGATAAAAATAGCGGACGTATCACTAATTTCTATCCACAAAAAGGTAAGTAATTATGAAACTTATTTATGCGTATTGGTTTAATCCTGGTTATAATCAACATGAACCAATTTGTTTATCATATGAGGCAAATGAACGTAACTTGCCTAGTGAACCAGATCATACAACAGATTTTGAAGAGGAAAGGATACTGGCAGCTTTGTTAGGTAATTCTGATTCATTATATTCTGCTCCATTTGCCAAAGATAAATTGAACAACCCATCAGTTAAGCGCCAGCTTATTAGTACTGAAGGATGGGATGCAGAAATTGTCGGCGATGAAGTGCAGATGCGATTTGCATTTGCATCAGAAGATCCGGAGGATGAGGATTATCAACCGATCTTATTCCTCCCTCGCAAGGAGGTAGCGTATGCCATGGAAAAATGGTTAGCATTTCTGCAGCGGGATATTGACCCGAACTATTCGGAAATCATCGATACCAAAGAAGCCTATCGCTAGCTTGCCCTGTTTTTTAACACGCCCATCCTTGATTGCGTTCCAACTCAAAAAGGCTACCTGAAAAATTTTAGCTTCGTAGAAACTCGCGGAGATCGTTTTAACTTCTTTGAAGCTTGCGCTTTCAGGTAGCCTTTTCATTGTCTTAATCGGAAGCGGTAGCCCAACGCCAATCGGCGCAAGATGCAGCCCATGCCAAGATTCCAAACCAAACCGTCAGCCATGCCGCGAATGGCGGAAAACGGCATGCTGTTCCTTGCAGGTAAGCGCTTGGCGGAACTCACACAAATATCACGTTTGCTCCGCTGAAATTCGCTTCGCCCGTTTTTCAGGTAGCCTCCCGAAGCCTTGCCTCCGGGCTTCGGCTATTTGCCAGAGGGCAAACAATCCGCCGCCGGTGCGGATGCGTTGGCGCAGGCGAGCGGGGCGGCTGGGCTTTCGGCGGCAGCGGGGCGGTTGCCGCCCTTGGCGGGGGCAGGCGGGGCTTCGGGGGCGGCGTGTTCCGACAAGGCGGCCAGCATGCGCTCGTAGTCGGGCGATTGGCGCATGAGCACGCGGGCGGCTTCTTTCAGGTTGTTCACGTCTTCGCGCGGCAGGTAGAAGCTGGTGGAGATATTGAGCACGTTTTTGCGCAGGGAGGAATCGGGCAGGTCGCGCAGGCTGAGGTTGATAAAGTGCAGGCTGATGGGGCGGCCTTTGCCTTGGGCGCCGGCGTTCCATTGGTCGGCCACGGCGCGGACGCGGCGCAAGGATTCCTGCGAGTTTTGGTCGATGGGCACGTTGATGATGGCGCCCAGCACGTCGGAGAGGCCGGGCACTTTGGCGCTTTGGTCGATGCTGCTGTCGAGCTGGTTTTGCGCGTTTACGCTGATCACGATGATTTTGCGTATGTTTTGGTTGGCCATCTGCCGTTGCAGGGTTTGGCTGGGGTAGATTTCGGTGGCATCCAGCAGGCCGCGCAGGCCGAGGTTGTCGGTGAGGCCGCCGTCGAGCAGGTGGATGTAGGGGCGTGCTTTGCTGTTTTGGTAGAGCTCGAGCTGCTGGCTGATTTCGCGGCGGGTTTGGCTTTGCTGCTGCCCGCTGCTGCCATGCTCGAGGGCGTATTGCAGGCGCGGGGGCAGGGTGTAGCCGCAGTTACCGCCGTTGTTGTTGAGGGTGATGGGGCTGAACACCACGGGCACGGCGCTGGAGGCGGCCACGGCGCGGGCAAGGCGCAAATCGGAAAGGTTTAGGCACATGATGTCGAAAAATTCCTGCGTGAAATCAATGCGCTTACCCACCGACATATCGGTGGCGGACACCACGGCAAACGGGCCTTTGCGCCGCCGCGCCAAATCGCCGAAGGTGGCGTGGCCGAACAGGGTGCTTTCAAACTGCTCCTGCAATAAGTCGCCGCGGCCGAATTCGGGCGAGGTGAGGCGCGGCAGGTTGCCGAGGGAGAATATTTGGCGCGACACCTGCCGTTGGAAATTCTGCTTGAGAAACTGCTGCTCGAAGGCGGGAATGGTGTCGCGGCCGTGCAGCGAATAATAGGTGGCCAGCACCGAGCCGCCGGATACGCCGTACACCAAATCCACGCTGTCGAGCAGCGGCTTTTCGCGCCCGCCGATGTGCACCCGCTGCTTGGCTAGCTCTTCCAGCACGCCGTAGCCCAAGGCCGCCGCGCGCGTGCCGCCGCCGGAAAACAGCAGCACCACAAACACGTCGTCATCCTGCTGCGCCATGCTTTGCTCCAAGCGGTAGCCGCTGTTGGTGTCCACTTGGGAGATGGTGGCCACCGGCCGGTAGTTCACCAGCGAGCAGGCCGAGAGCCACAGCAAAAGCCCCTCTGCCGCCATCCGTTTCAGCATTCCGCCGTATGCACTAATCCGCATTGCAACCCTTTCCAATCATTCAAACCATAATGCAGGCTACCTGAAAAATAGAAAAACCGTTTTTCAGGTAGCCTCAAGCGCATTATAGCAAAGCCGTTGGCGCCGGAGGCTACCTGAAATCCCGCCCGTAATGACACGCCCGGCGCCGCAAGGTAAGATACGCGCTTTCCATCCGGCCTATCCGATATGACCATCCCTGCCAATATGCTGGCCGCAGTAGACCTCGGCTCCAACAGCTTCCGCCTGCAAATCTGCACCAACCACAACGGCCAGCTGCAAATTATTGATTCCATAAAAGACATGGTGCGCTTTGCCGCCGGGCTGGACGAACACAAACGGCTCGACGAAGCCGCCCAAGAGCGCGCGCTCGCCTGCCTGGCCAAATTCCACGAACGCCTGCGCGGCTTCCCGCCCGAGCAAGTGCGCGCCGTGGCCACCAACACCTTCCGCGTGGCCAAAAACATCGCCCCCTTCATGCCCCGCGCCGAAGCCGCCTTGGGCTTTCTCATTGAAATCATCGCCGGGCGCGAAGAAGCCCGCCTTATCTACACCGGCGTTATCCACACCCTGCCGCCCGGCAGCGGGCAGATGCTGGTGGTGGACATCGGCGGCGGCTCCACCGAATTCGTAATCGGCAGCGCGCTCCAGCCTGAGATCACCGAAAGCCTCAACCTCGGCTGCGTGAGCTACACCCTGCGCTTCTTCCCCAAAGGCAAAGTGTCCGCCGAATCCTTCAAGCTCGCTGTTAACACCGCCCGCAGCGAAATCCAGCGCATTGCCAAGCTCCTGAAAACCACCGGCTGGCAGCTCGCCGTGGGCACTTCCGGCACCGCCCGCACCCTGCGCGACCTCATCGCCGCCGCCAACCCCGAAGACAACCGCATCACCCGCACCACCCTGCAACGCATCAGCCAGCGCCTCATCGAAGCCGGCAGCGCCAAAAAAGCCAAATTCGAAGGCATGAAGGCCGACCGCATCGAAGTGTTTGCCGGCGGGCTGGCCGTGATGAGCGCCGTGTTTGCCGAGCTCGACATCGACAGCATGAGCGTAACCGACGCCGCCCTACGCGACGGCGTGTTCTACGACCTCATCGGCCGCCAGCTCAACGCAGACATGCGCGACCAAACCATCGCCCGCTTCCAAGAGCGCTACCATGTGAGTGCCAACCAAGCCGAGCGCGTTGCCACACTCGCCGCCCAGTTTTTCGATATGCTCGCCGAACACGAGCCCGAAAAAGAACGCCGCTACTGGCAGCAATACCTGCGTTGGGCCGCCCTCGTGCACGAAATCGGCACCGACATCGCCTACCCCGCCTACCACAAACATTCTGCCTACATCCTCGAGCAGGCCGACATGCCCGGCTTTTCTCGCCAAGAGCAGCGCATTCTTGCCACTCTCGTGCTCGGTCAGCGCGGTGACCTGAAAAAAATGGTCGAGCTGCCCGTTAGCCCCGCCATGTGGCTCGCCATCGCCGCCTTGCGGCTTGCCGTTTTGTTCTGCCGCGCCCGCCTGCCCATCACCCTCCCGCCCGGCACCTGCCTGAGCTACGAAAACAAACACTACACCCTCGCCATCAGCCGCCAATGGCCCGAAGAGAACCCCCTCACCGCCGGCGCCCTGGCCGACGACGCCGCCCAATGGCGCAAAATCGGCATCCGTTTCGGGCTCCTGCTGCAATAGCAGCCCGCGCACACACAGTTCAGCTTTAGGCAGCCCTGAGCGAGCTCGGCTGCACACAGAAAGGCTACCTGAAAAATATCGCGTCCATTTGCGCGGACCATTTTTCAGGTAGCCTTCCTGCCCCGCAAGAGACTACCTGAAAACCAAAGCTTCACTCAGCCCGGCACCCACAAAATTTCCTGCCGCTGCCACTCCGTTGCAGGTAAAATACCATCTATGTCCTCCTCTAAGGAAACCGCCATGAAAGCCCTGATGAAACCCGCCCTCGCCATCCTCATCGCCGCCGCCCTCGCCGGCTGCGGCAAAGAAGACACCAAACCCGCCGTTACCCTCAGCTGCGAAGCGCCTGAAGCACTCGAGCAGCTCAAGGCCCAAATCCAAGCCACCGCCTTCCCGCCTGCCGACCACGAGTTGCCCACCCCGCAGGCCGGTGCCGCCGAAATTCAAGCCGCACTCGAGCAGCTCGGCTTCGAAATCACCGACATCCGCACCACCCAAGCCGCCTCCGAAGGCAGCAAACAGCTTGCTTGCGAAGCCACCCTGCGCTTCGCCCCCAAAGCCGACGCCCAAGCGCGCCTGAAGCAAAGTATTTCCGACTATATGGAAATCAACGAAAGCGACGGCATCGAATACAACGAAATGATGACCGCCGGCGACCCCACCCTCAAGCCCGACGGCCAAGGCGGCTACATCCGCCCGCTCAGCTACAGCGTGAGCCAAACCGACAGCGGCGACAAACTCGTGATCAACGTAGACAGCAAAGCCGCCTCCTCCGGCCTGCAACCGCCGCTGGCCTTCTACCTCGCCGCCCCCGATTTAGCCAAACAAGTGGCCGAAATCCGCCAGCAAACCGCCGCCGAAGAAACCCGCCAGCAAGAGCTCAGCGCCCTCGACCAAACCCGCCTGCAAGCCCGCATCGAGCTCTTGCGCACCGAAAACAAACAGGCGCACGACAACCTCAACAAAGCCTGGCAAGCCCTGCCCGCCGCTGCCCAAGCCTCGCTCAGAGATGCCCAAAACCAATGGAACCGCGTGCGCGCCAGCCAATGCGCCTACCAAAGCAAGGCCGACGCCACCGACCCGCTGGAGCAGGAAGCCCTGCGTATTGAGTGCGACACCCGCGAAGTGCAGCAGCGCATCCCCAACCTCAAGCAGGAAGCCGAAGACTACACCGGCAACCAGCTGGCCGAAGCCACCCAGCGCGCCCAAGCCGCCCAGCAGGAATTGCGCAACGTATGGCAGAGCGTGCCCGCCGACGTGAAAGACATCATCGGCCAAGACTACCAATCCTGGAGCGCCAGCAGCGCCGCCAAATGCGCCCAGGCAGGCCAGCAGGCCGGCGGCGGCAACAGCGGCCAGCTCGCCCGCCTCGAATGCACCGCTGCCGAAGCCCGCAGCAAAGCCAGAGAACTGCGCGGCTACGTTTCCCAATAACCGCCCCACTAAAGGCTACCTGAAAAATATCCGCTTCCGCCAAGGCATTGCTTTCAGGTAGCCTTAACCCCTCCACACACCATGAACCTCACCGAAACCCATCTCTCCAGCGAACCCATCTTCGACGGCAAATTCGTCACCATCGCCCGCGACACCGTGCGCCTGCCCAATGGCAACCAAAGCTACCGCATCGTCATCCGCCACCCCGGCGCCGCCTGTGTGCTCGCCGTTACCGCGCAAGACGAAATCGTGCTTGTGCGCCAATGGCGCTACGCCACCGGCCAAGCCCTGCTCGAACTGCCCGCCGGCAAGCTCGACCCCGGCGAAGACCCGGCCCTGTGCGCCGCGCGCGAGCTCGAAGAAGAAACCCCATACCGCGCCCAAAGCGTGCGCCTCCTGCACACCTTCTACACCGCCCCCGGCTTCTGCGACGAAAAAATGTACCTCTACCTCGCCGAAGGCATCACGCCCACCAGCACCCGCGAGCCCGACCCGGACGAATTCGTCGAAACCGTATTGCTTTCCCGCCAAGCCGTGCGCGAAGCCATCGCCGCCAACCAAATCCAAGACGCCAAAACCCTGATCGGCCTGCAATACTGGCTGCTCAACAGCCCGCCCGCCGATTAAGGCTACCTGAAAAACAGCTTGGGTCATCATCCAAACTGCCCACTAAAAAGGCTACCTGAAAAACCAAAGGCTACCTGAACCATGCGCCAATTCACCCTCAGCACCGAAAACGGCACCCTGCTCGGCTTCCTCGTGCTCACTGCTGACAGCGGCGACGAGCCCCAATCCGGCCACGCCATGCTCCAGCTGCACGAAGCCCCGCTGCCGCCCGCCGATGCCGCAGCTGCCCGCGCGCTCGCCGCCCTGGCCGGCCAAATGCTCGCCTGGCAGCCGCAGGGCGAGGGCATCGCCTTATACGATGCCGAAGGCAGCCCCGCCGCCGACATCCGCCAGCAATACCTGCGCCTCGGCGGCCACACCCTGCTGCTCACCGATTTGGAAGGAAACCTTTGATGGACAGCGTGTTTATCCTCATCCCCATCAGCATTGTGCTGGCCTTCATCATCGGCTACTTTTTCTGGTGGTCCGGCCACAGCGGCCAGTTTGACGATTTGGAAGGCCCCGCCCACCGCATCCTGATGGACGACGATTCCGCCCACCCCGCTTCCCCTCCCCCGCAGGACAAACCATGAATTCCGGCTTCAAATTCGCCACTTCCCGCCGCTTCGCCCCGCTGTTCGGCACCCAGTTTCTCGGCGCGCTCAACGACAACCTGTTCAAAATCGCGCTGGCCACCATGATCAGCTTCTACGGCCTGGGGCAAAACGGCCTCATCGAGCCGGCGCAGATGATCAATGTGAGCGCCTTGCTGTTTGTGCTGCCGTTTTTCCTGTTTTCCGCGCTCTCCGGCCAGCTGTGCAACAAATACGACCGTGGCCGCATGGCGGTGGTGGTGAAGGTGGCCGAAGTGCTGATTATGATGCTGGCCACGGTGGGCTTCCTCATCCAATCGCTGTGGCTGCTGCTTTTGTGCATTTTCCTGATGGGCCTGCAATCCACCCTGTTCGGCCCGCTCAAATACGCCGTGCTGCCCGATTATTTGGACAGCAAGGAGCTGATTGTGGGCAACAGCCTAATTGAAAGCGGCACCTTCCTCGCCATCCTCTTCGGCCAGATTATGGGCACGATTTTGGGCGGCATCGGCGGCGTGGCCGTATCCGTGTTTCTGCTGCTGATTGCCGTGGGCGGGCTGGTGGCCAGCATCTTCATGCCGCGCGTGGCGCCGAAAACGCCGGATGCCGAAATCGACTGGCACATCCGTTCGCAACTCGAAAACCATCCTGAAACAAGCCTTTGCCGATAAAGATATTTATGCCGCCATCATCGGCATTTCCTGGTTTTGGTTTATCGGCGCGGTCTATACCACCCAGCTGCCCACCTTCACCAAGCTGCACCTGGGCGGCAACGACAATGTGTTCAACCTGATGCTCACGCTGTTTTCCATCGGCATCGGCAGCGGCTCGGTGGTGTGCGCCAAACTGAGCCACCGCAAGCTCAATCTGGGCTGGGTGGCGGTGGGCACGGTGGGCATGGCCGTGTTCGGCCTGTTGCTGGTGGCGCTCACCCACGGCGCGCGCTATCAGGAATACGGCGGCATCGGCAGCTTCCTGCTGCGCGGCGATGCTTATGCCGTGATGCTGTGCATCGTGCTGCTCGGCTTTTGCGGCGGCTTCTTCTCCGTGCCGCTCTACACTTGGCTGCAAACCGCCAGCAGCGAGGAATTCCGCGCCCACGCCATTGCCGCCAACAATATTGTGAACGGCTTCTTCATGGTGGCCGCCGCGCTGATTTCCGCCGTGCTCATCCAGCTGTTCGACAGCATCAACCTGCTGTATCTCATTGTGGCGGTGGGCAATATCGTGGTGTTGGTGTATCTGCTGAAAATCGCCCCGCCGATTGGCGAGGGGGTGAGGAAGTGGTTTGGCAAAGAAGAAGAGTGAGTTTGCTGATTTCAGGTAGCCTGATTGGTATTGAGGCTACCTGAAAACGCAGCTTCACGAAGTGAAGCGATGTTTTGCGAAGCTAAAAATAAAACCGGCCGAATCGGCCGGTTTTTGCATGGCGGGCGGGATTACAGGCTCCACACATAGTTGAGCCATTCGTTGTCCTGCTCGGCGCCGAGGCGGGCGTAGAAGCGTTGGCCGCCTTCGTTCCACGGGGCAACCGTCCATTTGATTTGCACGCAGTTGTGTTTCTGGGCTTCTTCCTTCAGCGCGAGCATCAGCTTTTCGCCGATTTTCTGGCCGCGGTAGGCTTCGTCCACATACAGCTCTTTAATATATACGGCGGGGCGGTTGTGCAGGGTGTAGGGCAGGAAGTAGTACACAATCATGCCGGCCAGCTTGTCGCCGTCGGCAGCCACGAAGCTGTAGAAATCGGGCGGGTTTTTGCGGAAGCCGCTGTTCACCACCACTTCGGGGGTGATGGCGAAGGCATCGATGTATTTTTCGAACACGGCCAGGCCTTTCATCAGCTCCCACAGTTGCGGAGCGTCGCTTTCCACGGCTTTACGGATCACAATGCTCATGTTTTGCTCCTATGCAGTTAAACGGGAAATCCGGGCGTAAATATACGCCGCCGTATGGCAAAAGGCTACCTGAAAAATGGATGGGGATGAACGGGGCTTCGCCCGACTCCGGCCGTAGCTCGGGTTAGGCTGCAAGGCGCAACCCAACGGTTGACTAACGATTTTTCAGGTAGCCTTTGCATGGGTTGAGGCTACCTGAAAAACCAAATCAGCCGGTTTGCAGGGCGCATCATCAAAACGCTTGCGCTGTTCCGCGTTACTGCGGCGGCGGGCTAAACAGCGGGTTGAAACCGTCCATTTCCAAGGCCTGCGCATAATCGGGCACGGGCGCATTTTCCGGCAGGATGCCGTGCAGCAGGCGGATGTGTTCCACCCGGCATTCGGCCATCAGGTCGAGGAAGTTGTGCAGCACGCCGTCTAGCGAATCGGCGGACGAGAGCTGCCAGCGGAACACCTGCGGCACCAGGCCGTAGCTGCTGTCGGCGGTGCTGAAGCTGAAGGCAATCTGCCCGCCTTCCTGCGCCGCCACGGCCACGCCCACGCGCGGGCTTTGCAGGCGCACGGCGCGGATGGCGTTGGCGGCAAATACATCCAGCGCCATGCGTTGCCGCATCTGGCTGCCGCTGATGATGGCGGAGAGCGGCGCGGCGGGGTCGAGCGGGTTGGCAAACAGGGTGAGACCGGGCGCGGCGAGCCGCTCCTGCCAATACTGCATCAGCGGCAGCGCGGCCTGGCCGAGCTTGCCGGCGGCTTCGGGCGCGCCGTAGCCCAGGGCATACACCACATGCACGCTCTGGCCGGCGGGGATGGCGATGTTGTCGGCGGCGGGCAGCCCGGCAGCCAAGGCTTGGGCGGCGGCGCGGCTCTGTTTGGCGGCAAACCATTGCGTCAGCTTGATTTGGCTGATTTGCTCGGCGCCGAGCAGCGCGGGCAGCCATTCGGTGTGCGCCAGAGGACGGGTGGTGTCAAACTCGGCCAGCTTGGCATTGAGCGCGGCGGCATCGAGTGCGGCGGGCAGGGCAAGGGCTTGCTTGCAGCCGGCCACCAGCACCACGGGCAGGGCAATCCAGCCGCATTCTTCGGCGGTTTTCGGCTGCAACACATGCTCCATCGCCTGCCACAGGGCGCGGTAGGCAGCATCGCTCGGCGCCATGCTCAGCGCCACGGAAAGCGCGGTGAGCTGGCGCGTGTGCAGCATTTGGAAAATCAGGCTGTGCAGGGTGTCGCGCGAGAGGGTGGCCTGGGCGCGGGAACGGCCGGTGGCCACGGCTTCGGCATGCAGCAGCAGCTCGTTTTTCACCGGTTCGGCGGGGTAGGGGCGGGGATCGGGGAGGAGGCGGAGGTTCATGATGATGGCGATGGGCTAGGGTTGGGGGTGGGAACGGTGTTGCAGCATGTGCATGATGAGCCGGATGAGGGTGTCTTTTTGCGCGGGCGCGGATTCGGCCACCAACAGGGTGAGCGCGGCCAAGCCGGTGTCGTTGATGACGGCGCGGCCGCTTGCATCGAACAGGCGGCGGTTTTGGTGTAGGAAATCAACAAACAGGAAGGCGCCGCTGCGTTTGTTGCCGTCGGCAAAGGGATGGTTTTTCACGATGAAGTAGAGCAGGTGGGCGGCTTTGCTTTCGATGCTGGGGTAGGCGGGTGCGCCGAATACGCTTTGCGAGAGATTGCCGAGAATGGCGGCCAAGCCGTCTTCGCGTTCGCGGGCAAACAGTTCGCTGGCTTCGCCGCGGGCGATGAGTTCGGCTTTGAGCTGGCCCAGGGTGAGGCGCGCGGCTTCGGGCGTGGGCAGGCTGCCGCCGTTTTCGCCCGCCGGCTCTTGCAGCAGGCCTTCGTCGTATTGTTGCAGCCAGAGGAAGGTGTGGGTGTAGCGGCTGACGATATCGACCAAGCCGCGGCCGGCTTCCAGGGTGAGGGCGGGCGAGGCGGCGGTGGTTTGAATCAGCTGCAAGGCGTGTGCGAGCTCGTCGGCGTTTTGCTTTAGGCGTTGTTGGTTGAGCGCGTAGCCTTTGAGCAGGTAGTCTTTCAGGCGGGCGGTGGCCCAGCGGCGGAAGGCGATGCCTTGCGCTGATTTGATGCGGTAGCCTACGGAAATGATGGTTTCTAGGTCGTAGAAGGTAACGGGACGGTCGGCGGAAGCAATTTGCATTTTTTGCAAATTGCTTTTTTCGCTGATTTCTCCTTCGTCTAGTGCATTACGAATATGACGTGAAATAACAGAGACATCACGCCCGAATAGGGTAACCATTTGCGCTTGCGACAGCCATACGGTGTCGGTGTCGAAGCGGACTTCCACTTGGGTCTGCCCGTCTGCGCTTTGGTAGATTTCGATGGGGTTGTTCATGCGTTTGATGTGGTGATGGTGGGATGAGGCTACCTGAAAAATTTGGCCTCACTATTTTTCAGGTAGCCTTTTGCCTAATCGGCCAGCGGGGCGAGCATTTGGGCGAAGGCCTGTTCGAATTGGGCGAGGCCGTCTTGCTGGAGCTTGCCGGCTATGGTTTCTAGGTTGATGCCGAGGGCGGCGATTTCGTCCAGTACCGGCTGGGCGGGCGCGGCGGGATGGGAGAGGGCGTCGGCGGCATGGCCGTGGTCGATAAAGGCTTCCAGCACGGCGCCGGGCAGGGTGTTCACCGTATGCGGGGCGATGAGATTGTTCACATAGAGGGTGTCGGGGTAGGCGGGGTTTTTCACGCCGGTGCTGGCCCAGAGCAGGCGGACGGTGGGCACGACATCGCCCGGCTGATTAAATTCGCGCTGCCAATCCTGATAGGCGGCTTGAGCCAGGGCGAGGGCGGTTTTGCCTTGCAGGTGGGGCGGCAGCTGCGGGTCGAGCGCGCTGTCGATGCGGGAAATGAAGAAGCTGGCCACCAATTGCGGCGCGGCAAGCCCTGCCCGCTGCGCCAGGCCTTGCCGATAGGCGGCATAGGCGCGCAGGGTTTGGGCGCGGGAGAAGAGCAGGGTGAGGTTGATGTGGATGCCGTCGGCCACCAGATCGGGCAGGGCGGCGAGGCCGGCATCGGTGGCGGGGATTTTGATCATGGCGTTGGGGCGGCCAATCAGTTTCCACAGGCGGCGGGCTTCGGCGATGGTGCCTTCGGTGTCGTGCGAGAGTGCGGGGTCGCATTCGAGGCTCACCAGGCCGCTGTTGCCTTCTGCGGCAAACTGTGCGGCAAATACATCGCAGGCGGCCTGCACGTCGGCAACGGCCAGGGTTTCGTAGCGCGCTTTGGCGGAAAGCGGCTGCCGCTTCAATTCGTCGATTTCGGCTGTGTATAATGTGTCGCCGGCCAGCGCTTGGCGGAAGATGGCCGGATTGGAGGTGACGCCGCTCACGCCGCTTTGCTGCAATTGGGCCAGCGAGCCGGAGCGCACGAGCGAACGGGAAAGATTGTCGAGCCAGATTTGCTGGCCGAGCCGTTTGGTTTCCTGCAAAATAGCCATATTTTGGTGCCTTCGATTGAATGTGTAAATTTTGGAAAATACCCGATTCCAGCAGTCGCCGCAAGCCGGAATCCAGAAAGCGGAACAAAACATGACCGAACCATCCTATCTCGCCCACGCCCGCGAAGTGCTGGCGATTGAAGCCGATGCCCTGCGCGCCCTCTCCGATTCTTTAGATGCCAACTTTGCCCGCGCCTGCGAAACCGTGCTCGCCTGCGAAGGGCGCGTGGTGGTGAGCGGCATCGGCAAGAGCGGGCACATCGGGCGCAAAATTGCTGCCACGCTGGCTTCCACCGGCACGCCCGCCTTTTTCGTGCACCCCGCCGAAGCCGCGCACGGCGATTTGGGCATGATTGTGGACGGCGACGTGGTGCTCGCCATTTCCCACTCCGGCGAAAGCGACGAAATCGCCGTGATCCTGCCCGCGCTCAAACGCAAAAACATCACGCTCATCGCCATGACCGGCCGCCCCGAATCTACGTTGGCGCGCCATGCCGACATCCACCTCACCGTGGCCGTGCCGCAGGAAGCCTGCCCGCTCGGCCTCGCCCCCACCAGCAGCACCACCGCCACGTTGGCGCTGGGCGACGCGCTGGCCGTGGCGCTGCTGCGCGCCCGTTCCTTCACGCGGGACGATTTCGCCCTGAGCCACCCCGCCGGCAGCCTGGGCAAACGCCTGCTGCTGCAAGTGGCCGACGTGATGCACGCGGGCGACGAGCTGCCCGTGGTGCGCTTGGATACGCCCTTTGCCGACGTGATTGTGTGCATGAGCGAAAAAGGCCTAGGCATGGTGGCGGTGGCCGATGAGGCAGGCTACCTGAAAGGCATTTTCACCGACGGCGACTTGCGCCGCCTGTTTCAGCAGCAACGCGATTTATCCGGCCTCACCGCGCAAGCCGTGATGGGCGCACACCCGAAAACCATTACGCCCGAGCGGCTGGCCACCGAGGCGCTGAAAACCATGCAGCAAAACCGCGTGAACGGCCTTCCGGTGTGCGATGCCGAGGGTCGGCTCTTGGGCGCGCTGAATATGCACGATTTGCTCAAGGCGCGGATTGTGTAGCGCGGCTGGGCGAGTGCGATAAGGCTGCTTACGGCTTTCTACGCAGCCAAATTTTTCAGGTAGCCTTGATGCTGATCCAAAAGGCTACCTGAAAACATTGGGGCTAGCTGAAAATGTTAGCTTCGGCAAAGGGAAAAGTTTTGGCTTTACAGAAACTGCGTTGCGCTAGGTTTTAACTACCTTGAGGCAGACGCTTTCAGGTAGCCTGATGCCTGGGCAGGATATTTTATTTTGCAACGGCGGATTGCATATCCGCCGTTTGTTTGATTTTATGGATGCATACGATTCAATGGGCGGGCGGCTGAGGATGGATATAAAGTCTGCCCCTGCGATGGCTGGAGCCATATTGCGTGAAGATTGCAGGCTGTGAGCCTGGAGAAATATGATGAAACAACAAAACCCTTCTTATGCCGCGCCGCTTTTGGTGCTGGGCTGCGTGGTGTTCGGGCTGGGTAGCCTGATTGTGAAGTTTGTGCAGGTGGGCTCGTATGCGGTGGCATTTTGGCGGCTGCTGGTGGCGGCGTTGGTGTTTTGGCTGCTGATGCGGCGTTTCGGGCAGCGGTTGCCGCAGAGTGCGCGGGCGTGGCGTTGTGCTTTGCTGGCGGGGGTGTTTCTGGCGTTTGATTTGGCGCTGTGGCACGAGAGCATTCATGCGGTGGGGCCGGGGATTTCTACGCTGCTCAATAGTTTGCAGATTTTCTTTTTGTCGGCCATCGGGGTGGCGTTTTACGGGGAGCGGCTGAACCGCTGGCAGGTGGCGAGCCTGCTGTTGGCGGTGGCGAGGGTGGCGCTGATCGGCAGCCCGGAATTTGGGCACAACGGCAGGGCGCTGTGGGGTTTTGTGAGCGGGACGGCTTCGGGGGCGATGTTGGCGCTGTCGATGGTGTTTGTGCGCAAAACGCATGAGGCGGAGCGGGTGGCGCTGTTTCCGATGATGATGGTGTTGAGCGCGGGCGGGGCGGCGGCGCTGGTGTTGCCCATGCTGCTGTTGGACGGCGGGGCGCTGTATCCGGCGAGCCTGAGGGATGTGGGGCTGGTGTTGGTGTATGGGGTGGTGATGTAGTGTTTTGCCTGGGGCTTGATTGCTTATGCGATTCCGCTGCTGTCGCTGTCGCTCACGGGCTTGCTGCTGCTTTCGGAGCCGGTGGCGGCACTGCTGATTGATTATCTGCTGCTGGATAAGCCGATTAACGGCTGGCAGTGGCTGGGGGCGGGGCTGACGCTGGCGGCGATTTATTTGGGCTCGCTGAAGCGGCGGGGCGGCTGAATGGGTTGGCATATTTTTCAGGTAGCCTCTGCTGTGATATGAGGCTACCTGAAAAATGAAGGCTACCTGAAAACCTAAGGCGGGCTTGGAGTTTGGCAGTTGGTTTTAACGGGCTTGGCTTTTCGTTTTCAGGTAGCCTTTTGTTGGCTTGGTGATTGGTGGGTTGTTGCGCGGGCGGGAGCGAACAATGAATAAAATTGCGCGGCTGCCGCGGGCGGGCACTTGACCGTTGGCGGGCTTGTCTTTACGATTGCTTGCAAAACGTGCCATCTGCGGCAAAACGGCGGTTTTCCGCCGTGAAACAGATACCTGGCGCGCCGGATAGTGAACAAGTTGTCTAAAATCGGCTTGGTTCGGCGGGGCGGGCGGACGGGGCGGCTCAGGCTGCCGCCGGCGGTGGCAGGGAATTGTTGCAGAAAGGCTGCAACGCTTATTTGATAACTGGAGGGCGGTCGGAATCAGCCGGCCGCCGCATATTTTTCAAGAGGTGTCGAACGTGTCTAATCCGCAAAATCCCAAGCGCGAAACCTTTTCCAGCCGGCGGGCGTTTATGTTTGCCGCCATCGGCTCGGCGGTGGGTTTGGGCAATATCTGGCGTTTTCCTTATGTGGCGTATAAAAACGGCGGCGGGGCGTTTATCCTGCCGTATTTGGTGGCGCTGCTCACGGCGGGCATCCCGCTGCTGTTTTTGGATTATGCGGTGGGCCACCGCTACCGCGGTTCGCCGCCTTTGGCTTTCCGCCGCCTGAACCGCAAGTTTGAAACCATCGGCTGGTGGAATGTGCTGGTGAACGTGCTCATCGGGCTGTATTACGCGGTAATCCTCGGCTGGGCGGCGAGCTATACCTATTATTCGCTCAACGCGGCCTGGGGCGCAGACCCTTCTGCCTTCTTCTTTAAGGATTATTTGCAGATGGCGCCTGATGTGTCGGCGCAGATGCAGTTTGTGGCGCAGGTGGCACTGCCGCTGGTGTTGGTGTGGCTGGCTACGTTGCTGATTCTGGCCTTCGGGGTGCAGAAGGGTGTGGCGCGGGCTTCGGCGTTTTTCATGCCGCTGTTGGTGGTGATGTTTGTGCTCTTGGTGGGGATTGCGCTGAGCCTGCCGGGTGCGGCCAAGGGTTTGGACGTGTTGTTTACGCCGGATTGGAGCAAGCTGGCCAGCTCGGAAGTGTGGATTGCGGCCTATGGGCAGATTTTCTTCTCGCTCTCGGTGTGCTTCGGCATCATGATCACTTATTCTTCCTACATGAAGCGCAGCTCGGATTTAACCGGCACGGGCATGGTGGTGGCCTTTGCCAACAGCAGCTTTGAGCTGCTGGCCGGCATCGGCGTGTTTGCCGCGCTGGGCTTTATCGCCACGGCCAGCGGGCAGCAGGTGGGCGATGTGGCGGCGGGCGGTATCGGATTGGCCTTTATCGCGTTTCCCACCATCATCAACCAAGCGCCGTTCGGCGCGGTGATCGGCGTGCTGTTTTTCGGCTCGCTGGTGTTTGCCGGCCTCACTTCGCTGATTTCGGTGCTGGAAGTGGTGATTGCGGCGGTGCAGGACAAGCTGAAAATCGGCCGCGTGGCCGCCACGCTGGCGGTGGGCGTGCCGATGATGACGGCTTCGGTGCTGCTGTTCGGCACCACTACCGGCCTGCCGGTGCTGGATGTGCTGGATAAATTCGTGAACACCTACGGCATTGTGGCGGCTGGCTTTTTGTATGTGTTGTGCGTGGTGTTGGGGCGCAACTTGGGCGTGCTCAGCCGCCATCTGAACAAAACTTCTTCGCTGAAAGTGGGCAAAACCTGGCTGCTGTTTGTGGGCGCGGTTACGCCCTTGGTGTTGGGCACGATGCTGTTTACCGACACGCGCTCGCTGCTCACGGAAGGCTATGGCGGCTACCCGGGCTGGTTTGTGGGCGTATACGGCTGGGGCACGGCCATCGGCGTGGTGCTGCTGGCTTTCGGGCTCTCGCTCTTGCCGTGGCGGGAAGATGCGGATTTGGATGTGCTGCAAGACGATGAAGAAGAAGGAGAAAAACAATGAGCACGAGCGCGATTGTGATGATGGTGCTGTCTTTGGCGGTGATTTGGGGCGGCTTGGTTGTGGCCGTGCTGCGCCTGCCGGAGGATAAAAGCAAGCAGCAGGATTGATGCGGCTTGATTGGCATGATAAAGGCTACCTGAAAATGGCTTTGCCAGATTTTTCAGGTAGCCTGCATACGCTAAAGAGGCTACCTGAAAAGATGGCGGGGCGGAAAACGCCGAGCCAAAGTTTCAGGTAGCCTTCTGCCCGCATGGTAAAATCGCATTTCGATTTTGAGAGGGCGGCATGCGCCCGTGATAGGAAGTGAGAAGATGACGGAGAATACAACGCGCGACAGCATGCAATACGACGTGGTGATTGTGGGCGCGGGCGTGGCCGGGCTCTCGGCGGCGATACGGCTCAAGCAGCTGGCTGCTGCGGCGGGCAGCGACATCAGCGTGTGCGTGGTGGAAAAAGGCTCGGAAGTGGGCGCGCATATTTTGTCGGGCGCGGTGTTCAACCCCAAAGCGTTAAACGAGCTGCTGCCCGATTGGCGTGAGCAAGGCGCGCCGCTGAACCAGCCGGTGAAAGGCGAGCGGCTGCTGTATCTCACGCGCCAATCCGCGCTGCGCCTGGCGCTGCCGCCCAGCTTCCACAATCAGGGCAACTACATCATCAGCTTAGGCATGCTGTGCCGCTGGCTGGCCGGGCAGGCCGAAGCACTGGGCGTGGAAATCTACCCCGGCTTTGCCGCCGCCGAAGTGCTCTACCGCGCCGACGGCAGCGTGAAAGGCATTGCCACCGGCGACATGGGCATCGGCAAAAACGGCGAGCCCACCGAAGCCTACCAGCCCGGCATGGAGCTGTGGGGCAGGCAAACGATGTTCGCCGAAGGCTGCCGCGGCTCGCTTTCCGAACAGCTCATCGCCAAGTTCCGCCTCGACCAACACAGCCAGCCGCAAACCTACGGCCTGGGCATCAAGGAAATCTGGGAAGTGCCGCCCGAGCAGTCGCAGCCCGGCAGCGTGCTGCACACCGTGGGCTGGCCGCTGGATTCCCGCACCTACGGCGGCGCCTTCCTCTACCACCTGGCGGAAAACAAAGTGGCCGTGGGCTTCGTGGTAGGGCTGGATTATCAAAACCCCTATCTCTCGCCATTTGAAGAGTTTCAGCGCTTTAAAAATCATCCCACCATCCGCCCCGTGTTTGCCGGCGGGCGGCGCATTGCCTACGGCGCGCGCGCGCTCACTGAAGGCGGTTTGCAGAGCCTGCCCAAACTCACCTTCCCCGGCGGCGTGTTGGTGGGCGATGCGGCCGGCTTCCTCAACGTGCCCAGCATCAAGGGTGCGCACACCGCGATGAAATCGGCCATGCTGGCGGCGGAAGCCGTGTTCGGCGTGCTGCACAACGGCGCGGCGGACGAGGGTGCAGAAGCCGCAGCCTATGCCGACGCCTTCCGCCAATCCTGGCTGCACGACGAGCTCTACCGCGCCCGCAACATCCGCCCCGCCTTCAAATGGGGCTTTTGGCCGGCCATGGGCTACGGCGCGCTGGATGTGTACCTTTTTCGCGGTCGCGCCCCGTGGACGCTTGCCCACCACGGCAGCGACCGCGCCAGCCTCAAGCGCGCCGCAGAGTGCCGCCCCATCGAGTATCCCAAGCCCGACGGCCAAGTTTCCTTCGACCGCGCCAGCAGCGTGTATCTTTCCAACACGCACCACGAAGAAAACCAGCCGCCGCACCTCAAGCTCGCCAGCGAGCAAACCGCCATCGACGTGGGCTACCGCCGCTTCGCCGCCCCCGAAACCCGCTATTGCCCCGCCGGCGTGTATGAAATCGTGCAGGAACAAGGCCAGCCGCGCCTGCACATCCACGCTGCCGACTGCATCCACTGCAAAACCTGCGATATCAAAGACCCCGCCGCCAATATCACCTGGACCTGCCCCGAAGGCGGCGGCGGGCCGAACTACGGCGAAATGTAGCCGCCGGAAATTTTGCCGCGCAGAAACGCGCGCAGAAACGGGCTTGCGCTTCGCAGAAAATTTTAGCTTCGCAGAAACTCGCGGAACTCGTTTTAGCTTCGCAGAAACTCGCGGAACTCGTTTTCAGGTAGCCTTTTGCTTGTGGCGGGGCTTAGCTTGCCTGGCCAATCAGGATTTCGGCAAAGCCTAAGTGGTGTGCCCATTCGCGCATAAGCAGGACTTGGGCGGCGAAGTCCGCGCTGTGGGGCAGCGGCGGCAGGTCGCGGGCGTGGCAGTAGCCGGCGAGGATGGCGAAGGCGGTTTCCAGCGTGTCGGTGCTGAGGGTGCCGCCGGTGCTGTGGGGCAGGGCGGCGAGGGCGTGGGCGCCTTGGAGACGGAGCGTTTCGCCGGCCAGGCGCTTGGGCAGGGGTGCGATGGCGTCTTCAATCTGCATGATGGCGTTTTCCCAGGCGGCTTCGCTCGGGGGAAACGGGGTGAGCCGGGCGGCAATGTCGGCCAGGGCGAAGGGGAGCCGGATGGTTTGGCCCTGGCGTTGCAGTTCGATGGGGCGGGTGTTGATGTTTAAAATGTTTTGCATATCAGTCTCCTATCTTGATGGAGGTCATGCTCAGGGCGCCTTCGGTGAGCTGGTCGTTGAAAATTTCCAGCGGCTCGCCGTTGTCACGTTGGGCGGCGGTGTAGAGCAGGGGCAGGTAGTGCTCGGGGGTGGGTACGGCTAGGGCGGCGGCTTGGCCGAAGCGGGGGTAGTCGATGAGGGCTTCGTGGTCGCCGCGAAGCAGGGCGGCGTTGATTTGCTTGCGGAATTGCTGTGCCCAATCGTAGCCGGGGTGATTCGGACGGAGGGCGCGCAGGTTGTGCACGATGCCGCCGCTGCCGGCAATCAGGATGCCTTGTTCGCGCAGGGGCTTGAGTTTGCGGGCCAGTTTGAAATGCTGCGCGGGGCTGAGGCGGCTATCCAAGCTGAGCTGGACAACGGGGATGTCTGCTTGGGGATACAGGTGTTTCAGCACGCTCCACATGCCGTGGTCGAAGCCGCGCGTGGGATGGAGCTCGGCACCTTCGGCTTGCAGCAGGCGGCATACTTCTGCGGCAAGCTCGGGGCTGCCGGGCGCGGGGTATTGCACTTGGCTGAGCGCGGGCGGAAAGCCGTAGAAGTCGTATATCAGCCCGGGCCGGGCGGCGGTGAGCTGCAGGCCGCGGGTATACCAATGGGCGGAAATCATCAGGATGGCGCGGGGCTTGGGGAAGCCGCGGGCTATGCGGGCAAAGCCTTGGTTGAAGGGGCTGGCAGCATCGAGCACGGTCATCGGGCTGCCGTGGCCGAGGAAGAGGGCGGGGAGTTTGCGCATGATGGGTTTCCTTGCGTGGGTGGTGTGGGCAGGATTATGGGATTGCCTGCAAGGAAAATAAATATGGCAAACTGGAATCTTGTGTTTACGATTGGTTAATCATAAAGTGGGAATGATGGGTTGGGATGAATAAAGGCTACCTGAAAATTTTTCGGAGGTTTTCAGGTAGCCTGATGAGGTGTGCGGCAAGGCGGGGCTGGTATTTTGGCCGGCAAGGCAACGGAGGCTAGGCCGTATCGCTGTGCAGCACCCAGCGGCGGAACGAGCGCTCGATGGCGGCGGGATCCAGCCCGTCGGCAATCAGCACCAGTTGGGAGTGCGGCGGGGCTTCGTGTAGCTGGTTTAGGTGTTGCGGCGGATACACCATGTGCTGCACGGCGTTGATTAGCACGGGATAGCTCTCGCCGATGTGCAGGATGCCTTTCACCCGCAGCAGGGCGTTGCCGTGGGCGTGCAGCAGGGCGGATAGCCATACGCCGAAGGCGATCCAATCGATGGTGTCTTCGATTTCCAGCGCTAGGGATTGCACGCTGCCGTGTTGGTGGGTGGTGCGGTAGGGGGGGGCGGCGTGTCGGGTGGCGGGCAGGGCGTTGAAATCGGGCAGCGGGCTGCTTAAACCGAGCGGCAGAACGGGGGTGCCGGGCAACATGCGGTGTAGGCGTTCGGCCAATGCGGCGGCGGCCTGCGGGGCGAGGTCGGCCTTGCTGATGAGGATGAGGTCGGCGGCGGCGGCCTGGTGCAGCCAAACGCGCTGGCCGCTCTCGGCCATGTGTTCGCCGTTTACGGCGTCAACCACGGTTACGGTACGTTCGGCGGCAAGCTGGTGGGAAAGCTGCGGATCGGCCTGGAGGGTGGCGATGATGGGGGTGGGCTCGGCCAGGCCGGTGGTTTCGATGATGATTTGCCGAAACGGTGGCACGCTGCCGGTGGCGCGGCGGTGGAGCAGGTCGGCGAGGGCGTCTTTGAGTTCGCCGCGTATCTGGCAGCACAGGCAGCCGGAGTCGAGCAGGACGACGTTGGGCGATATGGGGCGCACCAGCTGCTGGTCGATGCCGACTTCGCCGAATTCGTTGATGAGCACGGCGGAATCGCCGTAGTGCTCGCCGGCGAGGATTTTTTGCAGTACGGTGGTTTTGCCGGCACCGAGGAAGCCGGTGAGGATGGTAACGGGGATCATGGCGGGAATTTTCAGGTAGCCTTTGGCGGCGGACGGTTTAGGCCAGGGGATCGAAGGGGCGGCCGGTGATTTTTTCCACGGCGAGCCAGATTTGGCTGAGGTTGTCGGCCAGCTCGGTTTTGCCGGTGGCGGAGCTGATTTGGTAGCTGCTGCCCTGCCAGTCGGATACGGTGAGGCGTTGGGGGGCGAGCATGCGGTTGAGGCAGGCGGTGCGCTGGGCGCGCAGGCGGCGGCGCAATACGGCGTCACTGCTTTGGCTGCTGTGTTCGAGCCGGGTGCTCCAGTGGTTTTGTTCGCCGAATAGGCCGCAGAGTCCGCACATGGTTTTTCCTTAATTAGTGGAAGATTAGGGTGAAAGGCTACCTGAAAACGGGAACAGATGCTTGGGCTTTTATGTTTTCAGGTAGCCTGTGGCCTTGGTATGCCTATGGTTTTACAAAGACGTTAGCCTGAGTGGTTATTTCCACTGGCGCGGGTTGCGGGCGATGAAGTCGTCGGCGATTTGGTCGAAGGTGCACCATTCCACGCCTTCGTGGCTGTTGATGTGTTCGATCAGCCGCTCGTGCATCATCAGCACTTGCGGGCGGCCGGACACGTCGGGGTGGATGGTCATGGCAAACACGGCGTAGTCGTATTCACGGTATACCCAGTCGAACTGGTCGCGCCACATTTGCTCGATGTCGCGCGGGTTTACGAAGCCGTGGCTGTTGGGCGATTTTTTGATGAACATCATCGGCGGCAGGTCGTCGAGATACCAGCTGGCGGGGATTTCCACCAGCGGCGTTTCTTGGCCGCGCACCAAGGGTTTCATCCAGTGGCTGGGGTGTTTGGAGTAGTCGATTTTGGTCCAGCTGTCGCCCACGCGCACGTAGTAGGGGTGGAAATCGTTGTGCATCAGCGAGTGGTCGTATTTGATGCCGCGTTCGAGCAGCAGCTCGTTGGTTACGGGGCTGAATTCCCACCATGGGGCAACGTAGCCGGTGGGCCGTTTGCCGGCCAGATCGGTGATGAGCTCCAGCGAGCGGTCGAGCACGGCGGTTTCCTGCTCGCGGGTCATGGCGATGGGGTTTTCGTGGCTGTAGCCGTGCATGCCAATTTCATGGCCGCGCCGTGCCACTTCCTTCATTTCGTCGGGGAAGGTTTCCACCGAGTGGCCGGGGATGAACCAGGTGGTTTTCAGCCGGTATTTGTCGAACAAATCCAGCAGTCTGGGCGTGCCCACTTCGCCGGCAAACAGGCCGCGCGAAATGTCGTCGGGGCTGTCTTCGCCGCCGTATGAGCCGAGCCAGCCGGCCACTGCGTCCACGTCGATGCCGTAAGCAACAAGGATTTTCTTTGCCATGGTGATACTCCTTTTTGCCTGCGTCCGCTGCACACGGGCGGGTGCGGGTACGCAGATTTGAGGGGGGAATGCCCGTTGGAAAGCAGGCGGGTGGTTTGGCTGAGAGGTTGTTTTTATGGCGCCGATATATTTTCAGGTAGCCTGATCGGCGGAAATCAGGCTCGTTGTTCGTTGAGCACGGTATCGCCGGTTAAGGCTTGCGCCACGGCCAATCCGGCGGCCAGCACGTTTTCGTCGCTGCCGCTGGGGGCGGAGAGCATCAGGGCGGCGGGCAGGCCGTTGCCGTCTAGACCGGTGGGGAGGGTGAGGGAGGGGAGGTCGAGGAAGCTGCCGGCCATGGTGTTGCGCAGGATTTTGGCGTTGCATTCGGCGAAATAGCGGTCGTCTGCGGCCAGTTTGCCCAGCGGCGGGGCGTGGATGGCGGTGGTGGGCATGGCCAGCAGTGCGCCTTGCAGCTCTTGGCGCAGGAGTTGTTGCAATTGGCTGCGCCGGTTGAGCAGGTGGGCGAGGTTGGCGGCGGGATAGCTTTGGTTGGATTGCAGGCGCGAGGCCACGCGCGGATCCATCAGCTCGGCTTGCGCGAGGGCGGCGTGGTGCAGGCGGTAGGCTTCGATGCCGACCAAGGTGCCGTATTCGGCAAACAATTCGGGCAGTTGCGCCAAGGCGGCCAGCTGGCGGCGGATGATTTCGCAGCCGGCGGTTTTCAGGTAGCCCAAGGTGCGCTCGAAGGCTTGCTGGATGGAGGGCTCGGCATCTTCTCCGTAGCAGTCAGTTGGCACGACGATTTGCAGGCTACCTGAAAATTTGGCCGGCGCCATGCCAAAGCCCTGCATCACGGCGCAGACGTCGGCCACGGTGTGTGCCAGCGGGCCGATGCTGTCGAGCGTGGGCGAGAGCGGCCACACGCCGATGCGGGAAACGCGCGCGGCGGTGGGTTTGAAGCCGGTCAGGCCGTTGAGGGCGGCGGGAATGCGCACCGAGCCGGAGGAATCGGTGCCGATGGCATAAGCCACGATGCCCTCGGCCACGGATACGGCCGCGCCGGAAGAAGAACCGCCGGGTGTCAGCAGCGTGTGTGCGGGCGACCAGACATTGGCCGGCGTGCCGAAATTCGGGTTCAGCCCCAAGCCGGAAAAGGCGAATTCGGTGAGGTTGGTGCGGCCGACGGACACGGCGCCTTGCTGTTCCAGCAAATCCACGGCGGCGGCGTTATTGCTGGCCGGCGCTTGGTGGGCGGTGGTACGGCTGGCGGCGCGGGTGGTTTCGCCGGCTTGGTCGAACAGGTCTTTCCACGATACGGGGATGCCGTCGAGCAGGCCGAGCCGTTTGCCGCTGCGCAGCCTTTCGGCGGCCTTGCGTGCGCCGGCGCGGGCTTCGGTGAGCACGGTGAAGATGTCGCGGCGGGAGGAAGCGGCCTGAAGAGCCTGTTCCGTGATACGTACGGGGTCGGCGCTGCCTTGTTCGAATGCAGCGTTCAGGCGGTGGATGGTGGGGAAGGGGGAGGGCATCGCGAATCTCCTGCGGCGGTGGGAGGGAAGGGCAATGTCTTGTTTCGGATAGTAGCATACATCGCGGATTGCGCAAGGGAATTTGCATTTTTCTGCGGCGTTTTATTTGATGATGGTCAGATAAAGGCAGATAATTTCCAGCTGCGCAGAAACGCCGCCGTGCTGTGTTTTCAGGTAGCCCATACACACCGCAGGCTACCTGAAAACGGGCAAAGCGAGTTTCGTTAAAACTAAGTTTCAAGCAGGCTCAAACTTATCGGGTAGATTTTCAGGTAGCCTCTGCCTGCCGCCGAATGCTTTGCAGGCATTGCCCGCGTTGATATGCCGCCGGTTTCCCTATATACTTCACAGCTTTGCCGAACCGCTCGGCGCCCATACATTTCGGAAGCACCCCAATGAGCAAAGAAACCCGCTATTGTTCTTTTTGCGGCAAATCGGAAGACGAAGTCAAAAACCTGATTGAAGGCGACAACGCCTTGATTTGCAACGAATGCGTTGATACTTGCAGCCACATGATCCACAACGGCGGCAGCGAAGCCGCCACGCCGGAAAACAGCAGCGAACGCCTGCCCACCCCGGCCGAAATCGTCAGCAACCTCAACCAGCACGTAATCGGCCAAGAGCAGGCCAAGAAAACCCTGGCCGTGGCCGTGTACAACCACTACAAACGCCTGCGCCACCCGAAAGAGGGCGACAACGTGGAGCTGGCTAAATCCAACATCCTGCTTATCGGCCCCACCGGCTCGGGCAAAACCCTGCTCGCGCAAAGCCTAGCACGCCGGCTGGACGTGCCCTTCGTGATGGCAGACGCCACCACGCTCACCGAAGCTGGCTACGTGGGCGAAGACGTGGAGCAGATCATCACCAAGCTTCTGGGCAACTGCGATTTCAACGTGGAAAAAGCGCAGAAAGGCATTGTCTATATTGACGAAATCGACAAAATCTCGCGCAAGAGCGACAACCCCTCGATTACCCGCGACGTGTCCGGCGAGGGCGTGCAACAGGCATTGCTGAAGCTGATTGAAGGCACGGTGGCCTCCGTGCCGCCGCAGGGCGGGCGCAAACACCCGAATCAGGATTTTATTCAAGTGGATACCACCAATATCCTGTTTATCTGTGGCGGTGCGTTTGCCGGCTTGGAGAAGGTGATCCGCCAGCGCACGGAAAAGGGCGGCATCGGCTTCGGCGCTACTGTGCACAGTAAAGACGAAGACGCCGATGTGACTGAATTGTTTGAAATTGTGGAGCCGGAAGACTTAATCAAATTCGGCCTGATTCCCGAGCTGATCGGCCGCCTGCCGGTGATTGCCACGCTGGCCGAGCTGGATGAGGAAGCGCTCATCAATATCCTCACCGAGCCGAAAAATGCGCTGGTAAAACAGTATCAAACATTGTTTGCGATGGAGGATGTGGAGCTGAAGGTGCAGCCTTCCGCCCTACGCAGTATCGCCAAGCTCGCCATGCAGCGCAAAACCGGTGCGCGCGGCCTGCGTTCGATTGTAGAACGCGCGCTGCTGGACACCATGTTCCGCCTGCCTGATATCAAAGAGCAGGTGAAAACCGTGGTGGTGGACGAAGCGGTGATCAACGAAAACTGCCCGCCCAAGCTGCTCACGGCAGACGGGCAGGAATACCGGCTGCCTGAGTCTGAGTAAGGAAAGAAGCAAAAGGCTACCTGAAAATAGTGTGTCTTGCGGAGCAAGGCTGAGTTTCTGCGAAGCTAAAATACAAGCTTCAATGAAGCTAAAACGAACTTTCCAGAGGCAAGCGGATTTTCAGGTAGCCTTATAATGGGAGCGGTGCGATGTGGCATATTGTATTTATCGGCTATATCTTTGTTACACTGATGTTTTCTCTGGCGCAGCCTTCGCTGGCGCGGATGCTGATTTACTTGGTGGTGTGGACGATTTTGCCCACATTGTTCGCGTTTTGGGTGGCCTACATCCGTTTGCGCAACAAACGCCTCAAACAGGCCGAGCGCCAAGCCGGCCAAACCTTGCCAAAACAATAAATTCCCTCTATAATCCCGCAGCTTTCGTTTTGAAAGCTGTTTCTTTTTAACCCCAACGCTCGCATCCTGCACCAAAGGGTGTCTCCGATTCGGAGATTCTGTGTGCCCGGATGTTTGCTATAACCCTTTGTAAGGAAAATAAATGTCTCAAGTTACTATGCGCCAGATGCTGGAAGCCGGCGTTCACTTCGGCCACCAAACCCGTTACTGGAACCCGAAAATGGAACAATACATTTTCGGCGCCCGCAACAAAATCCACATCATCAACCTGGAAAAAACCCTGCCCCTGTTCCAGGAAGCGCAAGACGCCGTACGCCGTTTGGCCGCCAACAAAGGCACCATCCTGTTCGTCGGCACCAAGCGTCAGGCCCGCGACATCGTGCGCGAAGAAGCCACCCGCGCCGGTATGCCCTATGTGGATCACCGCTGGCTGGGCGGCATGCTGACCAACTACAAAACTGTTAAACAATCCATCAAACGCCTGGAAGAGAAAACCGCCATTCTGGAAAATGCCGAAACCAGCGGTTACAACAAAAAAGAACTGCTCACCATCCAGCGTGAAGTGGAAAAACTGGAACGCTCACTGGGCGGCATCAAAGATATGAAAGGCCTGCCCGACGCGATTTTCGTAATCGACACCGGTTATCAGAAAGGCACCCTGACCGAAGCCGGCAAACTGGGTATCCCGGTTATCGGCGTGGTGGATAGCAACAACGATCCGGAAGGCGTGAAATACGTGATCCCGGGCAACGATGACTCCGCCAAAGCCATCCGCCTGTACTGCCGCGGCATCGCCGATGCCGTGCTGGAAGGCAAAAACCAGGCGCTGGCCGAAACCGTAGCCGCCGCACAACAGGCCGCTGCTGCCGAAGAAGCCCCGTCTGCCTAAGTTTAGCATCACATGAGGCTACCTGAAAACCAAACCAAGCCTTCAGGTAGCCTTCAATCTGTCCAGAGCGCGGCATCCGCCGCGTTTATCCCTGAAAATTAGGAGAAAATAATGTCTGCAATTACTGCAAAAATGGTCGCCGACCTGCGCGCCGCCACCGGTTTGGGCATGATGGAATGCAAAAAAGCCTTGGTGGAAGCCAACGGCGACATGGAAAAAGCCGAAGAAATCCTGCGCATTAAATCCGGCGCCAAAGCCAGCAAACTGGCCGGCCGCACTGCTGCCGAAGGCGTGTTGGCCTATGCCATCGAAGGCAATGTGGGTGCCTTGGTGGAAGTGAACTGCGAAACCGATTTCGTGGCCAAAGACACCGGCTTTATCGCCTTTGCCCAATCCGTAGCCAAAACCGCCGCCCTGAAAAAACCGGTTACAGTGGAAGAACTGGCCGCGCTGGTGGAAAACGAGCGCAAAGCCGTTATCGCCAAATTGGGCGAGAATATTTCCGTGCGCCGCTTCGAAATCATCGAAGCCGCTAACAGCCTGACCACCTACATCCACGGCGCTGCCGCCACCGAAGGCGTGCTGGTGGAATACAAAGGCGACGAAACCACCGCCCGCCACATTGGCATGCACATCGTGGCTTCCAAGCCGCAGTGCATTTCTGCCGATCAGGTTGATCCCGAAGTGGTGGCCAAAGAGCGCCACATCTACACCGAGCAGGCCATCGCTTCCGGCAAGCCGGCCGAAATCGCCGCCAAAATGGTGGAAGGCCGCGTGAAGAAATTCTTGGCCGAAGTTACCTTGCTGGGACAGCCCTTCGTGATGAACCCCGATCAGACCGTTGAGCAGTTCCTGAAACAGCAGGGCACTGAAATCGTGAACTTTGTTCGCTACAAAGTGGGCGACGGCATCGAGAAAAAAGAAGTGGACTATGCCGCCGAAGTGGCCGCTGCCGCCAAAGTTTAATCGTTACACTGCCAAAACCGGCTTCCTTCCGAATAGAACGGAGGCCGGTTTTTTATGCGCAGATTTAATCTTGTTATGGCATAACAATTTATTTTAAATTGGAATTTGAACCGTTTATTTTGCTAATTCCTGAAAAGCGGATTATAATGACCGCAGTTCTGTATATCGCCGGACGTTTCCCCGCAACCGATTGCCTAGCGGCAGTCTCATCAGGAGAGAATTATGAGTAAGACTATGAAAGCCATGACTTATTACGGTGAAAACGACGTACGTTTCGAAGACCATCCGGTGCCGACCATCATTGATCCCACCGATGCTATCATTCGTGTTACCAAAACCACCATTTGCGGCACAGACTTGGGCATCATGAAGGGCAAAAACCCGGAAATCGAAGCCGTTGCCCGCCAGAAAACCGGCAAATGGGAAGGCCGTATCCTCGGGCACGAAGCAATCGGCGTGGTGGAAGAAGTCGGCTCTGTCGTGAAAGACTTCAAAAAAGGCGACAAAGTCATCGTATCCTGCGTGAGCCGCTGTGGCACCTGCGATAACTGCCAGAAACAGCTCTATGCCCACTGCCGCAAAGACGGCGGCTGGATCATGGGTTACATGATCGACGGCACCCAGGCCGAATACGTGCGCACCCCGTTTGCCGACAATTCGCTCTACCACCTGCCCGAAACCCTGAATACCGACGTGGCAGTGTTCCTTTCCGATGCGTTGCCCACCGGCCACGAAATCGGCGTGCAATACGGCCAGGTGAAACCGGGCGATGCCATCGCTATCGTCGGCGCCGGCCCCGTGGGCATGGGCTGCCTACTCACTTCCCAGTTCTACTCGCCCGCCACCATCATCGTGGTGGATATGGACGACAACCGCCTGGCTATGGCCAAAGAAATGGGTGCCACCCACACCATCAATCCGAGCAAAGAAGATGCTGTGGCCAAGATTCTGGAAATCACCGGCGGCCGCGGCGTGGATTGCGCCATGGAAGCCGTGGGCTATCCCGCCACTTGGGACGTCTGCCAGAAAGTGGTAAAAGAAGGCGGCCACGTGGCCAACGTGGGCGTGCATGGCAAACCGGTTGAGTTTGATCTGGCCAAATTGTGGATTAAAAACATCACGGTAACCACCGGCTTGGTGAACGCCAACACCACCGGCATGCTGCTGAAAGCCTGCGAATCGAGCAAACTGCCGATGGAAAAACTGGCCACCCACCGCTTCAAATTCAGCGAAATGGAAAAAGCCTACGACGTGTTCAAACATGCGGCCGACACCAAAGCGATGAAAGTGATTATCGAGGTATAAAACAGTTCGCTCTTTAGAAATAAGAGGCTACCTGAAAATTACAGCATGCTTTATATGGCTGGAGTTTTTAGGTAGCCTTTAGTTTGCTTACAAATGTGGAGAGAAGGATGATGTATTCAAGAAGGATGCTTGCTGTTTGCCTTTCTATTGTCGCAGCGATTGTTTTGCCATTAACCGCGAAAGCACAAACTGTAGAGCAGGAATTACAGCAGATTGTTGCAGCACAGAATCGTCTGATGCCATATAGCTAAGGAGGTGCTCTTACTTTGAACAAGGCATCACTCGAAGGCGATAAATTTATTTTTGATGCTACGTTTGATGATATTTTGGCACAGCCTGGAATAGATACTGCAGTCTTAGAGAAGCTATTACAGTCTGGCACGCCTAATTTTGTGTGTGGCGATCCTGAAATTATCAAAATAAATAACCAGGTGGATATTGTGTACCGATATCGTTTGGTTAGTCAGCCGAAAGTTATTACTAGCATTATTCCTAAAACACAGTGTGCAACACAGTATCGGCATGCGTTAAGAAGCTCTGATATAAGAGAGATGAGAATTGATGCCGCTATAGCCGCAGTTGAAACCATCAGTAAAGAATTACCAAGTAAAATCGGGGATTATTTGACTTTAGATCGCATCAGTTTTAATCGTCCCACCCGTACCATGCATCGATATCTAACGCTGAGTGATCCACAGCTTGCCACTCAAAGTATTGATGCTATACGCGAACATTATCAGCAAATCGAGTCGAACGGTATGTGCGAACACGGAATCTCTGCCAATTCCAATCGATATTACAACGTGGAAGAGCATTTTACCTTGGCTGATAGAGGGGCAACATTCAAGGTAATCATCCATCAGGGGTTTTGTGCCAGTAGATAAACATCAACGTAAACTGAAGGCTACCTGAAATATTTTAGCTTCGCAGAAACTCCGCTGCGCTGCGTTTTCAGGTAGCCTTTGCTTATTTTGAAACGGCTGTTGGGCAAGCAAGCGGTTGGCTAGTGCCGCGGCTGGCGGTAGTTGTCTAGATCCACGATGCGTTCGAGCAGCATGTCGCACAGGTCGTCCATGCTGTCTTCGTCGAAGGAGGCGTTTTCGGCCACGAGGTCTTCGAGCCAGTCGAGGCTGCGGCACAGGCGCTGGTAGTTGATGTCGGTGAAGGCGGCGGGGCTGGCGGTGAGTTCGCGCTGGAGCAGGGCGAGGCCGTCGTCGCACAGGGCGTCCCAGGCGCCGAGGCGGCAGGATTCACAGATGTCTTCGGCTACGCGTACCATCTCGCCGGTATCGCCGCTGCTTTCAAACAGGCGCTGGGCTTCTTTGCCGTAGGGGGTGTCTTCGAAATATTCTTGCCAGGGCTGGAAGCTGAGGCCGGGGAAGTTTTGCGGCACGAATTCGTCGGGCAGGCGCTCAAGCAGGGCGAGCAGTTCGTCGGCGGTGTAGAAGCGGCCATAGTAGCCGCTTTTTACGGGGTCGGGGATTTCGGCCCAGTAGTAGCCGCTGAATTCTTCGAGGACGATTTGGAAGGTGTTGTCGTGCCGGTCGATGATGCCGAGGAAGTCGGGGTGGAGCTGGAGGCGGTGGAAGTAGGCGGGCAGCTCGTCGGTGGCGATGGTGATGGGGCGGTTGCCGTCGACATGGCTGTCGTCGGTGTAGAAGGAGTAGAAAATCTGGCAGTTGCGTTTCATGATTGGGGCGTTTGTGGGCGGTTGCGGCGGCAAGGGAGGGGCTACCTGAAAATGTGTTGTCCTTTGGCAGCCGGTTTTTTGGCGGGGTGTATTTTCAGGTAGCCTTGGCGGGCGGGGCGGCGGGATTAGGGCTTGCCGGTGCGCGGGCTGATGGTGAGGATGTCGCAGCCGCTTTCGGTAACGAGCACTTCGTGCTCCCATTGGGCGGAGAGTTTGCGGTCTTTGGTGACCACGGTCCAGCCGTCGTCGAGGATGCGCAGGTGGCGTTTGCCTTGGTTGATCATGGGCTCGATGGTGAAAATCATGCCGGGCTCGAGCTTGGGGCCTTGGCCGCGACGGCCGTAGTGGAGGATTTGCGGGTCTTCGTGGAAGCCGCGGCCGATGCCGTGGCCGCAGAATTCCTGCACCACGGAGTAGCCGGCGTTTTCGGCTACTTGCTGGCAGGCGTGGCCGATGTCGCCGAGGGTGGCACCGGGCTTCACGGCAGCGATGCCGGCCATCATGCTTTGGTGGGTGATGTCGATGAGGCGCTGTGCCTGCGGGCTGATGCTGCCCACGGCATACATGCGGCTGGAGTCGCCGTGGAAGCCGTCTTTTTTGATGGTGATGTCAATATTGAGGATGTCGCCGTTTTTCAGGGGTTTGTCGTCGGGGATGCCGTGGCAGATGACGTGGTTTACCGAGGTGCAGCAGGATTTGGGGTAGGGCGGGTTGCCGTAGTGCAGGGGGGCGGGGTAGCCGCCTTGCACGTTTACATGGTAGTCGTGCACGAGCTGGTTGAGCTCGTTGGTGGTAACGCCGGGTTTGACGAAGTCGCCGATGTAATCCAGAGCTTCGGCGGCGAGGCGGCCGAGTTCGCGCATTTTGGCGATTTCTTCGGGGGTTTTGATGATGATGGCCATGGGTGTTTTCCTATTGATTGGGGAAGAGGCTACCTGAAATTTTTCAGGTAGCCTTTGCTTATTCTTGCTCGCTGTTACGGCGCGCTCGGCGGGGCAGGCCGTGGGCGCCGTATTTGTGGGGCACGATGCCGCTGCGGGCGAGCAGCATGAGGCCGCCGAGCAGCATCATGCCGAGGGCGGCGAGCGGAGCGAATGCGATAAACATTTGGTTGCGCAGGTAAATGGCGGCGCCGAGATACATGAGCATGGGGCCGTGCACGATGCTTTGGGTGTTGATGCCGTCGAGCAGGAGCAGGGCCACGCCGCCTGCAGCCAGGGCGAGGGCGACTAGGGTGGCGGTGGTGGGCAGGATGTCGGTGCTACTGAGAAACCAGATGGCGCCGAAGATAATCAGCAGGATGGGGAGGAAGAGGGAACTGCGTTGCATGGTGTTTTCCTGTGGAAGGCTACCTGAAAATTTAATTTGCCATGATGCGGATGCGGGCAAAGGGTTTGGGCTTCGCTGAAGCGGGCGTTTCAGGTAGCCTCGATGGCGGGCGGGGCGGCAAGGGGATTAGCGGGCTTGTTTCATCAGGCGCTGTTTTTCGCGTTTCCAGTCGGCTTCTTTCATGCTTTGGCGTTTGTCGTGCTGCTTTTTGCCTTTGGCCAGGCCGATGTCCATTTTGATGTAGCCGCGCCGGTAGTGCAGGTTGAGCGGCACGAGGGTGTAGCCGCTGCGCTCCACTTTGCCGATGAGCTTGTTGATTTCGGCTTGTTTGAGCAGGAGTTTGCGCTGCCGCACGGGGTCGGGCTTCACGTGGGTGGAGGCGGTGGGCAGGGCGGTGATGTGGCAGCCCACCAGGTAAAACGCGTCTTTTTTCCAGTGGATATAGCTTTCTTTGAGCTGCACGCGGCCGGCGCGGATGGCTTTCACTTCCCAGCCGTCGAGCACTAGCCCGGCTTCGAGCTGGTCTTCGATGAAATAGTCGTGGAAGGCTTTTTTGTTGTTGGCGATACTCATGATGTCTTGGCTGCGCGGTTTCAGAAGGCGGATTTTAACAGCAAACCGCGCGGCTGAACATTCGCGGGGGAAGGAGGGGAGAAGGCTACCTGAAAAATTTGGCTATGCGGAAACTTGCTTCATTTGCTTTTGCTTCGTGGCAGTTTTGCTTTTTCAGGTAGCCTTTTGCTTGGGCTCGGCAAGGCGTTAGCGGATGGTGTTTTTCAACTCGGGGGCGCGAAGGCGTGTCAGTTGCGTGCCGGCCAAGTTAATATGGCCGAAGCGCGGATGGCCGTCGTTCCAGTCGGCCACGGCCTGCACCAAGGCTTCCTGGCTGTCAGCGACGAAGTTCCACCACATTCGGACGGGGTGCGGCAGCGGTTCGCCGCCCAGCAGCAGGATGCGGCTGCCTGCTTGGGCGTGGATAGGCAGGGTTTGGGCGGTGTCGGCGTGTTCGAATTTGGCCAGTTCGTCTTGCACGAACGTCTGCCCGCCGATTTCCGCTTCGCCCGCCAACACCAGCACGCCGTATTCCCAGCCTGCCTGCGCGGGGATGTCCAGCGTTGCAGGCTGCCTGAAACGGATGTCCAAGCCCAGCAGCGGGCTGTGCTGCTCGGTGGGGGCGGTGCGGCCGGCGAAGCTGCCGTTTACTAATATGAAATCCGCGCTGTTGTCCGACCATTCGGGCAGCTCGGGATAATGGCGGAAACTGGGGGCGATATTCTTGTGCATGGGCAGGGCAATCCAGAGCTGCACGGCGTGCAGGGTGCGGATGCCGTCGGGGGTTTGCTCGGTGTGGCTGATGCCGTGGTTGCCGCCCGTGCCGGCGGTCATGAGGTTGACCTGTTTGGGGCGGATGAGTTGGCGGCTGCCGAGGCTGTCGCGGTGCAGTAGTTCACCTTCGAGCATCCAGGTAAAGGTTTGCAGGTTGGTGTGCGGGTGGGCGCCGACCTGCATGCCGTCTGCATCCGCCGCAAAATACGCGGGGCCGGCGTGGTCAAGAAAGCACCACGCGCCGACGGTGCGGTGCGTGCGGTTCGGCAGCAGGCGGGCGACGGGGATGCCGCCCACGTCGTGGGTTTTGGCGGTGACTTTTTGGAGGGTCATGGGGTTCTTTTGGTTTTCAGGTAGCCTTTTGGGTTAAAACGGTTTGGGTGGTTTCGGGCATCGAGGCTTGGTTTTCAGGTAGCCTTTTGCATTGGCGGGGTTACCAGTTGTCTTGGGTGGCGGTAAGGCGCTCGGTGTCGGTGTCGTAGATGCCGTAGCATTGGGCGATGTAGGCGAGGTCGTTGGCCAGGGCGTCGCGCAGGGTGTCGCCGCCTTCGATGTCGAATTCGTCGCGCAGGTTGTTGAAGCGCTCGGTGGCGGCTTGGGTGATGAGGTAGAGGCTTTCGACATCGGATGGCGGGTTGGCTTCGATTTGGCGGCAGGTGTTGGCCAGGATCTCTTCGCCGCGTTGGGTGAATTCGAAGGGGAAGGTGTTGTCGTTGTAGAGGTCTTGCAGGAAGGTGTAGTTGGCGAGTTCGGGGTTTTGCAGGCTGTGGCGGCTCATGGCTGGCTCCGTGGGTGGGCGAAATTACTGCGGTATTGTACCTGAAGGGATATATTGCCGCAGGAGTGGGATAACAAGGTATGGATTTTCAGGTAGCCTGTTGTGTGCTTGAGGCTACCTGGAAATCTGTCGGCCAAACAGATTGGGATACTTGGGAACGCTTGATGGCGGTATGGAGAAATAAAAAATCGGTTTCAGGTAGCCTCTTTGCCGGAGGAGGCTGGCTGAAACCGGTTTTGTGCGCGCAGCGGATTAGCGGGCGGGGATGGTGCCCATGCGGCGGGTGAGGGAGGTGTGCGGCTCGTTGAAGAGGCTGGCGTAGTAGGTGGCGTTGGCCATCACGCGCTTCACGTAGTCGCGGGTTTCGTCGAAGGGGATGGTTTCGGCGTATACCGCGCCTTCGAGCGGGCTGGCGGCCTGCCAGTTGCGGGCGCGGCCGGGGCCGGCGTTGTAGCCGGCGGTGGCGAGCACTTCGCTGCCCAGCCGGTTGCGCGCGTCGCCGAGATACCAGGTGCCCATGCGGATGTTGCCTTCGATGCTGTGCAGCTCGGCGGGATCCATGCCGATTTTGCCGGCGATTTCGCGGGCGGTGGCGGGCATCACCTGCATCAGGCCGGTGGCGCCCACGCGGGAGCGCACGCCGATCATGAAGCGGCTTTCTTGGCGGATGATGCCGTAGGCCCAGGCGGGATCAACGTTGGCTTGGGTGGCGTAGCGGGTTACGCTGTCGCGGAAGGGGGCGATGTAGCGCAGGTTGTAGTTGATTTGATTGTGGGTTTTATCGGCGGCGTAGATGCCCATTTCGTAGAAGCCGGCGTCGTGGGCGAGCTTGGAGGCGGCGAGCAGGGCGGGCTCGTTGTAGCCTTCCACGGCGTAGCGCCATTCGGCTTGAGCTTGCTTGCGCATGTCCCAATCGCCGCTGCGCTGGGAGACGCGGAACAGGCTGAGCGCGCGGGCCACGGCGCCGTCGGCGGCCACTTGGGCGGTTTGGCTGCTGCCGGGCTCGGCGGCGTTATTGCGGGTGTTCACTTGGCCGCCGATGGCTTCGGTGGCGAGCAGGGCGTAGAAATTGCGGCCGGAGGCGGCGGCCTGGCGGTAGTGCTGCTGGGCTTGGGCGTTGTCGCCGCCAGCGGCCAGGCTGCGGGCTAGCCAGTATTGCCAAGCGGGGTCGGCGCGCAGTTTTTCGGGCATGGCGGCGATGATGTTTTGCAAATCTTGCCAACGGCCGAGGCGCAGGGCGCTGCGGGCATACCATTCCCAATGGGTGTGGCTGAGCTGGCTGCGGTCGGCTTGGTTGAAGGCGGAGAGCGCTGCGGGGAAGCGCTGGTTCAGCGCGTAGTGGTGGCCGAGGATGGCCCAGCCGAAGCCGGTTTGCGCCGGGCTGAGGCTGGGGGCGAGGCTGCGCAGGCGGTCGGCGGCGTCGGCCTGTTTGCGGGCATTTTGGCCGATAACGCTGTGCAGCAGGGCTTCGCGGCCGCCTTGGCTGTCGGGCAGGGCGCTGTTTAGCGGTTCGGGCAGGGGCGAGCCGAGGGCGGCGGCAAGGCGGCGGGCATCGGTGATTTGGTTGTTGGCCAATAGGCCGCGCACGCGCCGCCAGGCGGCTTCGGCGGGGAGCTTGCCTTGGGCGGCGAGTTGTTCGAGCAGGCGGTTGCAGCCTTCGGGCTGGCGGCCGAGTTCGCTCAGGGCTTCTTGGGCGGCATTTTGGTTTTCCAGGCCGGCCAGCGCGGCGTAGCAGCGGGTTTCTTTATCGCGGGCGGCGGGCTTCAGGCGGTTGTATTGTTGGGCAAACTCTTGCCATTGGCCGTTGCGGCCGAGCTGTTTGAGCCATTGGTTGCGCAGGCTGTCGGCCATGGCGCTGGGCTGGGCTTGGGCGAGGAATTGGGCGGCTTGGCTGCCGTCGCCTTGTTTGAGGGCGGCTTGGGCGGATTGGAAGAGCTGGTAGTCGGCCAGCACTTTGTCTTCGGAATCGCTGCGGCGGCCGCCGGGCAGCTGGACGGCGCTGCCTTCTGCGTTGAGGGGCTCGACGGGAGTTTCGGTTTGGCTGGTGCAGGCGGTGAGCAGGGCGGCGGAGAGGAGGGCGAGGGTGTGTTTTTTCATGCTGTATCGGGGGAGGGATAACTGGAACGGCCTAAGGCTACCTGAAAGCAGTGGGGCAATGAAGCGGCAGGCGCAAACAGACGGCGGGTTTTACTGCTTTTTACGCGGGGCGGGGGTTTTGGCTTGGCGGGAACTCGTTTATTTGTTTTCGATCGGTTGAAGCCGATGTTTTTGCTTCGCAGAAAACTCACTTTGTCCGTTTTACTGCGTTGAAGCTCACGCTTTCAGGTAGCCTTTGTCCTTTATGTATGGAGCAGGATATGTGCGGCAGGTATGCCGGGTGCTGTTTGTTTTGCTGAATCTATTTTTGCTTAAACATCATAATTCTGCTTAATGAAAGAAATACATTCTTTCAATTTTTCTATCACGATTTTAGTTGGCATAACCACTACGATTTCATCCGTTAATAGGCTGTCTATTTTGTCATTTCTTTGCCAACGATAACGCCGAAGTGCTCCCGATATTGTTCAACCTCGATACCATTAGGCACTTTTTCTAATATTTCCTTCAATAGGATTTCAGACATTTCTAACAAGTGCTGAATCCGAGTTCCCCCATCATCCATTAAAAAATATGCTAACCAGACAAAGCCTTCATAACCTTCGGTTTCTTCAAAACGTACGCCAAAATAAGTTGCTACCATCTCGAAAAAAATCTTTTGTAAAAATTAAGTCCATATACAATCTACATTAAATTGTTTGATAAAAAAGCGATATTAGATTCCAAAAGCCACCCAACTTTTATTCTGCTGGCAGCAGCCGTAGTTTGGGCGGCAAGCTGAAAAACCAAAGCTGGCTGAAACTTGGCTGCCACAAAGTTGGGGCGATTCGTGAATTTCGCTGAAGCTAGAATTTTCAGGTAGCCTCCAATATGCCGGAGGCTACCTGAAAAATTGGCGCGACAATGCGGGTTTATTCTGCCAAATCATCAATGCTGTCAGCCGCTTCTTCCAGCCCGCCGCCGTCGCTCGACCAAACAAACAGGGTTTCGCCGAGCTGCTGCGGGGATTGGGGCAGGAGCACGAGCAGCTCGCCGCATTGGTTGTCGCCGATCACGACGGCTTGGGCGGGGAAGCCAGGCCAGCTTTGGCGGGCGGCAGCGGTTTCTTTGGCAATGTGGTTGCAGGTGCGGCGAAGGCGTTTTTTGTCGGAAGTGTCGAACACGGGCAGGAGCAGGAAGCTGCTCTGTCTTCGTTGCCGGGCTCGAGCAGGATTTCGCCGCCGTTTTCGGCCGCGAGCCGGGCTTTGAAGCGCGGCGGGAACTGGATGCCGAGGGCTTGTTCGGCGGCTTGGATGTATTGGGGATCAACAGGGAAGGGCATGGGGTGCTCCGGATGGCTGGGATAAGGATTGCGGCGGGCAGGGATGCGGATGATTTTTGGCTTCGCAGAAACCTGCTTGGCTTGTTTTCGCTTCGTTGAAGCCTGCATATACAGTTTTCAGGTAGCCTCAAGCCTTATCTGCCCTGCGCGTGCAACTGCTGCAAATGCGCGCGCACTTCGCCCACTTTCTCTTCGGTAAACAAATCTTCGATATTGCGCCAGATGCTGTGGAAGCCATAGGGGCCGTGGCGCATTTCATTTTTGGCGTGCTCCACGCTCCAGCCCTGATAGATGATGCGGTACATGCCGGCGATCAGGCCGGTGCGGTCGGCGCCGTGGTAGCAGTGGACCAACACCGGCCCGGCGGCCTGTCGCTGCTCGATAAGATACAGCGTTTCCGCCACTTGGCGCGGGCTGATCCGCCAAGTGAGCAGCGGGCGGTTGAAGAGCTCGATGCCTTGGTCGGCCAGCACTTTGCGGTCGGCGCTGCGGTTGAAATAGCGCAGGTTCACCACGCTTTTGATGCCGAGCGACTGCAATTTCTCGGCATCTTCGGCCACCGGCTGCTCGCTGCGGTAGAGCTTGCTGTCCACCCGATAGAGGTTGGCTTCTTTGTGCACCGGCTCCGCCCAAGCGGCCTGTCCGGTCGAAGCTGCCGGCGCTTGTGTCTGAGTCTGCGCCTGTGCCGGCGCTTGGGCGCAGGCGGCCAAAGCCAACAGCACAATCAGGCTGCTTATCCAAGATTTGTTCATTTGGTGTGTATCCTGTTTTATCGTTAATTTATTTTTCAGGTAGCCTCAAACGCGGCGGGGCTACCTGAAAAATAGCAGCTTCTGCAAAGCAAAAAAAGCAAAAACGCCGCCACGCAACCATCATCGCGGCAACACATAAGGCGCCGCATTGTAAGCAAGCGAAGCTGGCGCGGCAAGCATTAATTTCCGTCAAACAATTCAAATTATTATCACGGCGCGCCACAAGCCGGAACCATTTTTCAGGTAGCCTCCACGCCGCGCCGCACTTGGAGAGATTGCCTGAAAAATGTACAATCCCAACTTTACATTCGGCACCGTTATGCAACTCGGCCCCTACACCGTTTCCCCCGCCGTGGCACTCGCGCCGATGGCCGGCATCACCGACAAACCTTTCCGCATGCTGGCACGCCAATTCGGCGCCGGCTGGGCGGTGGGAGAGATGATCAGCAGCAACCCCGAGCTGCAAAACACGCGCAAAACCCTCAGCCGCGCCAACCACAGCGGTGAAAGCGGCGTGATTGCCGTGCAGATTGCCGGCAGCGATCCCGCGCAGATGGCCGAAGCCGCCCGCTACAACGTGGCGCAGGGCGCGCAGCTCATCGACATCAACATGGGCTGCCCGGCCAAGAAAGTGTGCCAAGTGCTCGCCGGCAGCGCCCTGCTGCAAAACGAGCCGCTGGTGGCCGAAATTTTAAACGCCGTGGTGCGCGCCGTGGAGGTGCCCGTTACGCTCAAAACCCGCCTGGGCTGGCACGACGAACACAAAAACATCCTCACCATCGCCCGCCTGGCCGAAGAAGCCGGTATTGCCGCCATCGCCATCCACGGCCGCACCCGCACCCAAATGTACCGCGGCCAAGCCGAATACGGCCTGATTGCCGAAGCCAAAAGCCGCCTTTCCATCCCCGTGTGGGCCAACGGCGACATCGACAGCCCGCAGAAAGCCGCGCGCGTGCTGGCTAACACCGGCGCCGACGGCATCATGATCGGCCGCGCCGCCCAAGGCCGGCCCTGGCTGTTTCGCGATGTGGTGCATTATTTGGTGCACGGCAGCCTGCCGCCGCCGCTGCCTTTTCAGGTAGCCTCCGCCGCCCTGCTCGGCCACATCCGCGCCATGCACGAGTTTTACGGCGAGCCCGCCGGCATGCGCATCGCCCGCAAACATATTGGCTGGTATCTGGCCGACCTGCCCGATGGCGAAAGCGAACGCCGCCGCCTGAACACGCTAAACAGCGCCGCCGAACAATATGACACCCTGGCCGCCTTCCTCGCCGCGCAGTCCGCCCGACACGAACACTGGCCCTGCCCCTGGCGGCAGAACGCCGATGGCTAAACCGCTTTTCTTCCGCAGCCCACCCGCCTTCATCGCGCCGCCGCGAAGCAAGCCGTTTGGCCCAAACACCGGTTTCACATCACAATAATAAGGAGAGCAACCATGCTCCGGCAGAACAGCCATATCATCACTTGTATCGAAAACAGCTTGCAGCAATACTTCGCCGACCTCGACGGCGAGCCCGCCCACGACGTGTACCACATGGTGTTGCAGCAGGTGGAACTGCCCCTGCTGCGCTGCGTGATGGCGCACTGCGAAGGCAACCAATCCAAAGCCGCCCAAGTGCTCGGCCTCAACCGCAACACCCTGCGCAAAAAGCTCAGCGCACACGGTTTGATTTAAGCGCACCACACTTTGCAGCATTTCAGGCTACCTGAAAAGCGCAGCGTCAGCGAAGTTGAAATTTTAGGTAGCCCCTGACCCCAAATCACAAGGAACACCCAATGACCCAAATCGGCATCATCATGGGCAGCAACAGCGACTGGGCCGTGATGCAGCACGCCGCCGCCGTGCTCACCCAATTCGGTATCGCCCACGAAACCCGCGTCGTCTCCGCCCACCGCACGCCCGACCTCATGTTTGAATACGCCGAAACCGCCCGCGAGCGCGGCCTGCAAGCCATCATCGCCGGAGCCGGCGGCGCCGCCCACCTGCCCGGCATGGTGGCCGCCAAAACCACCCTGCCCGTGCTCGGCGTGCCCGTGCCCAGCAAATACCTGCACGGCGAAGATTCCCTGCTCTCCATCGTGCAAATGCCCAAAGGCATCCCTGTGGCCACCTTCGCCATCGGCGAAGCCGGCGCCGCCAACGCCGCCCTGTTTGCCGTAGCCCTGCTTGCCAACGGCAATCCTGAGCTCGCAGACAAGCTCGCCGTCTTCCGCGAACAGCAGCGGCAAAACGTGCTCGCCATGGCGCTACCCCCCGAAGAATAAGCCCGCCGGGTAAAGGCTGCCCAAAAGCGCCGGCAAGCGTTGTATTTGCGTGCCGCCTGCCCGATTTTATTCGCCAAAACCGCCCTTTCTGTGCCACAATCCCGCCATTCACTCCCCTATACGAGTAACCCCATCATGACACAAGAAACCGCCTTGGGAGCCGCCCTCAAATCTGCCGTGCAAACCATGAGCAAGAAAAAGCAAACCGACCTCATTGCCGACCACATCTACGGCAAATACGACGTGTTCAAACGCTTCAAACCCCTCGCGCTCGGCATCGACAAAGACCTCGTGGCCGCCCTGCCGCAATACGATCCCGCCCTCATCGCCCGCGTCCTCTCCAACCACTGCCGCCGCCCGCGCTACCTCAAATCGCTGGCACGCGGTGGCAAACGCTTCGACCTGAACAACCGCTTCAAAGGCGAAGTCACCCCCGAGGAGCAGGAAATCGCCAAGCAACACCCCGCCGTGCAGGAAATGCTCGCCCGCCAAGCCGCCAAGCAGGCTGAAAAACAAGCTGCCGAGGCCGGCGAAGCCGAAGCCCCGGCGGCGGTTGCAACTGCCGAAGCCGTGACCGAAGCGCCGGCCGCTGCCAGCGTGGCGGAACCCCCCGCGCCGGCTGCCGAATAAGCCGTCCGTAGGCAAACAAGGCTACCTGAAATTTTCAGGTAGCCTTGTTTGCACCGTATGTTTTATATATACTGTATATATATTTTCAGGAGTACATTATGGCACAATTCATTATGAATATCGCTGATTCGGAAAAAGAAGCCTTTATGGAAGCCGCCCGTATCAGCGATCGCAATGCCTCACAGCTGGTACGCGAATTTATGCGCGACTTTGTTGAACGCCAGCGCTATGAAGCCTACGTGCGCGCCGAAGTGGAGCGCGGTATGGCCGATATTGCCGCCGAGCAAATCCTCAGCGGCAGTGAAGCCGATGCGCAAGTCGATGCCTGGCTTGCGCAAGCTGAGAAAGCCGAAGCGTGAAAACCGTTTGGAGCAAACGGGCGCAGCGGCAGCGTTTGCAGCTGCTGGCCGCCCGCGCAGATTATGCCGGCCTCGCTTCTGCCCGCAAAGCCGATGCCGAAATCCGCCAACTGCTCGCCTTGGCCTCCCTGCAACCGGCCATGGGCAAAGCCGGCATAGTGGAAGGCACGCGTGAGCTGTATCCCGCCCGCTACCGCTTGGTGTACCGCCATGAAGCGGATCAGCAAACATTGTTTGTTTTGGTTATTTTGCCTCAATGGCGGAAATGGCCGTGAGGCTACCTGAAAATTTTAGCTGCGCAGAAACTCTGCCTTGCTTTGCAAGACATCGTTTTCAGGTAGCCTTTATCCGACCAATCCAATCAAAAACCGCACCGTATGCCTACGGTGCGGTTTGCTTTTGTTTTGCGCCAATCGTTTATAGCGGCCACTCCAGCCCGCCGTGCTGCTCCACCAAGGTTTGGAACTGCGCCTGGATTTGTGCCAGCGCGGCGGGGTTGTCGGCTTCAAAGCGCAGCACCAGCACGGGCGTGGTGTTGGAGGCGCGCAAAAGGCCGAAGCCGTCGGCAAATTCGGCGCGCAGGCCGTCGATGGTGATGAGCTCTTGCAGGCCGTCGAATTGGGCGGCATCGGCCAGCTTGGCGATTAGCGCGTGGCCGTCGCTGCCTGCGGGCAGGGCGATGTTCAGCTCGGGGGTGGACACGCCTTCGGGCAGGGCTTCCAGCACGGCGCTGGGGTTGGGGCTGGCAGACAGGATTTCCAGCAGGCGTGCGCCGGCGTAGAGGCCGTCGTCGAAGCCGAACCAGCGTTCTTTGAAGAACACGTGGCCGCTCATTTCGCCGGCCAAGAGTGCGCCGTGCTGCTTGATGGCGGCTTTGATGAAGCTGTGGCCGGTTTTGCTCATCACCGGCTCGCCGCCGTGCTGCCGAATCCACGGGGCGAGCAGGCGGGTGGATTTCACGTCGTAAATCACTTTGGCGCCGGGGTTGCGCCCGAGCACGTCTTGTGCGAAGAGCATGAGCTGGCGGTCGGGGTAGATGATGCTGCCGCTGCGCGTTACCACGCCGAGGCGGTCGCCGTCGCCGTCGAAGGCGAGTCCGACTTCGGCTGTGCCGTCCTGCACGGCACGGATGAGGTCTTGCAGGTTGGCGGGTTTGGCGGGGTCGGGGTGGTGGTTGGGGAAGCGGCCGTCCACTTCGCAGAAGAGTTCTTCCACTTCGCAGCCGAGCGCGCGATACAGCCGCCCGGCAAAGGCGCCGGCCACGCCGTTGCCGGCATCCACGGCGATTTTCAGCGGGCGTTGCAGGCGGATATGGCCGGCGATGTGGGCAATGTATTCGTCTGCCACATCCAAACTGCGCACGCTGCCCGGCTGGCTACCTGAAACAAAATCCTGCGCTTCGATGCTGCGGCGCAGTTCTTGGATGTTTTCGCCGGCCAGGGTGTTGCCGCCGAGCATCATTTTGAAGCCGTTGTAGTCGGGCGGGTTGTGGCTGCCGGTGATCATCACGCCGCTGCCGTGGCAATGCTGCACGGCGGCAAAATAGAGCATGGGCGTGGCCACCATGCCCACGTCGGCCACATCGACTCCGCCCGCGGTGAGCCCGCGGATGAGGGCGGCGGCGAGGGTGGGGCCGCTGAGCCGGCCGTCGCGGCCCACGGCGATTTGCCGCAGGCCTTGCTTGGCAGCGCGCGCGGCGATGGCGCGGCCGATTTGTTCGGCGGCTTCTTCGGTGAGGGTTTGGCCGACGATGCCACGGATGTCGTAGGCTTTGAAAATGCTGGGGGAAAGGGGCATGGTGGTTCCTTTGTTTGGGGTATGGAGGATACCTGAAAGTGCAGCTTCAACGAAGCGGAGCGATGTCTGGCGAAGCAAGGTGGAATTTCTGCGCAGCTAAAATCTGGGCGGGGATTTTCAGGTAGCCCACTATACGAAAATAAGGGGCTATATTGGATTTAATGTAAAAATATTGATTAGCCCTCAACTCTTAATCCTTGCGACTCCAAGTTATCTTTAAATCGCATAATAATCGGGCGGTGGTTTGCCGGAGGGAAATCATTATTGTCGGCAGACAGCCTGCTATACAGCCGGTACTCCAGGAATACAATATCACTAAAATCCTCATGGATACTGGTGCAGACTACAGACGAGCAATCTGCTTGGATAAGTCGGCCGCGGTGCACTACCGGATATTGGATTTGACTGCTGGCAGAATCGGCAATAGCTGCCATGCCACTCAACAGCATAATTAATAGGGCAAAATATCGGGCAAATTCCATATTATTTTTCTGTGAATATATTTTCAGGTAGCCTTTAGATGGAGCAGTAAGGCTGCCTGAAGGATTCAGCTTCAATGCAACGAAAGCAATGAAACAAAATCGACAGCCGCTGATTATGGCTCGCGGCGGGGGGTTTCTGTGCCTTCCGGCGGGGTGGCCGACACGCAAATCATGGTGCTGCCGCTGCGCGTTTTGAGGCACCGGGTATCGTTGCCGAAGCGGTGGTTTCGCACTTGGACGGCGGGCTGGTTGTTGATGGAGGCGGAGGAGCGGTTGCTGCCGATGGAGGTGCTGCTATACAGGCGGTATTGCCCAAACTCGATTTCTTCCATGTGTTCGCGCGCGTTGGAGCAGACGAAAACTTGGCAGCTGCCTTGGCTGATGATGCGGTTATCGCGTACGGCAAAGCATTGGCGGGTGCCGTCGCTGCCGCAGGCGGCAAAGGCGGCGGCGCTGCTCAACAGGATGGGCAGCAGGATGGAATATCGGGGAAGTTTCATGTTTGTTCCTTTGTAATATGTATTTTCAGGTAGCCTTTATGCGGATAAAGGCTACCTGAAAATTTATTGCGGCTTGCTGCTGAGCTGCTGGGCTTGCTCAATCAGGTGCACAAACTGGCGGCGCAGGCCGTGGCGGTCGGGGGATTGGGCGCTTCGGGCGAGCTCGAGGGTTTGCGGCCAGCCGAAGCTGCCGCTGTATTTGCCGCCGCGCAACAGTTCGCCAAACGAAGCGGCGGCGAGAGCCTGGCGGGTGGCGTTGCTGCCTTGGGCGAGCGGCTTGCTGCCGGCGGCCACGGGGCTGCTGATGAGGGTGCTGCTGCTCTGGCCGGGCAGTTTGTAGCGCAGGTTGATGAAGGCGTATTCGCTGCCGGCCTTGTCGTTTGCCGCACGGGCGGGGGCGGCCTGGTAGCGGCTTTCGGGCAGCCAGCCGGTTTGGCCTGCGGGGATGATTTCATACAGGGCGGTAACGTTGTGGCCGGCGCCGATGTCGCCTGCGTCCACTTGGTCGTTGTTGAAGTCTTCGCGGGCGAGCAGGCGGTTTTCATAGCCGATGAGGCGGTATTCTTTCACGGTGGCGGGGTTGAATTCCACTTGGATTTTCACATCTTGCGCCACGGTGGCCAGGGTGGAGGAGAGCTGGCGGTGCAGCACTTTTTGGGCTTCTTCGGGGCTGTCGATGTAGCTGTGGTTGCCGTCGCCGGCGTCGGCGAGCTGCTCCATCAGGCGGTCGTTGTAGTTGCCGCTGCCGAAGCCGAGGGTGGTGAGGGAGATGCCGCTCTTGCGTTTTTCGGCCACCATGCTGCGCAGGGTGTTGAAATCGGTGATGCCCACGTTGAAATCGCCGTCGGTGGCGAGCAGGATGCGGTTGATACCGTTGCGGATATAGGCGCGCTGGGCGGCTTGATAGGCCTGCTGGATGGCGTTTTCGCCGGCGGTTGAGCCGCCTGCGCGCAGGCCGTCGAGCGCGGCGAGGATTTTCTGCCGCTGGTTACCGGGCGTGGGCGGGAGCACGACTTTGTTGCCGTCGGCATAGGTAACGAGGGTGATGCGGTCTTGGGCGCGGGTTTGGTGCGCAAGGGTGCAGAGGGTGTATTTCACCAGCGGCAGCTTGTCGCGGCTATACATGGAGCCGGACACGTCCACCAAAAACACGAGGTTGGCCGGCGGCAGGGCGGCGTGGCTCATTTCTTTGGCCTGGATGCCGATGCGCAGAATTTTGGCGCCGCTGCGGAAGGGCGAATCCACGGTTTCGGTGTGCACGGCGAAGGGTTTGCCGTCGGCGGGGGCGGCGTAGCCGTAGTCGAAATAGTTGATGATTTCTTCAATGCGCACGGCATCGGCGGGCGGCAGGCGGTGGTTTTGGCTGAGGAAGCGGCGCACGTTGGCATAGCTGCCGGTGTCTACGTCGATGCTGAAGGTGGAAACGGGCTGCTCGGCCACGGCGTGCACGGGGTTGGGCTCGTGGTGGGCGTAGCGCTCGGTGTTTTGGCGCGGGAGCGGCGGGCGGATTACCTGCGGCCGCGCGCGAAGCGAGCCGTGTGCGCCTTCAAGGCCGATAAATGAATCTTTGGTGGCTGCCGCTTGCGGCGCGGGCGCGGCGGAAGGCGCCACTTCATACGAAGCCACCGAGCGGTTCATCATGGCTGCCGGCGGCACGGCGCGGGTGCCACCGAACCTTTGGTGGCGGCTCAAGCCCATCACGGGGCCGTAATCATTGCGCGGCTGTTCGTTTAAATAGTGCGAACAGGCCTGGTGGACGCGCTGGGCATTGTCGGCCAGCGCGGGCAGGACGGAGAGAGAGAGCAGCGCCAGCAAAGCGGCGCGGGCAAACGGCGGATAGCGCATGAAAACCCCCTTGGGCAAAAGCGTTGGAAACGGGTTGTATTATAGCCAAAGCCGGCCGCTTCTAACACTGCCCCGCCTGCCAACAGACTACCTGAAAAATACCGCCCGCGCAGGCAAACGCTTCCCGGCCGGGCAGAAACACCGCCCCGCTGTGTTTTAAGCGTTGAAGCTGCCGTTTTCAGGTAGCCTTTGCCATCCGAATGCCACCCGCCCGCGCCGATAGGTTAAAATACGCGCCGCCCAAACAGGCTACCTGAAAACTCCGCGCGCCCGCGGCGCCCGCTGCCATGTACCACAAACTCGCCCCCATCATCCACGTCCTCTCCCGCCTCGGCTTCATCTTTTCGCTGCTGCTCTTGGCGCCCACGTTGGTGTCTTATATTTATCAAGACGCCGCCTTCTGGGTGTTTGCCGACACCGCCATCGCCACCATCTGCGCCTCCGGCATCATCTGGATTGCCACCCGCAAACACCACCGCGAGCTGCGCACCCGCGACGGTTTCACCCTCGTGTTCCTCTTGTGGGTGGGCTTTGCCGTGGTTGCCTCCCTGCCTTTTTATTGGTATCTGCCCGGCATCGGCTACACCGACGCCTTTTTCGAAGCCATCTCTGGCCTCACCACCGCCGGCGCCACCGTTTTCACCAACCTCGACAGCTTCCCTCCCTCGCTCAACTTCTGGCGCCACCTGCTCAATTGGGTGGGCGGCATGGGCATCATCGTTTTGGCAGTGGCCATTCTGCCCATGATCGGCGTGGGCGGCACCCAGCTGTTCAAAGCCGAAATCCCCGGCATCCACAAAGACAGCAAACTTGCCCCCCGCATCTCCCAAACCGCCAAGAACCTTTGGCTGATCTACGTTTTCTTCACCCTCGCCGTCTGCCTCGCCCTGCGCCTGGCCGGCATGAGCTGGCTTGATGCCGTGTGCCACGCCATGTCCTGCCTCGGCCTGGGCGGCTTCTCCACCCACGATCAAAACATCGCCTATTTCGATTCCGTGCCCATCGAAATGATTTTATCCGTCGGCAGCGTCATCGCCGCCATCAACTTCACCAACCACTACTACGCCTTCCGCCAACGCAGCCTCAACGTCTACCGCCGCGACAGCGAAGTGCGCGTGATGATCACCACCCTGATTACCAGCATCATCGTGTGCGCCCTCTATTTGTGGCACAAAGACTTCTACCCCGATTGGTCGCAATCCCTGCGCTTTGTCGGCTTCAACTTCATCTCCATCGGCCTGGCCAACGGCTACGCCAACACCGACTTCGCCGCCTGGCCGCTGCCCGTATCCCTCTGGATGTTTTTCCTCGCCAATATCCTCGCTAACGCCGGCAGCGCCGGCGGCGGGCTCAAAACCATCCGCGCCATCGTGTTGTTTAAATTCAGCCTGCGCGAAATGATGCTGCTGCTGCACCCCAACGCCGTGCACACCGTAAAAATCAACGGCATGCACATCGCCGAGCGCACCGCCATGACCGTGCTCGTGTTCACCGCCGTTTACTTCCTCACCATCATCTTCGCCACCTTCGCCCTCATGGCCACCGGCCTCGATTTCGTTACCGCCCTCACCGCCGCCACCGCCTGCATCACCAACGCCGGCCCCGGCCTCGGCAGCGTCGGCCCCGCCGGCAGCTACGCCAACCTTGCCGACATCCAAAAATGGCTGTGCACCATCGTCATGCTGCTCGGCCGCCTCGAAATCTTCACTGTGTTTATGCTCTTCACCCCCGCCTATTGGCGCAAATAGCGGAAAGTTTTCAGGTAGCCTCTTCCCCAGCTTGAGGCTACCTGAAAACGAGCAAAGCAAGTTTCTGCGCAGCTAAAACGAGCAGAGCGAGTTCCTGCGCAGCCAAAACGGGCAAAGCGATTTTCAGGTAGCCTTTCCCCGCCTGCCGCGCGGGTTTACAATAACCGCTTTATTAACATACACGCTTCCCCCATGCCTTTCCTTCCCCTTTCCCTGCTCGCCACCGGCAAGGCTCTGCCTGCCCGCATCGTTAGCTCCGCCGAGCTGGACGAACGCTTGGGCAAACCGCGCGGCTATGTGCAGAAACGCAGCGGCATTGTGCACCGCCATCACGCCGAGCCGGGCTTGCTGCAATCCGATCTGGCGGCGCGGGCGGTGCGCGATGCCTGCGCGCGCGGCGGCATTGCGCCGGAGAGCATCGATTTGCTGATTAATGTGAACGGCGTGCCCGAGCAGGCGCTGCCGTGCACCGCCGCGCATGTGCTGGCCGCGCTGGGCTGGCGGGGCAGGGCGGGCTACGACCTCAACGCCAGCTGCGTGGGCTTCCTGCCCGCGTTGCAACACGCCGCCGCGCTGCTCAACAGCGGCTGCCACCGGCGCATCGCCATCGTGGCCTGCGACCTCGCCTCGCGCGGCTTGAACTGGGCCGACGAAGAATCCTCGCTGATTTTCGGCGATGGCGCCGCAGCCGCCATCGTGGAGCGCGGCTGCGGCGAGGGCGGTATCCGACGCTTTGTGATGAAAAACTATCCCGACGCGGTTTCCCTGTGCCAAATCCCCGCCGGCGGCACGCGCCGCAATATGGTGTCCGGCATGCGGCCGCAGGATTTTTATTTCAAAATGCACGGGCGCGAATTGTTCCGCCGCAGCGCCGAAGTGCTGCCCGAAATCTTGGGCGAACTGCTCGCCGGCATGAGCATTGCCGATTGCGACCTGTGGCTGGTGCACCAGGCCAGCCACCTCGGCATGCAGCACATCACCAAACGCCTGGGCATCAGCGAGCGCCGCCTGGTCAATATCTACCCCACCCACGGCAACCAGGTATCCGCCTCCCTGCCCACCGTGTTGCACGAAGCGTTTACCGGCAATCTCTGGCAGCGCGGCAGCCGCGTGGCCATGGTCGGCACCGCCGCCGGCTTGGCCGTGGCCGGGCTGATATGGGAAGTGTGAACTCTTCCCCACACAGGCTACCTGAAAAATTGGATGCAAGCGAAATCATGAGCAACACCCCTCCCAACTACCTTACCCCCGCCGGCTGGCAGGCGCTGAAAAACGAGCTCTACCAGCTGGTAAACAAAGAACGCCCCGAAATCGTGCAAATCGTAAATTGGGCGGCCTCCAACGGCGACCGCAGCGAAAACGGCGACTACCTCTACGGCAAACGCCGCATGCGCGAAATCGACCGCCGCATCCGCTTCCTCACCAAACGGCTCGAAGCCGCGCAAGTGGTGGACCCCGCCACCCGCGAGCCCACCGACCAAATCTTCTTCGGCGCCACCGTGGAGATTTTGCGCGGCAACGGCAGCGAGCAAACCGTACACATCGTGGGCGTGGACGAAATCGACACCGCCCGCAACAAAATCTCCTGGACTTCCCCACTGGCCCGCGCCCTGCTCAAAGCCCGCGAGGGCGACGAAATCGTGTTCCACGGGCCGGAGGGCAGGGAGGAAATCGAAGTGTTGTCTGTGGCTTATGTGGCCATCGAGTAGAACTGCCGTTCCCAAAATTTTCAGGTAGCCTCCCAAGCATGAAAGAGGCTACCTGAAAATTTTCCACCATGGGCAGCGGCGCTGGAACGCCAATGGTTCTCATCTGCAAGCCAATGTTTCCCAAAGCATTCCAAAAAAGGCACACTTGCAGTGCAAAGAAAGGTAAAGATGGCGGGCAATGAGAATTGTTGGCAGATTCAGTTGCCTGGCCGCCCGCAGTCAAGCCTTTTATTTTATTTGGCTTTAGGCTACCTGAAAAATAGCGAAGCGCTTGTTTTGCAGGATAATTGTTCGCATTTATAACTGCGATATGAGAATTTTCGCAACAAGCTGCGTATAATTCCGCCCCAGCAAAAGGGCAGCACCGAAATCCCGCTGCCACACACCATCCATCACAAAAATCAGGAGCAAAAAATGCAAGGCAACAAAGAAGTTATCGATTACATGAACCAGCTGCTGGCCGGCGAGCTCGCCGCCCGCGACCAATATTTCATCCACTCCCGCATGTACGACGAATGGGGCTACAGCAAGCTCTTCGCCCGCATCGGCCACGAAATGGAAGACGAAACCGAGCACGCCGCCGATTTCATCCGCCGCATCCTCATGCTCGGCGGCACCCCGCAGATGGTGCCCGCTCCGCTGCGCATCGGCCGCACCGTGCGCGAAATGCTGCAACTCGATTTGGACACCGAATACGAAGTGCGCGAAAACCTCAAGCGCGGCATCAAACTGTGCGAAGAAAAACAAGACTATGTTACCCGCGATCTGATGGTGGCCCAGCTCAAAGACACCGAAGAAGACCACGCACACTGGCTCGAACAGCAGCTGCGCCTCATCGACCTGCTCGGCGAGCAAAACTACCTGCAAAGCCAGCTGTAAACCGGAAAGGACAAGCCATGAAAGGCGACCGCGAAGTTATCCGCCAGCTGAATAAAAACCTCGGCATCCTGCTCATCACCATCAACCAGTATTTCCTGCATGCCCGCATCCTGAAAAACTGGGGCTTGGAAGAGCTCGGCGGCTATTTCTACAAACAATCCATCACCGAAATGAAGGCAGCCGACGCCCTGATTGAGCGCATCCTGCTGCTCGAAGGCCTGCCCAACCTACAAGAGCTCGGCAAACTGCTCATCGGCGAAACCGCCGAAGAAATCATCCGCTGCGACCTGCAAAAAGAGCAGGACAAACACCAAGCACTGATTGAAGCCATCGCCGTGTGCGAAGAGAAGCAAGACTACGTTTCCCGCCAGCTGCTGGAAAAGCAGAAAGACGAAAACGAAGAACGCCTCGACTGGCTCGACACCCAGCTCGACTTGGTGGAGAATATGGGCTTGCAGAACTATCTGCAACTGGCGGCGCAAGAGGACTAAAACACAAACCACTGCCAAATCTCGAAGCGCTATCGCCAACAGCCTGCCCGCATCTGCGGCAGGCTGTTTTTTTGCACTGTGTGTTGCATCGCTCGGATTTCCGTTGCAGCACAGAATGAAAAGGCTACCTGAAAAACGTTCGGCCTGTATTGCCCAAACGTTTTCAGGTAGCCTTTTGCCGTTACGGCGGGGTGTCGGCGCTTAAGCGATGCTTTGCCGCAGTTGCGAAAGCGTGGCCGGGCCTTGCTCCAAGTTTTCCGGCGACACGGCGCGCACGTCGGCACGGGCGAGGAATGTTGCCAAGGCGCGCTGGTTGGCGGGGTTGAGCTGCGGCTGCAATTCGGGCAGGCGGGATTGCATGAAGGCGAAGGCCATGCCCAGCGCGAGATGGGCTACATCGCCGCTCTCGGCATCAAGCTGCGGGGCGTTGGCCAAACCGCGCTTGCAGGCGGCGCGGGCGCGTTCGGCAAGCGGGTGGTCGGGGGTGTTTTCGGCTTTGAATTTTTGCAGGCCGAAGGCTTTCACCAGTTGGTCGAGCAGGGCGAAGGCGTAGGCGGCGGTGGCGGTTTGCCCGGCGTTGTGCAGGGGGTGGCCGAGCAGGAAGTCGAGGATAAACGGGCTGTTGCAGATGGTGGTGCCGTTGTCGAGCTGGAGGATGGGCACTTGGGAGAAGGGGTTGAGGGCTTGGAGCTCGGCAGGGTTTCCCAAGGATTGACGTAGGCGATGGCAAAATTAAGGTCGTGCCGGGGCAGGGCGGTGAGCAGGACGAGGCGGCCGTAGGGGGAGGTGGGGCTGGTGTAGAGTTTCATATTTTTCTCCTGTTTGGTGCTTGTTTTGTGAGCTGATTTTGTTTTCAGGTAGCCTGCTATGCGGTGTGGAGGCTACCTGAAATTTATCCGGCTTGGCGGGCGGCGACGAGGGCGTTGCTTTGATGGCGGAACAGTTCGGCGGTGCCTTTTTGGCCGAGCTCGAGCAGGCGGGTGAGCTCGGGGATGCTGAAGGGGGCGCCTTCGGCGGTGCCTTGGATTTCGATGATTTTGCCGGAGGCGGTCATCACGAGGTTGACGTCGCTGTCGCAGCCGGAATCTTCGGGGTAGTCGAGGTCGAGCAGGGGGGTGCCGCCAACCACGCCGACGGAAACGGCGGCGATTTGTTCGCGCAGGGGGTTTTGTGTGATTTTGTCTTCGGCGAGGAGTTTGCCGATGGCGAGGTGCAGGGCGACGTAGGCGCCGGTGATGCTGGCGGTGCGGGTGCCGCCGTCGGCTTGGATCACGTCGCAGTCGATGAGGATTTGGCGTTCGCCCAGCAGGCTCAAATCGACGGCGGCGCGCAGGGAGCGGCCGATAAGGCGCTGGATTTCCTGGGTGCGGCCGGATTGTTTGCCTTGGGCGGCTTCGCGGCGCATGCGGGAGGCGGTGGAGGCGGGGAGCATGCCGTATTCGGCGGTTACCCAGCCTTGGTTTTTGCCGCGCAGGAAGGGGGGCACGCTCTCTTCGATGCTGGCGGTGCAGATGATTTTGGTGTGGCCGCAGGCGATGAGGGCGGAGCCGTGGGCGTGGGGGAGGAAGTGGGGGGTGATGCTCACGGGGCGGAGCTGGTCGGCAGCGCGGCCGGTGCGGATGGGGGCGGGCATGGCGGTCTCGTTGGGGGAAGGTGGAATCATTTCAGGTAGCCTCAAGCGGGCCGGGGGTGATTATACTGCTGCGCGGGGCGGGGCGCTTGGAAATACGGCGGACGGCGGGGCGGGTATGGCTGGAATGGCAATGGTTTCAGCTATATAATTCAGTTGTTTTGTTCACAGGCAGGCTACCTGAAAATGTTAGCGATAAAATGAGCGCCATGAAGTTCATTCCTTTGGCCGAACGGGTTTATGCCGATTTGGATAACGAGCGTTTAAGCCGGCACATTGTCGGGCTGACGCAAACGGATAGCGTTTGCTGTTTCGATGGCGATATGCGCACGATTAAAGCCGGTGATTATCTCTATTTGTATATGGATTGCGGCGACGATTATTGCGTGAGCGAAGGCGTCGTGATTGCCAACCCTTATCCGACTGCACACCGATACTGCTGCGTGTTGGATGAAGACATTCTCTTTTGGCAGGATTATTGTGCTGCAACCAATCGTTGATATGCTTCTAAACTTTTAGCTATCTTGTTTTTAGCTTTGCAGAAACTCAGCCTTGGCTGCGCCAAGACATCGTTTTCAGGTAGCCTTTATCTCCCATACCGCCATGTCCGATTTAATCGTTTTCAACAAGCCCTACGGTGTGATCTGCCAATTCAGCCCGCACGAAAAACACCGCACGCTCAAGGAATTTATCCCGCTGCCAGACGTCTATCCCGCCGGCCGGCTGGACACCGACAGCGAAGGCCTGCTGCTGCTCACCGCCAACGGCCGCCTGCAGGCCAAAATCGCCGACCCGCGCCACAAAATGGTGAAAACCTATTGGGCGCAGCTCGAAGGCAGCCCGGACGACGCCAAGCTGGATAGGCTGCGGCAAGGCGTGGATTTGGGCGACTTCATTACCCGCCCGGCGCAAATCAGGCTACCTGAAAAATGGGAAACCGACCGCCTGTGGCCGCGCGTGCCGCCGATACGGGTGCGCAAAAGCGTGCCGGACTTTTGGCTGGAAATCCGCATCAGCGAAGGCAAAAACCGCCAAGTGCGCCGCATGACGGCCAAGGCGGACTACCCCTGCCTGCGGCTGGTGCGCGTGGGCATCGGGCGGCTGGATTTGTGGCAGCTCGGTTTGGCGCAGGGGCAGTGGCGGGAAGCGCCGTTTTTGCCCTAGCTCAAGATTCCTGACGGCAGCCGCGCGGTCGGTATGCCGTTTGCTTGGCATTTCGTTAATTTTCATCACACGAGGTTTGATATGGCGGATTTACCCGAGTTTTTAGCGCAGTGGCAGCACACCGCGCGTTTCCGTTTCCCCCTGCTGGCCAAGCCGCGCGCCGAAGACAGCCACAAAGGCAAATTCGGCACGGTGGCGGTGATCGGCAGTGCGGTCGGCATGAGCGGCGCCGGCGTGCTGGCGGCCACGGCGGCGCTCAAGGGCGGCGCGGGCAAGGTGTGGCTCGGGTTTGCGCAAAACGGCCTACCGCTGCCCTATCTGCCCGCCTACCCCGAAATCATGCTTGCCACCGCCCTGCAGCTGCTGCAACGGCGCGACATCACCGTGTATGCCGTGGGCTGCGGGCTGGGCATGAGCGACGGCTCGCGCCAGCTGCTGGAGCAGGCCACCGCCGCCGCCATCCATGCCGACGCGCCACTGCTGCTCGATGCCGACGCGCTCAATATGCTGGCGGTGGAGCGCCTGTTTTTGCCCAACAACGTGGTGCTCACGCCGCACCCGCTGGAAGCCGCGCGCCTGCTGGATATTTCTGTGGAAGAAGTGCAGGGCAACCGCTATCTGGCCGCCGCGCAGATTGCCGAGCGCTACGGCAGCTATGTGGTGCTCAAAGGCGCGAACACCGTGGTGTGCACGCCCAACGGCCGCATCGTGTATGAAAACGACAGCGGCAACCCCGGGCTGGCCACCGCCGGCAGCGGCGACGTGCTCAGCGGCCTGCTTGCCGCGCTTCTGGCGCAGCAGCTGCCCATGCAGGAAGCCGCCTGCGCCGCGGTGTGGCTGCACGGCACGGCAGCGGAGCTTTTGGCCGCACGCGGCATCGGCCCCATCGGCCTCACCGCCGGCGAAATTGCCGACGCCGCGCGCGAACTGCGCAATTTGGCGGCGTGCTAGCGAGCCTACTTGCGCTGTATATTTGGAGGCTACCTGAAAACTATTTTTCAGGTAGCCTGTTTATTTATAGGATGAAGTAAGCGGAGTGTTGTTGTTGCTCCGAGCATGATTTGCGGGAAGCCGCTTGAAGCATAGCAACACAGGCTACCTGAAAGTTTGAGCGGCAGGGAAGCTTAAATGGCAGGGCCGATATGGTTTTAACTTCGTTGAAGTTTGCGCTTTAGCTCCGCAGAAACTCAGCCTTGGCTGCGCCAAGACATCGTTTTAACTTCGTTGAAGCTCACGCTTTCAGGTAGCCGTTGCTCGCTAAAAGTTGGGTTTGAGCGCAAGCGTTGTCATACATTTCAAGCGAAATGAAACCTGCCATTTCCAATCAAAACAGGCTACCTGAAAAATAGTTTTCAGGTAGCCTGTTGGCATCGGGTGGAGGTGGGTTGCTACTCGTCCGGATTCAGTTTCTGGTTGCCGCTGCGCAGCGGGAATTTCTGCTCGAGGCCGCGGATGAATTGGGTGTAGAACTGTTCGCCGTTGCGCTGGCCGGCCAGTTGGCGCACCTGCGGCAGCTGCTCCTTGCTGTTTTCCGGCAGGGATACGGAGCGGACTTCCACCAGCGCGGCGCCGCTACCGGGCAGGTTCACCAGCGCATAGCCGGGCTTGCCGTTTTGCGGGCGGGCTTTCACGATGGCGGCGAAGTTTTCCATGCCTAGGTTTTGCTGCAGCTGGCTGGCGCCCACTTTTTCTACCTGGCCCCATTGCAGGGCAGGTGCGGCTTGGCCGGCTTGCAGTTTGCGCAGGGCTTCGGCGGCGGCGGCTTGGGCGAGCTTGGCACTTTCGGCGGCTATATAGTCGCGGCGCACGGCATCTTTGGCTTCTTCAAACGATTGGTTGCGCGCTTTGCTCACATCGGTGGCGCGCACGATGCGCAGCACGCCGTTGCCCATGTCGAGCAGCTCGGAATTGTGGCGGCGCTCCACCACTTCGGCGCTGAACAGGGCTTCTTTCACGGCGTCGGGCAGCTGGGAGGCGGCCACGTCGGGCTGGCTGAGCCATTCGTCTTGTTTTTGCAGCGGCAGCTTCATTTGCTCGGCCACTTTTTGCAGGCTATTGGGGTTGTCGAAGGCGAGCTGTTCCAGCTCTTCTCGGGCTTTGCCCATGGCCTGCGAGGCTTTGCGCTGGCGCACGCTGTCTTCCAGCTGGGCTTTCACGCTGTCAAACGAGGGCTTGGCTTCGCTGCCGGCGGCGAGCAGGTTTTGATAGGCTTCCTGCAATTCCTGCGCGCTCACGGGTTGCTGTTTGGCCAGCTCTTCCAGGCTCAGTTCGACGTATTCCAGCTTCACGGCCAGGGGCAGGGCGTAGCGGGCTTTGTTGGCCTCAAAATAGGTTTTCAGCACGGCGTCGGTGGGCTGCACTTTGCCGGCGTAATCGCTGGCTTGGAAGGGGGCGCTGCGCAGTTCGCGTTCGCTGTTGATTATGCCTAAAAGCTGTTCGGCCTGGCTGGTGCTGACGATGCTGCCGTTGGTGATCAGGCCGAGCAGGGTTTGGCGGCGGTATTGGCGGCGCATGTTGTCGATCAGCCGGTCTTCGCTCAGGCCGGCCGCGCTCAGGTAGTTGCGGAGCTTGGCGGGATCGAATTGGCCGTTGGTTTGAAATTCGGGGTCGCGCGCAATCACGCTTTTAATCTGCTCGACAGAGAGTTCGCCCACGCCCAGCTCGAGCGCGCCCTGTTCGATATAGGCCTGCTGTACCAGCGATTGGAAGGTGGATTCGTTGGTGGCGCCGGCGTTGCCGTTTTGATGTGCGGCGCGGACGATGCTCTGCACTTCTTCGGCGGTGATGGTGGTGTCGCCCACCTTGCCGACGTAGTGGCCGCGGATGCCGGAGGAGAGGCTTTCGGCACCGAAACCGATGAAGGTGATGCTGACCAGCGCCAGCAGGATTTGGGACAGGCGGCGGTGTTTTTCGACTATGGCAAACATAAGCGTGATGCGGTGGTTGGATGAAAGGCGGTATTGTAACGGTTCTGACGATGTCGGGCTAGGTGTTTGCTTAAACGGATTGGCCGGAGAGCAAAGGGAGTGATGCGGGCGATGCAATGGGTTTCAGCCAATATTTTTCAGGTAGCCTGATTGTGTGCGTCAAAGGCTACCTGAAAATCAAGGAAGGCTACCTGAAAACGGAGCTTTCGCTGGCTCGGGGCAAAATAAAAAGACAGGCGGAATACCTGTCTTTTTGGCAATCATAAGGCGCTTGATTTACAGCGCGTCTTTCAGCGCCTTGCCGGCACGGAATTTGGGAGACTTGGCAGCCGGGATAACCAGCTCGGCGCCGGTTTTCGGGTTGCGGCCTTTGCGCTCGGCGCGTTCGCCCACATAGAAGGTACCGAAGCCGACCAGCGTTACGGTGTCGCCTTTTTTCAGGGCGGTGGTAACGGCTTTAGTCAAACCATCCAATGCCTTACCGGCAGCAGCCTTGGAAATATCGGCTTCCTTGGCAATCGCTTCAATCAATTCAGACTTGTTCACAATAAGTCCCTTTCTGGTTGAGGAGTAACGAAAAGCTGCCGATTCGCACCGGCGAGCAATGCTTTTATTTGTAACAGGCTGCTTTATAGCAAGTCCAAAATCATTGGTCAAGCAAATAAGCGGCTTGCGGGCGGCTATTTTCAACGAATCCGGCAGGATTGAGCCTTTCGCACAACAAAGCCTGCCGGATTGCACGCTAATGCTTGGTGGCGCGGCCGCCGGTTTTGGCCGGAGTTTTCGGCTTGGCTGCCGGGTCTTCCTGCCAAGGCTGCGGCTGGTATTCCAGGCCGAAGGAGAGCACTTCGTCGATCCAGCGCACGGGGTGGATGCTCAAGCCTTCCTTCACGTTTTGCGGGATTTCTTCCAAATCCTTCACGTTTTCCTTGGGAATCAGCACATGCTTGATGCCGCCGCGCAGCGCGGCCAGCAGTTTTTCTTTCAAGCCGCCGATGGGCAGCACTTCGCCGCGCAGAGTGATTTCGCCGGTCATGGCCACGTCGGCGCGCACCGGAATGCCGGTGAGGGCGGACACGATAGCCAGCGTCATGCCGATACCGGCGCTGGGGCCGTCTTTCGGCGTGGCGCCTTCCGGCACGTGCACGTGGATGTCGGTTTTCTCGTAGAAATCCGGCGCGATGCCCAGCACTTCGGCGCGCGAGCGCACCACGCTCCAGGCGGCGGAAATGGATTCCTGCATCACATCACCCAGCTTGCCGGTGCGCAGGATGTTGCCTTTGCCTTTTAGGGCCACAGCTTCGATAGTGAGCAGCTCGCCGCCCACTTCGGTCCACGCCAAGCCGGTAACTTGGCCGATGCGGTTTTCGCTTTCGGCCACGCCGTAGTCGAAGCGGCGCACGCCGAGGTAGTCGTGCAGGTTGGCGGCATCCACCACTTCCGGCTCCAATTTGGCAGCACGTTGGCCGGCGGCAGACTGTTTGTCTTTCTCCAGCACTTTTTTCATCACCACTTTGCGGCAGATTTTGGCGATTTCGCGGTCTAGTGAGCGCACACCGGCTTCGCGAGTGTAGTAGCGGATGATGTCGCGCACGGCACTCTCTTCGATCACGATTTCGCCGCTTTTCACGCCGTTGCGCTCAATCTGCTTGGGCACGAGGTATTGCAAGGCGATGTTGACTTTCTCGTCTTCGGTGTAGCCGGAGAGGCGGATGATTTCCATGCGGTTGAGCAGGGCCGGCGGGATGTCCATGCTGTTGGAGGTGGCGAGGAACATCACGTTGCTCAAGTCGAAATCCACTTCCACATAGTGGTCGGCGAAGGAATGGTTTTGCTCGGGGTCGAGCACTTCCAGCAGGGCGCTGGCCGGGTCGCCGCGGAAATCGCGGCCGAGCTTGTCGATTTCGTCGAGCAGGAACAGCGGGTTGTTTACGCCGGCCTTGATCATGTTCTGGATGATTTTGCCGGGCATGGAGCCGATGTAGGTGCGGCGGTGGCCGCGGATTTCGCTCTCGTCGTGGATGCCGCCCAAGGCCATGCGCACGTATTTGCGGCCGGTGGCTTTGGCAATGGATTGGCCGAGCGAGGTTTTGCCCACGCCGGGCGGGCCCACCAGGCACAAAATCGGGCCTTTGAGCTTGTTCATGCGTTTTTGCACGGCCAAGTATTCCAAAATCCGCTCTTTCACTTTTTCCAGGCCATAGTGGTCGGCATTGAGCACCAAATCGGCCTGCACAATATCTTTGCTAACCTTGCTTTTCTTCTTCCAAGGAATATCCACCAGCGTTTCGATATAGTTGCGCACCACGGAAGATTCGGCCGACATCGGCGGCATCATGCGCAGCTTTTTCATTTCACCCAGGGCTTTTTCTTCCGCTTCCTTGCTCATGCCGGCTTCGCGGATTTGCTGTTCGAGTTGGTCGAGCTCTTCGCGCTCGTCGCCTTCGCCCAGCTCTTTTTGGATGGCTTTCACCTGCTCGTTCAGGTAATAGTCGCGCTGGGATTTTTCCATCTGGCGTTTCACTCGGCCGCGGATGCGTTTTTCCACTTGCAGGATGTCCAGCTCGGCTTCAAGCTGGCCGAGCAGGTGTTCCATGCGTTCGGCCACGTCGATGATTTCCAGGATTTCCTGCCGCTGTTCGAGCTTGAGCTGCAAGTGGGCGGCGATGGTGTCCACCAGGCGGCCTGGCTCGGCGATGCCGTGGATGGTGCTGGCCACTTCGCCGGGGATTTTCTTGTTGAGCTTGATGAATTGGTCGAACTGGGCGAGCAGGGTGCGGCGCAGGGCTTCGTAGTCGCGGCTGTCGGCTTGTTCGGCGGGCTCGAGCACCTCGACTCGGGCTTGGAAATAATCGCCGCTGTCGTCGATTTCGATGGCGCGGGCGCGGCGCACGCCTTCCACCAGCACTTTCACCGTGCCGTCGGGTAGTTTGAGCACTTGCAGGATGTTGGCCAGCGTGCCGATGGCGTGCAAATCATCGGCGTTCGGGTCTTCGTTGGCGGGGTTTTTCTGCGCCAAGAGGAATACGGGGCCGTCTTGCTCGATGGCGGCGTCGAGCGCGGCGATGGATTTGGGGCGGCCCACAAACAGGGGCAGCACCATGTGGGGATACACCACCACGTCGCGCAGCGGCAACATCGGCAGGGTTTGGATGTTGCTGGATGTATGTTGGTTTTGGCTCATTGTTTTCTCTTGTTATCTCGGTTGAAATAGGGTTGAGGCTTTGGATTTTCCTCATTGCGGGGCAACGTGGGGGCGGGCGGCGGGTTTTCAAGCGGCAGTTTGCTGTGATTGTATGTTGGCTGGTTTGCGTGCGGCCTGCCAAACCGCATGGAGGCTACCTGAAAAGGCTACCTGAAAACGAAGAAAGTGAGTTTTAGCGAAGTTAAAATGCTTAAAGCGGATTTTCCCATGCGCTGTTGTGGCGAAGCTGAGGCTACCTGAAAAACGGCTTCGGCATCTTAACTTCGTTGAAGATATTTTTCAGGTATCCTTTTACTCTTGCAGGGTGCGGTGCCGGATAGGATATGATAAAAATCTATACCGCCGGGCGGCAGTTGTGGCAGAATGGCCGCTTGATTTTGTTTCCGCACAAAGGAGTGCCACCATGTCCGTTACCGATGTAGTGAGAATGATTGAAGAAAACGACGTGCGTTTCGTCGATTTGCGCTTTACCGACACCAAGGGCAAGCAGCACCATTTCACCGTGCCCGCTTCCGTGGTGCTGGAAGACCCGGAAGAATGGTTTGAAAACGGCCAGCCCTTCGACGGCTCCTCCATCGGCGGCTGGAAAGGCGTACAGGCCTCCGATATGCTGCTGCGCCCCGACCCGGCCACTGCCTTCATCGACCCCTTCTACGACGACGCCACCGTGGTGCTCACTTGCGACGTGATCGATCCCGCCAGCGGCCAAGGCTACGACCGCGACCCGCGCTCCATTGCCCGCCGCGCCGAAGCCTACCTCAAAGCCAGCGGCGTGGGCGACACCGCCTATTTCGGACCCGAGCCCGAATTTTTCGTGTTCGACGGCATCGAATTTGAAACCCATATGCACAAAGTCCGCTTCGAAATCACCTCCGAAAGCGGCGCCTGGGCCAGCGGCCTGCACCTGGAAGGCCAAAACACCGGCCATCGCCCGACGGTGAAAGGCGGCTACGCTCCCGTTGCCCCCGTGGACAGCGGGCAAGACTTGCGCTCCGCCATGGTCAATATCTTGGAAGAAATCGGCATTCCCGTAGAAGTGCACCATGGCGAAGTGGGCACCGGCAGCCAGATGGAAATCGGCACCAAATTCAGCACCCTCGTGCACCGTGCCGACCAAACCCAAGACATGAAATACGTGATCCACAACGTGGCGCACAACTTCGGCAAAACCGCCACCTTCATGCCCAAACCCCTGATGGGCGACAACGGCAGCGGCATGCACGTGCACCAATCCATCTGGAAAAACGGCCAAAACCTGTTTGCCGGCGACGGCTACGCCGGCTTGAGCGACACCGCCCTCTACTACATCGGCGGCATCATCAAACACGCCAAAGCCCTCAACGCCATCGCCAACCCCTCCACCAACTCCTACAAACGCCTCGTGCCGCACTTTGAAGCGCCCACCAAATTGGCCTATTCCGCCAAAAACCGCTCCGCTTCCATCCGCATCCCCACCGTGCACAGCGTGAAAGCCCGCCGCGTGGAAGTGCGCTTCCCCGACCCCACGGCCAACCCCTACCTCATGTTTGCCGCGCTTCTGATGGCCGGGCTCGACGGCATCCAAAACAAAATCCACCCCGGCGACCCGGCCGACAAAAATCTCTACGACCTGCCGCCGGAAGAAGACGCGCTCGTGCCCACCGTGTGCGCCTCCCTGGAAGAAGCGCTGGAAGCCCTCAAAGCCGACCACGAATTCCTGCTGCGCGGCGGCGTATTCAGCCAAGATTGGATCAACAGCTACATCGCCCTCAAGGAAGAAGACGTGCGCCGCATCCGCATGGCACCGCACCCGCTGGAATTTGAAATGTATTACTCGCTGTAAGGTGATTGATAAACGCGCTTGTTTTGCTAGGTAGCTACCTGAAAACAAGCGCGTTTAATTATCCATCTCTTAAATAATGTGCTTTTTAGTTATTGGATATAAATTGGGGAAAACAGCATGAGCAAACTCCAATCCGATGAACAAGGAAATATTTCAAATTCTAGAATTATCGTAATGCAGCCAGTAGGAAATCAGGATAGTAGAGAATTAGAACTGGCTACACCAGGACTGAGATTAATATCAGGATTATTGGATAGGCTTCTATTTGTAATTTTCGGATTCTCGTTTTTAGCTACTTTATCTCAAGCGGTGCTTGCTATGGGTTCAAGTGGTGATACAGTTGTAATGGCAATGGTAGTAACGGGAATTTTATTGGTGCCATGGACAATACTCGAATTAATTTTTATGAGCATAAAAGGCCAATCAATTGGCCAGATGATAATTGGCATTAAAGTGATTGCTGAGAATGGAGAGAGTCCTGGATTTTTGCGATATGTATTAGTGCGTGAAGTTGCATTTGCTTTTTTGTTGAAAGTTATTACTTATCCAATAGCTAAATATTGTGGGTGGCCGTTTATTTTCATTATCCCAGCATCTATATATTTTATTTGTTTTGTGATGATGTATAACAAAAAACGTAATCGTCAAACGCTTCAAGACATGATAGCTGGAACTTTTGTCGTTTTTACATAGCAGTTATAAGCGAAAGAAGGCTACCTGAAAAACCGTTTATCAGTTTTTCAGGTAGCCTTTTGTGCTGCGGGGCAATCAGGCTAAACCGAGCTGTTGCAGGGCTTGTTGCAGCTGGCCGGCTGTCCAGCGGTTGCCGGCGGCGAGGGTCATGAGGGCGGTGGCGGTTTCGATGTTGCATTTGCCGCCGCCCACGGCGCCGGCTTGGCGCAGGGCGTTGCCTTGGGCGTAGTCGGTGCCGGTGCGGCCGTGGTGGGCTTGACTGAGGTTGAGCAGGAGGCCGCCGTGTTGGGTGAAGTGCTGGATGGCGTGGAGCAGCTCGGGGCTTTCGGGGGCGTGGCCTTGGCCGTAGCCGAGGAGGATGGCGGCCTGTTGGGGGAAGTGGCGCAGGCTGTGGGCGATTTGTTCGGCGCTGCTGCCGGGGGTGAGCAGGTGGCTGCACACGCGGGCTTGGGGCTGGAATTGGGCGCTCAGGGGGCTGAGCAGGCTGTGGGGCTGGGCTTGGCCGGGCTGCCAGGTGCCGAAGTGGGGGTTGTCGAAGCCGTCGTCGCGTTCGGTGCTGTATTTGCTGCTGCCGATGGCGGGGTAGAGCCGGCCGTCGAAGGCGATGACGGTGCTGTGCAACTGGGGGTTTTGCAGGGCGGCAACGGCGGTGCGGAGGTTGGCGGGGGCGTCGCTGTGCGGGGCGTGGTAGGGCTTTTGCGAGCCGGTGAGGACGATGGGTTTGGCTTGGTTGTCGAGGGCGAGGGCGAGGAGGTTGGCGGTGTAGGCGAGGGTGTCGGTGCCGTGGAGGACGAGGATGCCGTCGTGTGCGGGGAGGGCGGCTTGGATGATGGCGAGCCATTCTGCCCAGTGTGCGGGGGTGAGGTTGGAGCTGTCGATGAGGGGCTGGCAGATGTGCCAGTGGAAGGTGGCTTGGCTTGAGTAGGGGCGGAGGGCGCTTTCGGCGAGCTCGGTGTCGGGAAGGAGACCGGAGGGAGTGGATTTCATGCCGATGGTGCCGCCGGTGTAGAGGACGAAGATTTTTTGCATGGTGGGCGTTTCGCTGGATAGGGATGGGGGATTATAGAGGCTACCTGAAAAGTTGTGATAGGGGTTTGGGTTTCTTTTTCAGGTAGCCTGGATGTGTTTGGGGCTAAACAAAAGGCTACCTGAAAATGCTTTTTGCTTTTCAGGTAGTCTTTGGGGTGGCTGACGGCTTACTGGACTTTAATCAGCTTCACGTTAAACACGAGCACGGCATTGGGCGGGATGTTGCCGCTGCCTTTTTCACCGTAGGCGAGCTCGGCGGGGATGTAGAGGGTGTATTCGCCGCCTTCTTTCATCAGTTGCAGGCCTTCGGTCCAGCCTTTGATGACTTGGTTCAGCTTGAAGGTGGCGGGCTCGCCGCGCTGGATGGAGCTGTCGAACACGGTGCCGTCGAGCAGCTTGCCTTCGTAGTGTACGGTAACGGTGCTGTTGGCGTTGGGCTGTTTGCCGGTGCCTTCGGTTTTCACGCTGTATTGCAGGCCGGAAGCAGTGGTTTTCACGCCTTCTTTGGCTTTGTTGGCTTCGAGGAAGGTTTTGCCTTCTTCTTGCTGGCGGGTGGCGAGCTTGGCCATCTGCGAGGCTTGGTATTGCTGGAGGATGTTGTTGGCTTCTTCATCGCTCACGGGCTGCGGCTCGCTGGCCATGCCGGCTTGCAGGCCTTTCACCACGGCTTCCATATCCAATTCCATGCCGCTGTCGCTGGCTTCTTTGAGCTGGGTGCCTTGCAGGTAGCCGATTAAGAAGCTGGCTTTCTGCTGGTCGTTCATATTGGCCAGGGCGCCGGAAGCGGCGGGGGCGCTGGCGGTTGCGGCGGCGGAAGCCGAAGAAGCGGCTGCCGGGGCAGAAGCGCTGCCGGAAGCGGGCTGTTGGTTACAGGCGGCCAGGGCAAACATCACGGCGGCGGCCAGCAAACCGGTGCGGAACATATTTTTTTGCATAACACTCCCTAATTGAGGACAAAGAAAATAACGGCTGGCATTACAACATTTCCGCCGCGCCGTTTCAATCGGTTTTACCAGAATTAAAAGGCTGCGGCTTGTGTTTTGGCGGCGGAAGTGATGAAATCCGCGCTTTCATTGATATGCAGAAAGATTGATATGCCAGTTTGCCTGCCGCGCGGCCCGGTTATGGCCGATGTTGCCGCCTACCGTTTGACCGAAGAAGAAAAACAGCGCCTGCTGCATCCGGCCGTGGGCGGGGTGATTTTATTTCGCCGCAATTATCAGAGCCGCAGCCAGCTTCAGGAGTTGTGCGCCGAAATCAAGGCGCTGCGTACGCCGGAGCTGGTGATTGCAGTGGACCACGAAGGCGGGCGCGTGCAGCGTTTTATCGAAGGCTTCACCCGCCTGCCGGCCATGAACGTGCTGGGCAAAATCTGGGAAGAACAGGGGCAGGCTGCGGCGGAAGCGGCGGCGGAGAAAATAGGCTGGGTACTGGCGGCGGAGCTGCGCGCCTGCGGCGTGGATTTGTCGTTTACGCCGGTGCTGGATTTGGATTGGGGGCAGTGCGCCGTGATTGGCAACCGCAGCTTCCACCGCCAGGCCGAAATCGTGGGCGCGCTGGCTTTGGCGCTGCAACGCGGCCTGAACCGCGGCGGCATGCAGAGCTGCGGCAAACATTTTCCTGGCCACGGCTTTGTGGCGGGCGACAGCCACCATGTGCTGCCGGAAGACCCGCGCAGCCTGGCCGAGCTGATGGCGGCGGATATCCAGCCCTTCCGCGCTTTGGCTGCCGCGGGCATGGCCGCCGTGATGCCGGCGCACGTGGTGTATCCGGCGGTGGACAATCAGCCGGCCGGTTTCTCCGGCGTGTGGCTGAAGCAGATTCTGCGGCAGGAGCTGGGTTTCAACGGCGTGATTTTTTCTGACGACCTCACCATGGAAGGTGCGGGCGCGGCAGGCGGCATCCGCGAGCGGGCGGCGCAATCCTTTGCCGCCGGCTGCGATATTGTGTTGGTGTGCAACCGCCCGGATTGGGTGGACGAACTGCTGGAAGGCTTCAGGCTACCTGAAAACCCGCAGCTGGCCGCGCGCTGGCAATACATGGCCGGGCGCGGCACGAGTGCCGACTATGCCGCGGTGATGGCGCAACCCGAATTTCAAGCCGCCCAAGCCTTCACCGCCGCGCTGGCCTCGCCGCAGGATGTGGCCGGCGGCGTGAAAGTGGGCGAGGCGTTTTGATGGTGGATGAGGGGCTACCTGAAATTTTCAGGTAGCCTTCCCGTTGCTTGCCACACCAACTGTATTCCCATGCCGGAATACGGTTTTTCATTTTTCAGGTAGCCTTTCCAGCCTGCTTCTTCACACAAATTCATACTTTCTAGCTAGATATTTCCCCACGCAAAATCGCTATAGTGACAGCGGGAACGGATGCGGCCGCGCGGCGTGCAGCACGGTTGAAACGCCTGCCAAACAGCAAACTGCCCGCCGCACAGCCGCTTTCCGTTTCCGCATCACGGCGCAAACCGCCGCCAACAAAACCATCACTAGAGGAATGACCATGGGACAATATAAGAAACTCTGGTTGTCGCTCATCATTGTGTTGACGATAACCTTCTCCATATTGGGCTACCTGGGCGTGGAGGTGTACCGCAAGGCGCCGCCCTTCCCGGAAGCCTATGTATCCGCCAACGGGCAAACCGTCATCAGCAAGGCCGACATCCTGGCCGGGCAATCCGCCTGGCAGAGCACCGGCGGCATGGAGCTGGGCTCGATTCTCGGCCGCGGTGCCTACCAAGCCCCCGATTGGACGGCCGACTGGCTGCACCGCGAGCTGGTGGCCTGGCTGAACATCAGCGCGCAAGCCCAGCACGGCAAAATGTTCGACGAGCTGAATGCCGATCAACAGGCCGCGCTGAAAGCCGCCATGACCGAAGAATACCGCAACGGCAGCCGCATGGGCGCCGACGGCAAAGTAGTGCTCAGCGACACCCGCATCCAAGCCATCCGGACCGTGGCTCCGTACTACATCGCGCTCTACGGCAACGACCCTGCCATGGAGCAGACGCGCGAACACTTCGCGATGAAAAACAACACGCTGCCGGATGAAGCACGCCGCGAGCGCCTCACCAACTTCTTCTTCTTGACGGCCTGGGCCTCCGCCACCAACCGCCCCGACCACAACGCCACCTACACCAACAACTGGCCGCACGAGCCGCTCATCAACAACGTGCCCACTGCGGAAAACGTGATGTGGTCGGTGGCCAGCATCGTGTTTTTGCTGGCCGGCATCGGCTTGCTCGTGTGGGGCTGGTCGTTCCTGCACCGCCACGAGCCCGATCCGCAAATGCCGGAGCGCGACCCCATCAGCAAGGTGCAGCTCACCCCCTCGCAGCGCGCGCTGGGCAAATATGTGTTCCTCACCGTGGCGCTGTTTGTGGTGCAAATCCTGCTCGGCGGGCTCACCGCGCACTACACGGTGGAAGGCCAGCGCTTCTTCGGCATCCCGCTCTCCGACTGGTTCCCCTATGCCTTGGTGCGCACTTGGCACTTGCAATCCGCCATTTTCTGGATTGCCACCGGCTTCCTCACCGCCGGCCTGTTTCTCGCGCCGGTGGTGAACGGCGGCAAAGACCCGAAATTCCAGGCGCTGGGCGTGAACGCGCTGTTTGTGGCGCTGTTTATCGTGGTGGGCGGCTCCTACGGCGGCAACTTCCTGGCCTTGAGCCACGCCATGCCCGCGCATCTGAACTTCTGGTTCGGCCACCAGGGCTACGAATACTTGGATTTAGGCCGCTTCTGGCAGATTCTGCTGATGGTCGGCCTCCTGCTGTGGTTGTTCCTGATGCTGCGCTGCACCGTGGCTGCGTTTAAAGACAAAACCAGCGATAAAAACCTGCTGGCGATTTTCGTGGCCTCCATGGTGGGCGTGGGCGTGTTTTATGCGCCGGGCCTGTTCTACGGCGAGCACGACAGCCTCACCGTGATGGAATACTGGCGCTGGTGGGTGGTGCACCTGTGGGTGGAAGGCTTCTTTGAAGTGTTTGCCACCGTGGCGCTGGCCTTTATTTTCTACACCCTGGGCTTGGTGAGCCGCAAATCGGCCACCGTGGCTTCTCTTGTGGCCGCTTCGCTGTTTATGATCGGCGGCGTGCCCGGCACTTTCCATCACCTCTATTTCTCCGGCACCACCACGCCGATTATGGCTGTGGGCGCTTCCTTCTCCGCGCTGGAAGTGGTGCCGCTGATCCTGCTGGGCAAAGAGGCGCACGAGCATTGGTCTTACCAGCATGCCACACCGTGGATGAAACGCCTGCGCTGGCCGCTGATGTGCTTTGTGGCCGTGGCGTTTTGGAACATGATCGGCGCCGGCGTGTTCGGTTTCCTCATCAACCCGCCGATTTCGCTGTTTTACCTGCAAGGCCTGAACACCACTGCGGTGCACGCCCATGCCGCGTTGTTCGGCGTGTATGGCTTCCTCGCCTTGGGCTTCGTGCTCTTGGTAGCACGCTACCTGAAACCGGACTACGAGTTTGAAGAAAAGCTGATGAGCTACGGCTTCTGGCTGCTGAACTTGGGCTTGGTGGGCATGATTATCACCAGCCTGCTGCCGGCCGGCATCATCCAAATCCACGCCGCCATCACCGACGGCCTGTGGATGGCGCGCAGCGAACACTTTATGCAGCAGGATTCGCTGGTGATGCTGCGCTGGATTCGCACCATTTCTGATTTGGTGTTTATCGCCGGCGGCTGCTGCGTGGCCTGGCAGGCAACGAAAATTGTGTTCAGCAAAGGCAGCGGCGGGCAGGAGCAGAAGTCTGCCTGATGCCTGGTAATTAAACGCTGAATGAAGCAAAGGCTACCTGAAAAATATTTCAGGTAGCCTTTTTGGCATGGGCGGTTGCGTTTATGCGTTAGCTTAGCTTTTTGGCAGCTTATGTTTTCAGGTAGCCCTTCTTGGCGTAAGGGGCTACCTGAAAATCAAACAGGCAAAGCAAGGCGTGTTCGAAGCGCTAAAAATTTTCAGGTAGCCTCCGAACGGATAGAGGCTACCTGAAAAGCAAGCGTCTGCAGCGAAGCCAGCCGTTGGTTTCAACGGCGCGGAACGGCTTACGCTTCGCCCAGCAGCTGCTCGCGGGTGAGCAGGAAGACGCTGCTGCCGCCGTCGCTCTGTTCGGGCCAGAAGAAGGGCAGGTCGGGGCGGGCGGCTTCGAGGACTTCGTGGTTGTGGCCGATTTCCACCAGCAATATGCCGTTGGGGTTGAGGAAGCGGGCGGCTTGGTTGAGGATTTGGTGGGTGGCGTCGAGGCCGTCTTCACCGCTGCCGAGCGCCATTTCGGGCTCGTGCAGGTATTCGGCGGGCAGCGCGGCCACGCTTTCGGCATTGACATAGGGCGGGTTGGAGATGATGAGGTCGTAGGTGCCGGAAAGATTGTCGAAGAGGTCGCTTTGGATGAGGCGGATGCGTTCTTCGAGGCCGTAGTTGGCCACGTTGATGGCGGCCACTTCGAGGGCGTCGGGGCTGAGGTCGGCGGCGTCGATTTGGGCTTCTGGGTAGTGGTGGGCGGCTTGGATGGCGAGGCAGCCGCTGCCGGTGCAGAGGTCGAGCACGCGGCGGACGCGGTCGGCTCCGTCTGTCCACAGGGCGATGGGTTCGCCGAGCATTTCGTAGATGAAGGAGCGGGGGATGAGCACGCGTTCGTCCACATAAAATTCGAAGTCGCCCTGCCAGGCTTGGCGGGTGAGGTAGGCCATGGGGATGCGTTCGTTTACGCGGCGTTCGGCTAGGCTGAGCACGGCGTCGATTTCTTGGGGCAGTAGGGCGGCGTCGAGGTAGGGCTCGAGGGTGTCGAGCGGGAGGTTTAGGGTGTGGAGGATGAGGTAGGCAGCTTCGTCGTGGGCGTTGTCGCTGCCGTGGCCGAAGCTGAGGCGGGCTTGGTTGAAGCGGCTGATGCAGAAGCGCAGGAGGTCGCGCGGGGTGCGGAGGTGCTGGCGGACTTGGGTAAACATGGTTTGCGGTGTTGGGAAAAGGAAAAGAGGGAAAGGCGGGATTATAGCGGATTTGGGTGGGCGATTGGCTTGGGGAAAGCTGGCAGGAGACAGCTGAATTGAAGGTATCGGCCAAGCCGGAAGGGTTTTCAGGTAGCCTTTTATCATTCGCGCAAAGCAAACTCCCCAACCTGGCGGTTGGGGAGTTTGGATGTTGGCGGAGTAGGAGGGATTCGAACCCTCGATACAGGTTTTAGCCCATATGCACCCTTAGCAGGGGTGTGCCTTCAGCCTCTCAGCCACTACTCCGAATTCGGAACGGCGGATAATATAGGAAACGTGCGTAAAAGGCAAGATGTTTTGTGCGGGAAATGCGCGGTTTTTGGTGAGCGGCTTGAGATTGCTGGATTTTATTCCGCCAAAAGCCGGGTTTGGCGCGGGCGTTTGCGGCAGCGGCTTACGCTTGGCATGCGGTTTGCTATAATGCGCAAAGAAATGTTTGTGTGTGTTTACATTAAACGGCGGCTCGGAACGCTCGGCAATTGGCTGAAGCCAAGGCTGTTTCCGAACTGCGGCGGATAGAAACGGTATGAAACGATTAGGCATTAAGGTGAGCGGCAAAATCGGCAGGGGTTTGTCGCACAAAATCAAGCAAACGCAGCGGCTGTCGCGCAAAACGGCGGCGGTGATTCTGCTGCTGATGGGCGCGGCGCTGGTGTCGCTGGTGTCGCTGGGCTTTGCCAAGCTGGCGGATTATGCGCTGGAGCTAAACCGGGAATGGGCGCGGCAATATCCGCTGGCGGCATTTGCGGTGCTGCCCTTGGGGCTGATGCTGATTGTGTGGCTCACGCGCCGTTTTGCGCCTTATACGGCGGGCAGCGGCATCCCGCAGGTGCTGGCCACGCTGTCGATGCCGAAAGTGAAGGGCGGCAACCGGTTGGTGGCATTGGGTCGCACGATTTTGAAAATCCCGCTCACATTTTTGGGCATGTTGGCCGGGGCTTCGGTGGGCCGCGAGGGGCCGTCGGTGCAGGTGGGTGCGGCGGTGATGCTGGCTTGGGGCAGCTGGTGCAAACGCTACAATTTGGCGTTTAAGCGTTTGCAGGAAAAAGAATTGCTGGCGGCCGGCGCGGCTGGCGGTTTGGCGGCGGCGTTTAATGCGCCGCTGGCCGGGGTGATTTTTGCGATTGAGGAGCTGGGGCGTTCGGTGTCGTTGCACTGGGAGCGGCAGATTTTTATCGGCGTGCTGGCTGCGGGTTTCTTTTTGGTGGCGATTGAGGGTAACAGCACGTATTTTCAGGGCTTCAACGCCGGGCAGCCGGTGGAAAACATGCTGCAATGGGCGCTGTTGTGTGCGGTGGTGTGCGGGGCGGCGGGCGGTTTGTTTGCCCGTTTTCTGAGCAAGGGTGCCACTTGGCTGGCGCCGCCGAAGTGGCGCAGCTGGATGCGGCGGCACCCGATTTGGCTGGCGGGCATTTTCGGCCTGATGTTGGCGGCTTTGGGCGTGCTGTTTGACGGCCAAACCTACGGCACGGGCTACGCCATCGCGGCCGCTTCGCTGCACGGGCACACGAATTTGACGCCGGGCCTGGCCGGGGCGAAGTGGGCGGCCACGGTGCTGTCGTATTGGGCGGGCATTCCGGGCGGGATTTTCACGCCGTCGCTGGCCATCGGCGCGGTGCTGGGGGTGCACATTGCGCAGATTGGCGGCGATACGGCGCCGGTAGCGATTTTGGCGCTGCTGTGCATGGCGGCGTTTCTGGCGGCGGCCACGCAGGCGCCGCTCACGGCCAGCGTGGTGGTGATGGAGATGACGGGCAGCCAGTCGCTGCTGTTTTGGATGCTGGTGTCGTCGATTGCCGCTTCGGTGATTGCGCGCCAATTCTGCCCGCAGCCATTTTATCATTTCGCGGCGGGTCGTTTCCGCCAGCGGCTGCGTGAGGAATTACAGCAGGAGCAGGCGAATAGGCTGGAGCAAGATAAGGCGGCGCAGGAGGCGGCGAAAGCGGAGTAGGGCTGCATGAAGAAGGCTACCTGAAAACCCTAAACCGGTTTTCAGGTAGCCTTCTTCATGCAGCAAACGTTTGAACGGCCGATGATATAGATATAGTGGATTCAATTTAAACCAGGACTGCGTTGCCTCGCCTTGCCGTACTATCTGTACTGTCTGCGGCTTCGTCGCCTTGTCCTGATTTTTGTTAAGCCACTATATGGGAAGGATAAAGGCTACCTGAAATTTTTCAGGTAGCCTTCATTGCAGAGACAAGCAGTTTGCCGGAAACGGGTTTACCAATTCACCCAGCCGCCCAGCCAAGTGAGCAGGATGATGCCGCCGAACACGATGCGGTAGTAGGCGAAGGGCACGAAGTTTTTGCTCGACACAAAGCGCAGCAAGGCTTTTACCGCCACCAGGCCGGACACGAAAGCGGCAATAAAGCCCACGGCGATCAGGCCAAAAACCTGCGCGCTGAAGGCGCTCAGGTTTTTTAAAATGCTGTAGCCGGAAGCGGCCACCATAATCGGCACCGCCAAGAAGAAGGAAAACTCGGTGGCGGTTTTGCGGTCGAGCCCCCACACCATGCCGCCCATGATGGTGCTGCCGGAGCGGGAAGTGCCGGGAATCAGCGCCAAAATCTGAAACAGGCCCACGGCAAGCGCGTCGCGCGGGCGCATATCGTCCACGCTGCGCACCCTCGGTGGGATGCGGCTCTGCCGTTTTTCAATCCACAAAATCAAAAAGCCGCCCACCACCAGCGCGGCGGCCACGCTCACCGGGTTGAACAGCACTTTTTCAATAAAATCATTTAGCAGCAGGCCGACGGCGGCGGCGGGAACGAAGGCGATGGCGAGGTTGAGCACGAAGCGGTTGGCCAGCCGGTCTTTGCCCAAATGGGTGGCCACATGGAGGAAGCGGGCGCGGTATTCATACACCACGGCGAGGATGGCGCCGAGCTGGATGGCGATGTTGAACACGGCATGGCTTTCGGCATCAAAGCCGATCAGGCTGCCGGCCACAATCAGATGACCGGTGCTGGAGATGGGCAGGAATTCGGTGAGGCCTTCCACGATGCCGAGAATCAGGGCTTTGAAGGCGAGGAGCAAACTCATGGTGAAACTCTTGAAAACAATCTGAAAAATGTTTCAGGTAGCCCATAGTCCCGGCTACAGGCTACCTGAAAATCCAGGCGCGGTTTAGCGGTTGGCCTGGCCGGCAAGCCCGGCGGCTCGGCTGCGCACGGTGGCGCGCGGGGCGGGGGCGGGCATGCCGCGTTCGGCGCGCACTTTCTCAATCAGCTCCTGCAACACCTGCATGTTTTTGGAGTCGGTGAGCTCGTATTTGCCGCCCACGATGATGACCGGAGTTTTGGTGATGTTGTAGGTAACAGTTTGCTGCTGCATGGTTTGGGCGGCGGCGGCGGCCTGCGGGCTGTTATAGGCGGCGAGCAGGCGGCTGCCGTAGGGCTGCTGCTGAATCCAGTTTTTCAGGCTGGCTTCGTCGGTTACTTTGCCGTCCATCAGCGCTTTGAAAATGGGCTGGTTGGCCTGGCGGGTGAGGCCGGTGGATTTCACGGCGGCGAGCAGACGGGCCAGGGTTTGGTGCGCAGGCTGCCACACCACGTGTTCTTGGCGCAGCACGGTGTCGGAGGCGAAGCGTTTGCTTTGCTGCTCGAGGGCGGGCTCCAAGTGTTGGCAGTGAACGCAGAAATAGCCGAAGAATTCGGTTACTTCGATTTTGTTGGGGTTTACGGGCTTGATGACGTTGGTGCGCACGATGTAGTCGGTGTTTTCCACGGCTTTGGCTTGGGCGGTGCCGACGGCGAAAACGGTGAGTGCGGCGAGGAATAGGGCTTTCAGTTTCATTTTAATCTTTCGTGGTGGGTGGAATGGGGTTAGTCGGCTTGGCGGGTGAGGCTGTCGATGCCGTTGCCGCGCAGGCGCTGGCTTAAGGCGTCGGCTTGGGCGCGGCTGAGGCGGCCGCTTTGGATGCGGTATACGGTTTGGCCGTTGCGCTGGCTGCTGCTCACGCGGGCGTCGATGCCGAGCATGGCGAGTTTGGCGCGTTGGGAATCGGCGGCTTCGGGGTTGTTGAAGGAGCCCATCTGCACGATGTAGCGGCCGCCGCTGTTGCCGCGTGCTTCGGCATCGCGCTGGCTGTTGCGCTGTTCGGCGGCTTTGGCCTGGGCTTCGCGTGCTTCGGCTTCGCGGCGTTCGCGCCTGGCCTGCTCGCGGGCGCGCTCTACGTTGCCGCTTTCCAGAATCTGCTGCGGGGTGGGCTTGGCTTCAGGCTCGGGTTTGCGCTGCGGCTCGCGTGGCTTGGCCTGCTGTTGCGGCTTGGGCTGCTCGGGGCGGGCTTCGGGGGCGCTGGCTTGGGCGGGCACGGAAGCGGCCACGGGCGGTTTGTCGGTGATGTCGCCGGGGGGCAGGGCGTAGTGGCCGCTGCTGCCGGAGGCGTCGCTGCCGGCGGCGGTGTCGGGTGCGCGCTGCTGGCGGGGGGTGAGGATTTCGGGCTGGATGTCGGTTTTCGGGGCTTCGGGCTGCTTGATGCCGGAGGGCGTGTTGTTGAGGAAATATAACACGACGCCGATGATGAGGGTGGCGAGCAGGAGGCCGAAGATAAAGCCGGAAAGGCCTTTGCCGTGGGGTTTGGTTTGCATGGGGAAAAGGGCTTGCTAAAAATGTGCCGCATTTTATCAAAACCGTTTGCGGCGGCGGAAGGTTTTTACATGTTCTTTCAGGCTGGGCGGGCGGGAATGGTTTTCAGGTAGCCTGTTTGGCTGGCGGGAAGGGGAAAAGGCTACCTGAAAAATGGATTGGAGCTGGGGGATGTGGCGCGTTTGATTTTTCAGGTAGCCTTTCAAGACGGGGTGCGGCGGAAGCTCACGGCCTGCATGACGTGGCGCTGGTTTACGCTATCGCTGCCGGCGAGGTCGGCCAGGGTGCGGGCGATGCGTAGGATGCGGTGGTAGCTGCGGGCGGAGAGGGAGAGTTTTTCCAGCACGGCGGAGAGGGCGGCTTTGGCTTCGGGCTCGATGGCGGCGAGGTCGTCGAGTTCGCTTACGTTAAGCTCGGCGTTGCTTTTGCCTTGGCGGAGGTATTGCCTTTCACGGGCGGCGAGCACGCGCTGCAACACGGCGGCGCTGCTTTCGCCGGGGGCGGCCTGGGTGAGCTCGGCGGCGGTGAGGGCGGGCACTTCGATAATCAAATCAATCCTATCCAAGAGCGGGCCGGAGATTTTGCCGCGATAACGGGCGATGCTCTCGGGTGTGCAGCGGCAGGGCTTGGCGGGGTGGCCGAGGTAGCCGCAGGGGCAGGGGTTCATGGCGGCCACGAGCTGGAAGCGGGCGGGATAGGTGGCCTGGCGGCTGGCGCGGGAAATGTGGATGAGGCCGTTTTCCAACGGTTCGCGCAGCATTTCGAGCACTTTGCGGTCGAACTCGGGCAGCTCATCAAGAAAGAGTACGCCGTTGTGCGCCAAGGAAATTTCGCCGGGCTTGGGGTCGGAGCCGCCGCCCACCATGGCGGCGCTGCTGGCACTGTGATGCGGCGAACGGAAGGGGCGGCGGCGGGAGAAGCCGTGCTGCTGGGGCAGCAGCGAGCGCAGCGCCCAGGTTTCGGTCATTTCGTGGTCGGAGAGGGGCGGCAGGATGCCGGGCAGGCGCTGGGCGAGCATGGATTTGCCGGTGCCGGGCGGGCCGCTCATCAGCAGGCTGTGGCCGCCGGCGGCGGCGATTTCCAGCGCGAGGCGGGCGGTGTGCTGGCCTTTTACGTCTTGCAGGTCGGGATAGGGGGTTTCTTTGCTGATGTGGATTTCGGGGCGGCAGCGCTCGAGTGCGGCGATGCCGTTGAGGTGGGCGGCCACGGCGCCGAGGCTGTCGGCGGCGAGCACTTCGGCGCTTTCAATCAGCGCGGCCTGTTCGGCGCTTTGCTGCGGCAGGATGAAGCGGCGCTGCGCCTGCGTGCTCTGCCACACCATCGCCAGTGCGCCGCGCACCGGGCGCAATAAGCCGGAAAGGGCGAGTTCGCCGGCCATTTCGTAGCGGGCGAGCTCTTCGGGGGCGATGGCGATTTGGCCGGAGGCGGCGAGGATGCCGATGGCAATCGGCAGGTCGAAGCGGCCGGATTCTTTGGGCAGGTCGGCCGGAGCGAGGTTTACAGTGATTTTCTTGGCGGGGAAATCGAAGCCGCTTTGGATGATGGCGGCGCGCACGCGGTCGCGGCTTTCCTTCACTTCGGTGTCGGGCAGGCCGACGATGTTGAACGCGGGCAGGCCGTTGGCCAAGTGGGTTTCCACTTCCACTAAGGGCGCGGCCATGCCGCTGAGGGCACGGCTGTATACCACCGCCAAGCTCATGCCGCGCTTCCTATTGCTGTTCGGAACGGTTGGGCAGGGCGGCTGCCGGGGCGGCGGCTTCCAGCTTGGCCAGGCGCGCTTCTAGGGCGGCCAGCTTTTCGCGGGTTTTGATGAGCACCTGCTGCTGGATGTCGAACTCTTCGCGCGTTACCAAATCCAGCTTGTTAAACGTGCTGCCGAGCAGGGTTTTCACGTTTTTCTCGGCATCTTTCACCGGGCTTGCGGCGATGGTGCTGCTGATTTTTTCGGCGAGTTCGTCGAGGATTTTTTTGGCCAGCATGGCGGTTTCCTTGTGTTGGGATGTGAACGGCTGCATTTTATCGGCGCAGGGGTGGGGCAGCAAGCATTAAGGGCGGCAAACGTGAAAAAGGCTACCTGAAAACCCTGCGGCAGATATTTTCAGGTAGCCTTTCATTTTTCAGGTAGCCTTTAATGCCACTCGAAGCGCACCAGCCGCATCAGCAGCACCAAGCCCAGCAGGCTCACCAGCATATACAGGCTGCTCGACATGCCGTGCCAGAAGCCCATTTCGCCGCCGAGCAGGTTGGATAGCCAATGCGTTTGCCCCGTGCGCAGCGCGCGGATGAGCGGCACCAGCACGAATTGCGACACCGCCAGCAGCAGCCAGGTGAACGCCACCAAGCGCGAGGAAAGCTTGCTGTTGCCTCCCCGGCCAAACGACTGCCGCCGCGCCGAAACGCCGGCCAGATACACCACCGCCCACACAAACAGCCCGATATAGTTCACCGTGCTAAACAGCACCCCGGCCAGCGTGCCGGCCTGCTCCTTGGGCAGCGATTGGAACAACAAAGGCGCCACGCCGTAGCCCGCCAGCACATAAGCCCCGAACCACACCGACACCAACAGCGCCAACACTCGATTTGCAAACATTCGCATCCTTTCTCTGCCAAAATAGGTAAAACAAGGCGCAGTGTACCGTATTCTTCACATTCTTTCAGCCGCTCCCGCGCTGATTTACCTGCTATAAAATCCGCCTACACTGCGTTACAATCCCGCATTTTTCGTTTCCGCCCCATACCCGCGCCATGTCGAACAAACCGAAAACCGAACACGAAGCCAACAAACTGCACAAACGCCTGCGCCACGCCGTAGGCCAAGCCATCAACGATTTCAACATGATCGAGCCGGGCGACAAAATCATGGTCTGCCTCTCCGGCGGCAAAGACAGCTACGCCTTGCTCGACATCCTGCGCCAGCTGCAAGCCAGCGCGCCGATTGATTTCGAGCTGGTGGCCGTGAATCTCGACCAAAAACAGCCCGGCTTCCCCGAAGACGTGCTCCCAGGCTACCTGAAAAGCATCGGCGTACCCTTCAAAATCGTGGAAGAAGACACCTATTCCACCGTAAAACGCGTGCTCGACGAAGGCAAAACCACCTGCTCGCTATGCAGCCGCCTGCGCCGCGGCATCCTCTACCGCACGGCTAAAGAGCTGGGCTGCACCAAAATCGCCCTCGGCCACCACCGCGACGATATTCTCGCCACGCTGTTTTTAAACATGTTTTACGGCGGCAAACTCAAAGCCATGCCGCCCAAGCTGGTGAGCGACAACGGCGAGCATATCGTGATCCGCCCGCTGGCTTATGTGAAAGAGAAAGATTTGATTAAATATGCGGAACTGAAGCAGTTTCCGATTATCCCGTGCAACCTGTGCGGCTCGCAGCCGAATTTGCAGCGGCAGGTGGTGGGCGAGATGCTGAAAGATTGGGACAAGCGCTTCCCCGGCCGCATCGAAAGCATGTTTTCCGCGCTGCAAAACGTGGTGCCCTCGCATTTGGCCGATACCGAACTGTTTGACTTCGCCAACCTGCAACGCGGCCAGAGCTTGAAACATGGCGGCGATTTGGCGTTCGACAGCGAAACGGTGTCGTTTGATGCGCCGCGCGATGAAGAAGACGAAAGGCTACCTGAAAAATCCGGCCGCAAGGTAATCAACATCTTGGCCAGCAAGCCGAAGGAAGGGGGTTGCGGTGCGCGATAACGTGCTGGCCGTGCTGCGGCTGCTGGGCCTGCTGCTGGTGATGACTGCGTTGCCGATGTTGGCGGGATTGTTCATATATGCCAACGCGGTGCAGGGCTGGCACGCGGCAGGCGGCATGGCTTGGTATGCGGCGCAGGGCGTGGAAACGCTGCTGTTTGGCGCGGCGGGCGGGGCGGTGGTGTATTGGTTTGCCCGGATTTACCGGCGCGGCGCCAAGGGACATTTCCTGGCGCTGTCTGAGCCGATCTGCGCCAAAAAGCTGCTGCTCGCGGCGGGCTACCTGCTGCTTCTGCTTGCCGTGGGGCCGCTGTATGAGTCGCTGATGCGCGCGCTGGGCGTGGATGTGGGGGTGGACAATTTGGCCAACCAGCAGATTTTGCTGCATTTGGTGCGCCAATTGCCGCTGCCGATGGTGCTGTATATCGTGCTGCTGGCGCCGCTGCTGGAAGAGCTGTTGCTGCGCGGCATTTTCTTCCAGAGCTTCGGCGTGCCGCACGGCCGCGGTAAACGCCTGGCCTTGCTGGCGGCTTCGGCCTTTGTGTTCGGCAGCCTGCACAACCCGCCCGCGGAGCCTGCCTTTTTGCTGTATTTTTCCATGGGACTGGTGCTGGGCGGCGCGTATCTGCACACCAAAGATTTGAAATATCCGGTGCTGATTCATATGCTAAACAACGCCATCAGCCTGGTATCGGCGTTTTGGCCGGAGTAGGGCGCGGCAATCCGGAAGGCTACCTGAAAACGCAGCTTCAACGAGGTTAAAACGAAGCTGCCGAAGGAAGCGGAGTTTCTGCGAAGCTAAAAATCACAGCGGCAGGGCGTTTCGGTTTTCAGGTAGCCTGGCGGGAAAGGAGAACATCATGCAGACACAAACAGACGAACAGGCAGGGCTCAAAAGCAAAGCAGAACGCTACCGCCGCCGCGTGCGCGAATTTGTGCGGCAACATGGGCTGGTGGGGGCGATGAACAACACCAAATGGCGGGAGCTGCGCGGGGCGATGGACGAGTGGGAAAATGCGCCGGCCTATGAAATCAAGTATTTGTTTGATGAAATATCGGAAGCAGAAGTTGAGCAAGCCATAGTGGAAACCACGGTGGCAATCGGCGATTGGGGCGATGAGCATTTCTATCCAATGTTTGACATCGAATGGGTGAAAATCCGCAAATTGCGTTCGGTGTTCCGCGGGCATTTGATTGCGCCGGAAATTGTGGACAACAGCGCGGGCATCCGCGCGATATTGGAGCGCTTCAGTATTCCGTATGTGGAAAATGAGTTTTGCTTTACGGTGTATGGCTACCTGAAAGGCTATAGCGAACCAACTTAACTTTCGCTACGGTGTTAGCTCGCCTTGCCGTACTCCTGTACTGTCTGCGGCTCGCTGCCTGGTATTGAAAGCCAATTTGATTCGCTATAAATTGCCGGAAGGTAAGGATAAAGGCTACCTGAAAATGAGCTTTGCGCGTGTTTGCGAAGTTAAATTTTCAGGTAGCCTTTTTCTGTGTTCAGCCAGTCTGGCGGCTTTTCACTACACCCAGCCACCGAGGTTTTCCAGGGCGATGTCGGCGAGGGCTTCGATGAAGACGGGGTTGTCGTTGAGGCAGAGGATGAAGCGGAAGGTTTGGCCGCCGGCTTCGTGGAATTGTTCGCGCCCTTGGATGGCGAGCTCTTCGAGGGTTTCGAGGCAGTCGCTCACGAAGCCGGGGCAGAAGAGGTCGAGCTCGCGGATATTGTGTTTGGCGGGGAGCTCGGTGAGCAGTTGGTCGGTGGCGGGGCCAATCCAGCGGGCGCGGCCGAAGCGGCTTTGGAAGGCGAGATACCACTCTTGGGGGGAGAGGTGGAGGGCTTCGGCCAAGAGTTGGGCGCTGGCGCGGCATTCGGCGGCGTAGGGGTCGCCTTGTTGCACGGAGGCTTCGGGGATGCCGTGGAAGCTGAAGAGGATGCGCTGGCCGCGGCCGTGTTGCTGCCAGTAGGCGCGGATGTGGGCGGCCATGGCTTGGATGTAGTCGGGGTGGTTGTAGAAGCGGCTGATGGTGCGCAGGCTGATTTGGTTGCGCTGTTTGACAAGTTCGTTCAGCACTTTATCGAGCGCGGCGCCGCTGCTGCTGGCGGCGTATTGGGGATAGAGGGGCAGCACGAGCAGGCGGTCTACGCCTTGGGCTTTCATGGTGGCGAGGGTGTGGGCCACGGAGGGCTCGCCGTAGGACATGGCGTGCTCCACCAATACTTGCGGCAGCAGTTTTTGCAGGGCGGCGGCTTGTTTGGCGGTGAACACGGCCAGCGGGGAGCCTTGGGGCTGCCAGATTTGCCGGTAGCCGTGGGCGCTTTTTTTGGCGCGGAAGGGGAGGATGAGGCCGCGCAGCAGGGGCTGCCACAGCAGGCGGGGCAGCTCGACCACGCGCTGGTCGGAGAGGAATTGGCGCAGATAGGGGCGTACGGCTTCGGCGGTGGGGGCGGAGGGGGTGCCGAGGTTGATGAGCAGGATGCCGACGCGGGCGGGGTGGCTGCCGTGGGGCGGCTCGGGAAGGAAGTGGGGCATGGGCGGGTGTTCCTTGCGGTGTGGTTGGGTGTTGTGTTGTTGTTGGGCTACCTGAAAAGGGTTGGCAAGTGTGGGGAGGTGGTTATTTTTGCACTGGGATGACCGGAGGCAAAAAACGGCGGAAAACTTTATCAGGTGCGAATTTGAGCGAAGCTGGTGCGAGAAAAAACTTGCACCAGCTTTTGCTTTAGTTTGATAAAAAATGCGTTATCTTTTGCACTAGAATAAACGGGAATTGAGTACCTTTTAAAAGGGTTTTAAAAGGTTTTAAACCTGACGGCCGAACCACTCCACACGGCCGATAATCTCAACATCAGCATCCGGCCCGGCTAAATCCAGCTCGAAAGGCTCATATATCTCATTGGCAGATTTGAGCAGGAGCTTGCTGCCGGGCATGATTTGCGTGTATTTAACGACCAGCTCGCCGCCGATGCGGACAACGAACAAACCATTGCCGGGCTTACGCTTGGCGTGATTAACCAAGATATTGTCGTTGTTGCACAGCACTGGCTCCATCGAATCGCCACGCACTTTGATTACCGATAAGTCTTTGGGGTCGGCATTTAAATAGTGTTCAATCCAAAAACGGCGGAAGGCCATCGGGAACAAAGGCTCCTCATTGCCCACCGGGAAGCCGTTGCCGGCAGAAGCCCGGACGTTGTAGCGGGGAATAAAGACGAATTCGCTCAAATCCACGGGATTACCGAGCGTATCCCGCACCTCCGGGACAGTCTGGATACTTTGGGCGATCCATTTTGCATTATAGCCCGCGACAGGCTCGTGCAACTCTTGGTTACCGCCTGCTGCCGCTTCTTTGGGGAATGGTACACCTTCCCCTGTCATCAACCAATTCCAATCGCACCCTTTCAATTTTTGAATTGAAACAAGGGTTTCAGCTTTTGGAATGGTGTCTTTTTCAAAAATCCTTAATACGCCGCTAATAGACCAATTTAAATCTCTTGCGATTTGTGCTGGCTTGGCATCGCCCCATAGGAATTGGAGGCGCTCTTTAAAGCTACTCATAGCAAATCCAACTCTTTTGTTTAGCTATCCACCGACTAAATAAAAGACTAAACAAATAAAGTAGTTTTTTGTTTAGTAAATTTTCAAATATTTATCAAACGATTAGTAAAATAACTGAACAAACGTAGAAAAAATACAAAACAAACGATTGCAAACGCCGCATTTGTTTAGTAATATGCCAGCACGTTAAACGAAAGCGCATAACATTTAAGCTAAACGAATGGAGTGAATAGCAATGCAAAAAAATACAGCAGACTGGCATCGCGCGGATGTGGTTGCTGCGCTCAAAAAGGCAGGATGGTCAGTGCGAGCCTTATCAGTAGCCAGTGGGTTGGGGCCTGACACTTTACGAAACGCTCTTTACTGCCCGTTTTACCCGAAGGGCGAAAAAATCATCGCAGACGCTTTGGGTATGAAACCGGAAGATATTTGGCCACAACGGCATGCGGCTCGAAACTTCCGACCAACGCTACGAAAAGTAGTGAATGCCTGAATTGTAGGTTAATTAAACAAAAAAATCACGCATTTAAATTCCCACCCAGCGAAATTTCATCATGAGAACCATCAGACGACAGGCGAAAGCCACCTCACTAGACCATGCGATTGAGCTGGCCAAGCGCCATGCCAAGGAGCGGCGGCTGCCCTCCAAAGTAATGGCCGACTTGATGGGGGTGGAACTTAAAACGTATTACCGCTGGCTGTTGGAGAACACCTTGCCGCTCAACCGGATAGCCCAGTTTGAAGCGCTAACAGGCAGCCGCTTTATTAGCGAATACCTAAGTGTACTGCATGGAGACCGGGTGGTGATTGAAATCCCGCGCGGGCGTAAGGGCAAAGCGGCGGATATGGCGCAGGTGCAGAGCCAAACGGCAGCAGCTTGGCCGCCAACCGCTTGGCAGTAATGATGCTGGCCGCTTCCGCCGAGCAGGCCGAGCAGTTGGCCGCCTTACTGCTGAGCCTGTACCAAGACAACCCGCCCGACCCCGAGCAGCTCTACCGCCAATTGGAGCAGCGCCATCTCTTGCTGCAGCAGCCCTATCTGGAGGGCAGCGCCGAGCTGGCCGACAGCGTGCGCACATTGGCGCACACCCTGCAAAAACAGGCGCAGGCCTTAATCAACCTGCGCCCGCCTTTGGTGCAAAAGGTGGTGCCAAGCGACAGCAGCCTGCACCTGCTGGCTTTCAGGTGGTATGGCGACCATAGCCGCCAAGCCGAGCTGCTGCGCCTCAATCCCGACATCGTGCACCCCAACTTTATCGCCAGAGGGACGGTACTCAATGCCTACGCCCAATAACACCGTGAGCCTGCTTATCGCGGGCAAAACCCACAGCCAGTGGACGGATTACGACATCGACAGCGACCTGCTCACCCCGGCGGATGATTTTCAGGTAACCCTTGGCCGCCCGGTGGATGCCAAGCCGGATGCAGTGCAGCCGGGCGACAGCGTGGAGGTGCGGGTGGGCGAGGATACGGTATTGAGCGGGCGCATCGACCGCGTGAGCACCACCACCGCCAAAGGGCAAAAAACGCTCACCATTTCCGGCCGCGACGACGCCGGCATCCTGCTGGATTGCTCCTGCCCGATTTTTAACGCGCAGGATATGGATTTAAAGCAGATTATCGACACCATCGTGAAGCCCTTGGGCATCAGCAAAATCCGCATCGATGCGGCACAAACCGCGCGCACCAACAAAGTGCAGATCGAGCCGGGCAGCCGGGCTTGGGATGCCTTGGCGCAGTATGCCGAGGCCAACGGATTATGGCCGTGGCTGGAGCCGGACGGCACACTGGTAATCGGCGGGCCCGACTACACCGCCAAGCCGGTGGCCGATTTGATTGTGCGCGTGTCCGGGCAGGGCAACAACGTGGAGCAGTTGCAGGTGGAGCGCGATTTTTCGCAGCGCTTCAGCGAGATAACGGTATTGGGGCAGAGCCACAGCGGCAAGCACAACCTGCGCACCACGGTGAAAGACGACACGGTTAAGGTGCACCGCCCGCTGATTATTGTGGAGGCAGATGTGGACGGCCCCGGCAGCGGCGGCGTGCACGACTGCCTTTCCGCCTCTGTGCGCGACGGCGGGGTGCGTGCCAAAACCATGGCTCTGCCTGCCGACAAATGGGATTTATTCCCGCTGCCCGACAGCATCAACGAGCACGGCCGGCTCGACCGCCTCTACCGCCATACCGTGAGCCAGCCCTACGACTGGTTCGGCGCCCTCGGCGTGGTGTTCAAAACCCGCCAGAGGGGCGATAAATGGTTTTGCTCCGAGTGGTGCGCCGCCGCGCTCGGGCTGCCCGAGAGCTGGCGTTGGTCACCCAACGACCTCGCCGCCATCGTGCCCGCCTTGTATAAACAGGAGACGCAATAAAAACCCGCCACACGGGCGGGGAGTAAGAAACCAAGACGGCGACACGGCGGGTGCGGTAACACCCGCCGCGACAGCCAAGCAGAACCAGCCTGCATTGACCCAAGGCCGCCACCCTCGAGGGCGCGCGGATTGTATCACGCAATGTAGGACAAACCATGCAATACCGATGTAAAAACTGCGGCAAACTACTGGCCGTCGGCAGCGGCACCGTGCAAATCAAGTGCCAGCGCTGTAAAACAGTAAACCAATTCAGTTCTTTCACAACCCAGAGCGCCCCGAGTGCCGAAACCGCGAAATCCACGCAGAAAGGCACTCATGTACACCAAAGCACCCCTGCCGTTCACCGGCCAAAAACGCCGTTTTTTAAAGCTGTTTAAACAGGTGTTAAACCAGCACCTCCCCGGCAACGGGAGCGGCTGGACGATACTCGACGCCTTCGGCGGCTCCGGCCTCTTATCGCACACCGCCAAACAGGCCAAGTCCGCTGCCCGCGTGCTTTATAATGACTACGACGGCTACAGCGAGCGCCTGCGCCACATCCCCGACACCAACCGCCTGCGTCGCCAGCTTGCCGAGCTTTTAGTATCCGTGCCGCGCAACAAGCTGGTGCCGCCTGCGGTTAAAGCCGCCATCGTGTCCGCCATCCGCAGCTTTGGCGGTTATGTTGATTTGGATTGCTTAGTGGCATGGCTGCTGTTCAGCGGCAACACCGCCGCCGATTTGGACGAGTTATGCCGCAAAACCATGTACAACTGCATCAGCCTCAACGACTACCCCGAGGCGCAAGGCTACCTGAACGGCGTGGAGATAGTCAGCCAGTCCTACCGCGAGCTGCTGCCACAACACATCGCCAACCCGCGCACGCTGTTGGTACTCGACCCGCCCTACGTCTGCACCCAGCAGGGCAACTACCGCA
>NZ_LXSL01000015.1 GCF_001648355.1 Eikenella longinqua | reverse complement strand
ATCAGCAGCGGCACGGGCGGTAACTTCGAGTACAAAAACTCGAGCAGTTTCTTTTGTATTTTCCCACTTAGTTTACAATTGGTTATTTGCATTTTCGTAGCCTAGCATAGCTGCTAATCTACGTCAGTCCCTTACAGAAAGACAATTCAATTATTCGTTACAGCGCTTACAAGGCAGATCAGGAATGGAGTTTAGATAAACAACCCAATCCCCATCTCCGCGCCCGCTATGCCGTTACCTACGAAAACGATGTTTCTTGGGAAAACCGCAAACATTGGATAGCCGGAACAACTATCAAGATTATCGATACCCAAACCAATGAGCTGATGGCTGAGAAAACCATGTATGCCTTTGTGCCAGAATTAGGCTATTCCAAATTTGAGCAGAATCCAAACCCTTGGGGCAGAGGGATGCGCTGTCCTAGGGAAAGTGAGTTTAAGCAAAAAACGATTACATTTGCTATTAAAGTTTTAATCCCACCACCTTGAGCCAGCGAACCCACTGTCTCCTCCCAGCCGTAAGCCCAAACCCAAAAGGCTACCTGAAATTTTCAGGTAGCCTTTTCCTCCCGCCCCTGCCGCGCCGAGCCTTGGGCAATGCTGCTATAATGCGGCGTTTTGTATGGCCGCGCCCGGCCGTCATCCCAGGCTGTAATCAGTTATCCACCGTTTTTCAGGTAGCCCCTATCGGGCTGCCGGCAGTTGTGAAATATGAGCAAGAAACCTTCCCGCAAACCCGCCAAGCCGAAGCCGAACCGGCATAATCCCCCTTCCAAATCCGCGCGCCGGAGCCATGTGCCTTCGGCGGCTGCGGCGGCGTCGCAATCCATTTCGCTGCTGGCGGATATGCTGTGGCTCTTGGTGCTGCTGCTCACGGTGTGCCTGGCGCTGGCGCTGGCAAGCTTCACCATGGAAGACCCGGCCTGGTCGCGCAGTATTCCCAACGATGCGGCGCCGCGCAATCTGGCGGGGCTCGCGGGGGCTTATACGGCGGATGTGGCTTATTATTTGTTTGGGCTGTCGGTGTGGTGGCTGCTGCTGGCGGCGGCGGTGTGGCTGTATCACAATTTCCGCAGCGTGAAGCAGAGCAGCGAGAAGCCGTATCACTTGGGCATGGGCTTGGGCGGGGCGGCGCTGTTGCTGTTTGGCAGCCCGCTTTTGGAGGCGGCGGCTTGGTCGGCGGAATTGCGCGAGAGCCTGCCGATGGGCGCGGGCGGCTTAATCGGGCAGTCGATTGGCGGCGGTTTTACGCGGCTGTTGGGGGTGTCGGGCAGCCTGCTGGTGCAGGTGGTGCTGATTGTGGCGGGGCTTTCGCTGCTGTTGCAGGTGTCGTGGCTCACGCTTTTGGAAAAGGCGGGGGCGCAGCTGGAATGGCTGTGGTATCGGCTGATCCGCCGGCCGCACCAGTTTGTGCGCGAAATGCCGAATGCGAAGTTTGCCCGCCGTATGGTGCGCGCGGCGAAAAGCATCACGGCGGAAGAGGTGGAAACCGTGGCCGGCGCCAGCAGCAACCGCAAGCCGGTGGCGGTGCAGATTAGCCAGCCGGCTGAGCAGAGGCTACCTGAAAAACCGGCGCCGGAGCGGCAGAAGGATTTGTTCGACCCGAAACGCCACGCGGAAGACGGCGAATACCGCCTGCCCGAGCTGGATTTGCTCACGCGCCCGCAGGAGCACAAATCGGAAATCAACCCCGAAGCGCTGCAACGCATGGCCGAGCGCATCGAAGCCAAGCTGGCGGAGTTCGGCATTCAGGTAACCGTGGTGAGCGCCACCGCCGGGCCGGTGATCACGCGTTTTGAAATCGAGCCGGCGCAGGGCGTGAAGGGCAGCCAGATTACGCATCTTGCCAAAGATTTGGCGCGCTCGCTTTCCATGCAGTCGGTGCGCGTGGTGGAAACCATCTCCGGCAAGAGCACCATGGGCATCGAAGTGCCGAACGAGAAGCGGCAGGAAGTGCTGCTGCGCGAGATTTTCTCCTCCCCGGTGTTCACCGAGGCGCAATCCAAGCTCACCGTGGCGCTGGGCAAGGATATTGCCGGGCAGCCGGTGGTGGCCGATTTGGGCAAAATGCCGCACCTCCTGGTGGGCGGCATGACCGGCTCGGGCAAATCGGTGGGCGTGAACGCCATGATTATGTCGATTCTGTATAAGGCCGCGCCGGATGAAGTGCGCTTCATCATGATCGACCCGAAAATGCTGGAGCTTTCCGTGTATGAAGGCATCCCGCACCTGCTCTGCCCGGTGGTAACCGATATGCGCGAGGCCGGGCAGGCGCTCAATTGGTGCGTGGCCGAAATGGAAAAACGCTACCGCCTGCTCTCCCACGCCGGCGTGCGCAACCTGGCCGGCTTCAATCAGAAAGTGGCCGAAGCCGCCGCAGCCGGCAAGCCGCTGCCCAACCCCTTCAGCCCCAATCCCGACGAGCCCGAGCCGCTGCAAAAGCTGCCCTATATCGTGATTGTGATTGATGAATTGGCCGATTTGATGATGACCGAGAAAAAGGCGGTGGAAACGCAAATCGCCCGCCTGGCACAAAAAGCCCGCGCCGCCGGCATGCACCTCATCGTGGCCACACAGCGCCCCAGCGTGGACGTGGTAACCGGCCTGATTAAAGCCAACATCCCCACCCGCATGGCCTACACCGTGCAAAGCCGCATCGACAGCCGCACCATCCTCGACCAAATGGGCGCCGAAGACCTGCTCAAATACGGTGATTTGCTCTTCCTCCAGCCCGGCAGCGCCGAGCCCGTGCGCCTGCAGGGCGCCTTTGTGAGCGACCACGAAGTGCACGAAGTGGCCTCCTTCGCCAAACGCCAGCAGGGCGCCGACTACATCGAAGGCCTGCTCTCCGGCGAAGCCGCGCAGGAAACCGTGAACGCCGTGCACCCCAATGCCGGCAGCGACGAAATGTTCGACCAAGCCGTCGCCTTCATCCTGGAAAGCCGCAAAACCTCCATTTCCTCGCTGCAACGCCAGCTGCGCATCGGCTACAACCGCGCCGCCAACCTGATGCAGGCGCTGGAAGACGCCGGCATCGTCTCCCCCGCCGATGTGAGCGGCGCGCGCAAAATATTGGCCAGGAAGGATGATTTGTAGCGCAACTTTTCAGGTAGCCTTTGGCAACAGAAAAGGCTACCTGAAAACAAGCAACGTAGGCCGGGCATTCATGCCCGGCAAAGCAGCAATATTTTTCAGGTAGCCCCAAGCACACAACAGGCTACCTGAAAAACAAAACCGGCTTGTGTAAGGCGGCGGCAGCTTTTGCCCGAATTGGCAGTAGCTTTTGCACCGCCGCCGCGTAGGAAATTGTAGCAGCTTTTGCACTGATTTATCCCCGTTTAATGGTCTGTTAAACGGGGATTATCT
>NZ_LXSL01000014.1 GCF_001648355.1 Eikenella longinqua | reverse complement strand
CAAAATCCGCTGTCATGCGGGGATGGGTGTGCAGACTAAGAAATTGTTTATAGATAATTTCTTCAGAGTCAAGAAAGGACAAAAGGGATGAAAAATCATCCCTTTTGTCTATTAGTCCGAAAAATTTCAGGTAGCCTGCCAACGCTTCGGGCTACCTGCAAACCAGTTCCGACCACCTCGCAAGTAAGCAGCCTTGCTCAACCGCCCTTCCTTCCGCTCAAATGCCCGCCGTCACCCGAATGCAGCTTGGAAAGCAGCCACAACAACACCACCCCGCACACCGAAAGCGACACATAAGTATGGCTAAACGCCCGCTCCAACAGCGCCCCGCTCTCGCCCACCGCCGCGCGGTACACCCCCAGCACCACCGCCGCCACCGCAATCCCGATGCCGATGCCCACCTGCTGCACCATGCTCAGCATGGTCGAGCCCGCGCTCGCCTCCGCATCGGATAAATCCCCGATGGTCAGCGTATTGATGGCCGTGAACATCAGCGACTGGCACAGCCCGTAGGCCCCCGCCAGCAGCATATAAAACGTAATCGAGCTGCCCGAATCCAGCAGCCCCAGCGAAGCCACAATCAGCGACATCGCCAGCGCCGTGCCCAACAGCGTGTTCTTATAGCCAAAGCGCACCAAAATCGGCGCAGTGAAAGGCTTCATCACAATCGAGCTCAAAGCCACCGGCGCCAGCATCCAGCCCGCCATCTCCGCGTTGTAGCCGAAAGCCACCTGAAGCATCAGCGGCACCAAAAACGGGATGCCCGAAGCCAGCAGGCGAAACATCAAATTCGCCGCCAGCCCGATGCGGAAAGTGTGCACCCGAAACAGCGACAACGGCAGCAGCGGGTTGGCCGACCGCCGCGCATACAGCGCATACAGGCACATCGCCGCCGCGCCCGCAGCCATCACCGCCAGCGCCCGGGCGGCATTACCCAGACTTTCCGCCGCCAGCTCCAGCCCGTAAGTCAGCCCCACCAGGCCGCCGGCAAACAGCAAAAACCCTTTCCAATCCAATGGCTGCGTTTCCATGCGCACATTCGGCATATAGCGCCCCGAAATCAGTATCCCCGCCAGGCCGATGGGGATATTGATGAAGAAAATCCAGTGCCACGACAAATTCACCGCCAGCCAACCGCCCAAAATCGGCCCCACAATCGGCCCGACCAGCCCCGTCATCGCCATCAGGTTCCACGCCGCCACCAGCTCCGACTTCGGCACGGTGCGGATAATCGCCAGCCGTGCCACCGGCATCATCAGCGCCCCGCCCACGCCCTGAAGGATACGCGCCGCCACCAGCCAATCCAGCGTGGGCGCCATCGCGCAGGCCACCGAACCCAACACAAACACCATCACCGCCAGCCGGAACACGCGAAGCGTGCCCAGCCGGTCAGCCAGCCAGCCCGAAAGCGGAATCAGCGCCGCCACAGTGAGCGCGTAGCTGATGATGGCCAGCTCCATCTGCAAGGGCGATTCGTGCAGGCTCGCCGACATCACCGGCAGCGCCGTGTTTAAAATGGTGGAATCCAGCGACTGCATAAACAGCGCCACGGCCGCCGTCCAGGCCAGCCCTTTTTGTTGAGCGTTCATAAAGATAAGATTGATTGAAGATAAGCGGCGGGCATGCCGCCCGGCTCGGGCAAAGGAAAGGCTACCTGAAAAAGCTGTCTGAAAGCATCAGCTTCAGCGCGTCTGAAGCCAAAATCCCGTTTGCGCTGTTCAGCAAGCCGGCCTCGGCTGCACTGAAATATCGTTTTCAGGTAGCCTTTCGATAGCAAACAACAGGCTACCTGAAAAAAAGGGCGGCATTTTTCAGGTAGCCCCTCCACTCCCCAAGCCGGGCCGGCCAGCCACGAAAACACGCCCAAACCGCCCAGCCTGTTTCAGATAACCGCCAATTTTACAGGAAAATACAAGTTTTCCTTTATTTATCCCGCCATCTTTATTTACAATGAACTGTTTTTAGCAAAACTGCAAAAAATTTTACTGAAAAGGGAGTTTCAAAAGCCATGCAGATTACCGACCTACTCGCCTTCAGCGTGAAAAACAAAGCGTCCGACTTGCACCTCTCCTCCGGCCTGCCGCCCATGATCCGCGTGCACGGCGACGTGCGCCGCATCAACCTGCCCGAAATGAGCGCCGAAGAAGTCGGCAACATGATCGCCTCCATCATGAACGACCACCAGCGCAAAGACTACCAACAAAGGCTGGAAACCGACTTTTCCTTCGAGCTGCCCAACATCGCCCGTTTCCGTGTGAACGCATTCAACACCGAGCGCGGCCCGGCTGCCGTATTCCGTACCATTCCCAGCAAAGTGCTCACGCTGGAAGAATTGAACGCCCCAAAAGTGTTCCAAAAAATTTCCGACCAGCCACGCGGCCTCGTGCTCGTTACCGGCCCCACCGGCTCCGGTAAATCCACCACCCTGGCGGCGATGATCAACTACATCAACGAAAACCACCATCACCACATCCTCACCATCGAAGACCCGATTGAGTTTGTGCACCAGAGTAAGCAGTGCCTGGTAAACCAGCGCGAACTGCACCAGCATACCCACAGCTTCGCCAACGCCCTGCGCTCCGCATTGCGTGAAGACCCGGACATCATCCTGGTGGGCGAGATGCGCGACCCCGAAACCATCGGCCTGGCGCTTACCGCCGCCGAAACCGGCCACTTGGTATTCGCCACCCTGCATACCACCGGCGCCGCCAAAACTGTGGACCGTATCATTGACGTGTTCCCCGCCGGCGAAAAAGAGATGGTGCGCTCCATGCTTTCCGAATCGCTGCGCGCTGTGATTTCGCAAACCCTGCTCAAAACCAAAGACGGCAAAGGCCGCGTGGCCGCGCACGAAATCCTGATTTCCACCGCCGCCGTGCGCAACCTGATCCGCGAAAACAAAATCGCCCAGATCGGCTCCGCCCTGCAAACCGGCCAGGCACACGGCATGCAGACGCTCGACCAATCGCTGCAAGCCCTGCTCAAACGCGGCATCATCAGCATTGACGCCGCCCGCGCCAAAGCGCAAAACCCCGACCAACTGGTCTAACCAGCCAACAAAACAAGGGAAAACATTATGTCAAACGATCAGCACAAACAAAATCTGGCCGAGCTGCTCTCCGAAATGGCCAACAGCGACAACCTGCCGCCCGAGCCTACCCCTGTTTCCGCTGCCATCACGCCGGAAGGGGATTTATCCGACATCGAAAGCCAGTTTGCCATCCCGCAAATACAAGATGACAGCCTCAGCCCGCAGGCCATCGACATCCCGTCGCTGCCAGATATGCCCGATCCGCAATTCGCCCAGCCGGAAATCGTGGCACAAGCCGTGCCGCCTGCCCAGCCGCAGCCCCAAGCCAAGCCCGCGCAGCCGCTCAGATCGCGCTTCGCCCAAGTAGCGCAAGGCCAAATGCAGGTTACGCCGTCGCAGCCGCAACCTGCTCCTGCCCAAGCCCAGCCCGCGCCTGCTCCGCAGCAGCCGGCTCAAGCCGCGCCGCAACCGCAAGCCCGCCCCGCTGCCGCCGTGCCCAACCATCCTCCGCTGCACGCCGCACCGGCGCAGCCCGTCGGCCACGGCCCAAACCAACACCTCACCCGCGAGCGCGCCAAGCTGCACCCGCTGCTGGAAAAAATGGCCGACGAATCGCTCAAGCGCAACGCTTCCGATATTTTCATCAGCAGCAACTTCCCGCCTTCGTTCAAAATCGACGGCACCTTGGTGCCCGTGCCGGTGAAACCGCTCACCGAAGAAGAAGCCGCACAAATCGTGTATTCCACCTTCAACGACGAGCAGAAAGCCAAATTCCCGGTGGAATGGGAGCTGAACTATTCCCTGCAATCGCAAAACGGCATCCGTTTCCGTGTGAATGCTTATCACGAGCAAGGCCGCATCGGCCTGGTGATGCGCCGCATCACCACCAATATCCTCACCGTGGACGACCTGCGCCTGCCGCAAGTGCTCAAAGAACTTTCCATGCGCAAGCGCGGCCTGATTATCCTGGCCGGCCCCACCGGCTCCGGTAAATCCACTTCGCAGGCCGCGATGCTCGACTGGCGCAACAAACATTCCGCCGGCCACATCGTTACCATCGAAGACCCGATCGAGTATATCCACAGCCCGATCAAGAGCATCATCACCCAGCGCGAAGTCGGCCTCGACACCCACAGCTGGGGCGCCGCCGTGCAGAGCGCCATGCGTCAGGCACCCGACGTGGTCTGCGTGGGTGAGGTGCGTAACGAACACTCCATGGAATACGCCCTGCAACTGGCGCAAACCGGCCACCTGTGCTTCTTCACCATCCACGCCACCAACGCCAGCCAAACCGTTGAGCGTATTATGAACTTGTACCCCGAAGAGCGGCACCAGCAGATTCTGATGGACTTGGCGCTGAACTTGGTGGCCATCATCGGCCAGCGCTTGGTGCTGAAAAAAGGCGGCAAGGGCCGAAACGCCATCATCGACCTGCTCATCAACACCCCCGCCATGCAGGACCACGTGTTCAAAAACGAGCTGCTCGAAGCCCGCGAGCTGATGGAGCGCGCCGAAGACGACGGCATGCAAACCTTCGACCAAGACTTGTTCCGCCTCTACATCAACGGCGAAATCGACTACGACGAAGCCCTGCGCCAGGCCGAATCCGCCAACGACTTGCGCCTGCGCATCAAGCTCTACGAAGAAGGCCGCGAAAGCACGCACATCTTCGAGCGCGTAAACGATTTGAACTTGATGTAACAGCCCATGGCTGATGGAGGCTACCTGAAAAACGCCCGGCGGATTTTCAGGTAGCCTCTGCCGTTTTCATGCATCAGCCGCCGCCTGTTTTTGCTTCGCTGAAGCTCGCCTTTCTTTGGAAACCCCGTTTTAGCTTCGCAGAAACTCGTCTTCCTTCGGAAACCCCGTTTTTTCAGGTAGCCTGATCCGCCACATTGAGCACACCATGCACACCACCAATCCCACCGAATACCGCCGCGGCCTCTACAGCGTGCTCGCCTGCTACCTCATCTGGGGCTTCTTCCCGCTCTATTGGCTGCCCCTCGTCGGCCAGCCCATCAGCGCCGGGCAGCTCATGGCGCACCGCATCGTGTGGGCCTCACTGCTCGCCATCGGCGCCATCGCCTATTCCCGTCCCAGCCGCGCCCTGCTGCTGCAAGCCCTGCGACACAAAAAAACCCTGCTCACCTTCGCCGCCTGCGCCGCACTGCTCGCCGCAAACTGGCTGCTCTACCTCGCCGCCATCACCCAACGGCAAGTGCTGCAAGCCAGCCTCGGCTACTTCGTTACCCCGCTGGTGAGCATCTTTTTCGGCCGGATTTTTCTCGGCGAAACCCTGCGCCCGCTGCAAATTGGCGCCATCGCCCTGGCCGCTGTGGGCGTGGTGTGGCTTTCCGCGTGGGGCGGGCAGATGCCCTGGCTCGCGCTCGGCATCGGCCTGAGCTGGAGCCTCTACGGCCTGTTGCGCAAACTCGCCCCGCTGCCCGCCCTGCCCGGCTTCACGCTGGAAACCCTGTTGCTACTGCCCTTCGCCGCCCTCTACCTCGGCTGGCACCACGCCCACGGCAGCCTCGTGTTTGCCCAACTGCCGCCGCTGCCCTTGGCCATCGTAATCGGCAGCGGCGCCGCCACCATGATTCCCCTGCTGCTGTTTGCCGCCGCCGCGCAACGCATCCGCCTCTCCACCATCGGCATCCTGCAATACCTCTCGCCCAGCCTGCAATTCCTGCTCGGCCTCACCGCCTTCCACGAGCCCTTCAGCCGCACCCAGTTTGCCGGCTACCTCTGGGTGTGGGCCGGCGTGGCACTGTTTATCTGGGGCGCCCGCAAACGGCAGGCTTAAACCGCAGAGGCTACCTGAAAACTTTTCCCGCCCTTCAAAGCCATACAAGCCAACCCTAAAATCACCCGAAACCCGCCAAACAGATTTTAGCTTCGCAGAAACTCACTTCATTCGTTTTAACTGCGTTGAAGCTCAAGCTTTCAGGTAGCCTCAACCACAAATCAGGCCGCATAAAAACCAAGTTTCCGAAGGCAGCGAAGTTTCTGCCAAACCAAAACGCAAACTTCAGCCAAGCCGAAACACAACACCCCATTCCGCTATATAATCCCCCATTTCCACAAAGGCTACCTGAAAACATGAAAGCCATGATTCTGGCCGCCGGCCGCGGCGAAAGAATGCGCCCGCTTACCGACACCCTGCCCAAACCCATGCTCCCCTGCGGCCGCGAGCCACTCATCGGCTGGCACCTGCGCCGCCTCGCCGCCGCCGGCATCCGCGAAGTCGTCATCAACCACGCCTGGCTCGGCCACAAAATCGAGCAAGCCCTCGGCAACGGCAGCCGCTACGGCCTCTCCATCCAATATTCCCCCGAAGCCCCCGGCGGGCTCGAAACCGCCGGCGGCATCGCCACCGCCCTGCCGCTCCTGGGCAACGAGCCCTTCCTCGTCATCAACGGCGACATCCTCACCGATTTCGACTGCCGCCCCGCCATCCGGCTCGCCGCCACCCTGCCCGAGCACATTTTTGCCCACCTCTGGCTCGTGCCCAACCCCCCGCACCACCCCCAAGGCGACTTCCGCCTCCTGCCCGGCGGCCAAATCGCCGACAATCAAACCGGCAGCCACAGCCCCGCCCACACCTTCAGCGGCATCGGCCTCTACCGCCCCCAGCTCTTCGCCCACACCCCCGCCCACCAGCATGCCAAACTCGCCCCCCTCCTGCGCCAAGCCATGAGCAGCAGCCAAGTGAGCGGCGAAATGCACCGCGGCCTCTGGCTCGACGTCGGCACCCCCGAACGCCTGCAAGAAGCCGCCGCCCTCACCGCGCAATGGTAAGCCCAACCCAGTTTCACAGAAACCCAGCCTTGTCCACGCAAAAACATCATTTGATCTTCCTTGAAGCCCACGCCTTCAGGTAGCCCCACCCCTTACCGAGCCAACATCATGAATCCCACACTCCAGCACTACGCCGAAGAACAGCAAACCGCCACCGAAGCCCAGCGCCTCGCCCAGCAAATCATCTTCGGCCCCATCGCCTTCCAAGCCTCCCGCCTGATGGTGAAATTCGGCATCCTCCAGCGCCTCAACCGCGCCCGCGAAGGCCAAACCCTCGAGCACATCGCCAGCGAAGCCAAAATCAGCCACTACGCTGCCCAAGTGCTGCTCGAAGCCTCCCTCTCCATCGGCACCGTGCTGCTCCAAAACGAGCGCTACTTCATCAGCAAAGCCGGCTGGTTCCTCATCCAAGACCCCATGTCTCCCATCAACATGGATTTCGTACACGACGTGTGCTACCAAGGCATGTTCCACCTCGAAGCCGCCCTGCTCGAAGGCCGCCCCGCCGGGCTCGAAGAATTCGGCAGCTGGCCCACCATCTACCAAGGCCTCTCCCAGCTCCCCGAGCGCACCCGCGAAAAATGGCTCGCCTTCGACCACTTCTATTCCGACCAATCCTTCCCCGCCGCCCTCCAAATCGTCTTCGCCCAACCCGTGCGCCGCCTGCTCGACGTGGGCGGCAACACCGGCCGCTGGGCCCTGGCCTGCGCCGCCCACAACCCCAACGTGCACATCACCATCATGGATTTGCCCCAGCAGCTCGAGCTCATGCGCGCCCACACCGCCGGCCGGCCCGGCGCCGAACGCATCCACGGCCACCCCACCAACCTGCTCGACCCCGCCGCCCCCTTCCCTAGCGGCTTCGACGCCATCTGGATGAGCCAATTCCTCGACTGCTTCACCGAAGAGCAAGCCGCCTTCATCCTCCGCCGCGCCGCCGCCAGCATGAGCCCAGAGAGCACCCTCTACATCCTCGAGCCCCTGTGGGACAGGCAGAAACACGAAACCGCCGCCTACTGCCTCACCCACACCAGCCTCTACTTCACCGCGCTGGCCAACGGCAACAGCAAACTCTTCCGCAGCAACGACCTCATCCGCTGCATCGAAAGCGCCGGCCTCACCATCGCCCACATCCACGACCAACTCGGCCTCGGCCACAGCCTCTTGTGCTGCAAGAAAGCCTGAAGCAAAAGAAAGGCTACCTGAAAACTGTAATCCAAGTTTTCAGGTAGCCTTTTGTCTGCGGCAAGCCGCTTTGTGTGACAGCTTCCAAACTTTGCCGACCATTTTTCAGGTAGCCTCTTCCGCCCCATAATCCAGCAGCCGCCCGTTGCAGGCAAACGCTGCCCACACCAGCAATGCCAAGCCCGCCGCCACGCCGTAGGCTGCCGGATAGCCCCAAGCCTCCGCCAGCCGCAGCCCGGCAAAGCCCGCCGCGTAAGTGCCCGCCAGCAGCACGGAAAATTGCAGGCTGCTGTCTAGGGCTGCGGTGGCCGGCTCGGATTTGTCCATCATCAGAGCCAGCATCACCGGCAAAAGCAGCGTGTAGCTCAAGCTCAAAGCCACGATTTGCAGCGGCGGCAACCACGGATGCAGCATGGCTGACCGGTCGATCCACACAAACGACAACACCAGCGGCAGCTGCAACATGCACAGCCGGCCGACTATCCGCCGGCGCGATTGCCGCCGCGCCAGCCAGCCTGCCAGCGGCGTAACCGTCATGCAGGCAAGCGGAATGGCCACCGCCAGAATGGCGCCAGTTTGCGCCGCATCGAAGCCCAAATCGCCCAGTTTGGGCACAAAAGTGGCGGCAATCCAGGCATAGGGAGTGGCTGCCGCCGCCAACAGCAACAGCCAACGCAAGCCGCGCCCCGGCAGCCGCCAAAAGCCGAGCATACGGGCAAACAGTTCGGCAAAACCGGCAGCCGGCGGGGTTTGTGCCGGCGGTTCGCGGTAGAGCCAAACTTGTAGCATCAGCAACATGTTAAACAACAGCATCAAGCCAACCGCCGCCTGCCAGCCCCAGCGGCGGAACACCAGCAGTACCAGTGCGCCGCCGATCATCTTGCCGGCGCGGGCGGCCACAGTTTGAATCACCCCGCCGAAACCGCGCTCGCGATACGGCAGCACGATACAGCTCAAACCCAGCACCGCGCAGCCGTAGAGCGTGCCGCAAGCGCACAGCAACAGGCAGGCGGCAGCCAGCGGCGGGAAAGCGTGCAGCGGATTGATAAACAGCAATACCGAAAGCGCGGCGCCGATGCCGCCGAGCGACAGCAGCATCCAGCCGCGGAAACGCCCGCAGCGGCCGATGCGGTAGCGTTCGATCAGGGTGGAAAACAGGATTTTTCCGCTCTCCACGCTGCCGATGAGGTAAACCCAGCCCAGCTGTTTCAGGCTAAAGCCGCCGCTTTTGAGGATGGTCATCAGCGCCACCAGATAAAAGCCGATCAGGGTGAATTTGTAGGTGGCGGCAGTGGCGAGCAGCAGCCAGTCGCGCAGCTGCGGGCGGGCTGTCGGAATAGAGGGCACGGGCGGCCTCCCTAAACTTTTTCGGGTTGGAAGGCAGCCAGGGCGGCTTGGGCGGAGGCCAGGGCGGCGGCGTAATCGGCTTCCACGATATAGTTCACGCCCAAGGCGGGCGCCATTTTGCCCGACTGCTGCCGCATCAGTGCCAGTTGTTCGGCATCCGGCTCAATCAGCAGCATGGCGGCGCATCGATCGGCCAACAGCGGCTGGTGGGCGCGAATCCAATCCAAATAGAGCTTGCGGTCGGCCACAATCTGCGTTTCTTCTTTTTGCAGGCGCATCGGCGCGCATACGGTGGCTAGGCGTTGGTGACTGTGCAGCAGCACTTCGAATGCGTCCAGCCAGGCGGCAAACACGGAGACACCGGCGAGATCGGTGTAGAAGATGCTGCCTTCGGGCAGGGTTTTGACGGGGGTGAACATGAGTCGGGTTCCTTTTGGAGAGTGGGTTGGGAGGGTTTAGGCAGCTTTTTCTGTATTGCGAATGAGGCTACCTGAAAAAGGGCGTGGCAGCGGGCGGCTATATAACCTGCCCCTACGGCGTTTCAGGTAGCCTTTGCGGTACTACGGATGGGCTACCTGAAAATTATTCTGCCGTTTTCACTACATTGAAGCTCACGCTTTAACTTCGCAGAAACCCACTGTGTTCGTTTTCAGGTAGCCTTTCTTTGCCTAAAAGCGCAATTCAGTACTGATGCCGACGGCACGCGGGCGTTGGAACAGGGCATCATGCCGGTCGTTGGAGGAGATGAAAATCGGGCGGCGGCTGTTGAACACGTTGTCGGCATACAGCGATACGCGGCCTTGTTTGAAATTGTAGGCGGCGTAGAGGTTGAGCTGGCCGTAGCGTTTGATGCGGCCGACTTCGGTATTGTTGGCGGCGGAGAAGTAGCCGCCGCTGAAGCGGGCGTCGCCGCCGGCTTCCCAGCCTGAGGGGTGTTTCCAGGCCAGGCCGAGGGTGGCGGTGTAGCCTGGGGCACGGCCGAGGCGGTGGCCTTCGATGCCGCTGTTCGGATAGCGGCGGATGTCGGTGTGCAGCAAGCCGAGGGCGGTGGTGAGGCGCAGCTGTTCCAGCGCCTGCCAACCGGCTTGCAGCTCGGCGCCATAGGTTTGCACGCTGTCGGCGTTGCGAATGACAACGGAGTTGGGGCCGAGGTAAAACGGCAGCTGCATGTCTTTGTAGCGGTTGAGGAACAGGTTGCCGCTTAATTCGAGCCGCTTATCGGGCGTGCGCCAGCGGGTGTAGAGCTCGAAGTTGTTGATGTATTCGGGCTGGAAGTCATAAGTGACCACGGGGCGGCCGAAGGTGATGCCTGCACCGCCGGGGTTGTAGCCGCGGGCGATTTTCAGGCCGCCGGCAAAATGCTCGTTCGGGCGGTAGGAAAGGTCGATTTTGGGCAGGAACACGGTTTGACCTTTGTCCAAATCCAGATGCAGGCTGGCACCGCCGCCGTGGCGCCGGTGTTCTTCGCGTTCGAGGCGGCCGGCGAGAGTGAGGTGCCATTGCGGGGCAAAACGCCAATCCGCTTCAGCAAAGGCGGCGTACACACGGTTGGCGTCGTCGAACTCGTTGCGCCCGCCCACGCTGCGGATATCCACGGTTTCATACTGGCTGCTGCGGAAGAAATACAGCCCGGCCAAGCCTTTTACGCTGCCGCCTTCGGGGCGGAAGTGCAACACCGGCTCCCATTGCACTTCATGACCGCGCAAAGTAGCGGGCACGCCCTGCGGGTGCACGGACATGGGCAGGTGGATGCGGTCGTTATCATAGCGGGCATACACCAGCTTGTTTTCCAGCTTGAAGCTGTCGCTGATTTGCCAAGACACATCCCAAATGCCGGAACGCGAACCGGTTTCAAACACCGGCTTTTGCGGCAGGAAGCGGGTGCTGGCGGTATTGCCGAGAATTTCGTTTTGCGGGGCGCGCGATTTGATGTAGTTGAAGGTGAAGCGGCTGAGGAAGCCGGGATAGGCTTCGGGCGTGAGGAGCAATTTGAAGCGGATATTGGTGTTTTCCACGCGGCGTGGGTTGCCGGCGGGGTGGTAAGACACAAACGGTTCGTAGCTTTCGCGCTGCTGCCGCTCGGCACTCAATCGGAAAGCCAAGTTGTTGCGTATAATCGGGCCGGAGAGCATCAGCGCACCATTGCGGGTTTGCTGGTTGCCCGCGCCCAAGCGCACCGCACCTTCCCATTCCTGAGTCGGGTCGTTGGAACGCATCACGATGGCGCCGGCCACTGCGTTCTGCCCGCGCACCAGGCTCTGCGGCCCACGCAGCACTTCCACCTGCCGCATATCCCACAGCGACTGCGTGCCAAAAGCATACTCGTTGTAAGTGGCCGAGCGGCCGTCGATGGACAAATTCAATCGCGGCCGCGTGCCAGCAAAAAAGGCCACCGCGCCCACCGCCGGGCCGGAGCCGTCCACCCCGCGCACGGCGGGCAAATCATTGCCGCTGCCCAAATCTACGGTGTTGACGGTTTGCTTGAGCAGATCGGTGGCGGAGAGCTTGTGGCCGCTGCGGTCGATGTCGGGCGCAGTGAAAACGTTGTGCGAAGTGCCGGTTTGGAATACCGTGCGGCTGCCGCGCTCGCCGGTGATGACGATATCCGGCAACTGCCCGCTCGGCTCCGCTTCCTCCGCATGGGCAAGATACGGTGCGGAGGCCAACAGCGCCAGCAGGCAGGCGGTAGGGCGGGTGTTCACATTCATGGCATTCTCCTCATGGCAGCCGAGCTGTACCGACTGCAAAGTTTACATATTTACATTAAAATTACGTATATTGTAAATTATAAAAAGCCACAAAAGAGAATGCAAGCAATTCTCAACCAGCTCCAACCACGCCAAAAAAGAAAACCACGCTATGCCTCTAAGCAAAAAACAGCAACCTCTGCGCGAAACCGCTAGGAAATTATTTTATCAACAAGGATTTGCCGCCGTATCGGTGGAGGCCTTATGCGCGGCGGCAGAAGTAAGCCGCGTAACGTTCTACAAATATTACGCCGGCAAAAACGCATTGGTGGCCGAACTGTTTGCCGAACACAAAGAAGGCGTGCGCCTGCGGCTGGAATCGCTGCTGGCGCAGCAATGCAGCTTGGAACAGGCCGCCGCCGAGCTGTTCCGTATCCAGCAGGCATCGCTGGCCGATCTCTATTCCGCCGCCGTGCTGCGCGACATCGAAAACATCACCGATTTAGAATTGGAACGCTTCTTCCACGATATGGAAGAAGAAAAATACCGCTTCATGCGCGGCTTCTTTCACACCCTACAACAGCGCAACCTCATCCAGCCCAGCCTGCCGGTGGAACTGATCGAGCTATTTATCCGCCAAATGGACGGCTTGATGCGCCTCCCACAAATATCGGCACACTACGCAGCCAACCCGCAGCAACTGCCGCAAGACATCCTGCACCTATTGCTCTACGGCCTAACCAGCCGAGAACACCGAGCAGATTGAAAAAGGCTACCTGAAAATACAAGCTTCAACGGAGTGAAAACCAAAAGGCTACCTGAAAACCGTAATCCAAGTTTTCAGGTAGCCTTTTGTCTGCGGCAAGCCGCTTTGTTTGGCAGCTTCCAAGCTTGGCAGATAGTTTTCAGGTAGCCTCTTCCGCTTCTGTCCCCGGCCACAATTCCGGCTGGCTGCCCTGCGGCAGCAGATGGCTGATACCCAGGCCGATCAGGCGGTATTCGGCGGCGGGCATGCGGCGGGCGAGCTGGCGGGCGGCCTGCTCCAGCGCGGCGGCGTCGGGCAGCACGGAAGAATAGGTTTGCGAGCGGGTGAGGATGCGGAAATCGGCGGTTTTCAGCTTGAGGGTGAGCGTGTGCGCCTGCACTTGTTTGCGCTGCGCCTGCTGCCACAAATCTTGCGCCAAATCAGGCAGGTGGCGGAGGATTTGGGCCAGCGGCAGGTCTTCCGGCAGGGTGATTTCGGTGGAGATTTGCAATCGTTCGCGCTGCGGCTGCACGGGGCGGTTGTCGATGCCGCGGGCGAGGTCGTAGAGGCGGTAGCCCCAGCGGCCGAACAGGTTGACCAATTCGCCGCGCTGCATTTTTTGCAAATCGCCGGCAGTGTGCAGGCCGAGGGCGTGCATTTTTTGCAGGGTTTTCTTGCCCACGCCGGGGATTTTGCCCAGCGGCAGGGTGAGCAGGAATTCAGCAATGCGCGGCGGGGGGATGACGAATTGGCCGTTGGGCTTGCGCCAGTCGGAGGCGATTTTGGCGAGGAATTTGTTGGGCGCGATGCCGGCGGAGGCGGTGAGGCCGGTTTGGCGCAGGATTTCGGCGCGGATGGCGCGGGCGATTTTGCTGGCGTAGGGCAGGTTTTGCTTGTTTTGGGTCACATCCAGATAGGCTTCATCCAGCGAGAGCGGCTCAACCAAATCGGTATGCTGGCGGAACACGGCGTGAATCTGTTGCGACACTTCGCGGTAGAGCGGAAAGCGCGGGGGCACAAACACGGCCTGCGGGCACAGCCGCCGCGCGGTAAGGGCCGACATGGCCGAATGCAGGCCGAAACGCCGCGCCTCATAGGAAGCGGCGCACACCACCGAGCGCTTGCCTTCCCACGCCACCACCAAGGGCTGGCCGCGCAAATGCGGCTGCTCGCGCAGTTCTACCGAGGCGTAGAAGGCGTCCATATCGATGTGGATGATTTTGCGATCGACGGGCATGGCGGGACGACGGTGGGGGAATAAAACAGATTATACGCGGGCGGCGCAGGGCAAATAAATGGAAAGGCTACCTGAAAAAAGGCTGGCGGGTTTGGCTTGCATTGCGGCTGGCATTTTATAGCGAACCAACTTAACTTTCGCTACGGCGTTAGCTCGCCTTGCCGTACTCCTGTACTGTCTGCGGCTCGCTGCTTTGTATCAAAAGCTAATTTGATTCGCTATAGCTTCGCAGAAACGCGTCTTCCTGCGCTTTCAGGTAGCCTTGGCTTGGCATGGCTTATTTTTCGACTTCCGGCAAGGCAGAAGTAAACATAAACCGCTCCACTGTGCGGATAAATTCGGCTTTATCCCGGGTTTCAAACTTGCCCAAGAATTGGTCCACTTCCAAATCTGGTTTGCCCGCCCCTTTTTTCATGGAGAACAAGCGGACAACCAGGCAGCCATCGGGGTCGCCCTCCGGCTCGAATGAGGAATCGAAACACAGTTTTTTATGCGGATTGGTGGCGCATAGCAGATATTCGCCGTAATACCAATCCAGGTTGTCCGGCGAAAGCGGCGCTTCGTATAAATTGTTGATGTCGATAGTCCAGCCGTTGGCTACTCTCAACGGCTGGATGCTTTGCCACAGTTCGCTCATATTCCGATTGCCTCCATCGCAAAACCGCCCGCAGATTTTTCAGGTAGCCTGCACGGGCGCGGTGGCTACCTGAAAATTTCACTCCACCTCTTGCCCGGCTTCTTCTTCCTCTTCCCCTTCCGTTTCCGCGCCCACGCCCAATTCGGGCAACACCAGCTCCCCCAGCTCGGCCAGCGGCGGCAGGGCTTCGAGGCTGCTCAGCTGCAAATCGGTGAGGAAGGCCTGGGTGGTGGCCCACAGGCTGGGGCGACCCACGGTGTCGCGTTTGCCGATGCTTTCTATCCAGCCGCGCTCTTGCAGGGTTTGCATCACGTTTTGCGACACGGCCACGCCGCGGATGGCTTCGATGTCGCCGCGCGTTACCGGCTGGCGGTAGGCGATGATGGCCAGGGTTTCCATCACGGCGCGGGAGTAGCGCGGGATGCGCTGCTCTTGCAGGCTGCCCAGACGCTCGAAGGCGGCAGAGGTTACCTGAAAACGCCAGCCTTCGGCGCTGCGCACCAATTGCAGCGCCCTGCCCTGCCAGCGCTGTTGCAGGGCTTCGAGCACGTCTTCGAGCTTGTCGGCGGAAAGCGGCGGCTGGCACAGCTGGCGCAGGGTGCGCTCGGGCAGCGGCTCGGCTTGGGTGAGCAGCGCGGCTTCGATCAGGCTTTCGGGGGAAAGGGAGGATGGCATGGGTGGTTTGATGTGTGTTGGGTGGGTTTGGCAAAACGCCGGGCATGGATGCGAGGCTGTTTTTCAGGTAGCCTCAAAACAGTAGAACAACTTTACCGCGACGGCGTGCTATTGCTTGCTATTTCATTGCAAACCGCAGTGGCGTAGTCTTCTCTGCTTTTGCTGGCATAGGGTTCGTATTGCACAGCTTGTTGGCCGGCATACACTTGGCCGTTTCTCTGCCGCAGGCGCAGGCCGTTGCCGAGACGAATGCCGCCCCCGCTGCGCTGCCACCTGCCGGCAGCGCTGTCTTCTTTGTAATCCATGACGGAAAGCAGGCAGTATCGGCTGTTGGGCAACACTTCGATCACCAGCATTTTTCGGATGTCGGCACCGCCGTGAACGCCCCATTCGACGTGTTTGTAGGTGCCTGCGCCAAGCGGTTGGGCTGAAGCGCACAAGGGGGCGAGCAGCAGGAAGGGGAGGAGTTTTTTCATGGGCGTTGTCGATGAATGATGGGATGCGGGCAGCCTCAAGCCACAGGCTACCTGAAAGCGAAAACTGTTTCACTGCGTTAAAGCTTCGCAGAAACGCCGTTACAGCTTTTTTCAGGTAGCCTTTAATCTATTGATTATTCTTGATACACATAATGGGCGCGCTTGATGTGGCACAGGATTTCGTAGGGAATGGTGCCGGCGGATTGGGCCACGGTATCCACGGAAACGGCGTCGCCCCAGAGCTCCACTTCGCTGCCCACGCCTTGGTGGTGGTCGAGCTCCACAGCAAGCATGTCCATGCTCACGCGGCCGATGAGACGGCTGGGCTGGCCGTTTACGGTGAGCGGGCAGCCGTTTTGCGCGGTGCGCGGGTAGCCGTCGGCATAACCGCAGGCGGCGATGCCGATGCGGGTGGAGCGCTCGGTAACGAAGGTGGCACCGTAGCCCACGGGTTCGCCGGGCTGGAGGGCGCGTTCGGCGAAAATGCGGCTGGTGAGGCGCATCACGGGTTTGAGCTCGGGGCAGGCGCCGGGAAAGGGCTCGATGCCGTAGAGGGCGAGGCCGGCACGCCCCCAATCGCGGCGGGCGGCGGGGTGTGCGAGGATGGCGGCGGAGTTGGCCAGGCTCTGCGCGCCGGAAAGGCCGGCCACGGCGGTGTCGAAGGCGGCGAGCTGGGCGGCGGTCATGGGGTTTTCCGGCTCGTCGGCGCGGGCGAAGTGGGTCATGTTCACAATGTGCGCCACTTGCGGGCTTTGGCGCAGGGCTTGGTGCGCGGGGGCGAAGTTTTGCGGGAAAAAGCCCACGCGGTGCATGCCGGAATCCATTTTCAGCCACACGGTTACCGGCTCTTGCCAGCGGTGTGCCAAAAGGCTTTCGAGCTGCCATTGGTTTTGCACGCCGGGCCACAGGCGGTATTCGTCTACGGCGGCGTATTCGGCAGGCTCAAACACGCCTTCGAGCATCACGATGGGCGCGGTAATGCCGGCTTCGCGCAGCTCGATGGCTTCATCCAGCGTGGCCACGGCGAAACCGTCGGCCAAATCAGCCAGCGCGCGGGCGCAGCGCACGGCGCCGTGGCCGTAGGCATCGGCTTTGATCACAGCGAGCAGCTTGTTGCCGTGCAGGCGTTTGAGCAGTTGGTAGTTGTGGCGCAGGTGGCCGAGGCGGATGGTGGCGGTGAGCGGGCGCATGGTGTTTCTTCTCTCTAAATGGTTTGGATGAATCGGGTTGGGTAAACAAATATGGTTCGCGCAGGATGAAGCGCAAGGGGAATAGGCAACCATGATAAAGGCTACCTGAAAATGATTTATGGCGGAAACGCAAAACTCCGTGCAATACCGCCTGCATCGAGGCCGGCCGAAACCGGTACCGCCATGCCTGCCAATGCCCTAGGCAAACACGCCGGCAAGCAAAAGGCTACCTGAAAATTTCAGGTAGCCTCCCGTGCCGCTACATGCGGATGGAAATAAAGCTGCCTTCGTGCAACTGCTGAAGCAGGCGCTGCATGGCGGCTTGGGTTTTCTGCGCGGCGATGGCGTCGTGCACTCCGGCGCGGATGCGGTCTTCCGGCGTATTCGGCGTGCGCACTTCCACCAGTCGGATCACGTGCCAGCCAAACTGGCTGCGCACCGGCCGGCTGATTTCGCCCGGCTTCAGGGCGCTCATGGCACGCTCAAACTCGGGCACAGTCTCGCCCACCGACAGCCAGCCCAGCTCGCCGCCGTTGCCCGCGCTGCCCGCATCCTGCGAATACTGCCGCGCCAGCTGGCCAAAATCGGCGCCGGCCTTGGCATCTTGCGACAGGCGTTGCGCCAGGCGCTGGGCGCGCTCGCCCTGGCCGCTAATCAGAATATGCTGCGCATGGTAGCGCGGTTTGGGCGTGGCCTGCGGCAGGGTCATGCCTTGGGCGCGGGCGCGGTTGATGGCGGCGCTCACTTCTTCGTCGCTCACTTTGGCCGCGCTCGCCACCTGCCCCTGCTGCACGCGCTGGGCAATCAGGCTGTCGCGCACCTGGCGGCGCAGCCCGGCTTTGTCGATGCCCAAACGCGCCTGGGCGGCCTCAAACTGCGCCACGCTCTGGCGGCGCGCGGCGGCGATGCGGGCGATTTCGCCTTCCACTTCGCCATCCGGCACTTCGATATTGTTGCGTTTGCCGGCCTGCACCAACAGCGACTGGTTCACCAGCTGCATGAGCGTTTGCCGCTGCAAATCCTGCTCCGGCACCTGGCTGCCGCGCGGCAGCTGGCTGCGGCTGTGAGCGATGGCCTGGCTCAGCTCGCGCTGGGTGATGACTTCGTTTTCCACCACGGCCACGATATTGTCCACCGATTTAACCGTGTCGGCAGAGGCTACCTGAAAAGTCAGGCACAGGCCCAAGGCCGCAAGCAAAGGTTTCATTTTCATTTACGCATTACCTCATCAATGTTGGTGTAGCCAGGAATCGACTGGCGCAGTTGCTCGAAAGGATTGTTGCCCAGGCTGCTCAAGTCGCGCAGGCGCAGCTGGAGGAAGAAGGCGTTTTTGCTGGAGTTCACGCCGTTCACATAATGCTGGCCGACGGCGCTCAGACTCCAGCAGCCACAGTTGCTCACGTATTCCATGCCCAGGAGGTGTTCCACCGGCTTGTGTTCGCTGAAGGAATAGCTGTGGCGGCCCACCAGATACAGGTTGCGGCGAACCGGCCATTGGAAATACACGTCGGCCTGGCGCACTTTGCCGTACACGTCGTCATAAATTTCGCCGCGGCGGCGGTATTGGTAGCGCGCGCCCACGGTTTTGCCGGGCTCGGGGCTGTAGCGCAGGCCGAGGTTGTATTTGGCGGCGGCGTTTTGGCTGGTGTCGTAGTGCACTTCGCTGTTGAGCCACACGCTGTCGGTTACGCGGCCGTGGGCGAAGGCGAGCAGATCGGAATGGCCGCTGCGGCGCTGCACGCGGCTGCCGTCGAGTAGCACGTCGTCGCGGGTGAAATACAGGCGCTGGCCGATGCCGGCGGAAAGGCGTTCTTCGCCGTTTTTTGCGTCGTACAAACGGGTTTGCACGGCCATGGTAAGGAAGTTGGCGGCATTGATGCGGTCGTGGCCGGCAAAGCGATTTTCGCGGAACAGCTGGTCGTAGCTGAAGCCGTTTTCCGAGGTATCGAACAGCGGGATATCGTTTTGCTCTTTGGTGGGGATGTAGGTGTAGAACAGGCGCGGCTCAAGGGTTTGCACGTAATCGCGCCCGCGCCAGCTGGCCGGCCGCTCGAAAGTCATGCCGCTATCCACGCTGAAAATGGGCAGCACGCGGCTGAAACGGCGGGCTTGCTGGCCGTTGAAGCTTTCCAAATCGTAGTAGGTGGCGTGCAGAGCGGCTTTCGGGCGGATGTAGCCCCACTCGCGGTTGAATTCGGTGCTGATACTGGGGTTCAGCACCAGGCGGCTGCCTTCCTGCTTGCTGTCGTGGCGGAAATTGGTGTATTGGCCAAACAGCTGGAAGCTGGCGATGCCGAAGCGTTTCTGCCACTGGCTGCTTAGGCGAGGCAGCAGGGCATAGGGCTGGTCGCCTTTATAGCCGTCGGCATTGGCCAGGGTTTGGTATTTCTGCACCGTGGCGTAGCTGTTGAGGCTACCGCCCCACAGCTCGGTTTGATGGCTCAGCCATGCTTGGCGATTGAGGTTCACATTGGTGGCGATGTCGGTGCGGTTGTAGAAATCGCGGTAGTAGTCATCGTCGGAAACCTGGTGGAAATCAATGCCGCCGCTGAGGCTGCGGCTGAATTGATGCTGGTGTTTCCAATCCACTTGGCTGCGCGTGTCGTGGCTGCTGAGCTGGTCTTTCGGCAACACGGCCAGGCTGATGTCGCCCTGGTATTTGGGCTGCAGATAGCGGAACTGGCCGGCCAGCTGCAAGCCTCGTCGGCTGTAGAGCTTGGGCGTGAGGGTGAGGTCGTAGTTCGGCGCGAGGTTGAAATAGTAGGGAACGGTTACTTCCACGCCATCTGAGCCGGCCTTGAGGGTGGGCACGAGTAAGCCGCTTTTGCGGTTGCCGTTGAGCGGGAAATCGATCCACGGCGTGTAGAACAAAGGCACTCCGCCCACCACCAGCGAGGCATCCCGCGCCACACCGATGTTACTGGCGTAGTCCGCTTCAATGCTTTTGGCACGGATATACCAGCTTTCGTCACCCGGGTTACAGGTGTTGAAACGGCCGTTTTCCAAGCGGTAGCGGTTTTCACCGTCCATGCGCAGGGTTTGGCTGGTGCCTTGCAGGCGGCGGCCGTCGCGGCTTTCGGCTTCGAAGCGGGCGTTGGTGGCTTCGCCTTGGCGGGTGTCCATCTTATAGCGCAGGTTTTCGCCGCTCACGCGCCCCGCACCCTGCTCCAGCGTAAAGCGGTTGCCGGCACGCACAGTGTCCTGCGCTTGGTTGTAGTCGATCCATTGCGCATTGAGCACCTGGTTGCCGCGCTCCACCACCACATCGCCTTCCGCCCGCACGCGCACGTCGCTCTGACCGATAACGCGGTCGGCATTCACGCGGGTGGCGTCTTCGGGCGGCTCGCCTTCGCCGCTGGTTTGGGCGGGCGCAATCATGTGTTTGGGTGCGTTCGGTTGGTGGCAGGCGGCGCCGTCTGCCGCGAGCGACAGGGGTTCGGCCAGCAGCGCGCTGGGCAGGCTCAAACCTGCAACCACGGCTGCCGCCATCGGGCTCAATCGGAAAAAGCAAGACAAAGAATCACCCCAAATTTCTTGTGGCCAGTTAAAATGGCGCATATTTTAACCCGAAAAATACCATGGAACGAGAAAAAGAATTGCAAAGCTGGCTGCAGGAACGTTATCCGCAGCAGGAATTCACCCTATCCTTCGCCGCTGCCGATGCCGATTTCCGCCGCTATTTCCGCGCGGTATTCGCCAACGGCGAGAGCGTGATCTGCATGGATGCGCCGCCGGATAAAATGAGCATCGAGCCTTATCTGCGCGTGCGCGAGATTTTTGCCGCCGTGCATGTGCCGCAAGTGTTTCATCACGACGTGGCGCGCGGTTTTGCCGCGCTGGAAGACTTCGGCAAAGTGCCCTATCTGGCCGCGTTGCAACACGACCAGCGCCCCGAAGTACACCGCGCCCTGCTCTTGGATGCGATCGACACCTTGGTGGCGCTGCAAGCATCCAGCCAGCCCAGCAGGCTACCTGAATACGACGAAGCCGTGTTCCGACGCGAGATGCAGCTCTTTCCCGATTGGTTTGTGGCCAAAGAGCTGAATCGAAGCCTGAATTTCAAACAGCAACAGCTGTGGCGGCAAGCGCTCGACACCCTGCTGCCCGTGCTCACCGCCCAAGCGCAGGTGTATGTGCACCGCGACTTCATCGTCCGCAACCTGATGCTCACGCCCGGCCGACCCGGCGTGCTCGACTTCCAAGACGCGCTCTACGGCCCGATTTCTTATGATTTGGTTTCCCTGCTGCGCGATGCGTTTATCGAATGGGAAGAAGAATTTGTGATTGATCTGGCCGTGCGCTATTGGGAAAAAGCCCGCGCCGCCGGCCTGCCCGTGCCCGCCGATTTCGATCGTTTCTACCGCGATTTCGAATGGATGGGCGTGCAGCGGCATTTGAAAGTGGCCGGCATTTTCGCCCGGTTGTGGCACCGCGACGGCAAAGGCAAATACCGCCCCGAAATCCCCCGCTTCCTCAACTACCTGCGCCGCACCACCCGTCGCTACCGCGAGCTCGCCCCGCTCTACGAGCTACTGCTGGAGCTGGTGGGCGATGAAGAATTGCAAACCGGTTATACTTTCTAATCAAACTGTTATACAGAGCAAAGGCTACCTGAAAACGGGCAACCCTGTTTTTCAGGTAGCCTTTATTCCAGTTTGCCCATTTAAACACTCTCTTCACCATTCAAATATTCCAAAGCGTGCCAACCCGTTTCACAAAAAATCTTTTACACAATATAGGGTTTACAAACACTCCGTTTTTGCCGAAAATAGCTAAGTTTTCATTATTCACCGTTAAAACAAATATTTGCCCATTCGGCGCAGCATCCGCCGGGTGGAAACCATGCTTCAAACCCAATACAACATATTGATAGGTAAGAAATGTTTGCATTCAAAAAACACTGTGCGCTCATCCTCGCCGGCCTAGGCCTCGCCCTGGCCAGCCTGCCCGCCGCCGCACAGGACGACATCGACGTACTCGGCCAATTCCTCGAGCAAAACCTGCCCGTGCAAGACGACCCGCTCGGCACTTTCCTCAGCAGCCGCCCCGCCGAGCGCGTGGAAGCCCAAGCCGCCGTGGCAGGCCCCCTGCTCTCCTCACAATCCGCCCTCATCATGAACGGCCGCAGCGGCGAAATCCTTTATCAGAAAGGCATCGACCAAGTCCGCCCCATCGCCTCCATTTCCAAGCTCATGTCCGCCATGGTGGTGCTCGACGCCCGCCAAAACATGAACGAAACGCTGGAAATCACCGAAGCCGAAATCGACCGCCTCAAAGGCACTGGCAGCCGCCTCTCCGTCGGCACCACCCTCAGCCGCCGCGAAATGCTGCACCTAGGCCTGATGAGCAGCGAAAACCGCGCCATCCACTCACTAGCCCGCAACTATCCCGGCGGCCTGCCCGCCTTCATGTCGGCCATGAACCGCAAAGCGCAAAGCCTCGGCATGCAGCAAACCCGTTTCTACGACCCCACCGGCCTCGACTTCCGCAACGTGTCCACCGCCCGCGACCTGAGCCTGCTCGTGCGCGCCGCCCACGAATACCCGCTCATCCGCCAGTTTTCCACCTCCAATTCCGGCTCCGCGCACACCAGCAACGGCCGCACCCAGCAATACCGCAATTCCAACGCCCTTGTGCGCGAAGGCAGCTGGAACATCTCCCTGCAGAAAACCGGCTACATCCGCGAAAGCGGCCGCTCCATGGTGCTGTATGCCAACGTACAGCGCCAGCCGCTGATTATCGTGCTGCTCAACTCCCCCTCGCCCACCACCCGCGTGAACGACGCCCGCGCCATCCAAAACTGGGTAAGCGGCCGAGAAATCTGAAGCCCGGCTTCGGTTTAACCCGAATACGGCAACACAAAGGCTACCTGAAAACATTTTTCAGGTAGCCTCTTGCGCTACAATACCGCCACCCCAATCCACAGAAAGAAAAACATGAGCATCCAATGGTTTCCCGGGCACATGCACAAAACCAAAAAAGCCCTCATCGAGCGCCTCAAAAGCACCGACATGGTGATCGAAATGCTCGACGCCCGCCTGCCCGCCTCCAGCCAAAACCCCCTGCTCGCCCAACTCTCACGCGGCAAACCCAAGCTCTACCTCCTCAACAAACAAGACCTCGCCGACCCCGAGCTCACCCAAATCTGGCTTGCCGAACTGCAAAACCGCCCCAGCACCCAAGCCATCCCCCTCGACGCCTCCGAGCGCCAAGCCGCCCAAAAAATCACCGCCGCCTGCCGCGCCCTCGTTCCCCACCGGCAAGGCATCGACCGCCCCCTGCGCGTCCTCATCTGCGGCATCCCCAACGTAGGCAAATCCACCCTCATCAACGGCATGACCGGCAAAAAATCCGCCAAAACCGGCAACGAGCCCGGCATCACCAAAACCGAGCAGCGCCTCCTCCTCGCCGACGACTTCTGGCTCTACGACACCCCCGGCATGCTCTGGCCCAAAATCATTGTCCCCCAAAGCGGCTACAACCTCGCCGCTAGCGGCGCCGTCGGCCGCAACGCCCTCGACGAAGAAGTCGTCGCCCTCGAACTGCTCGACTACCTGCGCCAACACTACCTCCCCCAACTGCAAGCGCGCTACCAGGCCAACCCCGAAGACAGCCCGCTCTGGCAAGACAGCGACTGGCTCGAATGGATCGGCCGCCGGCGCGGCGCCCTGCTCGGCAGCGGCCGCATCAACTACCAAAAAGCCGCCGAAGCCCTCCTCACCGACTTCCGCGACGGCCAAATCGGCCGCATCACCCTGGAAACCCCCGAGCAATGGCAAAACTGGCTCGCCGCCGCCCGCGAGCACGAAGCCCAGCTGCAAGCCAAACGCGCCGAACGCCAAGCCGAACGCCGCAGCAAAGCCAAATAAGCCCGCAAGCAAAAGGCTACCTGAAAATTTTTTCCATTTTCAGGTAGCCTCCAACTTTTTTATATCACCAACAACCAAACAGGCCGGATTTTGCCCCGGCCTGTTTCTTCGCTCGCGTTCAGTTTAAGCCGCCACCGGCTGGTTGCGCAGCAGGCGGATAAGTTTGGCGATTCGCACCTTCATTTCGCGGCGGTCCACAATCTGGTCGATGGCGCCTTTTTCCAGCAGGAACTCGGCACGCTGGAAGCCTTCGGGCAATTTTTCGCGCACGGTCTGCTCGATCACGCGCGGGCCGGCGAAGCCCACCAGCGCGTTCGGCTCGGCCAGCACCACGTCGCCCAAAAAGGCGAAGCTGGCAGACACGCCGCCCATGGTCGGGTCGGTGAGCACGGAGATGAAGGGCAGCCGTTTGTCGCTCAAGAGGTGCAGCACGGCGCTGGTTTTGGTCATCTGCATCAGCGAGCTCAAGCCTTCCTGCATGCGCGCCCCGCCGGAAGCGGCCACGCACACGAAAGCGCAGCCGTGTTCCGCCGCCGCGCGCACGCCGCGCACGAAGCGCTCGCCCACCACCGAGCCCATCGAGCCGCCGATGAAGCGGAATTCAAACGCGGCCACTACCACGGGCAGGCCGTCCATCTCGCCCTTCATCACCACCAATGCGTCGTTTTCGCCGGTGGCCTTGCGGGCAGCGCTAAGGCGGTCGGGGTATTTTTTGCTGTCTTTAAACTTGAGGATGTCGGTGGGCTTCACGCTCTCGCCGATTTCTTCGCGGCCGTTTTCGTCTAACAGCAAATCGAGGCGCTCGCGGGCGCTGAGCGGGTTGTGGTGCCCGCATTTGGGGCAGACTTGGTGGTTGTGTTCCAAATCGGAGGCATACAGTACTTCGGCGCAGGCGGGGCATTTGCGCCACAGTCCTTCGGGCACGCCGGATTTGCCGTTGTCTTCGCGTTTGATTTTCGGGGGGAGGATTTTGTCGAGCCAACTCATGATTTACTCCATTTGCTCCTAATTTGGGTTTGGTTTGCCGCTCGGGGCAACAGCCGGGCGGGATGGTAGCCAATGGCGGCGGTTTAGGCAAGTTTTGCCCGGTGGCGGCACTTTGGCAAGCTGCTCACAGGCACACCGGCCGGTAGGCCAGGCAGGCATCCACCACTTCTTCCGCCGTCGGCGCATAATCGGCCAAGCTGCCGCTGCGGGCGTTCCAGCCTGCGGGGTAGAAAAACAGGCTGCTGCCTTCGGGGTGCGGCACGTGGCGGTCGAACTGCGCCATCAAGTCTTCCAGCAGGGCTTCATCGTCTTCCGCGGCCAGGATGCGTTCGCCCAAGCGGATCAGTTCGGTGCGGGTCATTTTCAGGCAGCCTCAAATTTTTCAGGTAGCCTCACACGGCTTCTTTCAGGCTTTTCACCAGTTTGCCCACCGCTTCGCTTTCGCGGCCGGGATTGGCTTCGATTTCTTTCACAATGCGGCTGCCGATCACCACGCCGTCGGCCACGGCGGCGATTTGCCGCGCGCTTTCGGCGTCGCTGATGCCGAAGCCCACGCAAATCGGAATCGGCACATGGCGGCGCAGCACGGCGATTTTTTCCGCCACTTCGGCGGTGTCGAGCTGGCTGGAGCCGGTTACGCCTTTGAGCGAAACGTAATACACGAAGCCGGAGGCGAGCTTGGCGATTTCGGCAATGCGCGATTCGCCGGTGGTGGGGGCGATGAGGAAGATGGTGTCGATGTGTTCGGCTTTGAGCGCCTGTTGCAGCGGGGCGATGGTTTCGATCGGGCTGTCCACGGTGAGCACGCCGTCCACGCCGGCACGGGCGGCGGCGTGGGCGAATTCGGCATAGCCCATTTTGTGGATGGGGTTCAGGTAGCCCATGAGCACCACGGGGGTGTTTTGGTTGCTTTGGCGGAAGCGGCGCACGGTTTCCAATACGTCTTTCAGGCTTACGCCGTTGGCCAGGGCGCGTTCGGCGGCGCGCTGGATGGTGGGGCCGTCGGCCATCGGGTCGGAAAAGGGCACGCCCAGCTCGATGATGTCGGCGCCGTTGGCGGCGAGGCTGTGCATCAGCTCCAGCGTGGTTTCCAGATTGGGATCGCCGGCGGTGATGTAGGTAACGAGGGCTTTACGGCCTTGCGGGTGTTGGAAGATGCGTTTCATTGTGTTCTTTCCATCTCTCGATTGTTGATTGTTTGAGGCTACCTGAAACTGCTTGAGGCTACCTGAAAAAGTGTGGCGGCTTGCGGCAAAGCCGGCAGCCGCTAAAGGCTACCTGAAAAAATATTTTTTGCAACACGGTTTACCGCCGCCTCCAATACGGCGGTTTCACCTGCCGTCCAATTTTCGCGGCTGTCGATCATCTGCCCCCAGCCGAAATCATATTTGAAGCGGAAGGACTTTTGCATGGGCAAGAATACAAAGCAAAAAATATCGGCTTCGGGCGCGAAAATCTTTTCTAAGAAAACAAAATCGGGCGAGCTTTGGAGCGCAGCGGCCAGGGCGCGGCAACGTTCGGCATCATCGCCTGCCAAATGGCAGTAAAACAGGTTTTGCATTTCGTGCTCGGTTTGTTTCGTACTGGGGGCAGGCTACCTGAAAACGTTTCATTGCAACATTAACTCACATTTAGGCAAACCAAACTACCATACTTTATATTCCACAAAACGCACGCTCATTTGCTGTATCAGAGCGTTTTGCAGTGTATCGCGTTGGGCAGTTTCTTTTGGCGTGGCATTTTCGGGCAGATTGAATGCGGGCAGCGCCCATTTTTTATCATTGAACTTCATATCTTTGCTTGAAATACCATCGGTAACAACCACGAAGCGCCGTTTTGCGAAATTCACGCAGATGCGGTATTCAATATTTTCTTTACTTAATTCCTTTTGCCGATCTTTACCATTTTTCCGCACTGACCATACCGCAACAGCAACCGAAATGACAGCGCCAATACTTCCACCAATCGTTCCAAAAACTTTCGATCCGACACCAATCAGCATAAAAGCCAGCAGGAATGTCGTCATTGCTGTCATGCAATAGGCCCGCCAGCCATGTTGTTTCCTTACCTGCTTCCGATAACCGTCAAGGTCGATAATCGGGTCGTAAACCGTCCACGAAATTTCATTTTTGCCTTGTGCCAGCTCGGTTTGAACTCGCGTTAAAGTATCTCTTGCGGTTTGGTTGAAATCCATATTTCACCCTTTAGCATGCTACCTGAAAACCAGAAAGCAGCCTGTACCTTACTCAATAATTATGCAGGCTACTTTTTACGCTAGTTCTTCAACGACTGCACCGGCGCGGGAATCCGCCCACCTCGGTTTACAAACACTTCGCAGCTCCCTTCCTTCACCGGCATTATCGGCGCGTAGCCCAAGAGCCCGCCGAAGTTCACGCTCTCGCCCACATCCTTGCCCGGCACGGGGATAATCCGCACGGCGGTGGTTTTGCTGTTAATCATGCCGATGGCGGCTTCGTCGGCGATGATGCCGGCAATGGTGGCGGCGGAGGTGTCGCCCGGCACGGCCACCATGTCCAGCCCCACGGAGCACACGGCGGTCATGGCTTCCAGTTTGTCCAGCGTCAGGATGCCGCTTTCGGCCGCCGCAATCATGCCTTCGTCTTCGGAAACGGGGATGAACGCGCCGCTCAGCCCGCCCACCGCGCTGCTGGCCATCATGCCGCCTTTTTTCACCGCGTCGTTCAACAGCGCGAGCGCGGCAGTCGTGCCGTGCGTGCCGCACACAGTCAGGCCCATCGCTTCCAAAATGCGGGCAACGGAATCGCCGACGGCGGGCGTGGGCGCGAGCGACAAATCCAAAATGCCGAACGGGATGTTCAGGCGGCGTGCTGCTTCATGCCCGATAAGCTCGCCCACACGGGTGATTTTAAAGGCAGTTTTCTTCACGATTTCGGCAATTTCGGTCAGGTTTTTGCCCGCACAATCGGCCAAGGCTGCCTGCACCACGCCGGGGCCAGACACGCCCACGTTCAGCATCACGTCGCCTTCGCCCGCGCCGTGGAACGCGCCCGCCATAAAGGGGTTGTCGTCCACCGCGTTGCAGAACACGACGATTTTGGCGCAGCCGAAGCCTTCGGGCGTGATGTCTGCCGTGCGCTTGATGGTTTCGCCCATCAGCTTCACCGCATCCATATTGATGCCGGCACGGGTGCTGCCGATATTGACCGAGCTGCACACAATATCGGTGGTTTTCATGGCTTCGGGGATGGAGCGGATGAGGATTTCGTCTGCTGGCGACAAGCCTTTCTGCGCCAGCGCAGAAAAGCCGCCGATAAACGACACGCCGATGGCTTTCGCCGCTTTATCGAGCGTTTGCGCCACGGAAACATAGCTGTCTGCGCCCGTGGCCGCCGCGATTTGGGCAATGGGCGTTACGGAAATACGCTGGTTCACAATCGGCACGCCGTATTTGGCCGACAAAAATTGTGCCGTTGCCACCAAGTCTTTGCCGACTCGGGTGATTTTGTTGTAGATATTTTGGTTGAGCGTGTCGAGGTCGGGCGAGATGCAGTCGTGCAGGTCAATGCCGATGGTGAGCGTGCGCACGTCGAAGTTTTGGTCGGCGACCATGCGGACGGTTTCGAGGATTTCGGAAAATCGGAAGGACATTTTTCAGGTAGCCTTTTACATTGCTTGACTTGGTTAAATTTTGAGTCGGACATACATATGCTCTTGTGTCCCTTCCTCATTTTTCCTCATCTGGTAATCAAATATATTTGAATATTTTTTCACCAAATCGGTAAACTTTTTACAGCCGTAAGTACGCGGATCGAAATCAACCTGCAACCGCTTCCAAGTTGCTCCAAAAGCAGTCATCGCCATCCACTCGTTGTCAACATGTTCAAAAACCTTGCGTATAGTTTCCAAAGGTAGTGACATTTCAGGCAGTTTTTCTGTGGGTTGTGCTTTTGTATTTACTGGATTGAGAGATACTTCCACCACTGCTTTTTTCATTTTCTCAACATTTGCTGTTTTTTCTACAGCTTCGGGCACTAGGTTCTCCACATAAATAAACTGGCTACATGCATTACGGAAGGCTTCTGGAGTTTGTTTTTTACCAAAGCCATAAACTGTTACACCCTGTTCCTTCAAACGAATGGCCAGCGCGGTAAAATCGCTGTCACTAGATACTAAGCAAAAACCATCAAAACGGCCTGTGTAGAGCAAATCCATCGCGTCGATAATCATAAAGCCGTCAGTTGCATTTTTACCTGTGGTATAGGCAAACTGCTGCATCGGCTTGATAGCGTGTTCGTTGATAACAGCTTTCCATTTGCCGTTATCTCCAACAAAGTTACCATAGATCCGTTTAGCCATTGCCTCGCCGAACTTAGCTGTTTCTTCCAAAATAGCATCAATGCTTTGCGCTGAGGCATTATCGGCATCAATCAACACAGCCAGTCGCGCAGATTTTTCTTCAGCCACATTAAAACTGATTTTACTTTTGGACATAAAGGCTACCTGAAAACTCAAATCCGGTGCATGGCTTGAAACAGCGCTTCGTTTTGCATACGTATATCCAGCCCCAGCCGTTTGCCGGCTTCATCGAACACGCGCAGCATATCTTCACGGCTGTCCGGGCAGCGGGCGGTGTCCATTAAGATAATCATGGTGAAATAGCCGCCCATCAGCTGCTGGCTGATATTGAGGATGTTGATTTGGTGTTCGGCCAAGAGTTTGGACACGTCAAACACGATGCCGATGCGGTCTCTGCCAATCACGGTGAGCACGGAATGGGTGTGGGACATAATCGTTTAATTCCTATCAAAAGCCGCCGGCATCCGCTGTTTGCCGGCTTTATTCATCCTGTTTGCCGCCTTCGGCCGCGGTTACCATCTGCTCGGCTTCTTCCTGCGTTACAGCGGCAAAGCCGGCGGGCAAATCGAGCGATTCCAAGGCGGTTTGGCCGGCCGGCTTGCCTGCCATTTCCACAAAAGCCTGCTGCAACCGCTCCCGCTGCTCGGCAAAATCGGGATGCAGCACCACCATATGCGTTACCGCTTCAAATTTGCCTTCCTGCAACACGCGCAGCTGCTCCAGCGTGCGCTTGCTCATGTGGGCATAAGTGTCGGCCATAAAGAAACCGGCTTGCGCGTCGCCCTTAATCAGCGCGGAAGCGGCCTGCGTGAAGGTGGGCGCTTCTTCGATTTTCAGCCCCTCTGCTTCCAGCCCGGCTTCTTTGAGCAGGCGCAGGCCGAGGCAGCGGATGTCTGGGTTCGGGCCGATTTTGATCAGCGCGTCGGCGGGCAAATCTTCCGGTTTTTGGTATTCCGATGCCGCCGACACGGCCACCACGGCTTCGTCGAACTTGTCTTTCAAGCGCACCAGCGGCAGGTAGCCCTTGTCTTTCATCAGCGCCACGGCGTCGAAAGCGTTGGCATACAGCATGGCCATTTTGCCGGCCTCGGCCAGCTCCTGTATTTCCGCTGCCGAAGAAGGCAGCTGCAAATGAATAACCAGCTCGGTTTCCCGCTGCAAACAGCTGCTGAGCAGATACCAATTGCTGAAGTGGTCGGGCAGGTAATCCGGCGCCACCACAAAGTCTATTCCAGCTTGTTGTACCATAAACGTTTTCCTTGCTTGAAGCCGATTCATCCAGCCCTCGGAAGGCTACCTGAAAACCTATCGCATGGTTTATTGCGGCTGCCCGGCTGCGCTGAAATCTCGGCTTTTTGAGAATAGATACCGTTATTTTTGTCTTAGTTTAACTATCTTACCACCTTTGCCGCACAGAAAACACCGCCCATTAGTAGCAGGCGCGGCAAAATTTTTGCCGTATGCCAAAGCTATGGCGAAAACCGTTTGCGCCGTGCTGCTCCGCGCATAACCGGCTTTGAATTTTTGTCTTTGATTTCATAGAAGGACAGCAGGTGCTTGCAGGCTGAGTATAAACGACCATTGCCACGCAAAATCCATCCGACAAACCCGCAAAATCCTTTCAAAATGTAGAACAAGCGCAGAAATGTAGAACAAAACCGCCCCGAAAACAGGGGCGGTGGAGCACAGAAAAACAGCCTGAAACGTTTTTCGCTTCAGGCTGTTATATATCTTGGTGCCCAGGGTCGGACTCGAACCGACACACCTTGCGGCGGGGGATTTTGAGTCCCCTGCGTCTACCAATTTCGCCACCTGGGCAGGTGAGGAAGATGCGCATTATAGGCATTTTTCCGCGTTTGTAAAGTTTTTTACCCAAGCGGCAGCGGTTTTGCCACACAAAAGCGTGTTTCCAATGGAAATAAAACAACAATCGCAGCACGCCGCGCGGGTGTTATAATCCGCCGCCATGTGCAAACCGATACTCTTGATGCTCACCGCCGCTCTGCTGCTGGCCGGCTGCCCCGCCGGGCAAAACGGCAACACGGGCGCGCCGGCTGCATCCAACCCCGCCAGCGCCGCCGCCTCCAGCCCCTTCCACGGTGCAGACCTGCGGCAAGAGCCCATCGGCGGCGATTTCACGCTCACCGCACACAGCGGCCGGCTCGCCAGCCTGAGCAGCTTCAAAGGCAAAGTGGTGGCGCTGATTTTCGGCTACACCCACTGCCCCGACGTTTGCCCCACCCACCTGCTCACCCACGCCCAAGCCATCGCCCGGCTGACGCCCGAGCAGGCCGGGCAAGTGCAGGTGCTGTTCGTATCCGTCGATCCCGAGCGCGACACGCCCGAGCTGCTGGCGCGCTACGTGCCCGCCTTCCACCCGAGCTTTATCGGGCTCACCGGCAGCCGGGAAAACGTACAGGCCGTGATGAAGCAATACGGCGCCACCGCCTATGCCCAGCCGCCGAACGCCAACGGCTTCTACACCGTAGACCACAGCAGCGGCACCTTCCTGCTCAATCGCCAAGGCCGGGCAGCCGTGCTCGAACCCTTCGGGCAAAGCGCCGAACACCTCGCGCAAGACATCCAAACCCTGTTAAACCAACAGCCTTAACCCAAAAGGCTACCTGAAAACCACAAAGGCAAACGCAGCCAGATATTTTTCAGGTAGCCTCCACACAAGAAACCCCAAACCATGCAGAAAAACGACCAACAAGCCCGCCTCGCCGTACTCATCGACGCCGACAACGCCCCCGCCGACATCATCGACCGCCTACTCGAAGAAATCGCCAAATACGGCATCGCCAGCGTCAAACGCATCTACGGCGACTGGAGCCACGGCCTCTCCAAGTGGAAAGCCGCCCTCCTGCCCCACGCCATCATCCCCGTGCAGCAATTCGCCTACACCAAAGGCAAAAACGCCACCGATATGGCCCTGGTGATCGACGCCATGGACCTTTTATACAGCGGCAACTTCGACGGCTTCTGCATCGTATCTAGCGATTCCGACTTCACCCGGCTGGCCAGCCGCCTGCGCGAAAGCGGGCTCACTGTATACGGTTTCGGCGAAAAGAAAACCCCCGAAGCCTTCCGCAAAGCCTGCGACAAATTCGTTTACACCGAAATCTTCCGCCCCGAAAAACAACGCCCCGCCAAAGACCGCAACAACGGCAAAACCCCCGCCCCCTCCGCCGAAGACGCCAACAACACCCCCGACGCTCTGCCCCTGCTCAAACGCGCCGTGCGCGAAAACGCCGACGACCTCGGCTGGGCCAACCTCGGCCCCATCGGCAGCTACATCAACAAAACCAACCCCGACTTCGACTCCCGCCTCTACGGCTACGGCAAACTCTCCGACCTCATCAAATCCTTCGACATCTTCGAACACCGCACCGACAACAACCAGCTCCAAGTGCGCCGCAAAACCGAATCCCGCCCCGAAAGGCTACCTGAAAACGAGCAAAGCGAACCCCTGCACAGCAAAAACGAGCGCAGCCACTCCAGCGAACCCGCCGCCGAAGCCAAAGCCGCCCAACGCCCCCGCCCCGCCAAAGCCGAAAACAGCCCGGCCAAAGCCGCCAAACCCTCCTTCACCAAGCTCATCCCGCTGGTGCAGCAGGCCATTCAAGACGCCGCCGACCCAAGCGGCTGGGCGCGCCTCGGCGAAGTGGTGAAGCAACTCCCCGCCGCCATCGACCCCGTCCAATACGGCTGCGCCAACGGCCGCGACCTCATCCACGCCATCTACAGCGACTGGGTGGAAATCAAAAAAGCCGGCCGCGGCGAACGCATCCGCATCAACAAACAATTCATCGTGAAAACCGAACCGGCCTAAGCCAAAAGGCTACCTGAAAACGCAAACTTCAACGCAGTTAAACCGCGCACAGCCGGTTTCGCCCAACCGCCCACCCACTTACCCCCTGCCACCCACACCATGACCGCCTCCCTCTACCTGCCCGCCTCCCGCCTGCGCCCCTCCGCCCTTACCCTGCCCGGCTCGAAAAGCATCAGCAACCGCACGCTGCTCCTCGCCGCCCTGTCCGACAACGCCTGCCGCATCGAATCGCTGCTCGATGCCGACGACACCCGCCACATGCTCGCCGCGCTGCAAGCCCTCGGCGTGCGCATTGAAAAACACAGCGCCCACAGCGTAACCGTGCACGGCTGCGGCGGCCGTTTCCCGCAGAATCAGGCCGACCTGTTCCTCGGCAACGCCGGCACCGCCTTCCGCCCGCTCACTGCCGTGCTCGCCCTGCTCGGCGGCCGCTACCGCCTGCACGGCGTGGCGCGCATGCATGAGCGGCCGATTGGCGATTTGGTGGACGCGCTGCGCGTGGCCGGCGCCGATGTGCAATACGAAGGGCAGGCCGGCTACCCGCCGCTGCGCATCGGCGCATACCGCGAAAGCGGCGTGCGGCGCATACCGGTGCAGGGCAACGTGTCCAGCCAGTTTCTCACCGCGCTCTTGATGGCGCTGCCGCTCACCGGAAAGGTGCACGAAATCGAAGTGCGCGGCGAGCTGATTTCCCAGCCCTATATCGACATCACGCTCAAGCTGATGGCGCAGTTTGGCGTGCACGTAGCGCACGAAGATTACCGCCTGTTCAGGCTACCTGAAAAAGCAAAATACCACGCCCCCGCCGCGCTGCACGTGGAAGGCGACGCTTCCGGCGCATCCTATTTCCTCGCCGCCGGGCTCTTGGCCGCCGCGCCCGTGCGCGTATATGGCATCGGGCGGCACAGCATCCAGGGCGACACCACCTTTGCCGCCGAACTGGCGAAAATCGGCGCCACGGTGGAATGGGGTGAAAACTATATTCAGGTAGCCCGCCGCTCCGGCCAGCCAATCCGAGCCTTTGATTTGGATGCCAACCACATCCCCGATGCCGCGATGACGCTGGCCATCGTGGCCTTGGCCACGGGCAAGCGGTGCAGCCTGCGCAATATCGGCTCGTGGCGCGTGAAGGAAACCGACCGCATCGCCGCCATGGCCGCCGAATTGCGCAAACTCGGCGCGCGGGTGGAAGAAGAAGCCGAAGCCATCCACATCACCCCGCCGCCACGCCTGGCCGCCAACGCCCGCATCGACACCTACGACGACCACCGCATGGCAATGTGTTTCGCGCTGGTGTCGCTTTTGGGTGTGCCCGTGGTCATCAACGACCCGCAATGCGTAAACAAAACCTTCCCCACTTATTTCAAAGTGCTTGCGGGCATGGTGGCATAAGGCTGCCCGAGGCGCAAAAGGCTACCTGAAAAATAGTTTTCAGGTAGCCTTTCAGCCTTTTGGGTTGAAGCAGGTTTGATCCGTTGAAACCAAGCGGCGCTTATTTCCCCGGCGCTTTCATCAGCTGGTCGAACACGCCGCCGTCGCCGAAGTATTTGGGCATGATTTCCTTCCACGGGCCGAACACATCGGTGGGGCGGAAGGTTTCCACCGGTGGCAGCGTGCTAGCGTGGGCGGCGAGCACTTCGGCATTGGCCGGGCGCAGATACAGGCTGGCGCCGAGCTCTTGCGCCTCCTTGCTCCACAGGTATTGCAGGTAGGCGGTGGCCGCTTCGCGCGTGCCGCGTTTGTCCACCACGCTGTCCACCACGGCCACCGGGCTTTCCATACGCACCGAGTAGGCGGGATACACGATTTCAAACTGCCCTTCGCCAAACTGCTTGGTGGCGAGCTGGGCTTCGTTCTCAAACGTTACCAACACATCGCCAATCTGGCGCTGCACGAAAGTGGTGGTGGCCGCGCGGCCGCCGTTGTCGAACACGGGCACGTTGTGCATTACCTTGCCCACGAATTCGCGCGCTTTGGCATCGTCGCCGTTGTTGGCCTTCAGCGCGTAGCCGTAGGCACCGAGGAAGGAATAGCGGCCGTTGCCGGTGGTTTTCGGGTTGGAGATGATCACCTTAATGCCGTCGCGCGCGAGGTCGTTCCAATCGCGGATGTTTTGCGGGTTGCCCTTGCGCACGAGGAAGACGGTGGTGCTGGTAAACGGCACTGCGTTGTCCGGCAGGCGGCTCTGCCATTCGGGAGAAACGAGGCCTTTCTCCACCAAAAGCTCGATGTCGGAGCTTTGGTTCATGGTGACCACATCGGCCTGCAAGCCGTTGGCCACGGCCAGCGCCTGCTTGCTGGAGCCGCCGTGCGACTGCTTAATGGTGATGTCGGGGTGTTGCTGGTTAAACAGGGGGTTGTATTGTTCGTAGAAATTGCGCGCCACGTCGTAAGACACGTTGGTGAGCACGATGTTGCCGGCGGGCGCGGCGGCATTGCCGGAAGCGGCAGAGGCGGCGGAAGCGCCGTTGCCGGAGGCGCCTTCTTGCGGCGAGCAGGCGGCCAGCAGCGCGGCGGCGGCCAGCAATGAGCCGAATTTGCGTATCGACATGATGTTTCCCTTTCGGATGGATTGGATTGCAGACAGGTGCTACTCTACCGAGCGGCGGCACAAAAGGGAAAGAACCGTTGGTTGTTTGTTTAGACGGTTTGCTTATATGGCGGGCGGCGATGCGCCAAGCGGGTAGTTTCTTTCGCCGAGCATGGTAAAGGCTACCTGAAATTTATTTTTCAGGTAGCCTTTTATCAATTCAAACCCAGCAAGAGTAGGCTGCCGGTAGGGTGTGTGGCGCAGCCACGCACGCGGCGGAGAATACGCCCAAACCGCGTGCGTGTGTTCCGCACACACCCTACGGTTAGGCTGAAATTTTAGGTAGCCTTTTCTTTTCAGGTAGCCTTCCATCCTTTCAGGCAAACCCATTCAAGGCTACCTGAAACCTTGCCGCCTCAGCCCGCCTGTGCGGCCAGCTTTTACGAGAAGGCGGCCACTTCGTCGCGTTTGGCACGGGCTTTGCCGCTGTCGATGGCTTCGCGCGCCATGTCCACGCCTTCGTCGAGCGTGGCGGCCACGTTGCCGGCGTAGAGCGTGGCGCCGGCGTTGAGCAGCACGATGTCGCGGTGTGCGCCCGCTTCTCCGGTGAGCACGCGGTTCATCATGGCGAGCGATTCGGCGGCGGAGGCCACTTTGATGTCGTCCAAATTAGCGCGCACGGGGAGGCCGAATTGCTCGGGGTGGATGTCGTATTCGGCGATGAGGCCGTCTTTGAGCTCGGCCACGCGGGTGGGGCCGGTGAGGGTGATTTCATCCAGCCCGTCGCAGCCGTGTACCACGAGGGCGTGCTTGCTGCCGAGCTGCTGGAACACGCGGGAGAGGATGCCCACCAAGTCGATGTGGAACACGCCGATGAGCTGGTTGGCGGCGCCGGCGGGGTTGGTGAGCGGGCCCAACACGTTAAACACGGTGCGCACGCCGAGCGCGCGGCGCACGGGGGCAACGTATTTCATGCTGCTGTGGTGGTTGGGGGCAAACATGAAGCCGGCGCCGCAATGGTCGATACATTGCCCCACCTGCCCGGGCGTGAGCGAGAGGGAGATGCCGGCCAGCTCCATCACGTCGGCCGAGCCGCTGGAGGAAGACACGCTGCGGTTGCCGTGTTTGGCCACTTTGGCGCCGGCGGCGGCGGCCACAAACATGGCGGTGCTGGAAATATTGAAGGTGTGAGCGCCGTCGCCGCCGGTGCCGACCACGTCCACCAGCTTATCGGGCTCGGCCACGGGCACTTGAGCGGCAAATTCGCGCATCACTTGGGCGGCGGCGCTGATTTCAGACACGGTTTCCACTTTGATGCGCAGGCCGATGAGGATGGCGGCAATCAGCTCGGGGGCCACTTCGCCGCGCATGATTTGGCGCATGAGGCTGGTCATTTCGTCGTGGAAGAGCTCGTTGTTGCTGAGCAGGCGCTGGAGGGCTTGTTGGGGGGTGAACATGGTTTGTGCTTTCTTTGCGGTGGGTTGGATATATTGGAAGAAACTGGCTTTGCTCGTTTTCAGGTAACCTTTGCGGAAAAAAGGAAAGGCTACCTGAAAAATGTTTTGGGTTTCAGGTAGCCTTTTGCCTGCGCTATTTTTGCAGGGCGGCTTTGAGCAGGCGGCTCACGTCGCTCATGTCGGCTTGGCCGGCGAGGCGTTTTTTCAGCACGCCCATGGCTTTGCCCATGTCGGCCATGCCGGAGGCGCCGGTTTCGGCAATGGCGGCGGCCACGGCGCTTTGGATTTCGGTTTCAGAAAGCATTTCGGGCAGGTAGCGCTGGAGGATGGCTACTTCGGCCAACTCTTTGTCGGCCAGGTCTTGGCGGCCGGCTTGGTGGTAGATGGCGGCGCTTTCTTTGCGCTGCTTGATCATTTTGCTAAGCATGCCAGTGATTTTGGCGTCGTCGGCTTCTTGGCGCTCGTCCACTTCGTAGCGTTTGATTTCGGCATTGGCGAGGCGGATGGTGGAGAGGGCGAGGGTGTCGTGGGCGCGCATGGCGTTTTTCATATCTTCGGTGAGGCGGGCTTTCAGGCTCATGATTTTTCCTTTGTTTGCGATGGATTGGGATGGGCTGCCGGGCTGGAGTTGCAGGCAGCCTTGGCGATTTTAACGCCGGGCGTGCTGTTTGAGGAAGTTGTTGAGCATGGCGTGGCCGTGTTCGGTGAGCAGGGCTTCGGGGTGGAATTGCACGCCTTCTATGGGGTGCTGTTTGTGGCGCACGCCCATGATTTCGCCGTCTTCGGTCCAGGCGGTGATTTCGAGGCATTCGGGCAGGCTGGCGCGCTCGATGGCGAGGCTGTGGTAGCGGGTGCAGTTTACGGGGTTGGGCAGGCCGGCAAACACGCCGCTGTTGGTGTGCCGCACGGGTGAGACTTTGCCGTGCATGAGCTTTTGCGCGCGCACGATGCGGCCGCCGAAGGCTTCGCCGATGGCTTGGTGGCCGAGGCATACGCCCAAAATGGGAATCTGCCCGGCAAAATGCTGAAGGGCGGGCACGGAAATACCGGCTTCTTTGGGCGAACAGGGGCCGGGGCCGATCACAAGGTATTGCGGCTGCATGGCGGCGATGTCGCTAAGGCTGATGTCGTCGTTGCGGCGCACGCTGATTTCTTGGCCGAGCTCGGCGAAATATTGAACGATGTTGTAGGTGAAGGAGTCGTAGTTGTCGATAAACAAAAGCATGATTTGGATATACTGCTGATTTAAAATTGATTGTTTGATACACGGCAGCTGATGCCCGCTTCTATTTTGCCGGTTGCTGCTGCGGTTTCAAGAACCTAATGCTGGATTTCGCTCTCCAGCGAATGCGTGATTCTGCCACCTTTTCGCCTTCTGGGGAAAGTGTCGTTTTCATGCAATGGCAAATTTTGCTGATGTTTTAGCCATCCATATAGCGGATTTCAGGTAGCCTGATTCGTCTTTCTGCTTGCTTTTTCTCTTCAAACTAAAAACCATCTGTCGGCAGCCAACCATCTGTTGCAACAGAGCTTGTTCGGCAAAGACATGAACGCGGTATCGCGCGAGCTGCTGGCCTTCTTTGAGGAACACAAACGCAGCGGCAAGGCTATTGCCGCGCTGCTGCGCAACTATTACGAGGCCTTGGCAGCGCAGGGCAACCCGAACCAGCAGGATGTGTTCGGCGAGCAGGCCGCACCCGACAAACAGCAACTTTTGGAAAGAACGATACATGACTACGAACAAGAACACGGACGAAACGCAGGCAGCGGGCAACTCTTCGAGCGAGCAGACGAGCGACCCGCTGGCGAGCCTGTTTCAGAAACTGAACCGCAACCCGCAGGCCGCCGAGGCGATGAGGCAGGCGCTGGCGAAAACCAAGGCGGAACTGGGCGAGCCCATCCGGCAACACTTCGGATGCAGCAGAAGCTTATGGTTGAGCCAAGTGTATGTTTGCTGAATACCTACGACAATAAAACGGAAACAACTCCCTATACGCACTGGGCGAGAGAGTACCTGCTGCGTTATGGCAGACAAAGAAAAAGCCTCGCGGATTGACGAACGATTCGGGCTCCGATTGCCCGACATCCTCCGCAACCCAGCTTTCACGCCCGACGCCCAAATTCATGGCATGGGTCGCGGAAACATGAAAACCTTGAGGCATATGAAGATACTATCCGAAAACAGCCCGTAAGGCTACCTGAAAAACAATCCCAGCCTCTCGCTGAATCCATCCCGCCACACCCAAAGCATGGCAACGCCGGAGCGGATGTCGGAAATCCGGCAGCAGGTGGAACACTCAGTAGGACAGCGCAAAATCGATGTGGCGAGCTAATGCAATGACGCTCAGAGACAGCGCCAGATGTGTGACGGCTTGTTGAAATTATGGACATGACTAACGCCCACACTGTGCTGGGAAGCTCCGGCTCAAATGCCGAGTTACCAACCAGACAGCCGAGCCTTCTTGGCTCGAGTGAGGCGCAGTCGTTCCGTTCACGATTAAACGGCATGCTAACGCAATCACGTGGGCGTAAGAAAATATTAACCGAAAAGAACCTGTAAGGCTACCTGAAAAATAATCAGGCGGTGGAGCAGGTGCGGGGTGCGACGCAATCTGACCTACGCAGCTCCGGCCCTATACGTTCTCGTGCCGGAGTGGGAGCAAGCGAAGCGACTATTCATCCAAAGGGTACGCAATATTGAACAGGATTTACGCAACGGCAACATTACCATATACAAGCTAAAAAATGGCTTGTGAGTTTCTTGGTCGTTCCAGGCTCCAATTGCCTGGGGTGCCAAGCTTAAACACAAGCCATAAGCAGATTTTAACTGAAAAACAACCCCCAAGGCTACCTGAAAAATTTAGCTTCCTTCTAAAATCTCGTTTCAACTGAGCTGAAGCAGCCCTCTTCATCCCGCCCCCCAAAACGATGATTAACCTTCCCCATATCCCCGCTGCCAAACGGCAACTTTCTTTTACTCATTTCCACTTGTCCACCCCCGCCAAAAGCCTATAATCCGCAGCGCGAAAGCACCCGGGCGCCGCAGTTTCACATATTGCGCGCGCCAGCCAAATATTTTTCCGAACACGGAGTAACACCATGAAATTACTTCCCATCTGCGCCGCAGCCGCCCTGGCTGCCGGCTTCGCCTTCCCTGCCTCTGCCGCCCGCGCCGGCAGCGTTTCCTATTCCTGCGACAACGGCCAGCGTGCCGACGTACGCTATCGTTTCGATAGAAACGGCAAAGCCGTGAGCGCCGAAGTGAAAGCCGGCGGCATCCGCGCCACCCTGCCCCTCAACGCCCGCCGCTCCGACAGCACCGGCACCACCTTCTCCGCCCGCGGCTACACCCTCTCCGGCGGCTACATCGACGCCCACAACTACAGCACCACCGAGCTGGTCGGCCTCACCGCCCACAACCGCTTCGTGGTGAAAAACTGCCAGCCGCACACCGCCGACGCCCGCAGCGAAGAGCGCGCCGATAACGGGCGCCACCCCGCCGCCGCAGGCCGCGTGGCCTACCAATGCCAAAACAACCGCCGCCTCAACGTGCAATACAGCTTCAACCGCCAAGGTGTGCCCACCCGCGCCGTGGCCGACATTGAAGGCCACCGCCGCACCCTCGCCTACGACCTCAACCGCTCCGACAACGTAGACACCGTATTCACCGGCAGCGGCTACACCCTCTCCGCCGGCCAAATGGACGCGCAAAACTACCGCAGCCAAAACGGCATCATGGTCACCGCGCCATCCAACCGCATCGCCTATAAAGATTGCAGCCCGCGCTAAACATCAAGCCGCCCGCCAAAGCAAACCGCCTGCCGGGGAAAGAACCGCAGGCGGTTTGCCTTGCCTACCAACAGAGGCTACCTGAAAAAAAGAAACCACCGTTTTTCAGGTAGCCTCTAATCATCCCCAGCTGCAAATTGCTAGCCCGCAGCCGCCTACCTTATACTGCTTCCCGGCATGCAGGCTACCTGAAAGAGTGAGCTTCAACGAAGTGGACCGATGTCTTGCGAAGCAAGGCTGAGTTCCTGCAAAGCCAAAACCTATCCCACTATTCTTAATAAGGATTTCCCCATATGCACACCCTCCCCCTTGCTAACAGCGTAACCATCCCCCTCGTCGGCTTCGGCGTGTACCAAATCGCCCCCGAAGAAACCGCCCGCGCGGTTGCCGATGCCGTTCAGGCAGGCTACCGCCACATCGACACGGCGCAGGTTTATCTGAACGAAACCGAAGTCGGGCAAGGGATTGCAATGTGCGGCGTACCGCGCGAAGAATTGTTCGTTACCACCAAAATCTGGGTGGAAAACGCAGGCGAAGCCGCCACCCGCGCCTCGCTCGACCGCTCGTTCAAACGCCTGAACCTCGACTACATCGACATGGTGCTTATCCACCAGCCCTACGGCGACGTCTATGGCACATGGCGCGCGCTGGAAGAAGCGCAGGCGGCAGGCAGAATCCGCGCCATCGGCGTGAGCAACTTCGCCCCCGACCGCGCCGTCGATTTGGGCACATTCAACCGCGTCATGCCGCAGCTCAACCAAATCGGCATCAACCCCTTCCGCCAGCGCGCCGACGAAATCGCCGCCCTGCAAGCCGAAAACATTGCCGTATCCGCCTGGTCGCCCTTTGCCGAAGGGCAGGACGGCATCTTCCAAAACCCCGTGTTAAGCCGAATCGGCGCGAAATACGACAAATCCGTGGCGCAGGTCATCATCCGCTGGCTGGTGGAACAGAACATCATCGTCCTGTCCAAATCCACCAAGCCCGAACGCATGGCGGAAAACCTCGACGTGTTCGACTTCGCCCTTTCAGACGACGACAAAGCCGCCATCGCCACGCTGGACGGCACATTCTCCACCGCGCCGCGCTATCAGGGCGTGGAACGCGTGAAGTGGATGGCGGAACGGAAATTCGGGCAGTAGCCGCCAAGCAGCAGGCTACCTGAAAACTCTTTTTCAGGTAGCCTCTAAACCAATCTCACACAAGGAAATCCCATGAAAACCCTCATCATCCTCGCCCATCCGAATCTCGCCCAATCCACCGTAAACCGCCGCTGGCTTGCCGAATTGGCGAAACACCCCGAACATTACACCGTCCATAAACTTTACGAAGCCTATCCCAGCGGCAAAATCGACGTGGCGCGCGAACAGGCCTTGGTGGAAGCACACGACAACTTGGTATTCCAATTTCCCGTGTACTGGTTCAACTGCCCGCCGCTGCTGAAACAATGGTTCGACGACGTGCTCGCCTACGGCTGGGCATACGGCTCGAAAGGCAAAGCCCTTGCAGGGCGCAAAACCGGCATCGCCGTCTCGCTCGGCGCGCCCGCCGCCGACTACACCGCGCAAGGCTCGGTCGGCCACACCGTTGCCGAAGCCCTGCGCCCCTTCGAACTTTCCCTGCGCTACTGCAACGCCGATTGGCAGCCCCCGTTCGCCTTCCACACCATCGACAGCAACGCGGGCTACGATGCTGCCGCCGAACAGCTCGTCGCCCAGAGCGCGGCGGATTATCTGGCGCACCTGCAAAAATATTTCGGCTGAACCCATTGGGGCAGCCTGAAAACACCCCGCCGTTTTTCAGGCTGCCCCGCACACAGTCCAACCAAAAGGAACACAACATGAAAGCCCTCGTTATCGGTGCCACCGGCGCAACCGGCCAAGCCCTGCTGCCGCTGCTCGCCGCCGCGCCGCAAATCGCGCAAATCGACAGCTTCGGCCGCCGCGCCCCCGATTTTGCCCACGAAAAGCTGCACAACCACATCATCGATTTCAATAATCCGCAGGATTGGGCAGACGCGGTGCGCGGCGACGTCGTGTTCGCCTGCCTCGGCACCACGCTCAAAGCCGCAGGCAGCAAACAAGCGCAGCGGCGCATCGATTTCGATGCCAACCTTGCCTTTGCCCGCGCCGCACGGGAAAACGGCGTGCAGACCTTGGTTTTGGTGTCCGCCGCCGGCGCAGACCCCACCTCGCGCATTTTCTATCCGCGCATGAAGGGCGAACTCGAACAGGCCGTTGCCGCGCTGCACTTTCCGCACCTGCTGGTTTTCCGCCCCCCGCTGCTCATCCGCCCGGGCAGCGACCGCTTCGGCGAAAAACTGGCCGAACGCCTGTTTGCCGCGTTCAACGCCGTCGGACTGCTGCAAAGCCAACGTCCGCTGCCCGTGGCAGATTTGGCGCGCGCCATGTTGCAGGCCGCCCTGAACCCGCCGCCCCGACCGGTGAAGATTTACCCGCCCGCCGACATCCGCGCCCTGCTTGCCAAGGCTGCCTGAAACCCCGCCCGCACAAAAAACGGCCTGAAACCGTCCCATCCGGTTTCAAGCCGTTTTCGTATTGCTTGGGGCTGTTAGAAAGGCATATCGCTTTTCACGTTCACGCCTTTGCCCGTGATATAAAACTGCCCGCCCGCCACATAGTGCAGGTTTTTCAATTCGTCGCCCACTTCGTCAAATTCCCAATGCCCGTTGCGGAACACGCGGTCGTCGGCATAGGCGGCGATGACTTGGCCGATAAACAAATCGTGCGTCTGCTGGTTGTGCGGCTCGGGGATGAGTTTGCACAGAATATAGGCGGAGCAGCCTTTAACCAGCGGAATGTCCGCATCGCTTTGGTAAAACAGTTCTATGCCATTGTCGGCGAGCTTGTTCGGGTTGTCCTTGCGGCTTTGCCCCATGGCGATGACGGTTGCCGCCTGATTGGCAAACGGCACTTGCAGGGCGAAATAGCCGCTGCCTTCCACCAGAGAGCGCGTGTAGGCGGCTTTGTCCAAAACGAGGGTTACTTTGGGATTGGGATAAAAATCCAGCACGCAAGACCATGCGGCGGACATGACGTTTTCCACGCCGCCGTGTTTGGCGGACACCATCACGGTGGGGCCGTGGTTGAGCAGGCGGTAGAATTTTTCCAAGGGTACGGGTTGCAGGGCCATATTTTTCCTCAATGCTTGTTGGAACGGGAACGGGATTATAGCCGAATACCGCTTTTCCCCCGATGCGGCGGCAAGCCAAACGGAACGCCGGCCGCAGGCGTGCCTGCCAAGCGGTTTCAGGCTGCCTGAAAAACCGCTTCCGCGAAGCCGGAATTTTTCAGGTAGCCTATTCTTGTTTTTGGCCGGCATCCGCTTTCCTTGAAAAGCCCGCCTGCCGCCCCCATTCTATGCCTGCCTGTGTTTGATTTTGTTAAAGCTTACGCTTTCGGGCAGCCTGCATCCGCAGGTTTTTTTAACCACATTATCAAGGAATAACAATGACCGAACTGTCCAAAACCCCCGTCCCCGACCGTGCCGAGCACAACGCGTTTTTCCCGTCCGAATACTCCCTGTCGCAATACACCGCCCCGAAAACCGACTACGACGGCGTGAAATTCGACAAGCCCTACACCGGCGGCAAGCATAAAGTGTTGATGGTCGCCACCGATGAACGCTACCTGCAAATGCAGAACGGCAAATGGTTCTCCACCGGCAACCACCCCGTCGAAACCCTGCTGCCCATGCTGCACATCCACAAAGCCGGTTTTGAAATCGACGTAGCGACCCTCTCCGGCAACCACGCCAAATTTGAAATGTGGGCGATGCCGCAGGAAGATGAAGCCGTTGCCGAAATCTACAACGAATACCTGCCCAAATTGGACAAACCCGCCAAGCTCGCCGACATCATCGACCAAGTTACCGCTGCCGACTCGCCCTACATCGCGGTACTGATTCCCGGCGGACACGGCGCGTTCAACAAAATCCCCGAAAGCCGCGAAATCAAACGCCTGCTGGATTGGGCGTTGGCAAACGACAAATTTGTCATCACCCTGTGCCACGGCCCCGCCGCACTTGCCGCCGCCGCGATTGACCGCGCCGACGCGGACTTCCCGTTCAAAGGCTACGAACTCTGCGTCTTCCCCGACGCGCTGGACGAAGGCGCGAACATCGACATCGGCTATATGCCCGGCAAACTGCCCTGGCTCTTGGCAGCGCGCTTGGAACAACTGGGCATGAAAGTGATGAACCAAGGCATCAACGGCCAAGTCCACCAAGACCGCAAACTGCTGACCGGCGACAGCCCGCTGGCCGGCAACAAGCTGGGTATTTTGGCGGCACAGGAGCTGCTGAAAGCGGTGGGCGCGGAATAATCGGCCGGCCCGTTTACAGCACGAAAGGCTACCTGAAAAATGCGCCATCGTTTTTCAGGTAGCCTTTCCAAGCAAACAGCCTGAAACCCTTCATCATGGTTTCAGGCTGTTTGCCTTTCTCCTGCCGAAAATTTTTCAGGTAGCCTTCCATCCATTAAAGGCTACCTGAAAATCCATCAAAACGGCTTATACACCACCAAATACAGCGCCGCCGCCATCACCAGCACTGGAATCTCGTTAAACACGCGATGCCAGCGGTGCGAATAGCGGTTGCGCCGCTCTTTGAAATCGAGCAGCAGGCGGTAGCAATAGAAATGGTAGCCCAAGAGGATCACCGCTAGCGTGATTTTGGTGTGCACCCAGCCCTGCCCCCACCAGCCGGTGAAAAACGGAATCAGCAGCCCAAACAGCACCGCGCCGATGCCCAGCGGCGTCATGAATTTAAACAGACGCTGCGCCATGCCCAAAAGCTGGCGGTATTCCGTGCTGTTCGGCGGCACGGCAGCTAGGTTCACATAAATGCGCGGCAGGTAAAACAAGCCGGCAAACCACGAAATAATAAAGAAAATATGCAGCAGTTTGAACAGCAAATACATAAGAGGCTACCTGAAAACGATGTCTTGCGAAGCAAGGCCGAGTTTCTGCGAAGCTAAAACGTGTCTTGCGAAGCAAGGCCGAGTTTTAATGAAGCTAAAAAATATTGAAGCAGATGAAGGGAAACCAACAGCGGCCTACTGCGCCGCCCCCTCGCTCATAAACGACAAATTGTCCCGCCCGTATTCCAGCGCGGTTTCGCCCACGCGCCACCACTGGAACGCCATCAGCGACAGCACTTCCGTGACCATAAACTTGGCGCCGTTGCGCCCGCTGTAGCGGCTGCTGGGCGTGGGGTCGGTTTGGTAGTCCAGCCCCACATAATCGGCCACGGCGGCAGCGCGGGCGAGGTGGTAAGGGTCGCTGATGATGACAATACTTTCCAAACCGTTGTTGTATAGCAAAATTTTGGTGTTTTCCAGATTTTGCTGCGTATCGCGCGAAGTGGTTTCCAGCAGGATGTCTTTGCTCGGCACGCCGTGCGCACGGGCATAGCGCCGCCCCACTTCAGCCTCGGTCATATAGCCCGGCTTGGGCGTGCCGCCGGTGAAAATCAGCTTGCGCACCAAGCCGTTGCGGTAGAGCGTGATGCCGTGGTTGATACGCTCGCGGAACACGGGCGAGGGATTTTTGCCCCATGCCGCCGCGCCCAACACCACGGCCGCATCCGCCGGCCGCTGAGCCGTGCGCGTGCTGTAGCGGTACACCAGCCAGGTGCACCACGCGGCCTGCGCCAGCAGCAAAATCAGGCAGAGCTTGATGCCCCGCCAGATTTGGCGCAACAGGGAACCGCGGAAGAAGGGCAGCATGGCAGGCTCGCTCGCTTAGTCAAACAGCGCGATGATGTTTTCCAAAGGCCGGCCGATGGCGGCGCGTTGGCGGTACACCGCGATGGGGCGTTGCAGCAGCGCGGGATGGCGGTGCAGCGCGGCAATCAGCTCGTCTTGGCTCAGGCCGGGCCGGTTCAGCCCCAGCTCGGCGTAGGCAGCATCGGCGGTGCGCATGATGTGGCGCACGTCGTCTGTGCCGAGCCGGTGCAGCAGTTCGCGCAATTCGGCTTCGGCAGGCGGGTTGGCACGGTAATCCACGGTTTGCACGGCGATTCCGGGCTGCTGTTGCAGCCAGGCGAGGGCGGCGCGGGATTTGGAGCAGTGCGGGTTGTGATACAGCAAAACGGTTTCGCTCATGGCAGGCTCATTTGGAGATTGCGGGGTGCTATCGTACAATAAACGCCGTTGTTTTCACAATTTGGAAGCCTGTTTTGAAAAAATATGTTGGATTGGCCGCCCTGCTTTTGGCCGCCCCGCTTTATGCTGCGGATTTGGTAAACCATGCGAACAACCGCCCCGCTTCGCTCGATGCCGGTGCGCAAAAGCGGGTGCAGGTGGTGAATGTGTGGGCCACTTGGTGCGCACCCTGCCGGCGCGAGATGCCGGCGCTGTCGCAATGGTATGCCGCCGAGCAGGGGCGGCGGCGCGGCGTGCGCGTGGAGATGGCCGGCGTGGCGCTCGATAAGCCTGCGGAAGTGAGCCGCTTTTTGCAGGGCACGCCGGTGCGCTACCCGGTGTGGCGCTACACCGGCGCCGACAGCACGGCCTGGATGCGCGGTCTCGGCAACCCCACCGGCGCCCTGCCCTTCACCGTCGTCCGCGCGCCCAACTGCGGCAATTTCCGTAAAACGCTGCTGGGCGAAGTTTCCCCGCAGCAGCTCACGCAGGCGGTGGAAGCCGCGGCGGCACAGTGTAAGGCTTAACGTTCCCTGCCCACCCAATCAGAGGCTACCTGAAAACCGACTAGAGATAGGCAACGGTTTTCAGGTAGCCCTTTTGTTTGCACGCCATGCTCAATGCCGCCCTTATTTTTCAGGTAGCCTCACCCCGCGCCAGAGGCTACCTGAAAAATCCAAGCGCACTAGTATCACCAAAAAGTAATATTCAATCTGGCGAAAATAAACTTTACTTTTCCCGCAAAGCCCCGTAGCATTCCGCCAACCCAACCCGCCGCCATCAGCCCCATGACCACCCCGCCTGCCCCCTCCGAACTGCGCCGCCGCAACCTGCGCGAATGGATCAACCGCCTGCACCAAGGCCGGCAGGTCGATTTCGTGGCCGCCACCGGCATCAACCAAGGCGAACTCTCCGCCCTTTTGAAAAACAAAGCCTTCGGCGAGCGCAAAGCCCGCAAAATCGAGCAGGCCGCCGGCATGCCCGCCCTCTGGCTCGATGCCGACCACAGCGCCGCCGCGCCCGCCCCTTCCCATTCATCCCAAAGAAAGCCACAAACCATGCCCGCCCCCATCGTCACCATCCCCGAAATCCTCGCCGACCTCAAAGCCGGCAAAATGGTCATCATCACCGACGCCGAAGACCGCGAAAACGAAGGCGACCTCCTAATGGCCGCCCAATTCGTTACCCCCGAAGCCATCAACTTCATGATCAAACACGCCCGCGGCCTCGTGTGCCTGCCCATGGCCGAAGCGCTGGTAGACAAACTCAAGCTCCCCCTCATGACCCAGCAAAACGGCGCCCAATACGGCACCAACTTCACCGTATCCATCGAAGCTGCCGCCGGCATCTCCACCGGCATTTCCGCCGCCGACCGCGCCCTCACCATCCAAACCGCCGTTTCCCCCGCCGCCCAGCCCGAAGACATCGTGCAGCCCGGCCACATCTTCCCCCTGCGCGCCCAAAAAGGCGGCGTGCTGGTGCGCGCCGGCCACACCGAAGCCGGCGTCGATCTCGCCCAAATGTGCGGCCTCATTCCCGCCGCCGTCATCTGCGAAATCATCAACGACGACGGCACCATGGCCCGCATGCCCGAGCTGACACAGTTTGCCGAAGAACACGGCCTCAAAATCGGCACCATCACCGACCTCATCGAATACCGCAGCCGCACCGAAACCCTGCTCGAAGAAATGGGCAGCAGCCCCATCCGCACCCCCTGGGGCGATTTTCGCCAACACGTTTACGTAGACAAACTCTCCGGCGAAACCCACCTCGCCCTCGTCAAAGGCAGCCCCACCCCCGAAACCGACACCCTCGTGCGCGTGCACGAACCCTTCAGCGCCATGGACTTCCTGCAAACCAACCCCCGCCACTCCTGGCCGCTGCCCCGCGCGCTCGAACGCATCCAGCAGGCCGAACACGGCGTGGCCATCCTGCTGCACCGCACCGAAGACGGCGCCGCCCTGCTCGACCGCACCCTGCCCAAAGGTAAAAACCAAGCCCGCCAGTGGGACAGCAAAACCTACGGCATCGGCGCCCAAATCCTCGCCAACCTCAACGTGAAAAAAATGCGCGTGCTCGGCCAGCCCTCCTCCCTCACCGGCCTCACCGGCTTCGGGCTGGAAGTGAGCGGCTTTGAAAGCGCAGAGTAAGGCTTTGTTGTCGCAATAAAAAAGGCTACCTGAAAACGAGCTTTGCGAGTTTCTGCGCAGCTAAAATTTTCAGGTAGCCTTTTACTATTGATTCGGTGCTTACTCATCAAAAAACAATCGGTTGTTGTAGCCTTGGCTGGTAAACTCTTCATCAAACATAACCTGCATCGGGTAACGCTCAGAACAAATTTCACTGCGTAGCAAACGATGCGGCCCCTTCCACACCTCCACCCCTCTTACCAGCTCATAAGGTATATTCTTTTCATTGCCCAACACATATGCATCATATTTCTTTGAACCAGGCACGTGGTGATATTCCTCATTCCTTGTCCCATCCAGCAGAGAATAGACACGATATCTGTAGCCCTTGTTCACCAATACCATCGCCATCCACTTTCTCCATCCCGCATAACGGCCACGCGGACTTTGCGCAATCACTTGTTGCCGGGTATTGACGAACACCAACTGAGGCGGCTGCCCTTCCCTGCCGAAACTATAGCGATACACACTGCCCACACGCGCCACCTTCACCTGATTTCCCTGTTCCGTAGTACAGGAAAACACAGTATGCGGCACCATATTCGCCAAGGCGGGCATACACATACATAAAACAAACAGCCAACAAGCCATCATTCGTTTCATATTCACCTCCCTATCCAAAATTCAATAAATGCCCGTAGCGAATTCTACAACTCTGCTAAAAGATAACCAATCCGCCCACACCAAAATCAATAAAGGCTACCTGAAAACGAGCTTCGCGAGTTTCTGCGCAGCTAAATTTTTCAGGTAGCCTCTTCCTTTGCCTGCCAATCAGCCCGGCAAACTACACATCATAAGTGCCCATCAGATACGCTTCGGCCAAGATATGCCCGCGCATGGCGAAGTGCAGGTCGTTGTAGCGGAAGCCCTGCGGCAGGTTGAGCTTGGTGTCGAGCGCATACACGAAGAGCTCGTAGCGGTGGCAGCAGTTGGGCGGCGCCATGCCGCCGTAGGCCGAGGCTTCTTCCGGCTCGAATTTGCCCAACACGCTGGCCCAGCTGTTGGCGCCCTGCACGTAATCTTTGGCGCTTTGGCTGTCGTTTTCCGGCACGGAGGTGCGCGTGAGGTCGGCAATCAGCCAGTGCACCCACACGAAGCCGCTGGCGGTAACGGCGTCTTTGTCTTCCAGCACCACGGCGAAAGACTGCGTGCCGGGCGGGGCGTCGCTGATTTCAAACGGGATGGAATAGGTGGGCATGCCGTTGGGGCTGAACTGGCTGCCGCGCTTGCCGAAGCGGTCGGCGAAGGCGCCGTTTTGGATGGCGGAACTGCTGACTTTCATTGGGAATCCTCCTTGGGTTGGGGTGAAGCAGGGTGAGCCAGATTATAGCCAATCCGCGCGGGCGTGCGGCGGAATGGCGTGGGATTGGCGGAAAATTTTTCAGGTAGCCTCAAGCGTATTGAAGGCTACCTGAAAACTAAATTTCAAAGAACAGCAGCAGGTTGGGCATTTGTTCCCACTCGTTTTTCAGGTAGCCTCAAACACATCAAAGGCTACCTGAAAAATATTTGGCTCGTGAGAGCTGGCTTTCCAACTTGGTTAAAGCCGACGCTCAACCGGCCTCCTCCTGCAACAGCAGCCGCGCAATTTGCTCGTCTGCGGGCCAGGTGAGCTTCAAGTTGCGGCTGTCGCCCTGCACCAGCAGGGGCTGCAAACCGAGCCGCTCAATGGCGGAGGCTTCGTCGGTGATTTCGGCCAGGTTGGCGGCGGCGAGGGCGCGTTGCAGCAGGCCGGCGGCGAAAAGCTGCGGCGTTTGCGCCTGCCACAGGCCGCTGCGGCTCACGGTTTCGGCAATGCAGCCGCTGCCGTTGTCGCGCTTGAGCGTGTCGGCAGCGGGCAGCGCGAGGATGCCGCCCACGGGGTGTTCCCCCGCCTCGGCCAGCAGGCGTTGCAGGGCTTCGTGCGGCAGGCAGCAGCGCGCGGCATCGTGTACCAGAATCTTGTCGCCCTCCCGCGCCAGCCCCTGCGCCAGCAGCGCGTTCAGGCCGTTGGCCACGCTTTCGGCACGGCTTGCCCCGCCGCAGCGCAACGCAATCAACCGCGCTGCCAAATTTTCAGGTAGCCTGATGTGCCGTTCAAACCATTCGTCGCCCGGCGCCAGCACCACGGCTACCTGAAAAATTTGCGGTGCCGCCAGCAAACGGCGCAGGCTGTGCTCGAGCACGCAGCGCCCGGCAATCGGCACATACTGCTTGGGCAGCGCGGCGCCGAAACGGCTGCCCACGCCCGCCGCCGGCACGAGGGAGAGATACCGGCTCACGGTGCTTTCCGCCATACGCTGCCGCCTTCGGCTTTTTTGTCGAGCTCGTCCAGATAGGCTTCGTGGGCGGCGGTTTCGCTGCCGTCGGCGGCGATGATTTTCAGGTGCGCCGGGCGTTCGGTGGTGGCCACGGCGGCAACGGGCGCGGCGGCGGTGCTTTCTTCTTCGGCAAACTGGTCGGCTAGGCTAAACTGCGATCGGGTCATGCCCAAATACACTTCGCTCAACAGCTCGCAGTCGATCAATGCGCCGTGGAACACACGTTTGCTGCGGTCCACTTCCAAGCGGGCGCAGAGCGCGTCGAGCGAATTTTTCTGCCCGGGATACATCGCCCGCGCCATCACCAGCGTGTCCACCACGCCGGCGGTTAAGTCTTCCACCGGCGGCAGCCCCGCGCGGCGGAATTCGGCATTGAGGAAACCCACGTCGAACGGCGCGTTGTGGATCACCAGCTCGGCGCCGCTGATGAAATCGGCAATCTGCCGCCCCACTTCGGCAAATTTGGGCATGCCTTCGAGCTTCTCCAGCGTGATGCCGTGCACTTTGGCGGCTTCTTCGGGAATATCGCGCTCGGGGTGGACATACAGGTGCAGATATTGGCCGGTGAGGCGGCGGTCGATCATTTCCAGGCCGGCGAATTCGATCAGGCGGTCGTCGCGGTCATAGTAAAAACCTGTGGTTTCAGTATCAAGAATGATTTGGCGCAAATGTTTCATGGCGGTTTCGGATTTATAATGTTGGCAACGGGCGGCATATTAACCCAAAAGCCTGCTCGGCGGTTAGTTGGATTTCGCCTTTGCAGGCGCCTCTTCCCGCTAGCCTTGTCAAAACAATATTTACAAATATAACAAACAATTACATATTTATACTATAATACAAATAATTATCATTTGCTAAATACGCCGGTTTTCGGTATGATTCGCCCAAGTTCAGCAAAGCAAGGCTGCGAAGCGTTGCAGATGGTTGAACAGAGAGTTTTCAGAGTTCTGCCCCAAGGCGGGATTCTCCAGTTTTGGTAGTGGTTTGTGTTCCTTTTGCGCCCCGGTTTCCGGGGCGGTTTTTTTTGCGCGGCGGATGCGGAAAATGGTGCAAGGCTTTGATTATTCGCGGTGATAGGGATGGTTGTGCAGGATGGAAACGGCGCGGTAGAGCTGCTCGGTGAGCAACACGCGCACCATGCCGTGCGGCAGGGTGAGGCTGGAGAGGCGCAGCAACAGGCCGGCTTGCTGCTTAATGCGATCGGTGAGGCCGTCGGCGCCGCCGATGATCATGCAAACGTGCCTTCCTTCCTGTTGCCATTTTTTCAGGTAGCCCGCCAGCTCTTGCGAGGTGGGGGCGGCACCGCGTTCGTCGAGCGCCACGAGGAATGAATCGGTGGGGATGGCTTCGAGCAGGCGTTTTTCTTCGGCGGCCATGCCTTGCGCGGCATTCACGCCGGCGCCGCGTTTTTCGGGTTTGATTTCTTTGAGGGTGTATTTGATGTCGCGGCCGAAGCGTTTGGCGTATTCTTTTACGGCTTGGTCTACCCAGCTGGGCATTTTGTTGCCCACGGCCAATACGGTGATGTTCATGTGTTTCCTGCCGGTATGCGGCGGTTTTGAGTTTTGGATAACATTATTTTACAATGTGCGCGGCGGCGGGTTAAGCCTGCTGGGGTAACTTGGCCGCATTATTTTGAAATATAAGAATAAATCTATCCAAACCATTTGAAGGCTACCTGAAAATGTATTCGTTGAAGTTTTCAGGTAGCCTCTTCCGGCCCGAACACCATCATGCGCCTATTGCCTAAATTCTCGTTGCCCGAACCTTTGCGCCGCTCGCGCCGCTTGGCGTTTGCGCGTTTCCTTTATGCGCGGTTTTATGAGGTGAACATCCCGCAGGTGGCGGGCAGCCTCACGTTCACCACGCTGTTGGCGCTGGTGCCGCTGTTTACGGTGGTGATTGTGGTGGTGTCGGCATTTCCGGTGTTTGCGGATTTTTCGGCGCAGTTTCATGATTTGGTGTCGCAAATCATGATGCCGGCGGGCGTGGAGGCGGTGGGCGATTATATTTTCCAGTTCCGCGAGCAGGCGAGCCAGCTCACGGCCATCGGCATTGCGCTGATGATGATTACTTCGCTGATGCTGGTACACACCATCGAGCGCACGTTCAACCAAATCTGGCGGGTGAAACGCCAGCGCAGCATCGTAACGCGCGTGTTGGTGTATTGGGCGCTGCTGAGCCTGGGGCCGCTGCTGGTGGGCGTGGGCATGTCGCTGTGGGGGATGGTGTGGCGGCGCACGTTGTTTTATCTGCATTTTCCGCTGTTGGCGAATGTGGTGCAGTTTTGCGTGGCACTTTCGGCCACGGGCGTGCTGCTGTGTTTCCTCTATAAATTGGTGCCGGCGCGCTATGTGCCGGTGCGGCATGCGGTGGTGAGCGCGGCGCTGGCGGCGGTGTCTATTGAGCTGTTGCGGCGCGGTTTCGGCGTGTATGTGGCCAATTTCAACAACTATAAATTGGTGTACGGCACGTTTGCCGCCGTGCCGATGTTTCTGTTGTGGCTGAATTTAAACTGGATTGTGATTTTGAGCGGCGCGCTGTTGGCGGCTTCGCTTTCCTATTGGGAGGGCGACGCTTTCCGCCGCCAAGGCCGCCACGGCACGCGTTTCCACGATGCGCTGGGCATCCTCAGCCTGCTCGCCCAAGCGCAAACGCACGGCCAAAGCATCAAAACCCAGCAGTTCCGCCGCCATATCAACCTGGGCTACGACGAGCTGGGCGACCTTTTGGAACACCTCGCCCGCAAGGGCTATGTGGCACAGAGCACTCGCCAGGGCTGGATGCTGAAAACCAGCCCCGAAGCCATCCGCATTGCCGATTTGTTCCGCCTGTTTGTGTATGGCGAGCAGCCCGGCCAGCACGATTTCATCGGCCGGAATGTACAGCAGATTATGTCGCCCGCCCTCGCCGCCGCCAATATGACGCTGGCGGAATTTATTCGGCAAAGCAACCAACAGGGCCAGCAAACGGCCGGCTAAACCTGTTGCCCGATATGCTTTCCAAGCCTTTGCTGTTTTTCAGGTAGCCTGTTTCCCCAAAAGGCTACCTGAAAAACTGTTTTAGCTTCGCAGAAACTTTGCTTCCTTCGGAAGCCCCGTTTTCAGGTAGCCTCCCTCTTCTTTTCCGATTGCAATTAAACCAATAATAATCATATTGTTATACTGATTTCCTAGCCATCAAACCGCCAAACGGCTATAATAAGCCGCTGTTATATCGCAAACAATCTGGCCATAAATTGATTCAGGGAGGATAAATTATGATGGTATTGTATTCAGGCATCACCTGCCCCTTCAGCCACCGCTGCCGCTTCGTGCTCTACGAAAAAGGCATGGACTTCGAAATCAAAGATGTAGATGTCTTCAACAAGCCCGAAGACCTCGCCGTGATGAACCCCTACAACCAAGTGCCCGTGTTGGTGGAGCGCGACCTCATCCTGTTTGAATCCAACATCATCAACGAATACATCGACGAACGCTTCCCCCATCCCCAGCTCATGCCCGGCGACCCCGTGATGCGCGGGCGCGGCCGCCTAGTATTGTTCCGCATGGAAAAAGAGCTTTTCAGCCACGTGCAGAAGCTCGAAAGCCCCGAAACCCCCAGCAAAGAGCAAACCAAAGCCCGCGACGCCATCAGCCAAGGCCTCACCCTGCTCGCCCCCGCCTTTGCCAAAAACAAATACGTGCTCGGCGACGACTTCTCCATGATCGACGTCGCCCTCGCCCCCCTGCTCTGGCGCCTCGACCACTACGGCATCAAGCTCGGCAAATCTGCCGCCCCCATCCTCAAATACGCCGAACGCATCTTCCAGCGCGAATCCTTCATCGCCGCGCTCACCGCCGCCGAAAAAGCCATGCGCCGCTAACACCAAGCCGGCCGGCGGGGAAACCCGAACCGGCCGGCTTCTTCATTTTCAGGTAGCCCTTTTTCAGGTAGCCCCAATCCAGGAAAACCCCATGATGAACTCCACCTTCAAACCCTACCTCCTGCGCGCCCTCTACGAATGGTGCAACGACCGCGGCCACGCCCCCTACATCCAAGTATGGGTAAACGAGCACACCCGCGTGCCCATGCAGTTTGTGAAAGACGAGCACATCATCCTCAACATCAGCCACACCGCCTGCGCCGGCCTCACTATCGACAACGACTGGATCAGCTTCTCCGCCCGCTTCGGCGGCGTGGCGCAGGAAATCTGGGTGCCCGTAGGCCATGTGGCCAGCATGTATGCCCGCGAAAGCGGCGAAGGCATGAGCTTCGAAGTGATCCCCTACCAGCCCGACACCCCGCCCGAATCCGGCGCCGACTCAGGCGACAAACCCGCCGCCAAACGCAAAGGGCTCAAGCTGGTGAAATAAGCATTGCCGCAATCAAAAGGCTACCTGAAAACTGTATTAATCGTTTTCAGGTAGCCTTCTTGTTCGGCAAACTACTTATTCTTCAGCATTTCCCGCCTGGCCTACGCTTTCCGCCACGGCAGCAGCCTGGTTCAGCCCCTGCGTGAGGCCGTTGATGTCGCCGCCGCTCAAGCCCAGCTCTTTGAGCAGGCTGTCCACCAACGGGGCTTGGGCGCGGTAGCGCAGGGCGCTGTTCACCACTTGGTCGGAGAGGGCGGCGTTGCCCGGCGCGGCATGGGCGCCGGCAGACACGCCTTCCGCGCCGCCTGCGCCGTTGCCGAAACCGCCCAAGCCGTTCACCTGCAAAATCTTGATGTCGTCGATGTTTTCCATCGGGCGCACGGATTCGCGGATGATGTCGGGCAGGTGTTTCAACAGGGCGAGGCGCACCTGCATTTCAACCTGCTCAACGCTCAACACGTTGGCGGCTTCGTTCACGGCGCGCGTACCTTCGGCATCGACTTTGTATTGCTGCTCTTGCGCTTGTGCCAGCAGCACTTTGGCATCGGCTTCACCCTTGGCCTGTAAACGCTGTTTCTCGGCTTCGGCTTCGGCGGCGATGCGCACGGCTTCGGCGCGGTCTTGCGCGGCCTGTTTCTCGGCTTCGGCGGCTACGGTGAGCGAAATCGCGTCTTTTTGCGCGGCTTCTTCGGCGGCAATCAGCTCCACAGCTTTGGCACGTTCGGCGCGTTCGGTTTCGCGCACGGTAATCACGCTTTCTTCTTCGCGCACGGCGGCGGCGCGGGCTTTGTCGGCCTCGGCTTTGGCTTCGGATTCGGCACGTGATTTTTCGGCCACGGCAATGGCGCGGTCTTGTTCGGCAAGCTCGATGGCTTTGCGGCGTTCAACCTCTGCCTGCTCGACGGCTTGGGCTTTGCGGATGTCTTCGTTTTTAATGTCGCGTTCGGCGGCGATGCGCTTCAAATCCACTTCGCGCTCGGCGGCGATTTTGGCTTCTTCCGCTTCGCGTTTTTTCTGCGCTTCCTGCTCGGCGATGCTGGCTTCCTGTTCGGCGCGGCGCACGGCGATTTCGCGTTCTTGTTCGAGTTTAGCGTATTCTTCTTCGCGCGAGATTTTCAGGCGTTGCTGCTCGGCTTCGAGGTTTTTGGTTTTAATCGCCAAATCGGTGTCTTGTTCGATTTCGTTGCGTTTTTTGCGGCGGCCTTCGATGGTTTCGGTGAGTTTGGTCAAGCCTTCCGCGTCAAAGGCGTTTTGCGGGTTGAAAAACTCAAAGCTGGTTTGGTCAAGGCCGGTGAGCGACACGGTTTCCAGTTCCAAGCCGTTTTTAAACAAGTCTTCGCTCACCACCTGCTGCACTTTCTGCACAAAATCAACACGTTTTTCGTGCAGCTCTTCCATCGCCATTTCGGCGGCCACGGCGCGCAGGGCATCCACAAACTTGCCTTCCACCAGCTCTTTCAGCTCGTCTGGCGACATGGTTTTCATGCCCAGCGTTTGCGCGGCGGTGGCGATGCTTTCGGCACTGGGTTTGACGCGCACGTAAAACTCCGCCATCACATCCACACGCATCCGGTCGCGGGTAATCAGGGCCTGCTGCGCCGCGCGGCGCACTTCAAGGCGCAGCGTGTTCATGTTCACCGGAATGATTTCGTGCAGCACGGGCAGCACCATCGCGCCGCCGTTCATGATGACTTTTTCGCCGCCGAAGCCGGTGCGCACAAACGACACTTCTTTGCTGGCGCGGCGGTACAGGCGGGTGAGGATGAGGCCGAGCACAAACAGCGCGGCCAGAATCACGCCGGCGATGGTGGCAATGGAGATAAGGTTCATGGTTTTCCTTTCTGATACTTAGGTTTATAAAATGCCTGTACAGGCCTCGTGGATTTTAGCTTCGCAGAAGCTGATGCTTTCAGGTAGCCTCAAACAGCCAGAAGACTACCTGAAAAGTCAGTTAAAACAAGTGAAGCAGAATTTCTGCCAAACTCAACACATCTTGCCGCATATAATTTGCCCTAAAGCAAACACTTTTCCTTAAAGATGAAATCATTATGGCGGCTTAAATACGGATGCGCTATGATGGGGATACCGCATTCCTTTTCACAACTTTACTTATAAGGAGCCCGCCATGCGCTTTCTTTCCCGCCTATCCGCCCTGCTCTTGGCCGGATTATTCTGCCTCCAGCCCGCCGCCGCGCAAAACCTGCCCTCTATCGTGAATATGCGCGATGCCTCGCTGCAAACCGGCAGCCCGGAAGAAGTGGCCGCCGCAGAAAGCAGCCTGCTTGGCCGGCATATGTTTTCCCTGCAATGGGTGAGCTGGGAGCGCTTCGGCACCGCCACCATCCGCCGTGGCAGCAACGGCTTGGAAATCAATGCCTACCAAGCCCTAGACGGCAATTACGTGAAGCTCGACGGCCTGATTGAAATCATCGACCGGCGCCATTTCTACTTCACCGGCAACGTCATCACCCGCGTTTCCTACCTCAACAATGGCCAAGCCTGCGAACGCAGCGGCACCTTCCTCTTCCAAGCCAAAGACGCCCGCCGCTACTGGCGCATGCAGCCGATAGGCAACCCCTGCGACAACGCCGCCGACTACATTGACATTTACTTCAAACGCTGATGCCGTTTTTCAGGTAGCCTCAAGCGGCCAAGAGGCTACCTGAAAATGACTAAGGCCGCCGGAAGAGCAGCTCGCGGGCAAACACATTCCCGCGCAGATACACCGTGCTGCCGTCTTCCAGCAGATACACATCGTCCCTCAAACGGCTGCACCACGCGCCGTCAAACGCTGCATATTCCTCCGGCAGCCGCACCACAATGCTCGGCACCCGCGGCCCGTATCTGCCAGAGAGGCACGTATCCCCCGTATCCGCCAACTCCACGGCCGACACCGCCTGATACGGCTGCCACTGCAAGCTCAGCCAGCCTCCCACCCAAGCCACCGGGCACGCAAATATCGCCCCCATCACCAGCCAAAACAGCGCCAGCTTCCCAGCAAACAACACCGCTGCCGCCACCCGCCCGGCAGCAGAACGCCGCCAAACATGATGTTCAGGCAGCCTAAAGCGCCGGTTGCCCGCCAGCACACCCCTGCCCCACCAAGCCATCGGCAGCAGCCACAACGCCGTCAGTGCCGCCGCCGCACACCAAACCGTCGGCAGCAGGCGGATGGAAAGCCACTCCCCCGACAATATCGGCCACGTCGTCAGCAAGAAAGCTGCTGTCTCCGCATATATCGCCACTAGAAGCTTTTTATGACGCAGCGGCTGACTTTGCGCGAACTCACGCCACCACTGCTGCCAATCCTCCCGCACTTGGCCATCACAGACCTCCGCTCCTAATCTGTCCAATAAAGCATAACGGTTGGCACAGCAAATCAGCGAAAACCAGCGGGAACGCCCATCTGGCGAGACAGCACACAAACCCCCATCGTATTCAAACTGCCAGTTGAGCCCGCAACGGAAACGCACCCGCCCCAACGCCCCATATACCACCAACTGCCTGCCGTCCACCATCGCAAAGCGTCGGCAAGTCAGCCCAAACCACCAGCCTTCCGAGCATTTCAAGCCCAGCAGCACCGCCGACAGACCCGCCCACTTAGCCGCCCTATCCCCCAGCACGCTCCCAGCAAGAGCACAAACCAGCAAACCCAGCAGTCCCACAATCGCCCACGCCAACAACGCCGGAAGCAAACTGCGCAGCCATCCGTTCAGATATACCGTCTGCCCGCCCGCGCGGCGCACCCCCGGCTCGGCCATCAGCCCCACATCCGAGTCGATACGCAAATACCCGCTGTTCCAACCCGCCTTCCCGCCGCCCTTGCGGTAACGCGGTTTTTTGCTTTTTCCAGCCATGATTTCTCTCACTTCCGTTGTGATGCTTCCGTTTTGCAATACACCCAATACCCCGAGATTTTTCAGGTAGCCTCAAGCGGCCAAGAGGCTACCTGAAAATCCTTTGCCAGCAAATTCCCAATCATCCATTTCCTTTTTTCAGGTAGCCTCCATCCCCGCAGCCCGCCTGAAACCGCCCGCCATTTTCCCCCAAAACCCTTTTCAGGTAGCCTATTCCCCCGCCCAGCCCCGCCCTTTTCATTCAACTCCATGCCAATCTGTAACCCTTTTGCAACAACACCCCGCTTTTACAAACAATTTTTCATCAACAAAACATCACGTTAACCAAAAACAGCCCGCCTGCGGCTTGCCAAACAGCCAGCGCCCATTAGAATGCCAACCGTTCTCAATACCGCTTGTTTTAACCGATACGGCAGTAGCTTAGCTCTCACTGCCTTTCTTTATGGAAAACCGTCTATGAAAAAACCGCAGCACGCACACCTCAAAACCCTCATCCTCGCCCTCGCCGCCATCGGCAGCCCCGGCCTGCTCCAAGCCGAAGGCACGCAAGCCGCGCCCGCCCAGGCAAACGCCGAAGCCGCCGACAGCGCCGAGCTCGAAACCATCGAAATCACCGCCCGCCGCCGCTACGCCAGCGGCTACCAGCCCATTTCCGCCGACGTGATCGGCGGCGGCAACACCCCTCTGCTCGAAGTGCCGCGCAGCGTAAACATCGTTACCCCCGCCGTGCTTGAAGACCGCCGCCCCGGCTCGCTGGATGAAGCCCTGCTCACCGTGAGCGGCATCCGCCAGGCCAACACCCTGGCCGGCACGCTCGAAGCCGTGGTAAAACGCGGCTTCGGCGACAACCGCGACAACTCCGTGCTGCGCAACGGCATGCAGATGACACAAACCCACGTGTTCAGCCCCACCGCCGAGCGCGTGGAAGTGCTCAAAGGCCCCGCCTCCACACTCTACGGCGTGCAAGACCCCGGCGGCGTGGTAAACGTGGTTACCAAACAGCCGCAGCTCAAACCCGCCCGCTCCGTCAGCGCCAGCCTCGGCAGCCACAGCGCCCGCCAAATCGGCGTGGATTTCACCGGCCCCATCGGCAACAGCCACAGCCTGGCCTACCGCTTCATTGCCGATCACCGCCAAAGCGACTACTGGCGCAACTTCGGCGAAATCAAGCAAACCACCCTCGCCCCCTCCATCAAATGGATCGGCGAGAAAACCACCCTCACCGCCTCCTACGAATACTTAAACTACACCGTGCCCTTCGACCGCGGCACCTTCATTGATTCCGCTGACACCGCCAACTACGGCAAACCCCTCGCCATCCCCGCCGAGCGCCGCCTAGACGAACCCTTCAGCGAGCAGAGCGGCAAAAACCACCTCTTCCAGTTCACCCTCGACCACTATCTGAACGACAACTGGAAAGCCCGCCTCAACTATGGCTTCACCTACCACACCTACGACGACTGGAAAGCCCGTATCCTCAATACCGAAGCAGGCATTAGAAGTGATCCCGCATTACCAAACTACGGTAGGGTACGCCGCCGTATCGACGGTACGCAGGACGCCCGTTTGCGCGTGCACAACCTCGCCCTCAACCTCAACGGCGACGTGCGCTGGGGCAGCGTGCGCCACAAACTCGGTTTTGGCATCGAAGCCATGCACAACGACCGCCTGCTGGGCAAAATCTATCAAAGCCCGCTCCAGTACAACCTCGATATGCATAACCCCGTGTATGGCCAAATCTCCCCACAGCCCGGCGTGAACACCATCGACGGCCAGGGCAACAACACGCAGCAAACCGAAATCCTCAAAACCTTCGCCCTGTATGCCAACGACGACATCCACTTCGGCGAAAAATGGATTGTGTCTGCCGGCCTGCGCGCAGACTACTACGACCAATACGCCGGCCGCGCCAACCGCAACTTCGTATTCAAAGCCAACACCGACAACCACGGCTGGAACCTCTCGCCCTCGCTCGGCGTTACCTACCGCCTCACCCCGCAATGGTCGCTCTACGGCAGCTACGCCACCTCCTTCCGCCCGCAGGTAGCCATCGCCAACGAAGTTCCGGGTAGTGTTAATCCCGAAAAAGGCCGCGCCTTTGAAATTGGCGCCAAATTTGCCGGCGAGCGCCTCTCCGCCGCTGTGGCTGCCTTCCATATCATTCGGGATAACGTCAGCTATTCTGTCGGCCCCGCTAGCAACAGGCAGTATTTCTACGATGCCCGCGCCCGCTCCATGGGCTTTGAAGCCGAAATGGGCGGTCAGATTACCGAGCGCCTGGGCGTGAACGCCAACTACGCCTACACCGAAACCAAGATGCTGGATGGCAGACCCACATTGGTCGGCCTGCCGCTGAACAACACCCCGCGCAACCAGTTCGGCCTCTACCTCACCTACGATTTCGGCAACGCGCTGGGCGGCAACTGGCGTGCCGGCCTCGGCGCCAAATACAACGGCGCTTGGTATATTGCCAAAGATGCCGACAACAACGGCCGCTTGTGGAAAGTGCCTTCTGCCACCGTGGCCGACGCCTTCGTTTCCTATGAAACCCGTTTCGGCGGCAACAAACTCAACGTGCGCCTCAACGGCAAAAACCTGACCAACCGCCTGTATTACACCTCCACCGTGGGCTCTTCCGCGCAATACCCGATGATCGCCATCGGCAACCCGCGCGAAGTCAGCATTTCCGCCAAGTTTGAGTTTTAAGCGTTGGGGCGGCACAGCCCCCGCAAGAGGCTACCTGAAAAATGCAGCTCCGTTTTTCAGGTAGCCTTCCGCGCTGTTTGGCTTGCCTGCTTTCAATACGCATTTTGATTTTTCAGGTAGCCTGCCGCCCGCCCAAACCCGCTTAAAGGCTACCTGAAAATAACCTTACCCCACCCCACCCGCACACCATGAAACAAGAACAATGGAAAACCGAGCTCTTGGGCAGCCCCCTGTGGCTGTTGCAAAGCTTTTGCGGCGTATTGCTGTTTTGCCTGCTCGCCGCCCTGCTGCTGCGGCGCACCACCTTCGGCCGGCGCTTCAAGCGCATCGTGCGCCCCTGCCTCTCGCGCAGCAGCGCCGTGCAAACCGCCCTGCTCCTGGGCACGCTGCTCCTGATGGTGCTGCTCGAAGTGCGCATCAGCGTGCTCAACACCTTCTTCTACAACGGCCTCTACAGCTCGCTGCAAGACAAAGCCGCCGCCGCCTTCTGGTTTTTCGCCAGCATCAACATCATGCTGGTGCTGTGCAAAATCATCCACATCATCACCAACGACTTTCTGGAGCAGGTTTTCCTCATCCGCTGGCTGGAAAAGCTCAACGCCGCGCTCACCGAGCGCTGGCTCGCGCATAAAAACTACTACCGCCTGCACATGCGCCGCCACGCCCCCGACAACGTAGACCAGCGCATCCAGCAAGACGCACAAGACTTCATCGCCTCCACCATGAGCTTGGTGCGCGGGCTCATCAACGCCGTCGTGTCTACCGTGGAATTCACCGCCATCCTGTGGAGCCTCTCCGGCGTGCTCGCCGTCATGGGGCTGGAAATCCCGCGCGGCATGGTGATGTTTATCTACCTCTTCATCCTCTTCGCCACCGCCACCTCCGTGTGGATCGGCCGCCCGCTGGTGAAGCTCAACTTCCAAAACGAACGCTACAACGGCGACTACCGTTACGCCCTCGTGCGCATCCGCGAGCACGCCGAAAGCATCGCCTTCTACAACGGCGAAGCCGCCGAACAGCGCAACCTGCGCCGCCGCTTCCACCGTATCATCCGCAACCGCTGGCAGATTGTGTACCGCAGCCTCGGGCTGAACGGCTTCAACACCGGCATCACCCAAATTTCCAACCTGCTGCCCCTCATGCTGCAAGCCCCCCGCTTTTTCGCCGGCCAAGTGAAAATCGGCGATATGCACCAAACCGTGCAAGCCTTCAACCGCCTGCAACGCGCCCTCTCCTTCTTCCGCAACTCCTACAAAGACTTCACCGCCTACCAAGCCCGGCTCGAACGCCTCGACGGCTTCTTCCAAAGCATGCAAGACCACCTACCCTACCGCCAGCCCGAACACCGCAGCCACCAACACATCCTCCACACCCAACACCTCACCCTCTACCGCAACAACGGCGAGCCCCTCATCAGCAACATCAACCTGCACGCCCAAAGCGGCGACGCCCTCCTCATCCAAGGCCCCTCCGGCTGCGGCAAAACCTCCCTGCTGCGCGCCCTCGCCGGCCTCTGGCCCTTCGGCAGCAGCGGCCACATGGCCGGCCCCCCGCGCGAACACATCCTCTTCCTCCCCCAGCGCCCCTACACCCCCCAAGGCAGCCTGCGCCGCGCCATCTGCTACCCCAACATCACCCCCTCCGAGCCCGAGCTCGCTGCCGCCCTCGACGCCTGCCGCCTAGGCTACCTGAAACCCCAGCTCGACACCGAAGACGACTGGCAAAACAAACTCTCCCCTGGTGAGCTCCAGCGCATCGCCTTCGTGCGCGCCCTCGTTGCCCGCCCCCGCCTCGTGCTGCTCGACGAAGCCACCTCCGCCCTGGATGAAGACACCGAGGCCGCCCTCTACCGCCTCCTGCGCCGCGAGCTGCCCGAAAGCATCATCGTGAGCATCGGCCACCGCAGCAGCCTCCACGCCTTCCACAGCCAAATCATCTGCGTGGGCGACACCTTGGTCGATTGCGGCGCCAGCCGGATTTAACATACCGGATTGTTAAAGAACACATATTCCCCAGCCAGGCAGCTGCCAAAGGCTACCTGAAAACCGCAAACCCATGCACACAACCGCACAAAGCAAGCAAGCCTTTTCCCTTGCAGGAGTTCCCGTTTCCTTTTTTCAGGTAGCCCGAACCAGATAGGCTACCTGAAAAAAGAAAGGCTACCTGAAACCCCTATATCTCCCTACTCCCAATCCGAACACGCGGCAATCCGGTGTAGCGGGAAATTTTGTATTGCACCGCCTCCAGCTTATTCAATCCCCTCGATGCAGCGCATTCCGCAATCATCAAATCATGCTGCCCATCCGCCCCCGCCAGCCACAACCGCTCATAGCTGCCCCAACCCAAAGAAACGTTGCATACCCGCTCCCCCGCCACCGCAGCAAAGGCCGAAATCGGATATTCCGACAACTCCCGCCAAACGCCCGTAGTAGCCGCGGTAATCGTCCTGCACCTTCTCCGCCGCCACCGCCGCAAACATTGAGAGCGGATATTCCCGCTGCGCCTGCCTATCGCGCCAGCGCCCGTGCTGCAGCACCCCGCGTTCTGTGTCCAGCCGCAGGATGTCGTTCACCATATATTTCCGCCACCACGGCACGGCAATCACGCCCGCTATCACGGCCAATATTAAAACCGACAGCAGGCCGAGCAGCACCAGCCACCAATCCTTGCCCACAATGCCGAGCAAAACAGCCGCCGCAATAAACGCAAACACTGCCAGCGCCACGCCCACCAGCACGCCTTCCAACACCATATCGCCAAACGAGGCCGGATACAGCAGCACAGTTTTGTTTTTATTTTTATCCATCATTTCCTCTTTTTCAGGTAGCCTCTAGCGCTCCCGCACCGGCAAACCCGTGGCGCGGCTCAATTCCGCCAAACACGCCGCAAAGCGTTTCCGCAATGCGCCCGTGCCCAAAAATATCCTGTCCAGCAGCACATCCTGCCCGCCGTTTTTGCCCGCCAGCCACACCTCGGCGATTGAGCCCTCGCCACCGCGGTACAGCCCGGCAAAATCAGCCAAGGGATAGCGCCCGGCCAGCCGCCAGCCGCGCAGCGACACGGCATATACCAACAGGCAATCTTCTTCCGCGCGATAACAGATTTTGCGCAGCCCCCGCCAGCACCGCCACAAATAAAAGCCGGTCAGCAGCAAGCCGCTGATTTGTTGCAGCCGCAGCGTGGTGGTCGCCTCGCCCGTCAGCCAAGAGCCGGCAAACAGCAGCCACCCCAGCGTGAGCGCCGCCAGCAGCCCCATCTGCCTGAACACCAGCTCCGTATCGTACCGCCCCGCAGGCTCAGCTCTCGGCGGCAAATCTTTGATTTTGTTTGACATGGTTTTCTCTCCATCCGGCCGCAGCCCAACTTTTCCATCCGATATGGCTGACTGCTTTGCCTTATCCCAAAATATTTTCAGGTAGCCTCAATCCCCGCCCCAACGCCAGGCCGAATAAACCGGCCAGCCTGCCGTATCCGCCAGCTTATGCCTCGGCGGCCGTGGCGCCGATATTGTGCCTGTCCCACCCCAGCACCAAGCCCTGCCAAAAGCTTCTGCCTCGGCGGCCGGTGAGCAGCGAGAGGCCGCCCGTGAACATTTCGTATTGCGTGGGAAGGCCGGCAAAAAAGCCCCGATACGCCCCTTCATGCCCGCCTTGATAGCGGATGCGCCCAAACGCGCCATACACCACCAGCCGCTCGCTATCGAGGTACAGCGATTTGCGCGTGGTCAGCGGGCACCACCAGCGCTCCGTGCGCCACAGCCAAAACAGGGCAAACAGCGCCGTGAGCGGCCAATATGCCGCATCCGGCAGCGGCAGCACGCTCCATTTCAGCAGTTGCAACCCGCCGCCCACCCAGCAAAACACGCCGAGCCACAAGGCCATCAATGGTTGCAGCAGCTAGCCGCGCAGCAGCGAATGGCGAAACAGCAGCCCCTCGCCCGCCACGCCCACGCCCTGCGGCGGCTTGTGGCGCAACGTCGCCAAGCGGGCAGCCAGATTTTGCCCAACAGCATAGTTATTCATGGTTTCCTCTTGATTTTTGTTTTTCAGGTAGCCTCTAATCCACCAAGCTCCCGCTCGGATTGGCAATCGCCTTAAACGTATTGCCCGCCAGCGACACCAGCAGCACCGCCTCGCCCTGTTTGAGCACGCCCTCGCCGTCGGGCTCGGCCATCACGTAGTGCTGCTGGCCGTAGCTGTCTTTCACGCGCACCTGCGCCGGGCTGCCCGGCCGCGCCTCGCCCAGCACCACCGTGCCCACACGCCCCACCAGGCTGGCCTGCGGCACGGCGGTGGTTTCGTCTTTCGGCATGATTTTGTATAAGCCGCCCGCCGTGAGCCGCACCAGGGGCAGCGAGAGGAACCAGGCCGCCAGCCACCCATTCAGGTAGCCGCCAAACAGGCTGGCACACAAGGATTGCAGCACATAGCCCGAGAGCCCGAACACGGCGAGAAACACCACCAGCAGCATCATCAGCGGCACGCGCCCCACATACAGCCAATCCAAAAAGCGCACGAAAGCGCCCGCGCCTTCGATGCCGCCGTGCAGGTCGGTATCCAAATCGGCTTCGGTGAGGCTGTCGGGCAGCAGGTTGTCGAGCCAGTCGGTGAAGCCGCCGGCCAGCAGCGAGAGCAGCTCTAAGAGGCCGAGCATCAGCATCAGGGCGATGGCAATGCCGAAGATTTCGGTTTCGGGGGCGTTGATTAAGTTCCACATGGCGGGTCTTTCGCGGGTTGTCGGTTAATCGGGTGTTCAGCTTGGCGGAAACTTGCTTCTTTCGTTTTAACTGCATTGAAGCTTGCGCTTTCAGGTAGCCTCAAGGCGGGGGAAGGCTACCTGAAAACCGTATTGCCTCTTTAGCCAGCTTCTTAGAATGGATTTTCTAAAGAGTTCATTCCATCTCTTGCAAGGGCACGCGCTGCCGCCCCTGCGCATCGAAATTCTCCTCGGCCAGCCAGCGCTGCATCCGCCGCTTAATCTGCGGCCATTCCGAATCGAGCATGGCAAACCAGGCGGTATCGCGGTTGCGGCCTTTGTACACCACCGCCTGCCGAAACACGCCCTCGAAACGGAAACCCAAACGCTCGGCGGCGCGGCGCGAGGCTTGGTTCAGCGCGTCGCACTTCCATTCGTAGCGGCGGTAGCACAGGGTTTCAAACACATATTGCGACAGCAAAAATTGCGCCTCGGAGGCAATGCGGCTGCGCTTGAGCCGCTCGGAATAAATTACCCAGCCCACCTCAATCACGCGGTTGGCCGTATCCACACGCATCAGCGCCATGGTGCCGACTGCCCGGCCGTCGGCCTGGTCGATGATGGCGAAGTAATACGGGTCGGCGGATTGCTCCAGCTTGTGCAGCAGCGCGCCCAGCTCGGCGGCATCGGCCACGTGGTCGAGCGGTAGGTACGTCCAGTTCGGCAGCGGCGAATCGGGGCCGTACACGGCATACAAATCCGCACCGTGCCGTGCGGCGGAAAGTTTTTCCAAACGGCAGTAGCGGCCGGAGAGCACTTCGGCGGTGGGGCGTTCGCCGGGCGTGTAGCCGGGCAGGCTTTCGCCGATGGGTTGGTTAAATTCATTGATAGGCATGGTTTTTCTCCTTGTATTGAAGATGGATAAAGCTACCTGAAGCGCTAGCTTCAACGTAGTTAAAACGGCTGCAAAATTTTTCAGGTAGCCTCGTTCTCCCCGGCTCGGGCTACCTGAAAACAAAGGCATAAGCACAAAGAAACAGCCACAGCCCGAGCGCGGGCAGCAGGATTTTCGGCCACGATGGGCTGGGCTTGCCAAACAGGGTTTGGATAAACGACACCAGCGAATACACGGCGGCGAGGATGCTCCAGAAGATGGTGAACATGGCCACGCGCGCGATGCCGTAAGACATGCTGCCGCCGGCATTGGCCACGGCCGCCCACAGGGCGGAAATCAGCAGCCAGATGACGGCGAGCGTGCCGAGGTGTTTGAGTTTCTCCTGTGTGTTGAGCTGCTTGCTTGAAGGTTTCATCTTGTTTCCTTTGCGGTTTTTGGCTACCTGAAATTGTTGGCAAGAGCCAGCCCGGCCGATGGCTAACCGAATTTGGCATAAGCCAACGCGCCCACCAGCATGCTGATCAGCATCCAGATTATGAGTTTGGTTTGCCCCCAATCGTCTTCCTCGTCTGAGCCAGGAAAAAGAAAGCTGGGAAGGAAGAGCTCGGGGGTGAAGCAGGATTTCACGCTTTCGATAAATTCGCGCCCATCCTCAAACAGCAGGGTGTAAAGCAAGGCGGCGGTAACGAGGGCGGCGGCGAGGGCGAAAATCATGGTTGGCTCCTTGGGCTAGGGCTTGGTTTTGCCGGAATTTTCAGGTAGCCCTATCTGCCTGCTTGAGGCTACCTGAAATTGGCCGCTCACTCTTTGCTGTTGGCTTTCAGCGCGGCCAGGCGTTCGGCGATGCGGTTGCTGCGGCTGAGGTCTTCCAGCTCTTTCAGCTTGGCCAGCTGGGCGGCGTCGGTGCTGCTGTGGATGGCGTTTTGCCGGCCCATGATGCGGTCGAAGGCGTTACCGCTTTTTTCGGCACTGCGGGCAATGCGGCTCATGTCGCCGCCGCTGCGGCCTGCGCTGCCGGCGTTTTGCTGGGCGGCGCGCCAATCTTGCAGCTGCTGCTGCATTTCGCGTTTTTTCGCTTGCAGGGCGGCGATGAAGCCTTCGAGCTCTTTTTCCTGCGCAGCACAGTCGGCAATGGTGTTTTCCAACACAGGCAGGCGGGCTTCGATATCCATCTGCTCGGCAATGCCGGCTTCGGCCAGGTCGTCGCGCCCGGCGGCCACGGCGGCTTGCAGGTTGGCGTCGATGGCTTCGTGGCGGTTGCTCTCGTCGGCCATTTTCTTGGAGGCGAGGTGTTTCTGCGCCAGCACTTTGCCCAGCTCGGCGCGCACTTCGTCTACGGCGCGCTCGATTTCGCGGATGCTTTCATTCATCACGGCTTCGGGCGCGAGGTTTTCCGCTGCGTCAATCAGGGCATGGAAGCCGCCGCTCACCAAACGGCCCACTCTGCGGGATAGGGTTTCGCTCATTTTGATTTTCCTTTCTGTTTTAAATACAAGCTGCAAAGCTTATCCAACACGGGGCAGCCAGTCATAACACTGCTCCCATAACAATGTTTCTTCTTCATTTTTCCTACCTTCCAGCAAGGCTTGTTCCAAAGCCCGTTTGAATGCAGCACGTGTATCGGGATGAGCAAACCAAGCTGAAAGTCGGTCGGCAAATTGTTCCCTGTCAGGACAATGTTCGGGCAGATAGCAGACTTTGTACCAATCCGGCTCGCTGCCTCCATACGGAATTTCCGAATACAAACCGACAAATTCGCGCACAGCCCCTGTTTTATCCGTCTGCTCCGTCCATAATGCCAACAGTTCGTCGATGACATCCAATCTGGCAAATTGAAACATATTCAGCCACGCGACCAAGCAGCCTTCGTAGCGGGGTGCGGTCAGTTGCGCGGCAAACCAAGCGGCGGCAAAGCGTTTCAGCCAATGAATTTCTTTATCAGTCCAGCATTCGGGCAAATCACAGCGCAATTTATCGAGCAGCGTTTCATCAAGCGGTCTGACATCTTCTCCATCAACCAAAGCCTGCAAAATACGTGGCAGGAAATGTTTCATATCTAAAGCCGTCGCAGCTTCATCCTCCAAAGGCACGCTGCCCAAATACGCCTGCAACATATCGGTCGGGACATCCCGCAACGGATAACGCAGCAGTTCTCGCTGAAAATCTTCAGGGGAACAACTGTTACAGGTACAGATATTTAGCGGAAATCGCACGCCATAAGGTGCAAATATTTCATATGCTTCTGCTATCCATTTTTCCATCTACTTGCCCCTGCCTTTCCAGGCGAGCTCAAACTTCGCCGGCCTGCTGCACGATTTTTGCCAGCTTCAACGTATTTTCAAGCTGTTGCAGCACGGTATCGTCGTAAGCCGCGCCTTTGCCGGTTACGGCGAGCTGCAAAATGCTGTCGCTGAGGCGCACGATTCGCCACATCAGCTCGCGTTCGTATTGCTTCAAATCGGCTTCCTGCGCATTGGCGGGCAGGTCGGCGGCGAGGGTGGCGCCGAGGTCGGGCAGCTGCTCAAACAGACGCGCCACAATGTGCGAATGGATGCCGAATTCTTTTTCGGCGTGCAGCACGTCGCGCTTGGCTACCTGAAAAAACTGCTCCTGCGCGGCCAGGGCGGCGCCGTAATCGTGGATTTGGCTGTGTGCCAGCCGCGCCTGCTTGAGCAGCTCGCGGATTTTCTCGGAGGGCGTATTCGCGCCTTCGATTTTAAGTTCAGCAATAAAATCTGCGTCTTCCTGCGATATTCGCACGCTGATGGGGATTCGGTTTATCGCGGCCATATGCAAACACCTCTCTTTGTATTCATTTGTATGCAAATATAGCGAAAAAGATTTAATGCTGCAATATTTTATTTGCCAATCCAGCATAAAATCAAAACAACACAATGATATTAAACCATAAAATATTTTGCATACACGTGCATACGCGCAACACACCAACCCCGCTGCGCAGCATTAGCCGCCCGCCCCGCTTTGGTATAAAATAAATTTTTCCCACCGGAGGCAGAATATGGCAGGCAAACACACCCACGAAGAACACCACATGCGGCTCGACAAATGGCTGTGGGCCGCCCGTTTCTTCAAAACGCGCGGCCTGGCGCAGAAGCACATCGAGCTCGGGCGCGTGCAGGTGAACGGCGCCAAAGTGAAAAACAGCAAAAACATCGAGCCGGGCGACACCATCGACCTCACGCTCAACTCCCTGCCCTACAAAATCACCGTGCTTGCGCTCAACCACCAGCGCCGCCCCGCCCCCGAAGCCCGCGCCCTTTATGCCGAAGACAGCGCCACCGCCGCCAAACGCGAAGCGCAGAAAGCCCTCGACCAAGCCAGCCGCATCAGCGCCGCCTACCCCGACGGCCGCCCCACCAAACGCGACCGCCGCGCGCTCGACAAAATCAAACGCGGCTGGCAGGAATAGCACAAAAGGCTACCTGAAAATGAGCGCAGCGAAGTTTCTGCGAAGCTAAAACCCAAGTCAAACCGTATTGCCGATTTTTCAGGTAGCCTTCCCCCTCCCTTCCAAGTTAAGGAAATATCATGCCCCAAGAAAAAACCCTCTCCGGCAGCGTCAAAGCCCTCGGCCTGCTGCTCGCCGTCGGCCTCGTGGCCGCCGCCTTCGTGCTCGGCACCCAGTTTAAAAACTTCCGCCAGCCCGGCACCATCACCGTGAAAGGCCTGGCCGAGCAAAACTTCCAATCCGACCGCGCCCGCTGGAACACCGCCGTGCGCGTGCACGGCAGCAGCTATCAGGAAGTGCTCGACCAGCTCAAACAACAGCGGCCCAAGCTCCACCAATTCCTGCGCAGCCAAGGCTTCGACCCCGCCGAAATCCAAACCGACGCCCCCGAAATCAGCCCCGCCTTCCTAGTGGAACACGATGCCCACGGCAACGAAATCCGCACCCCCAACGGCTACGACGGCAAACAGCAGCTCACCGTGGCCACCAACAAGCTTGACCGCATCCAAAGCGCCCACCAAAACATCCTCACCCTGCGCGCCGGCAACGACGCCATCGACTTCGAAGCCCCGCAATACTTGCTCGGCAACCTCGAAACCATCAAACACAGCCTGATTAAGCAAGCCACCGAAGACGCCCGCCGCCGCGCCGACGAATTCGCCGCCACCGGCGGCGGCAAAGTCGGCGCCATGCGCTCCGCCTCGCAAGGCTCGTTCAACATCTACGCCGACAGCGGCAGCAGCGGCGACGACGAATACGGCGGCAGCTACGACAAAAGCACCGTCGGCAAACAAGTGCGCCTGGTCGTCACCATCGAATACGCCATCGAATAAACGCCGCCGCGCAACAGGCTACCTGAACTTTTTCAGGTAGCCTGTTATATAATCCGCCCCCACCACATCAACCCAAGGAACACCCAATGAAACTCGGCAACCAGCGCAGCAGCAGCAATATCGAAGACCGCCGCGGCTCCGGCGGCGGAGGCTACGGCGGAGGCGGCGGCAAAATGGGCATCGTCGGCCTGATTATCGTGCTCATCGGCGCGTATTACGGCGTCGATTTGAGCGGCCTGATGGGCAGCGGCCAAATGCCACAATTGCAGCAAGAGCAGCCAAGCCGCCCCGTGGCCGCCAGCGCCGAAGAAGAAGCGCTCGCCCGCTTCTCCGCCCAAATCCTCGCCACCACCGAAGACGCCTGGGGCAGCTACTTCCGCAGCCAAGGCCGGCAGTATGTGCAGCCCAAAATGGTGCTCTACCGCGGCAGCACCCCCACCGCCTGCGGCACCGGCCAGGCCGCCATGGGCCCCTTCTACTGCCCCGCCGACCAAAAAGTGTATCTCGACCTCTCTTTCTACGACGACATGAAAAACCAGCTCGGCGCAGCGGGTGACGCCGCCTTCGCCTACGTGATTGCCCACGAAGTCGGCCACCACGTGCAAAACCTCGACGGCACCATGGCCCGCGTCAACCGCGCCCGCGCCCGCCTAAACGAGCGCGATGCCAACCGCCTCTCCGTGCTGGTGGAGCTTCAGGCCGACTGCTTGGCCGGCGTGTGGGCCAACCGCGCGCAGGAGCGGCAATTGTTTGAAGAAGGCGATTTGGAAGAAGCCTTCAACGCCGCCGAAGCCGTGGGCGACGACCGCCTGCAACAGCGCAGCCGCGGCTATGCCGTGCCCGACAGCTTCACCCACGGCACTTCCGCCCAGCGCCTGCAATGGTTCCGCCGCGGCCTCAACAGTGGCGACCCCGCCCAGTGCAACACCTTCGCCGGCAATATTTAATTCCAAAATCGCGCCCCATTCCGGCAAACAGGCTACCTGAAAAACCCAAGGCAAGGCACAAGCGCCCTGCCAAGCCGTTTTCAGGTAGCCTTTTTTTGTTTTCTTGAGCAGAGGGCTTGTCAAACGCTTTGCTACAAGAGTATCTTTCGAGCTTTAGCACAAATCACAAGGAATTATCATGGCAAAAGCAGTTCCTGCCGTTTTCGGCAGCGTTTTCCACCGCGAGATGCCGGTGCTGGTTTACACTAATGGCGCATGGCAGCCGGTGCGCTGGCAATCTTCCGATTCGCTTGCCCTGCCGCCCGGCGCGCACAGCCTGCACTACGGCAGCGAATGTTTCGAAGGCCTCAAAGCCTTCCGCCAGCAAAACGGCCGCATCGTCATCTTCCGCCCGGAAGCCAACATCGCCCGCATGCAGCAGAGCGCCCGGCTGCTGGAGCTGCCCGTGCCCGACGCGCAGGCGTTTTTGTCGGCCATGCTGGAACTGGTGGCGCGCGCCGCAGACGAGGTGCCCGATGCTCCCGCCGCGCTCTATCTGCGCCCCACACTCATCGGCACCGACCCGGTAATCGGCAAGGCCGGCGTGGGCTCCTCTTCCGCCATGCTCTATATCCTCGCCTCGCCGGTGGGCGACTATTTCAAAGTAGGCTCGCCGATGAAGCTGTTGGTGGAAACCGAGCACATCCGATGCGCCCCGCACATGGGCCGCGTGAAATGCGGCGGCAACTACGCCTCCGCCCTGCAAACCGTGGTGCGCGCGCGGCAGCAATACGGCGCCAACCAAGTGCTGTTCTGCCCCGGCGGCGACGTGCAGGAAACCGGCGCTTCCAACTTCGCGCTGATTAAAGGCAACGAAATCATCACCAAGCCGCTCACCGAAGAATTCCTGCACGGCGTAACCCGCGACTCCGTGCTGCACGTGGCCAAAGATTTGGGCTACCAGGTGAGTGAGCGCAACTTCACCGTGGCCGAACTGCAAGAAGCGGTGGAAAACGGCGCCGAAGCCATCCTCACCGGCACCGCCGCCGTGGTATCGCCCGTAACCTCGCTGGTGATCGACGGCAAGGAAATCCCCGTGCAGAGCCAAGAGCGCGGTATGGCCATCCGCCAAGCCATCACCGACATCCAATACGGCCTCGCCGAAGACCGCTACGGCTGGCTGATTCCGGTGCCTGCCGCCGGGGAGGCGAAATAAAATCCCGCCTTCGCATTTTTTGTGTTAAATTAACCCAAGCTTACATCAAATTTTTCAGGTAGCCCGAAGCAGGCTACCTGAAAAACACAGTGGGGCAAAATAAACATACCCACGGCCGAGCGCCGCGCATATTTATTTTGCCCCGCTTTCATTTTCAGCAAAGCAGCGGCTGCGTGCAACAAGGCAACTGCTTAAGCTATCGGGGGAAATTTTTTTCAGGTAGCCTTTACCATTCCCCCGCCCGCCGCAGTCGGCATGCATTTCCTCCCGGCTGTTTTCCTCCCAACCACCCTTCTTTTCACCCACGGCCAAGCGGCACACATCAAGGAAACGCTTCGGCCGCTAGTTTCCAACCCCCTATTTTGCGAGGTGCTAACTATGGAAAAAATACTCTCTAACCTGGTGGATAAAGTCAATTTCGTGTTGTGGGACTATCTGCTGATCTACGCCCTGCTCGGCATCGGCCTGTTTTTCACCCTATATTTGGGCGCGCCGCAAATCACCCGGCTCGGCGCCGCATTCAAATCCGTGTTCGGCGGGCTGTTTGCCAAAAAAGACCCGGCCGACAAAGACCATAAATCCCTGTCGCAGTTTCAGGCGCTGGCGGTGGCCGTGTCTGCCCAAATCGGCACGGGCAACGTGGCCGGCGTGGCCACGGCGATTACCGCCGGCGGGCCGGGCGCGATATTCTGGATGTGGTTTTCCGCCATTTTGGGCATGTCCACTATCTTCGCCGAAGCACTGCTGGCGCAGAAATACCGCGTGGTCAGCCACGGCAAATACATCGGCGGCCCGGCCTTCTACATCACGCACGGCCTCACGCCGAAAATCGGCCGCAGTGCGGCGCGCTTCCTCTCCGGCGGCTTCTCCATCGCGCTGATTATCGCGCTGGGCTTCATCGGCAATGCCACGCAGTCCAACTCCATCGCTTCAGCGGTTACCGTGGCGTTCAACGTGCCCGCGCTGGCGGTGGGCATCGGCTTGGCGGTGCTGGCCGGGCTGATTATCGTGGGCGGGGTAAACCGCATCGCTAATGTGGCGCAGTTTGTGGTGCCGTTTATGGCCATTATCTACATCATTTGCGCGATTGTGATTCTGTTCCAATTCTCCGGCCACATCGTGCCGATGTTTAACCATATTTTCGTGGCGGCTTTCCAGCCGGAAGCGGTGTTGGGCGGCGCGGCCGGCATCGGCATGCGCGAGGCGGTGCGCTTCGGCGTGGCGCGCGGCCTGTTTTCCAACGAGGCGGGCATGGGCTCCACGCCGCACGCGCACGCCACGGCGGATGTGCAGCACCCCGTGCAGCAGGGCATGGCGGCGTTTGTGGGCGTGTTTATCGACACCGTGCTGGTGTGCACCGCCACCGCGCTGATTATCCTGCTCACCGATGCCAACATCACGGCGGCGGAGCAAGGGCTGAAAGGCGCAGCAGTAACGCAGCAGGCTTTTGTGATTGCCTTCGGCGGCTTCGGCGCGCAGCTCTTGGCGGTGTGCCTCACCTTTTTCGCCTTCACCACCATCATCGGCTGGTATTACTTCGGCGAATCGAACATCCGCTTCCTGTTCCGCGACCGCCATTTGGGCATCTACCGCGCGCTGGTGCTGCTGGCGATTGTGTTGGGCACGCTGGGCAAGGTGGACGTGGTGTGGAATCTTTCCGATATGTTCAACGGCTTCATGGTGATCCCGAACTTGATCGCCCTCTTCCTGCTGCGCAAGGAAATCCGCGCGGTATACGATGACTACCTGGCGCAGAAAAAAGCCGGCGGGGCGCTGTCGTACCGCTATGAATTCCACGAGTTTCACGATAAGCAGTAGGCAGGCGGCAAAGGCTACCTGAAAACGGCAAAGCCTCATAAAACAAAGGCTACCTGAAAACAGGAAAACAGTTTTCAGGTAGCCTTTTATTTGGCCGGATATTCAAGAAGATGATGTTTCCGCCGGCACCAGCTTATCCCGATTCCGATACGCCGGATCGACCGCGGCGGTGAACAGCACGTCGGTGGAAGAATTGATCAGCGTGCCGCACGGGTCTTGCACCACGCTGATAATCAGCCCGATGGTTACCATCTGCATCGCCACATCGTTATCGATATTAAACAGGCTGCACGCCATCGGCACCAGCGGCAGGGCGCCGCCCGGAATCCCGGAAGCCCCGCACGCGCCGATTACGGCAATCAGCACCAGCAAAAAAGCTGTGATGAAATCCACGTGGATGCCCAACGTGTGCACCGCCGCCAGTGTGAGGATGGTGATGGTGATGGATGCGCCCTCCATATTCATGGTGGCGCCCAAAGGGATGGTAACGGCATAGGTTTCCTCGTTCAAACCCAGCTTTTTGCACAAATTGAGGTTGACCGGAATATTGGCCACCGAGCTGCGGATCACAAAGGCAATCAGCCCGCTCTCCTTCAGGCAAATCCACACCAGCGGATAAGGATTCTTGCGGGTGGCGGCAAACACAATCAGCGGGTTCAGCACCAGCACCATAAACGCCATCGCGCCCACGATCGCTAGCAGCACATGCAGATACGCCGCCAGATTGTCCAAGCCCGTGCTGATGAAAGTATGCAGCGTTAAACCGAAAATGCCCACCGGCGCCAGGCGGATAATCCAATACATCACCTTGTTTACCGCATCGGAAATGTTTTTCAGGAAATTCCGGGTCGGCTCGTCAGACAAGCGCAAAGCCAAGCCCAGCACCACCGCCCAAGCCAAAATGCCGATGTAGTTGGCTTCCGCCAGCGCCTGCGCCGGATTGCTTACCACCTTGAGCAGCAGGTTTTGCAGCACCTCGCCGAAGTCGTTCGGAATCGGCTTATCCGCCGCATTCACCCCGCTCAGCGGCACATAAGACGGAAACATAAAGCTCACCGCCACCGCCAGCAGCGCCGCCGCAGCCATCCCCACCACATACAGCACAATCACCGGCCGGATATTGGAATTCATCCCTTTGCGGTGCTGCGCAATCGCCGACACCACCAGCGTAAACACCAGCAGCGGCGCAATCGCCTTGAGCGCACCCACAAACAGCGAGCCTAGAAAATTGCCTGCCGCCGCCACCGGGCCGCCACCGCCGGTAAAGCGCACCAGCAAGCCCAGTGCAATCGCGCCGGCAAAGGCAAAGGTAATCTGCGAAGCCAAGCCCCATTTTGGCAGCAGGCGGTTGAATCTATTCGGCATCTTTCTCTCCTTCAATATCGGTTTGGTGGTTTGCCCACATTCCCGGCTTATGATAGAAGAAGAAAAAAGCCTCCAGAAATACTTTTTATTAATGTCGATATAATCAAAAATTCTATTCGGCGCGCGGCCTGCCCACAATATTGTGCTCAAACGCCTTCAGCCGCTTGTAAATCGACATCAGCTCCACAATCGTCGGCCACGAGCGCACCAAAAACTGAAACGCCTCCAACACCTGCCCGAATGCCCGCACAATCTGCTGCATCACCCCCAGCGCCACCGTGCCCGCCACCAGCGCCGGCCCCATCGCCAGATAAGGCAGCACCACCGAAAACTGCAAATAAGAATAACGCGCCACATCAAAATAAAGATAATGCCAATACAGGCGGAAATAATTGCGCCGCACATTCTGAAACAGCGCAGCCAGCATAAATTCATCCGCCCGCGCCGCATCGTCTTCACCCAACACCAATTCCTTGCGGTAGGCCGCCTCCACCTTCTGATTATCAAACTCCAGCCCCGGCAGCTTGCAGCCCACCGCCACCAGCGCCACCGTGCCCAGCAGCGACGCCAAAATCGCCACATACACCAGTGAATGGTCCACATGCCCCACCAACGGCAACTCCGTAATCGGCTCGCTCAGCTTCCACAAAATCGGCAAAAACGCCACCAGCGTCAGCACCGCCCGCAGCCCGCTCTCGCCCAGCGACTCCATAATTGTGGCAAAACGCATCGTATCCTCCTGAATACGCTGCGAAGCCCCCTCGATATCCCGTAACAGCGGCCAATGGCGCATATAATGCTCCGTCATCGCCGTGCGCCAGCGGAACACATAATGCTTGTTGATGAAACTGCCCACCACCACCACCAAAATATACACGCCCGCAATCCGCGCAAAAGTAAACACCTGCCGGTTAAACTCCTCCAAGCTCACCGAGCCCGGCTTTTCCAACATCTTCTGCACCGAATCGTAAAACGTGCCAAACCAATCGTTAATCTGCACATTCAGCTGCACCCGATACCAAGTGGCCGCCAAAATCAGCAGCGTGCCCGCCACCGACCAACGCAGCCAGCGGCGGCTGATAAAGAAACTGCGGAACATCGCCCGCCTCCCTGTAAACCTGTAAACAAGAAAAGCCGCGATTATATCGCCGTTTGCATGCCCATGAAGCAGATTTGGCAGCTCCGCAACCCGGCTTCAGCCGCGCCCCAATAATAGTGGATTCAATTTAAACTGCTACGGCGTTGGCTCGCCTTGCCGTACTATCTGTACTGTCTGCGGCTCGCCGCCTTGTCCCGATTTAAATTGAATCCACTATATCCTCCTATGCAGCCATCCCGATTTTCAGGTAGCCTTCCGCCCGCCACCCCAACTCCCGGAAACTTCCCACCATGCCCCAAACCATCCGCACCCGCCAAGATTTCCTCGCCTTCCTCGCCGAGTTTGCCGCACCCGAACACAGCCAATCCCTCCCCAACGCCGCCCTGCCCGACTTCCTCCAAGCCAATGCACGGATAACAGACATGGAAGCCTACTACCGCAACACCAATCAAACCCAGCCCTTCAGCGAAACCAGCCTCAGCTGGCAAGCCCTCGCCGACATCCTGCAAGCCGCCGCCGTATATGAATAAACCCTGACCCAAGCCAAGCCTGCCGCCCCAAAATTTGGTATGATTCACCCGTCGGCCAAGGCTACCTGAAAACCGGTTTGCAAAGCCAACCTTCATTTTTCAGGTAACCTCAAGCCGCCGGTTTTGAGAACAGTAAATATTGGAGAAAATCATGTTCAGAGAAATGAAACACAAAAACCAGCAACTATCGCAAGAAGAAGCCGTTGCCATATTGCAGCGCGGCAAATCAGGCGTACTCGCCCTGCACGGCGACAACGGCTACCCCTACGCCGTGCCCATCAGCTACGTGTACCACAACGGCAAAATCATCCTGCACGGCGCGCCCGAAGGCCACAAACACGAGCTCCTCGCCCGCGATAACCACGTCTCCTTCTGCGTGGTCGACCTCAACGACATCATCTCCCCCGAATTCACCACCTATTTCCGCAGCGCCATCGTGTTCGGCACCGTGCGCACCGTTACCGACCCCGCCGAAAAACAAGAAGCCCTCGAAGCCGTGGGCCACAAATACTCCCCCGGCCAGCCCGGCCTGCTCAGCTATATCGGCAAACATTTCGACTATGTGAAAGTGATGAACCTCGAAATCGACCACCTCACCGCCAAAGAATCCATCGAGCTGGTAAACGCCAAACAAGCGCAGCAATAACCGCAACCCACCGAGCCGGGCCGCCCAGCCGCCCCGCTCGGCCAAACCATGCCGAAACCATCCCCAGCAATTAAGGAAAATCATGCCACAATCCCCCTTTCCCCAGCTTGCCGACGGCCTACTCGTCTCCCCGCAGATCAGCCGCCAAGACATCCTAGCCGCCGCAGCCGCCGGCATCCAAACCATCATCTGCAACCGCCCCGACGGCGAAGAGCCCGGCCAGCCCAGCTTCGAGCAAATCCGCCATTGGGCGGCCGAAGCCGGCATCCGCCATGTAATCCACCAGCCCATGCTCATGCCGCAAATCGACACCGCCGCCGCACGAACCTTCGCCGAGCACCTAGCCAGCCATCCCGCCCCCGCGCTCGCCTACTGCCGCAGCGGCACCCGCAGCAGCCTGCTCTGGGCAATGGGCCAAGCCGCACGCGGCGCCACCCCGCAGCAGCTCGTGCAAACCGCCGCAGCCGCCGGCATAGACCTCACCGCCGCCCTGCCGCGCCTGCTCGAAGCCCAACCCTAAACACCGCTTGGCGCAATACCAATTTTTCAGGTAGCCTCATCCGCCGCCCAAAGGCTACCTGAAAAACGGAACAAGTTTCCGCCAAGCCACCCCGCCCACACCAAAGAAAGGAGCCGACATGCCCTACTGGTATTGGTTTATCGCCGCAGCCGCCCTGCTGATTGCCGAAATGTTCAGCGGCACGTTTTACCTGCTGGTTGTGGCCATCGCGCTGGCCGGCGCCGGCGTGGCCGCCTGGCTGTTTGGCGCGGGCGGCGGCGCGGCGCTGCTGGTGGCCGTGATTTTGTCTGCCGCCGGCATCGCCGCCGTGTACCGCTGGCGGCGCAACCACCGCACGGCTGCCGCAGAAGATGTAGACTTAGACATCGGCAACACCGTGCTGCTGCACCAGCCGCAATCCGGCAAGCTCTGGCTTGTGCAATACCGCGGCACCTATTGGCAGGCCGAAGCCGATTTCGCCGCCCGGGCCGGCCAAGCCGCCCGCATTGCCGGAAAATCCGGCAACATCCTGATTTTGCAACCCTTGGAGGAAAACTGATGGACTTTCTCACCCTGCCCCTTATCCTGTTTGCCGTAGTTGTCGTGTTCGGCTTCAAAGCCATCACCATCGTGCCGCAGCAGGAAGCCTATGTGGTCGAACGCCTCGGCCGCTTCCACGCCGTGCTCAAGCCCGGCCTCAACTTCCTTATCCCCTTCCTCGACCGCGTGGCCTACAAACACCTGCTCAAAGAAATCCCGCTGGACGTGCCCAGCCAAGTGTGTATCACGCGCGACAACACCCAGCTCACCGTAGACGGCATCATCTATTTTCAGGTAACCGACGCCAAGCTCGCCTCCTACGGCTCCAGCAACTACATCACCGCCATCACCCAGCTGGCGCAAACCACCCTGCGCTCCGTGATCGGCCGCATGGAGCTGGATAAAACCTTCGAAGAGCGCGACGACATCAACCGCACCGTGGTCGCCTCGCTGGATGAAGCCGCCGTATCTTGGGGCGTGAAAGTGTTGCGCTACGAAATCAAAGACCTCGTGCCGCCGCAGGAAATCCTGCGCGCCATGCAGGCGCAAATCACCGCCGAGCGCGAAAAACGCGCCCGCATCGCCCAATCCGAAGGCTTGAAAATCGAGCAGATCAACCTGGCATCGGGCGAGCGCGAAGCCGAAATCAAAAAATCCGAAGGCGAAGCCCAAGCCGCCGTCAACGCCTCACAGGGCGAAAAAGTGGCCCGCATCAACCGCGCCCAAGGTGAAGCCGAAGCGCTGAAACTGGTGGCGCAAGCCAGTGCCGACGCCATCCGCATGGTGGCCGAAGCCATCCAGCAGCCCGGCGGCAGCGAGGCCGTAAACCTGAAAGTGGCCGAGCAATACGTGGACGCCTTCGCCAAACTGGCCAAAGAAAGCAACACCCTGATTATGCCCGCCAACGTGGCCGACATCGGCAGCCTCGTTTCCGCCGGCATGAGCATTGTGAAAAGTCAGCAGGGCAAAGGGGCAGCTTCCTAAACCACTATTTTGCAAACAAGATAAAGGCTACCTGAAAATTTTCGCCATGCTGCGTTTTCAGGTAGCCTTTATCCACATAAATGAACATCATCCAAACGGTAGGTCGGGCATTCATGCCCGACGTTTGGGATGAGGAGAACGTTAGTGTCGGGCATAAATGCCTGACCTACCAATAATTAGCTGTTTTATAAAAAATAGAGGCTACCTGAAATTTTCAGGTAGCCTCATCTGTTTAAGCCCGAAACCTTTGCAAACCATGGCCCAACCATCCGTAGGGGAGGATTTTATATCCGCCCTTAGCCGCAACCAAAACAAACGGCGGATATGAAATCCGCCGCTACGAGGAAATTCGATGAGCAGTTTGGGTTAGCCTGGGCGTAACCCAAGCTAATCTTGCTCAGGCTACCTGAAAACCTTCGGCAAGTCCCAATCAACGTTTCCGCCAAGCCAAACCTTTTTTCAGGTAGCCTCTTCCGCCGCTAAAACTGTTTCTCCAATTCCAAAAACACCTGCTTGCTCTCCCGCCCTGCCCACACATGGCTGCTGCGGATGCGCTGCCAGGAAAAATTCAGCTTCGGCGTCAGCCCCAAGATGCGCCAGTTGCGGTGCCACACGGCGGCGGAATATTGCGTTTCGCGGTCGCGCCGCCGCTCGGGGATAAAGCCGCGCACCGGGTCGATATTGATGGTGCTGCCGCTAAAACGCCGCTCGCCCAGCGCCACATTCAGCCGAGTGGACAAGCCGCCCAGTGCGTCCCAATCGTGAATCCAGCCCGCGTTGATGCCGTAGCGGCGGTAGGCGGCGTCGTTCGGGCGCGTGCCCGGCCGGCCGTAGCGCTCGGGAAAATCGCCCTTATCAGGCAGCATTTGGTTGAAATTCAAGCCAGCATACAGCGTGTTACGCTGCGTGGCGCGCCAAGCCAGCGACACGCTCTCGCCCAAATACCAGCCGTTGTAAACCTCCGCTTTTTCCTGCATACGGTAGCGCTGGCGGTAGGCATCCAGCGCGGTATGGAGCTGCCAGCGCGGCGTGAGCAGGCGGCTGTATTCCGTGCGCAGGCCGCCCGCATGCGCCCACATATACATTTTCAGCGTGTGGTTGTTTTGCCGTTTGCGGCCTTCCCAATTATCCGTGCCGCTGAGCTGGAACTGGTAAAACGGCAACACCAGCAGCCGCTGCCGCGCATCCTGCCACAGCCAGCCCGCGCCCAAACGCCCGTAAGCGCTGTCATAAGCCGATTTGTTGCTCCAATAATAATTTGTGCCGCTCACATCCAGCTGCACGCGCAGATTGTGATGCCCGCCCAGCGCCTGGTTTTTCGCCAAACCCAAGCTATAAGCCACACCCGCCGCGTTTTCCGGCTGCTCGCGGCTGCAACCGAAGGGGCTGCAATGCCTCGGCGGCGCATTGTTCACATTATCATCAAACGCCGGCGAAAACCCGCCGCCCCACTCCCATTGCTGCTGCTTGCTGATATAGCCCAGATATTGCTGCACATTATCCCGCACCGCCTGCGGCACTTCCGGCTCGCGCCGCACCGCTTCAAACAGCCGCGCCGATTCGCGCCATTGCTTATCTTCCGTGAGCATCGCCGCCAAATCCAGGCGGATGCGCACATCCTGCGGCTGCTCCGCCGCCAGCTCGCGGTAGGTTTGCACCGCCTGCGCGTAGTTTCCCTGATATTTCGCCAGCATGCCCTGCGCGCGCCGCAGCAACACCGTGTCCGGATTGGGCGTTTGCGCATACAGCGCAGTCAGATCCGCCAGCAGTTCCGGCTGCGGGCGGCTGTTCAACACCTGCACCAGCATATTCGCCAAAAGCTGCGGCTGTTGCAGCAAATCCTGCTGCGTAACCACCCTCGGCTGCCGCTGCGCCGCCTCCGCCGCAGGCGGCTTTTCCCCGCCCTGCTCCAGCTGCCGCAGCCATTGCTGCTGCCCGGATTGTAAAAAACGGCTTTGATCTTGTTCAGGTGTGTCAGCACGGCTATGTTGCGCCGCGCATACCGCCGCCAAAGCCGCCATTGCAATGATTTTTCTCTGCATATCTCAACTAATTATTTGAAAACGTATTATTTGGCATTCCCGCAGCCCCTGCCGGGCGGCAAAGCCTTCCCCGCACAAAGTGATTCCCTTATTTGCGGAAATGATATATATTACCATTACTTTTTAACAAAAACAGGTTTAACTTAACCATGAAACGCTTGATTTTATCTTTGTCTGCGGCCGCCGTGTTGGCCGGATGTGCCGGCAACGGCGGCGTTGCCATCCCCGACGGTACCGCCCCTGTTCCACCCTTGACGCCAATAGATCAAAACAAAATCTCGGGAGCTTCCCCTAGCGCAGATATACCAACTACATTCCAAACAGGTAACGGCGAGTTGCGGCGTGTGCGATTTGCTGGTTCATACTCAGATCAATTCATTTATCAAGCACCAGATGGTAAAAGTTATGCATTTGACCGTTTTACCAATCCCCCAGATTTTTCTGCCCCTTCTATCCCTGACAAAACACAGCCAACCAAAATTACTCCCCAAGCAACTGCGAATGGTAGTAAATTATTAGTTTGTTGTGAAAATACCAATTCTAGCCTTCCTGCTGGTTATGTGCTTAGTATGCGTTACGGCGTATGGATTGGTTCTGATGGACAAATAGATATGTTCGCAGGGGGCATACCAGCACCAGTAGAAGATATGCAAAAACGTAGTGGTTCAACTGTTCCTACAGGTAAGGCAACTTATGAAGTATGGGCTTTCCGAGTTAAAGAGGGAAACGTTGTAACTTCTTCTTATAATACTAGCCGAGATAATGGTGTCCGTTCATTGCTCACAGTAAATTTCAATACTGGGAAAGTTGGTGGCACTATCAAGGGTAATACGGATTTTGGTGCAGATATAAATTTTGATGACGTTCGTGTCAATGGTAATACTTTTAGCGGTAATGCTACTTCCAATGGCATCAATGGCCAAGTGGATGGTGGCTTTTATGGTAAAAGTGATTGGTATGATCCTGCTGGTACTGAAATTGGTGGGAAAATTACCTTTGGCAATAGACCTGATCTTAATAGCGTGTTTGGAGGAACTACTAGGGATGACCGACGTGACCAAGACACCACTTCAACTGATCTAAATCCCATTAATCCATAACCTAAAGTAGTCAAATCTAGTCATTTGGTATGAAGCAAACATGAAAACACATATTCATCATAAACCGAGCATTTTGTTCTTGGCATTATGCGGCATTTTCTCCGCCCCCGCTTGGGCAGCAAGCGAAACCGGCAGCGCCGGCGGCGATACCGTGTCCGGCCAGCTGGAAACCATCCAAATCCGCGGCCGGCGGCATGCCCCGCGCCAGCTCGGGCGCGAGCGCGTCCGCCGCGAACAGTTGGATAAGGAAATGGTGCAGGACATCCGCGATATGGTGCGCTACGACCCCGGCATCAGCGTGGCCGAAGGCGGCCGCGCCGGCTCCAACGGCTTCAGCATCCGCGGCGTGGATAAAGACCGCGTGGCGATTGTGGTGGACGGCCTCGACCAAGGCGAAAGCCGCTCCTCTTCTGCTTTCCAAGATTTATTTGGTGCATACGGCAACTTCAACGCCAACCGCAACGCCGCGGAAATGGAGCACATGAGCGAAGTGACCATCAGCAAAGGCGCCGATTCGATTACCGCCGGCAGCGGCGCCTTGGGCGGCGCGGTGATTTACCGCACCAAATCGCCGCGCGATTATGTGGACGAGGAAAAACCCTACTATGTCGGCATGAAAACCGGCTATTTGAGCCGCTCCGAACAATGGCTGGCCAGCATTACCGCCGCTGGTCGTTTGGGTGGGTTCGATGCCCTAGTGGTGGGTACGGTACGTAATGGACATGAAACTAAAAATCATCGTCCAGGTAAGGATTTAAATCTGAGATTTAATGATGATCATAGCTATGGGAACACTTCCTATAGCGGTGTAACTCGTGGTGTACCCGATCCACAAAATACTGAAGATCATGCTGAACTTTTTCGTCTTGGCTACCACTTCAATAGCAATAATTATTTAAGTGGGATTTACGAAGCTACTCGCCAAGACAGAGAAACCGATGAATTATCAAACCTCTTTGACACTTGGGGGACTCCTAAAACCAGTTATCGATATCGCCATGATGTTGCCTACCGTAGGAGAGTAGGTTTAGAGTATGAAAATTTGCTGGAATGGGGGCCGTGGAATAAACTGACTATCAATCTAGACCGCCAAAAAATCAGCATGACTACTATGTCATGGGATATTCCAAATGCTGACTATATTCGCCGATATGGGTTTATTGCCCAAAACTATTTTATTCGCCGTAGTCTGAATTATGAGACAAACCAATTTAAAATTGCCGCAGACAAGCATTTTGATTTAAGTTCAAATACTACTTGGGATATCGCATATGGTATAGGTGGTTCACGTAAGCGCAATACAAACAGTAACACACAATATTGGAGTTTCGTTTTTTATCCAGATCGATTAGCTTCCAATAATGATCATAAAGAATTCCTAGTCAGCACCCAATCCACTAGCTACAACGTGTATTGGAACAATACTCTGCGCTTCAGCGAACGCTTCAAGCTGAATTTGGGCGTGCGCTACGACCGCACCAAAATGCACACGCTCGACACCGACAGCTTCAACCCCGACGTGAGAGGCCAGCTCGAAGCCAAAGGTCTTTGGAACCAGCAGGCACGTTTCAGCTCGCCCAGCTATGTGGCCGCGCTGGATTGGAACATTTCCCCGGCTGTTACCCTGCAAGGCAAATACAGCACCGGCTTCCGTGCCCCCACTACTGATGAAATGTGGTTCTATTTCCCAAATACTCAATTCTATGTTGACCCGAATCCAACCTTGAAAGCTGAACGAGCTAAGAATTTTGAATTGGGCATCGACTTACATGGCAACTGGGGTAATGTTCGTTTATCAGGTTACCGCACACGTTACCGTGATTTTATTGATTTTGTTAACAGGGGCTACAAAGAAGTTCAACTTTGGAATTACCGAACAAAATCATTATCTTCACCTGAGTACGCCAATGTTTATCAAAACGTAAACCGCTCCCGCGCCGACATCAAAGGCTTGGAGCTGAAAGCCCGCTGGAATCTCGACAGCATCGGGCTGCCCGCAGGCAGCTACACCACCCTGGCCGCCAACTATACCAAAGGCGAGGCCGACGGCCACATCCCGATTAATGCCATCCATCCTTTCAACGGTGTTATCGGTATTGGTTACCAGCATCCAGATAATCGTTGGGGGCTTGATATGAACGTCAGCTACTTTGCCCGCAAAAATCCTAGCGATACTGTTGCCTCCTATGAAAATACCAATCGACCTTTTCCATTTGCTAGGCATAGTCGTAATGTCTGGTTAGTAGATTTAACTGGTAATTATCAATTCAGAAAACATCTAACCATTCGTGGTGGTATTTTTAATTTATTTAATAAACATTATTATTCTTGGGAAACTCTGCGCAGTATTCGCGAATTCGGTACTGTTAATCGTGTCAATAATTGTCCGGATTCAAATGGCAATCCCCAACACGACGGCTGTTCCCATGCTGGCATCGAACGCTTCAGCGCCCCCGGCCGCAACTTCAGCCTCATTATCGAAGCCAAGTTCTAGCCCGGGTTTGATTGCAAGCACATTTTCAGGTAGCCTGCCGCCCCACCGCAGGCTACCTGAAAGCATAAACTTCAACAAAGTTAAAACGATGTTTCGGCGAAGCCACGGCTGAGCTTCTGCGAAGCTAACATTTCCGCCAAACCGAAGCCTCTCATTTTTCAGGCAGCCTACCCGCCAGGCCGCCAACAACAGCAGCACAAACGTTCACACAAAAGGAACCCGATCATGTCCCAAACCCCGTTCAACCAATACCTCAAAGAAAACAGCCGCGCCACCCACGACAGCGTGGACGAGCTCGTGATGTCCGTCAAACCCTTCGACACCGCCGAAAACTACACCCGCTTCCTCCAGCTGCAAGCCGTGTTCCACAAAATCGTGGACGACATTTATAAAAACCCGCAGCTCAACGAGAAAATCCCCGGCCTCGCCCAGCTCGCCCGCTACGACGACGTATTGCTCGACCTGCAAGACCTCGGCGCCGCCGAAAAAGCCGTATCCCTGCCCATCCCGCAGCCGCAGGGTGCCGAAGCCATCGGCTGGCTCTACTGCGCCGAAGGCTCCAACGTGGGCGCCGCCTTCCTGTTTAAAGACGCGCAAAACAAGCTCGGCTACACCGCCGAACACGGCGCCCGCCACCTCGGCCCCCACGCCGACGGCCGCGGCAAACACTGGCGCAACTTCGCCGCCCGCCTCAACGAACTCGGCCTCACCCCCGCCGAACAAGAGCAAGCCCTGCAAGGCTCCCTTACCGCCTTCGCCTTCTACAAACAACTGCTGCGCGAAATCTTCGAGCTGCCCACCGCCGCATAAGTTTGCCCGCCCGCCAAGCCCGGCATAATCAAAGGCTACCTGAAAATATCGCTGCGCAAAAACCGCATGGCATTTTCAGGTAGCCTTTATTCGTGCCCGGCCTGCCAATTCTGCAAGGTTTGAACAATGCCCCGCCACACCGTAGGGGCGAATATAAAATCCGCTCCTGCGAAGGATATGGCGAATCAAATTGGCTTTCGATACGAGGCAGCGAGCCGCAGACAGTACAAGAGTACGGCAAGGCGAGCTAACGCCGTAGCGAAAGTTAAGTTGGTTCGCTATAGCAAACCATTGGGCATGCACCACCCAAGCAGCCCACAAAATTTTTCAGGTAGCCTCCGCACGCAACAGAGGCTACCTGAAATTTATGCCATTCCTACAAACTGCTTCTAAGCCTTAGGCCTCCGGCGCTTTGGCCACAGACACGGTGGCGGGGCGCAGCACGCGGTCGTGCAGGGTATAGCCTTTCTGCATCACGCTGACGATGGTGTTGGGCTCCTGCTCGCTTTCCACGGTTTGGAAGGCTTGGTGGCGGTGCGGATCGAGCTTTTCGCCGGGCTGGGGCAGGATTTCTTTGATTTGTGCCTGCTCGAAGGCGCGTTTTAGCTCGGTGAGGGTCATTTCCACGCCCATTTTGAGGGCGTCGAAGTTGCCGCTTTGGTCTTGCAGCGCCATTTCGAGGTAGTCTTTCACTTTGAGCAGCTCTTCGGCAAATTTCTTGGCAGCGAATTTGTGGGCAGACTGGATTTCTTCCTGATGGCGGCGTTGCAGGTTTTGCAGCTCGGCTTGGTGGTATTTGTTGATGTCGGCCAGCTCGGCTTCGAGCTCGGCGATGCGCTGTTTGAGCTGCTCGGGGGTGTCTTCGGGCTGAACTTGGGCATCGGCCTGCTCGGGGGTTTCCACGGCGGCTTCGTGTTGCGGCTGTTCGGTTTCGGGGTGTTGGTGGTGATTGTGGTGGGACATGGTTTTCCTCGGCAATAGATATACGGTTGCCCTGCCAAATGGGGCGCGAATGGCGGTTTTCAAGCCGGCGAGCTTATTTTACGGCATTCGGCGGGGTGTTGTCAGAACGGGCGCGGGCTTTGCCGTGGGGCTGCCCTGGTAAATCTGTTTAATCGCTCTGTTAAATTAAGGTCATGGCGGGGGTGGGCATATTTCCTTATAATCCGCAAATATTTTAAGCCGTATCGGTTTTCAGGTAGCCTCATGTTTAAGCAGTTTATCCGATTCCTTATTTTGCCTGCCCTGCTCGGCACCAGCCTGGCGGCGCAGGCCATTGATGCCGACAGCCTGCTGCCGGCGGAGCAGGCTTTCCGCCCCACCGTGATTGCGGAAGAGCAAAGCATTTCCATGCAGTTCGCCATCGCCGATGGCTATTACCTCTACCAAGAGAAAATCAGCGCCACCACCGAGCCTGAAGGCCTGCTGGGCGCGGCCGAATTTTCCCCGGGCAAGGAAAAGGAAGACGAGTTTTTCGGCAAGCAAACCGTGTTCTACCGCCAAGCCGTGGTGAAGTTGCCCTATCAAACCGCGCCCGCCGCGCCCTACCGCCTCACGCTGAGCTACCAAGGCTGCGCCGATGCGGGCGTGTGCTATCCGCCGGTAACGCAAACGATTGAAATCAAAGGCCCGGGCATCTACGGCGGCAACGCTTCCGCCCCGGCCGGTAGCGGCAGCCGCTTTACCGCGCCGCAGGATGCCGCGCCCGCCGCCAGCCCGATTCCGCAGCCGCGCAAAAGCCCGTTTTCCCTTTCGCGCGACACTTTGGGAGCAAACCTGCTGGCTTTTTTTAGCTTCGGCATTGGCTTGAGTTTCACCGCCTGCATGTATCCGCTACTGCCCATCGTGTCGGGCATCATTGTGGGCGACCGGGCCAATGCCGGAAAACGGCGCGGATTGGCTTTATCGGCCATTTATGTGCAGGGCTTGGCGCTCACTTATGCCGCAGTGGGCGTGCTGGCCGGGCTCACAGGCTCGCTGCTCACCGTGTGGCTGCAACAGCCTTGGGTGGTGCTGGCTGCCGCCGGGCTGATTGTGGTGCTGGCGCTGGGTATGTTTGACGTGTTCGCCATCCAGCTGCCCTCATTCATTCAAAGCTATTTCCAGCAGCAGAGCAGCAAACTTTCCGGCGGCAAAATGGCTTCCGTGTTTGTGATGGGCATGCTGTCGGCGCTGATTGTCGGCCCCTGCGTGGCGCCGCCCTTGGCCGTGGCGCTGGGCTATATCGGCCAAACCGGCGATGCCGCGTTGGGCGGCTTGGCCTTATACAGCATGGCGCTGGGTACCGGCCTGCCGCTGATGCTGGTGGGCACGTTCGGCGGGCACATCCTGCCCAAGGCCGGCGCTTGGATGAACAGCATCAAGCATGCCTTCGGCATCATCCTTTTGGCCGTGGCCGTGTATCTGGCCGCGCCCTTCCTGCCCTATGGCTTCACCGTGGCGCTGTATGCCCTGCTGCTGGTGATTCCCGGCGGCCTCCTGCTGGGCAAACACCTGCGCTCCCGCCAGCTCAAGCCGCTGGCCATGGGCTTGGGCAGCGTGTTGCTGGCCGGCGGCGTGTTCTTTGCCGTGCAGAGTGTGCGCATGCAGCCCACTGCCCTGCATCAGGCGCTCAACCTCCTGCTGCCACAGGAAAAAGCGCACCAAGTATTCACTGCCCCGCAGCAGCTCAACCAAGCCATGCGCCAAGCCCTGGCCGATGGCAAACCCGTGCTGCTCGATTTCTATGCTGACTGGTGCGCCAGCTGCAAAGAAATGGAACACAAAACCTTCAACCAGCCCGAAGTGCAGGCCGCCATCCCCGGCAACCGCATCTTCCAAATCGACCTCACCGCCAACACCCCCGAGCAGCGCGCCCTGCTGAAAGAATACGGCCTGCCTGGCCCGCCCGGCATCTTCGTGATCCACCCCGACGGCCGCCGCAGCAGCCCGCTCATCGGCTACACCGCCCCGCAAGACTTTATCGAGTGGTATCGGCAGCAGGTGTCGTAAACCCGTTTTCCTGCACAAAAGGCTACCTGAAAAAAATCAGCTCGATATTTTTACAGGTAGCCTTTACCCACCCCAGCCGCTAAAATCCAGCCTGTTTATTTACACAGCCATAATTAAAGGAAACCACCATGCAATTCCAGCTCCACCCCGCCGCTCTGCCCGATAACGCCCCCGCCCGCCTCTACCTCAGCACCGGCACCCCCGCCGACCCCACCGCCGCCGCCCTCTACGCCGGCCTGACTGACAGCGAACCCTTTGCCGCCGCCCGCATTCCCGCCAACGGCAGCTTCACCGACATCGCCGTGCTCCGACTCGGCAACACCGAGCGCGACACCCTCNCCAAAGCCTTCCGCCACGCCACCGCCTGGGCGCAGAAACAGCCCTCCCTCGCCCTCGACTTGAGCGCCTTCCCCGCCGCCGAGCTGCCCGCCGCCCTCACCGCGCTCACCACCGCGCTGGGCGAAGCCGCCTACCGTTTCGACCGCTTCAAAAAAACCGCCAAACCCGCCGCCCTGCAACAAGCCGACTTCTACGCCCCCGCCGCCGACGAAGCCGCCCGCACCGCCCTCGAGCAAGCCCAAGCCCTGCTGCACGGCATCAACCTGTGCAAAGACCTCGGCAACACCGCCGGCAACATCTGCACCCCCGCCTACCTCGCCGACACCGCCCGCGCCGAAGCCCAGGCCGCCGGCGCCGCCGCCAAAATCCTCGGCGCCGACTACATCCGCGAGCACATGGGCTCCTTCTGGTCCGTGGCTAAAGGCAGCGCCCAAGAGCCCCGCCTCATCGAGCTTTCCTACTTCGGCGCGCCAGATAAAAACGCCGCCCCCGTCGTCCTCGTCGGCAAAGGCGTCACCTTCGACAGCGGCGGCATCTCCCTCAAGCCCGGCGCCGAAATGGACGAAATGAAGTTCGACATGTGCGGCGGCGCCAGCGTAATCGGCACCTTCATTGCCGCCGCCCGCGCCAAACTCCCGCTCAACCTCATCGCCATCGTGCCCGCCTGCGAAAACATGCCCGACGCCGCCGCCAACAAACCCGGCGACATCGTTACCGCCATGGACGGCACCACCATCGAAATCCTCAACACCGACGCCGAAGGCCGCCTCATCCTGTGCGACGCCCTCACCTACGCCGCTCAATTCAAGCCCGCCGCCCTCATCGACGTGGCCACCCTCACCGGCGCCTGCGTGATCGCCCTGGGGCACGTGGCCAGCGGCCTCGTAGCCAACAACCAAGCCCTCGCCGACAGCCTGCTCGCCGCCGCCCGACAAAGCGGCGACAAAACCTGGCAGCTCCCCCTGTTTGAAGAATACGGCGAACAGCTCCAATCCAACTTCGCCGACCTGCAAAACATCGGCGGCCGCCCCGCCGGCACCCTCACCGCCGCCGCCTTCCTCGCCCACTTCGCCAAAGAGCAAACCTGGGCCCACCTCGACATCGCCGGCACCGCCTGGAAATCCGGCAAAGAAAAAGGCGCCACCGGCCGCCCCGTGCCCCTCCTGTGGCAATACCTCTGCAACCTTGCCCGCGCATAAGGCAGCGCAGCGGCCACAAAGTTTTCAGGTAGCCTCTTGCCAAAAGCAGGCTACCTGAGAACATACCAACCAAACACCACCCCATTCATTCACACCCGCCCTGTTTTATTCCCCGATTTTCAGGTAGCCTACCCCCATTCCGGCTACCTGAAAAACAGCCTCAGCAAAATTAAACTTTTCCAAACAAGGAATCCCCCATGAAAAAACACCTCCTCCCCGCACTCGCCATCCTCGCCCTCCTGCCCGCCACCCTCTCCGCCGCCCCCGCCGTGCACACCGACAGCGCCCGCATCACCGCCCTCGAGCAGCGCATCGCCGACCTGGAAAACCGCATCGCCATCCTCGAGCGCAACCAATCCCAGGGTAGCCGGAGCAACGAGGTCATCATCGAGCACCGCACCGGCCGCGACCCCGTGTATGTGTGCAGCATCTCCCCCTTCCGCAAAACCTACGAAGCCACCAGCCACAACGAAGGTCTCGCCCGCGCCCAAGTGCGCCGCGCCTGCAACGCCGAACAAAACGCCATCTTCTGCGCCGACACCAACATCCGCTGCCAGCGCTACGACTAAACCCACCCCCGCACCCAAGGCTACCTGAAAAACAAAACACCCTTTATCCCAACCCGCTTTTCAGGTAGCCTCCAATTTTTCAGGTAGCCCATCCACCGCCCGCCCAACCGCCATGAAACTCAAAACCTTCCTCAAACAAGCCGCCTCCGTCCTCCGCCGCCTCGACCCAATCCTCCCCCCCGAGCAGCAAGAGCCCGATTGGCAAGCCCTCGCCTACCGCTGGCAGAAACACGGCAACGGCGGCCTGCTCACCGCCCTCCCGCGCCCCCACACCTTCCCCCTCTCCCGCCTCGCCGCCATCAGCCCGCAAACCCAACGCCTCGTGCGCAACACCGAACAATTCCTCGCCGGCCGCCCCGCCAACAACGCCCTCCTCACCGGCGCCCGAGGCACCGGCAAATCCTCCCTTATCAAAGCCCTGCTGCACGAATATGCCGAGCGCGGCCTGCGCCTCATCGAAGTCGACAAACACGACCTCGCCGGCCTGCCCGCCCTGCTCCAGCTGCTCGCCCCCCGCAGCGAAAAATACATCGTCTTCTGCGACGACCTCTCCTTCGAAGATGGCGAAGACAGCTACAAAGCCCTCAAAACCGCCCTCGATGGCGGCCTCTCCCGCCGTGCCGAAAACGTCCTCGTGTATGCCACCTCCAACCGCCGCCACCTCATGCCCGAACACATGGCCGACAACCTCGGCCGCACCGGCACACACGGCGAAGTCCACCCACAAGAAGCCGTAGAAGAAAAAGTTTCCCTCTCCGACCGCTTCGGCCTCTGGCTCAGCTTCTACCCCTTCAGCCAAGAAGACTACCTCGCCGCCGCCGAAAGCTGGCTCGCCGACGCAGGCCTCCCCCTCGACGACACCGCCCGCCGCGCCGCCCTCAACTGGGCGCAAATGCGCGGCAGCCGCTCCGGCCGCACCGCCTACCAATTCGCCAGCGACTGGGCCGGCCGCCTCCCGCACGAAAGAATCGTCGATTAGCACCACCGGCCAAGCAAAGGCTACCTGAAAGCGTGAGCTTCAACGAAGTGGATCGATGTCTTGCGAAGCAAGGCTGAGTTTCAGCAAAGCTAAAGCGCAAGCTTCAACGCGGTGGACCGCCGTCTTGGCAAAACCAGGGCCGAGTTTCTGCACAGCAAAAATTCCAGCTTCGCAGAAACCCGCTTTGCCCGTTTTAACTGCGTTGAAGCTTGCGCTTTCAGGTAGCCCCTCCCCACCGCTACACATTGCCAGGAAACCCGACACATTATTGATATATCAGACGCTTTCCCAACCCATCCCGCCATGACCGCCCGCCCGCTTACCACCCCGCCGCTCGCCCCGCAAACACGGCGCACCCTACTCCGGCTCGGCATTGCCGACACCGCCGCCCTGCGCCGCACCGGCCCCGCCGCAGCCTTCCTGCTGCTCAAAGCCGCCGGGCTCACCATCACCGAATCCACCCTGTGGCAACTCGTCTTGCTGGCCAAAGGGCGTACCGACCATTTAAACGATGCCGAAAAAGCCCAATGGCGCAGCCGCCTGCGCGCCCACCGCCCCGTGGCCGTGTTCCCGCCGCAAGAGGAAATGGCATATTGGATGCGGCAGTCGTTGCACCAGGCCGAACAGGCCGCAGCCGCCGGCGAAGTGCCCGTGGGCGCCGTGGTGGTGCGCCAGGGCGAAATCATCGGCAGCGGCGCCAACGCCTGCATCGGCGGGCACAGCGTGTGCCACCACGCCGAAATCCTCGCCCTCACCGAAGCCGGCCGAAAGCTCGGCAACTACCGCCTCGACGGCTGCGACCTCTACGTTACCCTCGAGCCGTGCGGCATGTGCGCCGGCGCCATCATGCAATCGCGCATCGCCCGGCTGGTTTACGCCGCCGCCGAGCCCAAAAGCGGCGCCGCCGGCAGCGTGCTCGACCTGTTTGCTCACAAAGCGCTCAACCCGCACACCGCCGTGCTGGGCGGCATCCTGGCCGACGAAAGCACGCGGCTGTTGCAGCAGTTTTTCAGCGAACGGCGCTCGGACAGGCAGGCTACCTGAAAAACCAAAACGCAGCCGGGCAAGCATCCTGCCCGGCATTTTTCAGGTAGCCCCTTGCCCGACATAAGCGCAACAGCTTACCCAACAGCACAAGCTGCAACGCAGTAAAACCCTTTCACCACACGCCGCCCCGCGATATAGTGGATTAAATTTAAAACGGGACAAGGCGGCGAGCCGCAGACAGTACAGATAGTATGGCAAGGCGAGCCAACGCTGTAGCGTTTTAAATTTAATTCACTATACAATCCGCGCCCGTCTGTTTCCATCACAAAGGAAAACCATGAAACACCAAACCAACAAAGGCAAAATCCGCGACAACGCGCTCAAGGCGCTGGTGCGCTCCAACCTGTTCCGGCACAAGGTGGAACGCAAGAAAAAAGGCAAAGGTAGCTATCACAGGCAAACGGCCAAAAAATGGCGGGACGGTTTTGAAAACCGTCCCGTTTTATTTGGGCTGGCTGAAGGCTATTTTCCCTAGGCTGTTTTGTTCCATTTTTACGATAGTTTGCCTGATAATTTTCGTTACTGCTTGCCTTAAATCCGATTTTTCCTTATACTGAAAACGTAACTCATTAGCTCGTTCGCAGCTTTATTTAAGTTCCGTTCTGGAACGATAATTCCCATACCCCATTATTTAATTTTTAACCGATTGCAAAACCCACCAGCGTTGTAGGTTTTACTCGGATACTGGTGCTGGCTTTGCTCATAATGATTGGAGCTTGTAATGCACACCATAGTATTGGTTTATTACCGCTGCTTCAGCAAAAAATGCTACCGTGTTCGACCACATGTATCTCAACTAAGCCTGCCTGCCAAATTGCTGAGCAGTTTAAATCCAAATCAGCTGAAGATTTACCTTTGTGGCTATGTAGGCTGCTGTCTCGATGATTTTCTTAGCTATCAAATTGTACCTATGGCTACTTATCCATTAGTTTGGGGGAAAAATTATGATAACTAAATTACGTATTACTATCCGCTTGCTGCCTGAAAAGCCTACTGAATATCGTGTTTGCACTGTAAGCAACCGCAATATACTGGCTAAATTGAGTAAGGCAGAAGTATCGCTTTATGTGGCAGGTTGCCTTCGTTTGATGCCTGAACAAGTAATCAAATGGGAGAAAGCTCCTGAGGAATTTTATCAAGCAGGCAAACTGCTAGAATTAATGTTTGCAGACGGTTTTGTACGCTATGACTCAGGAAATGATCCAATTCTTTTAAAACAATTTAAAAATGATAGTTATGATGGCAGTATTTATGATAGTAGTATTAGCTTTAAATTAGAAGATCTGCAAAAATATGATAGCCGCAGCAAACCAGAAATTAAAGGATTATCTATAGGAGCCCCTAGGACAAGTATCCCTATCGAAGAGCGAGTTTATTTCTGCCCAGTGCTGATTAGCTTGGATACAAAACAAGAATTTCAACCTAAACTAAAAATAGAATATGATATAGATTCATTTGATTTTTCTTAAACAGAATATAGCCTTATTGAAGAGAATAAAATATGCAAAATTTAAAAAAAATTGCCATTGAAGCCCATTCAGCCAGCTTTAAAAATAAATCTGCCCTTGAAAAAGAACAATTGTGTGGTTGTTTCTATTGCCAGCGTATTTATTCATCCAGCGAGTTGAAAGATGAAGATTTTATTCCTGAGGATGACGGTGTTTGTACTGCTTGGTGCCCGTATTGCGGTATTGATAGTGTAATCGGGGAATCACAGGGATACGAGATTACACCCGAGTTACTCGCTGAAATGAGAAGGATATGGTTTGATTCGTAATTGGGCTGAACAGCCGCCTTAATAATCTCCATTCCGTGTTCAAACGGCTACCTGAAAATCAAGCCGGCTGTTTTTCAGGTAGCCTCTTGCTTGCACTACGCATTGCCGCCGGACAATGCCGCATAACCGATGGCAAGCACCAGCAACACCAGCATCAGCCAAGTCAGGGGCGAGGCATTCAGCCCGCCATAGCGCAGCCCGATTGCCTTGCAGGCCCGATAACGCAGGAAATACGGCAGAAAGGCGTAGGCAAGCATCGCTCCCGCTGCCAGCCAAAATAGGATTTGCCCTGCCGGCGACGGCACAGCATCCAGCACGTCCGTCATCCAAACAAATAGGGCAAGCAGCGCGGGTATGCCGAGGACGTATGCCCATATCCGCCTTGCCTGCCGCCAATCAACCGGCAGCTTGATGATTTGGTAGTTCGTGCCGGAAAGCAGGGTGGAATCCGCCGACAAAATCCGCGCGCTATACAGCGGAATCAGCAGTATCCACAACGCCACAATCCAAGCGGTGGTGATGTAGCTGCCGTCCGGTTCATAATCGCATTCGCCAACAAATGTGGTGCCGAAGCCGTTGAGTGTGAACATGTTTTTTCTTTCTTTGTCTTGTTGTGAAACCATCTGAAAAAGGCTACCTGAAAACCGATTTTGCGTTTTCAGGTAGCCTCCATCATCTATTGCCGCTTCTCCTGCTGCCACGCCCGATACGAGCGGACGGCGAAAATCAGGCACACAATCCACGTCGCGCCCAGCAGCCCCCACACGCCTGTTACGCCGAATTCGTTAAACAGCCAGTCAATGGCACGGCCTTTGCGGCGGGCATTTTCGGTATCGACCACATCCACCGTGCCGCCGCGCGTGATATACCAGCCCAGCGCGGGTAATACGATGAGTGCAAACAGGTTTTGCAGCAGTTTCTTTAAATGGGCGTTCATGTTCTTTTCTTATTCGATGCCTTTTTTTACCAGATAGCTTTCGTAGTCGCCCATGTAGTATTCAAAGCCGCCTTTGCCGTCGAGTTCGATAATCTGCGTGGCGAGCGAGGAGACGAATTGGCGGTCGTGCGATACGAAAATCAGCGTGCCTGTGTATTTTTCCAAGGCCATGTTCAGCGATTCGATGCTTTCCATGTCCATGTGGTTGGTGGGTTCGTCCATAATCAGCACGTTGGGGCGCAGCAGCAGCAGTTTGCCGTAGAGCATACGGCCTTTTTCGCCGCCGGAGAGCACTTTGACTTTTTTGACGACATCGTTGCTGCCGAACAGCAGGCGGCCGAGTGTGCCGCGAATCACTTGTTCGTCGTCGCCTTCCTGCCCCCACTGGCGCATCCATTCGGTCAAATCCATGTCGCAGTCGAAGTCGTTTTCGTGGTCTTGCGGGTAATAGCCGATGGTGGCTTTTTCCGCCCATTTGATGCTGCCTGAATCGGGTTTGAGGCTACCTGAAAGTTTTTCGTCAAACGCGCCGGCCAAGAGTTTCAGCAGGGTGGATTTGCCCGCGCCGTTGGGGCCGATAATCGCCAGCCGCTGCCCCGCTTCCAAAATATAGGACAGTTTTTCAAACAGGGTTTTGTCGAAGGCTTTGGCCAGATTCTCCACTTCCACGGCCTGGCGGTGCAGCTTGTTTTTCTCGTCGGTTTCAAAGCGGATATACGGGTTTTGGCGGGTGGAGGGCTTCACTTCCACCATTTCGGCCTTGATTTTGTCGGCCTGTTTCAGGCGCGATGTGGCTTGGCGGGCTTTGGATTTGTTGGCAGAGAAACGCGCCACAAACTCTTGCAGTTCCTGCAATTTTTCTTTGGCTTTGGCATTGTCTTTCAGCGCGCGCTCGCGGGATTGGGCGGAGGCGAGCATATAGTCGTCATAATTGCCGGGATACACGGTGATGGTGTTGTAGTCCAAATCCGCCATGTGGGTGCAGACTTCGTTCAAAAAGTGGCGGTCGTGGCTGATGATAATCATGGTGCTGTCGTATTGGTTGAGCACGCCTTCCAGCCAGCGGATGGTGTTGATGTCCAAGTTATTGGTGGGCTCGTCCAAGAGCAGCACGTCGGGTTTGGAAAACAGGGCTTGTGCCAGCAGCACGCGCAGCTTGAAGCCGGGGGCGACTTCGGCCATCACGGCGTTGTGCAGGCTCTCGTCTATGCCCACGCCGCTCAACAGTTCGGCGGCGCGCGCTTCGGCGGTGTAGCCGTCGTATTCGGCGAACTTGGCTTCCAGCTCGGCGGCGTGCATGTAGTCTTCTTCGCTGGCTTCTGGGTTGGCGTAAATCGCGTCGCGCTCGGTCATCGCCGCCCACATTTCGGTGTGCCCCATCATCACCACGTCCAGCACGCGCATATCTTCATAAGCAAACTGGTCTTGGCGCAGCCTGCCCAGCCGCACGCCGTTTTCAATCGCCACTTCGCCGCTGGTCTGCTCTAAATCGCCGCCCAGAATTTTCATAAACGTGGATTTGCCCGATCCGTTCGCGCCGATAAGGCCGTAGCGGTTGCCTTCGCCGAATTTGACGGATACGTTTTCAAACAGCGGTTTTGCGCCGAACTGCATGGTGATGCCAGAAGTGGAAATCATGGGTGTGTGCCTCTGCGGAAAATGGAATAGAAAAAGCGGGCGATTTTAACACAATCAATATTTTCTGTACTAAAAACAGCCATCCGGTGCATCTTGCGGCTGAAGACATTTTTTCTTCATGCCAGGCAGTAAGCCGCAAACAGTATGGGCAATACGGCAAGGCGAGATAACGCAGCAGGAAGAAAGAATTGCTTTGGCCAAGCTTGCAAAATTTTCAGGTAGCCTTTACCCTAGCGCACCTACCGATTTTTCATTTTTTAGCAAACAACATGAAACCCTTCCGCACACTCATTCTCGCCGCCGCGCTCGGCTGCGCCGCCTTCGCCGCCCAAGCCGAAACCCGCGTGCTGCTCGAAACCAGCCAAGGCAACATCGAGCTCGCCCTGAACGAAGAGCAAGCCCCCAAAACCGTGGAAAACTTTCTGGCCTATGCCCGCAGCGGCTTTTATAACGGCACCATTTTCCACCGCGTGATTCCCGGTTTCATGATCCAAGGCGGCGGCCTCACCGCCCAAATGGCCGAAAAAGCCCCCATTCGCCCCGCGCTCGTAAACGAAGCCGCCAACGGGCTGAAAAATAACCGCTACACCATTGCCATGGCGCGCACCGCCCAGCCCCATTCCGCCACCAGCCAATTTTTCATCAACGTGAAAAACAACGAATTCCTCAACCACACCGCCCCCACCGCCCGCGGCTATGGCTATGCCGTGTTTGGCAAAGTGGTGGCCGGGCAAAACGTGGTGGACCAAATCGCCGCCACCCCCACCGGCAGCAACGGTATGTATCAAGATGTGCCGCGCACGCCCGTCGTCATCCGCCAAGTGCGCATCCTTTCCCAGTAGTTTTCCCAACCACATCAGGAGTATCGCAGCATGAAACAAGTCCTCGCCCTCGCCATCCTCGCCGCCGCCTTCGGCAGCGCCCAGGCCGACACCTACAAAATCGACAGCCACCACGCCAACGCCCGCTTCGCCATTGACCACTTCAACACCAGCACCAACACCGGCGGCTTCTACAACCTCAACGGCACCGTAGAATACAACCCCCAAGCCAAACGCGGCAGCGTGAGTATCGACATCCCCGTGGCCAACCTGCGCAGCGGCAACGAAGACTTCGACAAACACCTCGCCTCTGCCGACCTCTTCAATGCCACCCAATATCCCAACATGCGCTTCGAATCCACCCGCTTCAACTTCCGCGGCAGCAAGCTCGCTAGCGTAGACGGCCGCCTCACCCTGCTCGGCCAAACCCACCCCGTGCGCCTCAACGCCGACCGCTTCAACTGCTACCACAGCCAGCGCGCCAACGCCCAAGTATGCGGCGGCGACTTCAGCGCCACCATCGACCGCAGCAAATGGGGCATGAACTTCCTGCAAGGCATCGTCAGCAACCAAGTGAAGCTGAACATCCAAATCGAAGCCTTCAAACAATAATCCGGCACAACAAAGGCTACCTGAAAATTTCAGGTAGCCTCTTCCCATTTCCCCCACCCATACAGGACCAACCAACATGATCAAACTCCACACCAACTTCGGCACCATCGGCATCGAGCTCGACCACGAAAAAGCCCCCCTAACCGCCGCCAACTTCGAACAATACGTGAAAGACGGCTTCTACGACGGCCTCATTTTCCACCGCGTGATCAAAGGTTTCATGATTCAAGGCGGCGGCATGGACGAAAACATGCATGAAAAACCCGGCCGCGCGCCCATCAAAAACGAAGCCCAAAACGGCCTGAAAAACAACAAATACACCCTTGCCATGGCGCGCACCCAAGCCCCGCATAGCGCCTCCTCCCAATTCTTTATCAACACCAAAGACAACTCCTTCCTCAACCACACCGAGCCCAGCCTGCACGGCTGGGGCTACGCCGTATTCGGCAAAGTCGTGGAAGGCCAAGATGTGGTGGACGCCATCGAAGGCGTCACCACCAAACGCCACGGCTACCACGACGACGTGCCCGTAGAGCCCGTGGTCATCACCAAAGCCGAAATCGTTTAAGCCAAGCATCCGGGTCGGCCGCACACCAGCCGACCCGGAGCAAGCAGGCAACCTTCCAAACAGAAAGCACAGCATGATTTTCATCTTCGGCAGCAAAGGCTATTTCGACGACCTTGGCGAAAGCGGCGAGAGCTGCATCTGCGGCAATTGCAACAACCGCGTCAACCTTCACATCACCAACGCCTACACCAAATTCACCCTCTTCTTCATCCCCCTGTTCCGCATGGAATCCAAATACTACCTCGCCTGCCCCATCTGCTCCCACGGCTGGAAGCTCAAACGCCAGGAAGCCAAACGACTGCTGCAAGCCCGCTAAACGCTATGTCTATCGATCTCGGCATCTACCACCGCCGCCTGCACAAACTCGCCTACTACACCCGCCACAGCCCCCTCGGCTTGCTGCCGCACCGCCTGCTCGCCAAAGCCATCGGACCCGCGCTGGCCGAATTTGCCCACCTGCCTGCTGAAACCCAACAGCACATCCACGAGCGAGTTGATTATTACAACAAGCAAAATCAGCCATTTACTATTTCAGGCAGCCTCACCCCCATAGGGCAGGCCGGAGCGTTCAAACGCGGCGATCATATCTCTTCCTACTACTACGACCTTGCCGCCCTGCTGCGCTATTTCCCCGCCAGCGCCCGATTCGCCTACGAATTCGGCGACGTTACCCACATCCCCGCCCAACCCGCCTTCGTCAAAAGCCGCCCCATCCGGAAAGATAACCAACACTCCGTCCTGCTCAAGTTCGACAGCGTGCGCCACTTCTACATCTACCCCGACCGCACCCCTTTCGCCGCCAAACAAGACCGGCTCGTCTGGCGCGGCGCCGCCCACCAAGAACAGCGCCTACGCTTCCTGCGCCAATACCACAGCCACCCCCTGTGCGACGTCGGCTGCGTACTCAAACAATCCGCCCACGAGCCATACCACCGCAGCTTCCTCAGCGTCGGCCAGCAGCTGCAATACAAATACATCCTCAGCATCGAAGGCAACGACGTCGCCACCAACCTCAAATGGATATTGGCATCCCGCTCCCTCTGCTTCATGACCAGCCCCGTATATGAAACCTGGCTCATGGAAGGCCATCTCCAACCCGAAATCCACTATGTCCACCTCCAGCCCGACTACAGCGACTTCGACGAAAAACTCAACTTCTACCGCCAACACCCCCAAGCCGCCGAACGCATCATCCGCAATGCCAACGCCTATATGCAGCCCTTCTTTCAGCCCAAGCAAGAGCTCATCACCAGCCTGCTCGTGATGCAGAAATACTTCAGCCAACTGCAAGACTGAGGCTTTTGCGCCATCGCCCTTCAACACAGCCCAACACGTTTCACTTGAGCTGGGCAATACCTGCCTCCCCGCCCAAAACCCGCCTCCCTATCACCCAAACAAAAGTTTTCAGGTAGCCTCCCCACGCGCAGCGGAGTATACTGCGCCGCATTTTGTTTATCGGGCAAACCATTATGCAAATCATCCATACTATCGAAGCACTCCGCGCCTGGCGCAAAGAAGCCGGCAGCGTGGCGCTGGTGCCGACCATGGGCAACCTGCACGAAGGCCATCTGGCCTTGGTGCGCGAAGCGGCCAAACGCGCGCAGCAGGTTGTGGTCAGCATTTTCGTAAACCGCCTACAATTCGGCCAAGGTGAGGATTTCGACCGCTATCCGCGCACGCTGGAGCAGGATGCCGCCAAGCTGGCCAACGAAGGCGTGGCCGTGATATTCGCGCCCGACGAGCGCGAGCTCTATCCGCACGTGGCCCAACAATACAACGTCGAGCCGCCCAACCTGCAAAACGAATTGTGCGGCGCCTTCCGCCCCGGGCATTTCCGCGGCGTGGCCACCGTGGTGGCCAAGCTGTTCAACATCGTGCAGCCCGATTTTGCCTGCTTCGGCAAAAAAGACTACCAGCAGCTCGCCATCATCCAAGGCATGGTGGCTGACTTAAACTTCAACTTGCAAATCGTGCCGGTAGACATCGGCCGCGCCGCCGACGGCCTCGCACTCTCCAGCCGCAACCAATATCTGAACACAGCCGAACGCGCACAAGCGCCGCAGCTCTACCGCGAATTACAAACTATTGCCCGCGCCGTCGAAGCCGGCAGCCGCGATTACGCCGGCTTGGAAAAACAAGCCGTTGCCAATCTGTCGCAGGCTGGCTGGCAGGTGGACTACGTGGAAATCCGCCACGCTGGCAGCCTTCAGGTAGCCCATGTGGGAGATAGCGAACTGGTGGTGCTGGCCGCCGCCCGTTTGGGCAGCACGCGCCTAATCGACAACATCGAAATCCGGCTGTAAACACCCTGTCTGCCGCCCGCCTCTTGCGGGCGGTTTAATTTCGGCCGCAAACACGTTAAAATGCCAGCCTTTGCGCGAAACTTGGGAGCCGCTGCTTATGTTTTTAGTTTTTCTGCTGATTCTGCTGTTGGCCGGCATTGCCGCACTCTTGTGGTGGCGCGCACGGGAAGAGCGCGAATGGCTGCTGGAGCTGACCTATCTAAACCGCCATCAGGGCAACGAGGAACAGCTTGAAACAACAGAAGAAACCCCGCCGCAACAGCCCGCCCGCCCCAATGTGCTGCCGCAGCGTGCGCAAACCCAAGTGAAGCTGCACTACCAAAAAGTGCAAGACGAACTGCGCCAGAAAATCGAACAGCTCACCGTGGGCAGCCGTAAAAAAGCCCGCCGCCGCAACGTGAGCGAAAATCAAGAAGAACTGCCGATTTTCAGCCCGGAAGAAGCCAATCTGGCTGCCGAAGTGGAAGACGAAACCGCCATTACCACGCCGGAGCAAACCGTTCAAAACCAAAACGAAACCGCCGAACCTGCCGCCGAAGCCCACGCCCTGCCGGCCGACCAGCCGCCGACCGCCGAAGAAAACGAAAATGAAGCGGCCGAACCCTTCCATCTCTCCGAGCCGGCACCCGATTTACCGGTGATCACCGAAGCCGAGGCCACCCGCCACAGGCTACCTGAAAATTCCGAGCAGCCCGACGAAGAACCGGCCGTGATTTCCCTTTCCGAAGCCACGCGCATGCTGCACAAGCAGGAAAGCGCCGAAGCCAAACCGCTGGAAACCGTGGTGCTGAACTGGCCGATCAAATCTCCGGCGCAACCCGAAACCCCGCGCGAAGAAATCACCCCGGCCGACCCTGCGCTGCAATATGTGCGCGAAAAAATCCAAGCCCACCTGCCGGCCGAACCGCTGCACACCATCAGCCACGACGACATCCGCAACAACCTGTTGCGCCAGCGCCTGCGCGCTCGCCAGCAGCCCCGCCCGAGTGCCGAACCGGCAGCCGTGCCGCAGCAGCAGTTGGATTTGGCCGTGATCGGGGAAGACGAAATCTTGGCCAACCTGGCCAAAACCGACGCCCCGGCCAACCGCCAGCGCAGCCGCTTCAAGCGCCAAACCGTGCGCGAAAGCGTGATTCCTGCCGCGGCGCGCGTGAGCCACAGCCAGGGCGCAAAAATGCCGGTGGTACCGACGCAAAGCAGCATGGCGCCGATTTCCACCCGCTTTACCCCGTTCGAGCCGGCTACCGTGCCGGATGGGCAGCCCGCTCCGCCAGCCGAGGAGGAGTCGGCGCTGTCTGCCGAACAACCAAGCTTCTTCGCCCAACCCGCTCCCGACAACGCTAATCCGCCCTGGCTGATTGGCGAAAACCAGCCCGAGCCTGCCCTTGCCGCTCCCGAGCCGATAGGCAGCCCCGCCGAGCCCGCTGTCGAAAGCGGCTACCATTTCCGCCCCGACTATTCGCTGGCCGAGCAAGCGCCCGCTGCCGACAACAGCATCGAATTCGACGACGGCAACGAATGGCAGCAGGCCTTAGAGCAAGGCGCGGCCGATGCCGCGTGGCAGAATCAGGCAGCCGCGCCAAGCATTCCGCCGTTGCCCGATTTGCCGCCGGAAGCCACGCCCGTTTCCGCCGTGCCCGCCGTATCGTTTACCGATTACGGCGAATACCATGTGCCGATGAACGAGCTGCTGCTGCCCTCGCAACACGACAGCAACGCCATCCTGAGCGAGGAGCAGCTGCTGGACAACAGCATCAAAATCGAAGAAAAATTGGCCGAATTCCGCGTGAAAGTGAACGTGGTGGACGCCTATGCCGGGCCGGTGATTACCCGCTACGAAATCGAGCCGGATGTGGGCGTGCGCGGCAACTCTGTGATTAACTTAGAAAAAGATTTGGCCCGCTCGCTCGGCGTGGCTGCCATCCGCGTGGTGGAAACCATCCCGGGCAAAACCTGCATGGGCTTGGAGCTGCCCAACCCCAAGCGGCAGATGATCCGCCTGAGCGAGGTGTTCAATTCGCCGGTGTTTACCGAGAGCAAATCCAAGCTCACGCTGGCACTGGGGCAAGACATCACCGGCCAGCCGGTGGTAACCGATTTGGCCAAGGCGCCGCACCTCTTGGTGGCCGGCACCACTGGCTCGGGCAAATCCGTGGGCGTGAACGCAATGATTTTATCGCTGCTGTTCAAGGCCACGCCCGATGAAGTGCGCCTAATTATGATTGACCCGAAAATGCTGGAACTATCTGTTTACGAAGGCATTCCGCATTTGCTCGCGCCCGTGGTAACCGATATGAAGCTGGCCGCCAACGCGCTCACCTGGTGCGTGAACGAAATGGAAAAACGCTACCGCCTGATGAGCCACGTGGGCGTGCGCAACCTGGCCGGCTACAACCAGAAAATCAAAGAAGCCGCCGAACGCGGCGAACGCCTGACCAACCCCTTCAGCCTCACCCCCGACAACCCCGAGCTCCTCACCAGGTTGCCGCACATCGTGGTGGTGGTGGACGAATTTGCCGACCTGATGATGACTTCCGGCAAGAAAATCGAAGAGCTAATTGCCCGCCTGGCGCAGAAAGCCCGCGCCGCCGGCATCCACCTGATCCTCGCCACCCAGCGCCCCAGCGTGGACGTGATCACCGGCCTGATCAAAGCCAATATCCCCACCCGCATCGCTTTTCAGGTAGCCTCCAAAGTGGACAGCCGCACTATCCTCGACCAAATGGGCGCGGAAAACCTGCTCGGCCAAGGCGATATGCTGTTCCTGCCGCCCGGCACCGGCTATCCGCAGCGCGTGCACAGCGCCTTCGTGGCCGACAGCGAAGTACAGCGCGTGGCCGAATACCTCAAAGGCTTCGGCGCGCCCGACTATGTGGACGACATCCTCACCTCCGGCGTGGGCAGCGACGATTTGTTCAGCAACGCCAACAGCGGCATCGGCAGCAGCGCCAAAGACCCGCTGTTCGACGAAGCCGTGGCCATCGTGCTACGCACGCAGAAAGCCACCATCTCCTCCATCCAGCGCCACCTGCGCATCGGCTACAACAAAGCCGCCACGCTGGTGGATCAGATGGAGGCCGAAGGTATCGTCTCTCCTGCCGACACCAACGGCAAACGCACCATCCTGGCGCGGGCTGATCAGCTCGACGATTAAGCGTTTGCCCGCAGACACAGGCTACCTGAAAACGGTTTATCCGGCTTTCAGGTAGCCTGTTTGGTTTGGGTGAAGAACAGGGTATTGAAGTAACGTTGCACCTTGGCAAAATGCCGCACCCAGCCACAGCGTTTGAAATGCTGCACACCAACTTACAGACAGTTTTCAGGTAGCCTCTTCCGCATGAAGCAGGCTACCTGAAAACACAGTTGATTTAATTGGGCGCAGGGAAAACATCGACGCGCCCAAAAATAATACAGCGGCGACCACTCTGATGCGCTCTGTCTGCCCCATCACTGCCTTCATTTAAGCCGCAGACGGACGAAACACAGCAATGCTGAAACAAGTTTGAATTGCCCAACCAAACCCTTTGAATTAACTTGAATATGCCCTTTCTCCCAATAAAAGGCTACCTGAAAATTTCAGGTAGCCTCATGACCGAACAGATCAACACTTAGCGGGTCGGATCGATATTGCTGCGGAGATCATACTGGTGGTGCTCGTATTCATACGGGCCTTGCGGCGTGTTGGGCGCATGACGATGTTCGGTACCCATGTCGTCCAAATCATGACCTGGCTCGGTGGCCAAATTACCAATAGATACGTTGGCGGTAGATTCCAGAATGATGGCGGAAGAAACATGTTCGCCCACTGAGTAAACCATAGCCAACCCGATTTCTTCGGACGGGATGTTCACGTATTTGATGGTCGGGCGGTTGGTCACATCGGTGCGCACTTGGCGGCTCTGACGATACAGGCTCAACACCGTGCCTTTGTCCAAACCATCAGCCAAGCCTTTGTTCAGGGTAATGGTGCTGAACTGGCCGGCTTCGCTGATACCGTCCAATACGTCGACGATAACGGCTTTCACCTGGTTATCCGGCGCATGCGGCATCATGTTGAAGGCGTTTTCCTCGCCGTTGTAATACATCAGGTAGTCGCCTTCGCGGATTTCAGCCACCTGCTCGCGAATCTGCAAGGCTTGTGCGGTTTCGGTGGGCACTTTCACCAGCGGATGCAGGCGGGTGTAATACTGGTTATCCGGCAGTTCTCGGCTGTCGCGCTCAGAGCGGTTGGCCAAGGCGCTGCTGGTTACCGGCAGGGTGGCCAGTTTGCCGCTGAACACAACCTGCTGGCCGATGAATTTGCCGGTTTCCGGATCGCGGATGTCTTTAATCGGGCGGTAAACCAGATATTCGCCGGGCTGGGTAATGCCGTAGGCATACACGCGGTCGCCCAAGGAGTACATGGTTTTGCCTTCGGGGCCGGCGATGATACGCGGTGCGTCTTGGGTAGTGCGTCGGGCAATTACCTGCGGATGTTTCATAAACATGCGGTAATAGTTGATGTTGATGGTGGAGATGCCGTAGCCAGCAGAAGTTTCACGTACGCGCGGCTGTAATTTTATGGTGGGGATGCTGCCACCTTCAACGCGCAGGCGCGGCTGGCCGTTGACATAATGCAACACCAAGACCTGCCCCGGGTAAATCAGGTGCGGGTTGCGGATGGTGCGGCGGTTGGCGCCCCACAGCCGCGGCCATTGCCACGGACGGTAGAGGTATTTGCCAGAAATACCCCACAGCGTGTCGCCGCTGCGCACGGTGTAGCGTGCGGGAGCGTTGGGGCGCACGCGCAGATTGGGCGCGGCCTCGGCGGACAGTGCGGAAACAGTCAAGCCAATGGCGCAAAGCAAGGTTATAATATGTTTTCTCATGAGAGAGCTTCCCTTTAGGATTAACGAACCTGATAACGCTTTATTTACGTTGTTGTTGATGAAATTAACGGAATCATAGAACATTTTAGGTATCTTGCGCCAGTATTCAGGCGAAAAAACCGTTACAACCGTAACAAGAACGTAACTATCTTACACACTGAAGAGAGAGATCAAATGGCTTTACTGAACATTCTGCGCTATCCCGACCCCCGTTTGAACCTGGTGGCTAAGCCGGTGGAGAAGGTAGACGAACGCATCAAACAACTGGTGGCCGACATGGCCGAAACCATGTATGAGGCCAAAGGCATCGGCCTGGCCGCCACCCAGGTGGACGTACACGAGCGCGTGGTGGTGATGGATTTGTCTGAGAGCCGCGACCAGCTGCAAGTGCTTATCAATCCGGTGATTCTCGAGCGCAACGGCGAAACCGTGTATGAAGAAGGCTGCCTGTCGGTGCCCGGCGTGTACGACAAAGTCACCCGCGCCGAAACCATCGTAGCCGAAGCGCTGGATCTTGACGGCCAGCCCTACACCATCCATGCAGACGGCCTGCAGGCCATCTGCATCCAGCACGAAATCGACCACCTCGACGGCAAAGTTTTCGTGCAATACCTGTCGCGCCTGAAGCAGGAACGCATCAAAACCAAAATGAAAAAACTCGACAAACACACGCTGTAAACACAGCAAGAGGCTACCTGAAAATCATGATTCGAAAAGTAATTTTTGCCGGCACACCCGATTTCGCCGCCACCGCCCTGCGCGCCATCGCCGAAGCCGGGTTCGACATTCCGCTGGTGCTCACCCAGCCCGACCGCCCCAAAGGCCGCGGCATGAAACTGCAAGCCTCGCCGGTGAAAACAGCCGCGCTCGAACTCGGTTTTCAGGTAGCCCAACCCGAAAGCCTGAAAGTTGAAGCCACGCAGGAAATGCTGCGTTCGCTCGAAGCCGACGTGATGGTCGTGGCCGCCTATGGCCTGCTGCTGCCGCAAGCCGTGCTGGATATTCCGCGCCACGGCTGCCTCAACATCCACGCCTCCCTGCTGCCCCGTTGGCGCGGCGCTGCCCCCATCCAACGCTCCATCGAAGCCGGCGACAGCGAAACCGGCATCTGCATCATGCAGATGGACGCCGGGCTCGACACCGGCGCCGTAGTCAGCCGCCACCCCTGCCCCATCCTCCCCGCCGACAACGCGCAAACCCTGCACGACAAACTGGCCGCCATCGGCGCCCGCGCTATTGTTGCCGATTTGCAACACTTTTCACAACGCACTGCCCAGCCCCAATCCGAACACGGCATCACCTATGCCCACAAATTAAGCAAAGCCGATGCCGAAATCGATTGGAGCCAGCCCGCTGAAGCCATCGAACGCCGCATCCGTGCCTTCAACCCTGTGCCCGGCGCCTGGTGCAACTACCGCGGCAAACCGATGAAAATCTGGTCGGCGCAAATCTGCGCAGCCGGCGGCCAATCCGGCAGCATATTGCAAGCCGATAAAAACGGCATTCAGGTAGCCTGCGGCAGCAGTTCCCTACTCATCCAAACCCTGCAACCCGCCGGCAGCGCCCGTATGGAAGCCGCCGCCTTCCTGGCCGGCCACCCCGTTGCCGCCGGCAGCCGCTTCGGAGCGGAAAACGCATGAGCCTAGCCAACGTCCAAACCCTCGCCGCCCACAGCGTGGCCGCCGTCGAAGCCGGCCGCAACCTCTCCGACGTGCTGGCCGAAATCTGGCACGCCCACCCGCAACTCACCCCGCAAGAACGCGGCGCCCTGCAAGACATCGCCTACGGCTGCCAGCGTTTTTCAGGTAGCCTACGCGCCCTGCTCGGCCTCATGCTCAACAAACCCCTGCCCCGCGCCGACATCCGTAGCCTGATACTGGTGGCGCTCTACCAGCTCGCCTACAGCCGCAACGCCGCCCACGCCGTGGTCAACGAAGCCGTGCGCGCCGCCGGCAAAATCGGCAAAGGCCAATACAAAGCCCTCACCAACGCCCTGCTGCGCCGCTTCCTGCGCGAGCGCGACAGCCTCATGCAGCAAGCCCGGCAAAGCCCCGAAGGCCGCCACAACCTGCCCGGCTGGTGGCTCGCCCGCCTGCAGCAAGACTACCCCGGCCACTGGCAGCAAATCACCGAAGCCTTCAACAGCCGCCCACCCATGACCCTGCGCATAAACCGCCGCTACACCACCGCGGAAGGCTACCTGAAAATCCTGGCCGCGCAAGACATGCAAGGCGAAATCCTCGGCAGCCATGCCGTCATGCTTGCCGTGCCCGTGCCCGTATCCGCCCTGCCCCTGTTTGCCGAAGGCGCCATATCCATGCAAGATTGGGGCGCGCAACAGGCCGCCGCCTGGCTCAACGTGCAGCCCGGCGAACGCGTGCTCGATGCCTGCGCCGCACCCGGCGGCAAAAGCGGCCACCTGCTCGAATGGGCAGACTGCCAGCTCACCGCCCTCGACATCGCCCCCGAACGCCTGCAACAAGTGCGCGACAACCTCAAGCGGCTCGGCTTGCACGCCGAAACCCACGCCGCCGACGCACGGCAATGGGCTTCGTGTTATGATGGTTCGCCGTTCAACGCCGTTTTGGCCGACGTGCCCTGCACCGCCTCCGGCGTGGTGCGCCGCCACCCCGACATCAAATGGCTGCGCCGGGAGCAGGATGCCGCCAACACCGCCGCCCAGCAGGCCGGCCTGCTCGACGCCCTGTGGCAAACGCTCAAGCCCGGCGGCCGCATGCTGTTTTCCACCTGCTCGCTGTTTCACGAAGAAAACGGCAGCCAGCTGCAAGCCTTTTTGCAACGCCACGCCGACGCCTCCTGCCGGCGCAGCGAAACCCTATTACCCAATCCGCATCAAGATGGCTTCTATTACGCGCTTATCGACAAAACTGCTTAGCCTGCTGGCCTGCTGCCTGCTGGCTCTCGCAACCGTGGGCGCACAGGCAGACGGCATCAGCGCCACCCGCTCCACCGCCACACTCACGGCAGATGGCCGCCTGTCGGTGAACAGCCGCTTTCAAACCGAGCTGCCCGAGCAGCTTCAGGTAGCCCTCAAGCAAGGCGTGCCGCTCAACTTCCAACTGAGCTACCGCCTGCAATCGCCCACGCTGGCCGCCTACCGCTGGCGGCTCGGCCAGCTGGTCGGTTCCCCGCAAACCATCAACTATAAGCTGGCCTACCACCCGCTCACCAACCGCTACCGCGTGAGCGTGGGCACCTTTTCCACCGAATACGGTACCCTGCCCACCGCCCTGAGGGCCGTTGGCGCAGTAGCCAACTGGCAGGTGCTCGATAAAGGTGTGCTCTCCGGCACCGCGCCTGCCGAGGTGGCCGCCGATGTGCGCCTGAGCCTGAGCATCAGCGATTTGCCCCGCCCGTTCCAAATCAACGGTGAAACTTCCAAGAGCTGGCAGATTGATTCCGGCTGGCGCAAGTTGCTCATCAGCCAGTAGAAGGGGAAACGATGCGCCGTCTGCTGATTTTCATTGCGGTTCTGGGCATACTGGCTCTGTATGTGTTGGCGCTCGCCACCGGCCACGCCAGCAAGCTGGCGCAGTATTTCTGGTGGATTCTCACCTTCAGCGCCGCCCTTTTGGGCATTCTGCTCACCATCCTGATTTCCCAGCTGTGGAAACTGTGGCACAGCCGGCGCCAACGGGTGTTCGGCTCGCAAATTGCCACCCGCCTGGCGCTGATGTTTATGCTGGTGGCGATTTTGCCCGGCCTGTTCTTATTCGGCGTGTCAGCGCAGTTTATTTCGCACAGCATCAATTCCTGGTTTGGCAACGAAACCGAAGAAGCGCTGGAGCGCAGCCTGAGTCTGAGCAAATCGGCGCTGGATTTGGCGCTGGATACTTCCGTGCGCAAGGCCGCCGGAATTCAGGTAGCCTTAATCGGCGAAATGTCGCTGCAACAAGACGCGCGCCAAGCATTGGGCCAGCTGGCCGAAAACAGCGGTTTCGCCCAGCTGGCGCTGTTCGACACGCAAAACATGTCCCCTGCCGCCGAATACCGCCAGTCCGGCGCCGACACCCTGCCCCAGCCCGAACTCACCCAAGACATCCTCAAAGAAGTGCAAAGCACCGGCACCGCCCGCAGCCTGGCCAGCGTAAGCAACACGCTCTATGCCCAAGGCTGGCTCGCCCTGCCCGAGCTGCACGGCCAACACTACATCCTCTTCTTCCGCCAGCCCGTGCAAAAACAGGTGGCCGACGACGCCACCCTGATTGAAGCCGCCCGCGCCCGCTATGCCGAAATCAGCTATGCCAAACAAGGCCTGCAAACCTTCTTCCTCTTCACCCTGCTGATGGCCACCCTGCTGGCCATCCTGCTCGCGCTCGTGATCGCCCTCTATTTCGCCCAACGCTTCACCGCGCCGATCCTCTCCCTAGCCGCCGGCGCCCGCTCCGTGGCGCAGGGCGACTATTCCCAGCAGCTCGCCGTATACCGCAACGACGAGCTCGGCCGCCTCACCACCCTGTTCAACCACATGACCGCCGAGCTCAACACCTCATACAGTCGACAAGAAGCTGCCCGCCATTATCTTGAATGCGTACTCTCCAGCCTCACCAGCGGCGTGCTCACCCTCGACGAAAAAGGCTACCTGAAAACCTACAACAGCAGCGCCGAACACATCCTCATGCTCAACCTGGAGCCCTGCCGCGAGCGCAACCTCCACGAATGGCAGCATCTGGGCGTCGCCCCCGCGCTGGCCGCACAAGCCCTGCTCGCCATCCTCGACACCGCCAAGAGCAGCAAACCCGTGCAGCTCACCTACGCCGCCCCCGACGAATCGCGCATCCTACTGGGCAAAGCCACCCCCCTGCCCGAAGACAACGGCGCCGGCACCGTGCTCGTGTTCGACGACGTCACCGCACTAGTGCAGGCGCAGAAAGAAGCCGCCTGGGGCGAAGTGGCACAACGCCTGGCGCACGAAATCCGCAACCCGCTCACCCCCATCCAGCTCTCCGCCGAACGACTGGCCTGGAAACTCGGCGGCAAGCTCGGCAGCAAAGACGCCGCTATGCTCGCGCGCGCCACCGACACCATCATCAACCAAGTGGCCGCCATGAAAGACATGGTCGAAGCCTTCCGCAACTACGCCAAAGCCCCCAAACTCAAGCTGGAAAAAATCGATTTGCACCGCCTAATCGAAGAAATTCTGGTGCTGTATGAAGGCTCAAATTGTACATTTAGCGCCGATTTCAGTAATATAGAAGCCGTAATCGAAGCAGATGCTGGCGCTATGCGGCAGGTTTTGCACAACATCCTGAAAAACGCCGCCGAAGCCGCCGCTGCCGACGAGCAGCCGAAAGTTGGCGTCGCCACCGAAGTAGAAGACGGGAAAATCGTCCTAACCATCTGCAATAACGGAAAAAGTTTTAGCGAAGACATGCTCCGCCAAGCCTTCGAACCCTATATCACCGACAAACCCGGCGGCACCGGCCTCGGTTTGCCCGTGGTGAAAAAAATCATAGACGAACACAACGGCCGCATATCGCTGGCCAACCGCCCCGAAGGCGGCGCCTGTGTGAAAATTACTTTACCCCTACTGATGGAAAACGATGCGCAGCAGTGATATTTTGATTGTCGATGACGAAGTGGGCATCCGCGATTTGCTGTCGGAAATCCTGCAAGACGAAGGCTATTCGGTTACCTTGGCCGAAAACGCCGAAGAAGCCCGCCAACTGCGAAACCAGACCCGCCCCACCATGGTGCTGCTGGATATCTGGATGCCCGATTGCGACGGCATTACACTTCTGAAGGAGTGGGCCAAATCCGGCCAGCTCAACATGCCCGTGGTGATGATGAGCGGCCACGCCAGCATTGACACCGCCGTGGAAGCCACCAAAATCGGCGCGCTGGATTTCTTGGAAAAGCCCATCGCCCTGCAAAAGCTCTTGGCCGCCGTAGAACGCGCCTTCAAGCACAGCGCCATGCAGGCCGCCTCCACCATGTCGCTGGACAAACTCGGCACCAGCGAGGCCGTCAAACAGCTCAACCAGCAGCTCGAACGCGCCGCCCGCACCCAAGCCCCCGTGCTCTTGGCCGGCGAGCCCGGCTCCCCCTTCGAAATGGTGGCGCACTACTTCCAAACCGGCAACGCCCCCTGGGTGGAGCCCAGCAAAATCGAGCAGATCAGCAGCAGCCCCATCGAGTTGCTGCAAAAAGCCAGCAACGGCGTGCTCTACTTAGGCGACATCGCCCAATACGGCAAAAGCATCCAGCAAGGTATCCTCTTCCTGCTCGGCAAGGCCGACCGCTACAACGTGCGCATCATCTGCGCCTGCAGCCAGCCCGTGCAAGACCTGCTCACCAGCCCGGATTACGACAGCCGCCTGCTCAACAGCCTCTCCACCATCATGGTCAGCATCCCCCCGCTGCGCAGCCAGCCGGAAGACATCGTCTTTCTGGTGGAACAGCTGATTCAGGAATTTTCCGAGAGCCGCAAAACCGCCGTCAAATTCAATACCGCCGCACTCAACGCCCTGCGCCAATACGACTGGCCCGGCAATTTCGAGCAGCTGCGCAGCGTGGTGAAAAGCATCATGCTCACCGCCGAGAGCAAAGAAATCGGCCTGGAAAACGTGCAGGCCGTGCTCAGCCAGTTTGCCCCCAGCCAACCCTCCGAGCTCGTGGGCGGCTTCAACTTCGACCTGCCCCTGCGCGAGCTGCGCGAAGACCTGGAGCGGCGCTATTTCGAATACCATATTGCCCAAGAAGGCCACAACATGAGCAAAGTGGCGCAGAAAGTCGGGCTCGAGCGCACCCACCTCTACCGCAAGCTCAAACAGCTCGGCATCCAGTTTTCACGTCGCGGCAGCAGCGACAGCAAATAGCCCAAACCCACACAGGCTACCTGAAAACTTTTTCAGGTAGCCTGTCGTATTGTTTACATCCCCTGCCGCACCACACAGGCTACCTGAAAAATTTCGAGCCGCCGCTCTTGATGCCACCGCATAACAAAATTTAGCAAAAGCCCAAGCACAACAAAATAGTTAGCCCCGCAAGAGGCCGCCTGAAACCACCCCATATATCGAAAAATCAGCAGCAATAGCTGCACAAACCGCGCATCTTAGCGTATCATTGCGGCGGTTTATACGGCTAAATCATGTTAAGAAACGCCTCCCGCCGCGCCCCGCCGCCGGAGCATGTTTCGCCGCCGCGCCCACACAGCCGGCTGCCGCAAACAAGGAAACAAACCCATGAAACAGATTTTTCTCGATTTCGAACAGCCCATTGCCGAACTGGTGCAAAAAATCGACGAACTGCGCTTCGTGCAAAACGACTCCGTTCTCGACATTTCCGAAGAAATCGAACGCCTGCAAAAGAAAAGCAACGAGCTCACCAAAAGCATCTTCGCCAAGCTCACCCCCGCGCAAATCATGCAGGTTTCCCGCCATCCCCAGCGCCCCTACACACTCGACTACATCGAAGCCCTGTGCACCGATTTCGAAGAGCTGCACGGCGACCGCCACTATGCCGACGACCACGCCATCGTGGGCGGCCTGGCCAAATTCGAAGGCCAGAGCGTAGTAGTGGTCGGCCACCAAAAAGGCCGCGACACCAAAGCCAAAATCCGCCGCAACTTCGGCATGCCCCGCCCCGAAGGCTACCGCAAAGCCCTGCGCCTGATGCAAACGGCGGAAAAATTCGGCCTGCCCGTGCTCACCTTCATCGACACCCCCGGCGCCTACCCCGGCATCGGCGCCGAAGAGCGCGGCCAATCCGAAGCCATCGGCCGCAACCTCTACGAGCTCACCCGCCTGCGTGTGCCCGTAATCTGCACCGTAATCGGCGAAGGCGGCTCCGGCGGCGCGCTGGCCATTGCCGTGGGCGATGCCGTAAACATGCTGCAATATTCCACCTATTCCGTGATTTCCCCCGAAGGCTGCGCCTCCATCCTGTGGAAAACCGCCGAAAAAGCCCCCGATGCCGCACAAGCCCTCGGCATCACCGCCAAGCGCCTGAAAACCTTGGAGCTGATCGACCAAGTCATCCCCGAGCCCCTGGGCGGCGCCCACCGCGACTACGAAGCAGTGATGAACAACGTGCGCAAAACCATCCGCCAGCAGCTGGACGATTTAGAACACCAGCCCATCGACCAACTGCTCGCCAAGCGTTTCGACCGCATCATGGCCTATGGCAAATACACCGAAAAATAACCCCTTGCGGCAACTCGTTGCCCAGCAATGGCCGGCCGAGAAAGCCGGCCGTTTTGCCGTGGAAGCCGGCTTTTCCGGCGGGGTGGATTCCGTGGTGCTGCTGCATATTTTGTGCAGCCTGCGCAACGAATTGCCGCTGGAATTGAGCGCAGTGCACGTGCACCACGGCCTCGATGCCGCCGCCGATGAATGGGCGGCATTTTGCCGCGAACTGTGCGGACAGTGGCAAGTGCCGCTGCGGGTGGAACGCGTGCGGGTGGAATTTGGCGGGCTCGGGCTGGAAGCCGCCGCCCGCGCCGAACGCTACCGCTGCTTCGCCCGCAGCCGCACCGACGCCGTCGCCCTGGCGCATCACGCCGACGACCAGGCCGAAACCCTGCTGCTGGCCGCCCTGCGCGGCGGCGGCCTGCGCGCGCTCGCCGCCATGCCCGCCCTGCGCGCGCTGAACGAACGTGTCAGCCTGTGGCGCCCGCTGCTGGCCGTTTCCCGCGCCGAATTGGTGGAATATGCCCGCGCGCACCGCCTGCCCTGGGTGGAAGACGACAGCAATGCCGACACCACCCTGCTGCGCAACTGGTTGCGCCGGCATGGCCTGCCGCCCTGGCAGGAGCGTATGCCCAAGCTCCAAAGCCAGCTGCTCTCCAGCGTGAGCCAGCTGCAACGCGATTTGGCGCTGCTCGACGACTACACCGAAAGCGAACACCGCAGCCTATACGATGCCGCCGGCCGTTTTCAGGTAGCCTCTTGGCGGCAGCTCAGCCCCTTGCGGCAGGCGCACCAACTGCATGTTTTCGCCCGCCGCCACCATCTCGGCAGCCCCTCCGCCGCCGGCGTGCGGCAGTTTGCCGACACGCTGGCCAACCCCGCCGTCTTGCAGGCCGAATGGCCGCTGCCGCGCGGCCGCGCCGTCCTCTATGCCGGCCGCCTGTTTGCCGTGCCCAATGCGCAGGCAAACGGCCAACCCTTTGCCCAACCCGCCTGGCAGCCCGCCCCGCACGGGCTACCTGAAAACCTGATCCGCCCCGAGAGCGGTATCTGGCGCACCCCCGAGCCGGGCGACATCCTGCCGCTGCCGCACGGCCGCAAGAAAATCAGCCGCCTGCTGCAAGAGAAAAAAGTGCCGCCCTTTATGCGCGCGCTGTGGCCGCTGTGGGCAAACGAACAGCACGGCTGCCTCGCCGCCGCCAACCTGCAAACGCATTGCAAACTCTCCGTGCCAAACGGCTGGCAGGCGCGGGCGGAAGAGCTGGAGCCCTTTATTTTGGCGGGTTCCGCACACGGGAGTGAAGGGGAAGAGGCTACCTGAAAAAGTTCGGATTTCGGCGGAACGGAGGCTGGATTTTTTCAGGTAGCCTGTATGGGATGCGGGTGATGGGGTATAGTTCTGTTGGCTGTTTCAGCTGATTTCAATTGGCTGTGTGTTGAAACCAGCAGCTCGTCGATGTCGCGGTAGTCCTTATATCAGCCGCCTTCGGGCGGCTGTGTGTTGAAATTACCGTAAGTTGGTGGCACAGTACGGCTCGATTGTCAGCCACCTTCGGATGACTGCATTTAAAACCAACCATACAACTCCCAAACAGGCTACCTGAAAAACATCTTGCCTTCGCCCGGCCGCGTTCCTACCAAGCCAAGCCCCACATTTTCAGGTAGCCTTCCCCCTCACAAACCCGCCGCAGCCTTTCCCGCTGCGCTATAATACCCGCCCGTCCACCACCCACAGGCCGCCCGCCATGCTCCCCTTCCCCCCGATTGCCCGCCCGCTCAAATTCTACGCCGTGGTGCCCGATGCCAATTGGGTGGCGCGCATGGTGGCCGCCGGCGCCGACACCGTGCAGTTGCGCAGCAAAACCCTCAGCGGCGAAGCCCTGCGACAAGAAGTGCGCCGCGCCGTGGCCGCCGCCCGCGGCTCAAACAGCCAGCTCTTCATCAACGACCACTGGCGGCTCGCACTGGAAGAAGGCGCCTACGGCGTGCACCTCGGCCAGGAAGACATGGATAGCGCCGACTTCCCCTCCCTCGCCGCCGCCGGCATCCGCCTCGGCCTGAGCACCCACGACGAAGCCGAAATGGCACGCGCCCTGGCCGTGCGCCCCAGCTACGTGGCCTGCGGCGCCGTGTTCGCCACTGCCACCAAAGCCATGCCCACCGAGCCGCAGGGGCTGGAAAAACTGCGCCGCTACGTGCAACTGGCCGGCAGCACGCCCACCGTGGCCATCGGCGGCATCACGCTGGAAAACGCCCCAGCCGTGCTCGCCACCGGCGTGTCTTCGCTGGCCGTGGTCAGCGCCGTTACCCAAGCGCCCGACCCCGCCGCCGCCGTGCGCGCCTTCCAAAAACTGTGGCCGGAATAAACCCGCTGCCGCATGAGGCTACCTGAAACCTCTGCCGCCGCCGGATAGATAGAAATATCGTCTGCTTGATGCAAACTCAGCGCTTTGCCGTCCTCTCCCAAGAAGGATTAAGCTTCAAGCAAACCCAATTTTTCAGGTAGCCTTTAACGATATACAAATTCCAAAACAAACAATTCCCCACAAACGTGCAATGCTGCGCTACCCCTGCTGGCGCAGCCGAACGGAGCACGGCTTTTCGGGAAACAAAGGCTTGCATGTTCGAAGCGGCGCAGCCGCAAGTTGCGAGCCCGCCCAAAAAACCGTGCAGAGTGAGGGAAGTTTGCGCAGCAAACCTGTGCCCGCAGTCGTCTTTCTTTTGCCTACTTTTCTTTGACGAAGCAAAGAAAAGTAGGTGCCCGCGCCGACATAAGGCGCAAGGGTGGATAAAACGCGAATAGCAAAAGGCTACCTGAAACTTGAAATTCACCTGAAACCCATCTCGCAAACCACATTACCGAACAACACCCCGAAAGCCCAACCCATGTCCAACCGCCGCCTCATCTACGGCTTCCACGCCGTCAATGCCCGCCTGTGGCAAAACCCCAAAAGCCTCACCGAACTCTACGCCCTCGCCGGCCGCCACGACGAACGCATGCGCCAAGCGCTGGAAAAAGCCGCCAAAGCCAATATCCCCGTTCACTTCGTGGAAGCCGCCCGCCTCGACAACCTCTGCCGCCACGCCCGCCACCAAGGCATCGCCGGCTTCATCGACGCCTCGCACAACCACGTCCACCTCGACGACGTGCTCGACAACCTCAGCGAGCCGCCCCTGCTGCTCATCCTCGACGGCATCACCGACCCCCACAACCTCGGCGCCTGCCTGCGCGTGGCCGACGCCATGGGCGTGCACGCCGTGATTGCCCCGAAAAACCGCAGCGTCGGCCTCAACGCCACCGTGAGCAAAGTGGCCTGCGGCGCCGCCGAAACCGTGCCCTACATCGCCGTAACCAACCTCGCCCGCACCCTGCGCGAGCTCAAAGAGCGCGACATCTGGATCGTGGGTACCGACATGGGCGGCGAGGCCGACCTGTTCCACTACGATATCCCCGCCGCCGTGGCCTGGGTGATGGGCAACGAAGGCGAAGGCATGCGCCGCCTCACCCGCGAACACTGCGACGCGCTGGTATCCATCCCCATGCTCGGCACGGTGGAAAGCCTCAACGTGTCGGTGAGCACCGGCATGGTCTTGGCCGAAACCCGCCGCCAGCGCGCGCTCAAGGCAGGCTAAACGCAGCCGCAAATTTTCAGGTAGCCTCATTCGCACGTATGCAGGCTACCTGAAAAATATCGGTCTGCAACAAAGCCAAAAATATCAAACCCACACAGCCAACCGTCCGCCTTCCCGCCATACCGTTTCGGTATTCCCCTGCAAACAAAACGGTATTTCCCCGCTATCTCCCGCGCGCCTATACTGCAACAGCATTCCGAACTTTCCCCAACGCAACAGAGAGGTGTAGAAAATGCCGAACCCGCAAAAATCCCCCGTGCACGACCTGCGCTCCGCACTCGAGCTTTTAAAAACCCTGCCCGGCGAATTGGTGTCCACCGATGTGGAAGTCGATCCGATTGCCGAGCTCTCGGGTGTGTACCGCTACGTGGGCGCCGGCGGCACCTGCCAGCGCCCCACCCGCAAAAACGGCCCCGCCATGGTGTTTAACAAGGTGAAAGGCTATCCCGGCATTCAGGTGGCCATCGGCTTGGTGGGCTCGCGCAAACGTGTCGGCCAATTCCTTAACTGCCCGCCCGAACGGCTGGGCTTCCTGCTCAAAGATTCCGTGCAAAACCCGATTCCGCCAGTGCTGCTTGGCGCCGAGCAGAAACCGCAATGCCAGGAAGTGGTGCACTTGGCCAGCGACCCCAGTTTCGACCTGCGCACCCTGCTGCCCGCCCCCACCAACACCGTGGAAGACGCCGGCCCCTATTTCACCATGGGTCTGTGCTATGCTTCCGACCCCGACACCGGCAAATCCGACATCACCATCCACCGCCTGTGCGTGCAGGGCAAAGACGAGCTTTCCATGTGGCTCACCCCCGGCCGCCACATCGACGCCTTCCGCCAGAAAGCCGAAGCCGCTGGCAAGCCGCTGCCGATTTCCATCAGCATCGGCGTGGATCCCGCCATCGAAATGGCCGCCTGCTTCGAGCCGCCCACCACCCCGCTGGGCTTCGACGAATTGAGCATTGCCGGCGCCCTGCGCGGTCACGGCGTGGAAATGGCCAAGTGCCTCACCATCAACGAGCGCGCCATCGCCCATGCCGAAGTGGTGATTGAAGGCGAGCTGCTGCCCGATGTGCGCGTGCGCGAAGACCAAAACAGCAACACCGGCAAAGCCATGCCCGAATTCCCCGGCTACACCGGCGACGCCAAGCCCGCCCTACCCGTGATCAAAGTGAAAGCGGTTACCCACCGCAAAAACCCGATTCTGCGCACCACCATGGGCCCGGGCGAAGAGCATGTGAACATGGCCGGCATCCCCACCGAAGCCAGCATCCTCGATATGGTGGAACGCGCCATGCCCGGCCGCCTGCAAAACGTGTTTGCGCATTCTTCCGGCGGCGGCAAACTCTTGGCCGTGATGCAGTTTAAGAAAACCACCCCCGCCGACGAAGGCCGCCAGCGCCAGGCCGCCCTACTCGCCTTCTCCGCCTTCCCCGAGCTGAAACACGTGATTCTGGTGGACGAAGACGTGGACATTTTCGACACCGACGACGTCTTGTGGGCCATGCAAACGCGCTACCAGGGCGACAACGACACCATCTTCATCCCCGGCGTGCGCTGCCACCCGCTCGACCCCTCGCAGTCGCCCGCGTTCAGCAACCGCCTGATTCAGGAAGGCACATCGTGCAAAACCATTTTCGACTGCACCGTGCCGCTGCACCTGAAAGAACACTTCCAGCGCTGCAAATTTATGGAAGTGGACGTAAAACGCTTCCTACCGGACTTTTAAATGGCACCGGCTGATTTTCAGGTAGCCTCAAGCCCCTGCGGCCAAACCGCGTTGAAGCTACCTGAAAAACCAAAAACAGCGGCGCACCCAGCGCCACCACCCATCCACCCAAGGAGCAATCATGGGCAAACAACGCATCATCCTCGGCATCAGCGGTGCCAGCGGCTTCCAATACGGCCACAAAGCCTTGCAGCTCTTGCAGGCCGTGCCCGATCTGGAAGTGCACCTCGTTATCTCCAAAGGCGCGGAAATGACCCGCTCGCTGGAAACGCCCTACAGCCGCGAAGAAGTGCTGGCCATGGCCGATGTAGTCCACCCGATTCAGGATTTGGGCGCATCTATTTCCAGCGGCTCGTTCCAAACCCTCGGCATGCTGGTGGCGCCCTGCTCCATGCGTTCCCTGGCCGCCATCGCCCACGGCCTGAGCGACAACCTGCTCACCCGCGCCGCCGACGTGGTGCTCAAAGAACGCAGGAAGCTGGTGCTGATGGCGCGCGAAACGCCGCTCAACCTCGCCCATATCGACAACATGCGCCGCGTTACCGAAATGGGCGGCATCATCTTCCCGCCCGTGCCCGCGCTCTACCACCGCCCGCAAACGCTGGACGACATCCTCACCCACAGCGTCGGCCGCGCGCTGGATTTGTTCGGCATTTCCGTGCGGCACCTGCCGCGCTGGAGCGGCGGAGCAGAATAACTCATTTAATTTAGGAGAATATCATGCTTATTGGCCCTTTTGTAAATGGTAGCGCCGTCGTGATCGGCGGACTCCTTGGTGCTTTTGCCGGCAACAAGCTGCCTGAACGCGTACGCGTCGGCCTCAACCCTTTGTTTGGTTTATGTTCCATTGGTTTGGGTATCATGGCTATCCCGGGCGTAAAATACTATGCTGCAGTAGTGTTGGCTTCGGTTATCGGCTTAACTATCGGCGAGTTGTGTTACATCGAAAAAAACATCAACAAGCTGGCTGCCTCTACCCGTACTCTGATTGACAAATTCCTGCCTTCCAATGGCACTTTGTCGCATGAAGAATTTTTGGATAAATTTGTTGCCATCTTGGTATTATTTTGCGCCAGCGGTACTGGCGTATTCGGCTCTATGCACGAAGGCATGACTGGCGATCCCTCCATCCTCTACATCAAAGCCATTTTGGACTTCTTTACCGCCGGCATCTTCGCCATCACGCTAGGCTACGCCGTATCCGCCATCGCCGTTCCGCAACTGGCCATTCAGCTCACACTGGCTACGTTGGCTGGGCTGATTGTGCCGCTCACCACCCCCGAAATGCGTGCCGACTTTGCCGCTGCTGGCGGGCTGATTATGGTGGCTACCGGTCTCCGGATTACCGGTATCAAATCCTTCCCTGTAGCCAATATGCTGCCTGCCTTGATACTGGCAATGCCCATTTCATATTTGTGGGCAACCTACGTCGCCGGGCATTAGCCTCCAGGCCACCTGAAAACCTGTGTGGGCTGCACAGAAACTCGCCTTCTTATTGGCAGCCTCGTTTTCACTATCAAACGTCAAACTCCCGGCGAAACCAAACGGCACGGCAGGCTACCTGAAACCTGCCGCGCCGTTTCCTTTCGCCCCATATTTTCCACTTTGCCGAAGTCCTGCCAAACCCTCGTTTTAGCGAAATCCGCTTCACCCATTTTCAGGTAGCCCGCTATACCGTTTCCCGCCCAGCTACTACCATTCGCCACGCAAAGCCGTTTGCACCATTTTTGCAGCACCTATAGTGGATTAAAATCAGAATGGGACAAGGCGGCGAGCCGCAGACAGTACAAGCAGTAGCAAGGCGAGTCAACGCAGTAGCATTCTGATTTTAATCCACTATATTTTCAGGCAGCCTTCCCACCACCCACACTCGCCCACACACCATGCCGCCCCTGCCCACCCACATCCGCACCTTCCTTGCCGGACACCACGTCGTCAGCCTCGCCGCCAGCCACAACGGCGAACTGTGGAGCGCCAGCTGCTTCTACGTATTCGACGAAGCCGCTGCCCGCCTCATCGTGCTCACCAGCAAAACCACCCACCACGGCCGCCTCATGCTGCTCAACCACCGCATTGCCGGCACCATCGCCGGCCAGCCCGCACGCATCCGCGACATCTGCGGCATCCAATTTGCCGCCCGCGCTGAATGCCTCACCGAGCCCGCCGCACGCCGCGCCGCACTCGAGCTCTACGCCCAAGCCCACCCCGTGGCCAAAGTCTTCCCCAGCGACATCTGGCAGCTCAGCCTCGACTACATCAAACACACCAGCAACCGCCCCATCTTCGCCCACAAAACCCATTGGCGGCGCAACGAAGAAAACAGCTAACCCATCCCGGCCGGCCAAATATTTTCAGGTAGCCTTCCCGCATTCGATATGAATACTGAAAAGGCTACCTGAAAACCCCGCCCGCCCTCACCGGCAACGCGGCGCCACAAACGGATAACCGTTTGCCATCACCTCCTCCAGCCCGCGGATTTCCGGCGTAGTGGTCAGCTTTACCAGCGCCGGGAAAAACACCTGTAAGCTGGGCAACACTTGTACCAATACGCTGTGGTGCAACTGCGATGGACATACTTCCGATTCCGGTAACAGCGCTGCCACCTCGATGCCCGACTCAATCCAATCCACAATCACGCTCGGCTGTGATACTCCCATTACCACCTTCGGCACAATGCCGCTCTTGTGCATCTGATCCATCAATTGTTCAAACGTGCCCACCCCGCTGCTGCGGCGCAGCAAAATCAGCGGCAGCGCGCCCAGCTGTTTCAGCGTCATCGTTTCGGGCGCGCCTTCTGGCAGCAGGCTGCGGTGCACCACGGCCACCAGCCACACCGCCGGCAGCGCCAGATAGCGGTAGCGCTCCAGCCGTTTCGGCTGCTGAATCAGCGCGATGTCTATCAGCTGATTGTTCAGCAGCGTTTCCAGGTGGCTGGAATCGGACACCAACACATTGATTTCCGTGTCGGCATACTGCCGGCGGATGGCCATAATCAGCGGGGTGAAATATTTTTGATAGAGATGGGTGAGCCCGATGCGCAACACGTGCTGCTGCTGTTGGGCGAAAACCAGCGTGTCGCGTTCGATATTGCCGATGCCCACCAAGATTTCCAGCGCGCGCTCATAAAGGAAGAAACCGGTGGGCGTGGGACGGATGCGCCCACCGTCGCGAAACAGCAGCGGCGTGCCGATTTCCTGCTCCAGCTCCTGCACGCGCTTGCTTAAGGGTGGCTGGGAAATATGCAGCGTTTCCGCAGCCTTGGTGAAGCTGCCGCATTCCACCACGGTGCAGAAATATTTCAGTCGTTTGATGTCCATCGCGTTTCTCCTATTGGGTGCTTAACGCGGCGCTGGCGGTTTCGGGCCGCGCCGCAATCCTCTGTTTTCTTTCAGGTAGACTCCCGCCGCAGGGGCTACCTGAAAATGGCAAGCTGTTTGGCAGGCTGTTATTTTTCACTTCGTTGCCATGCATGTTTTCGTTTTGCAGAAACCCGGTTTCTACGGAAACCTGTTTTCAGGTAGCCTGAAGCCCTTTCTAAGCAGCGGCCGGCGGCAAGAGGCTACCTGAAAAATGCCAGCGCCGATAAATCCGGGCTGCAAAGATTGTAGCAAACCCGCCGCACGCCCTGCCCGATGCCGTCGGAATTTTCCGCCGCCGCGCCGCCTTTTTCGCCCCGGCAGCCGCTTCCGCCCACAACAGGCTTGTGTTTTTATGCCAAACTGGCAATAATGCCGCCTGCCTCTGTGGCAACCGCTTCCAACCTCATCACAGCCAATCCGCCGCCGCAGGCGGGTTGGCTTCAAAAGTTAAAGAGAGTATCCAAGAATGGCTTTATTGGTACAGAAATACGGCGGAACATCGGTGGGCAGTTCCGAGCGCATCAAAAACGTCGCCAAACGCATCGCCCGCACCCGCGCCGAAGGGCACGACGTGGTGGTGGTAATGTCCGCCATGAGCGGCGAAACCAACCGCCTCGTGGCGCTGGCGCACGAAATCCAAGAATTCCCCGACCCGCGCGAAATGGACGTTGTCCTCGCCACTGGCGAGCAGGTAACCATCGGCCTTTTGGCCATGGCGCTGCAAGACATCGGCGTGCCCGCCAAGAGCTACACTGGCTGGCAGGTGTTGGTGCAAACCGACAACGCCCACACCAAAGCCCGCATCGAATATATCGACGACAGCAAAATGCGCGCCGACCTGGAGCAGGGCAAAGTGGTGATTGTGGCCGGCTTCCAAGGCGTGGATGCCGAAGGCAACATCACCACCCTCGGCCGCGGCGGCTCCGATACCTCCGCCGTGGCGCTGGCCGCCGCGCTCAAAGCCGACGAATGCCAAATCTACACCGATGTGGACGGCGTTTACACCACCGACCCGCGCGTGGTGCCCGAAGCACGGCGCATGCATACCGTGTCGTTTGAAGAAATGCTCGAGCTCGCCAGCCTGGGCAGCAAAGTGCTGCAAATCCGCTCGGTGGAATTTGCCGGCAAATATAAAGTCCGCCTGCGCGTGTTGAGCAGCCTCACCGAAGACGGCGAAGGCACCCTGATTACTTATGAGGAAGACCCCAATATGGAACAAGCCATCGTATCCGGCATCGCATTCGACCGCAACCAAGCCCGCATCAACGTGCGCGGCGTGCCCGACAAGCCCGGCATCGCCTATCAGATTCTCGGTGCCGTATCCGCCGCCAACATCGAAGTGGACATGATCATCCAAAACGCCGGCGAAGAAGGCACCACCGATTTCTCCTTCACCGTATCGCGCGGCGACTACCGCCACACGCTCGAGCTCTTGAAAGCCGTGGAAGACAACATCGGCGCGGCCGGCATCGACGGCGATGACACCGTATGCAAAGTATCCATCGTCGGCATCGGCATGCGCTCACACAGCGACGTGGCCGCCACCATGTTCCGCACACTGGCCGAAGAAAACATCAACATCCAGCTGATTTCCACCTCCGAAATCAAAGTGTCCGTGCTCATCGACGAAAAATACCTCGAGCTCGCCACCCGCGTGTTGCACAAAGCCTTCGGCCTCGACCGCGAATAAACCGCCCATGCCCGCGCCACCCGGCTCGGGCATTTTATTTTTCAGGTAGCCTTTACACACCATAAAGGCTACCTGAAAACACAATAGCCGCACCTCCTTTGCCATGCTTCTAAAATTTTCAGGTAGCCTCAAACTCCCGCAAAGGCTACCTGAAAATTTTCCGGCAACCGTAAAATCCTGCCTAAAAAAACCCTGTTTTTGTAAACCAACCCCCGCCGCGCCTCCGCCCGAGCCGCTCATCCTCCAAACAGGCCAGCCACACCCATCATCATTACCCCGCCCAAGCCATCATCTTCCCAAATCCCAGAAAACACCAAACAAATCAATCCAAAACCACACCCAAGCCAAATACCTTCTCTTGCTCCTACCAAGCCGCCGCCCGCCACGGCAACCCCGCGGCAGCAAGCCAAGCCGCAGCCCGTTCTCAGCCCGCCCGCCTGCCCAATCCAAGCCCACCAAAGCGCCGCAGCATTGCCTAAACATCCCAATACGGTAAAATACAGCCTTCCCAACCACTCGGCAGGAAAGTGCCATGAATATCGAAAAGAACAGCGTAGTAACCCTGCATTACGAAATGTTTGACGCCAACAACCAGCTCATCGACCAAACCGAAGAGCCCATCGCCTACCTGCACGGCGGCTACGACGGCATTTTCCCGCTGGTGGAAGAAGCGCTACACGGCAAAGCCGTGGGCGACGAAATCGACATCACCCTCCAGCCCGACGACGCCTTCGGCGAGCAAGACCCCGAGCTCGTGCGCCTCGAGCCGCTCGATGTTTTCCCCGTGGAAGTGGAAGTGGGCATGATGTTTGAAGCCGACGACCCCGTTACCGGCGACGCCATCGTTTACCGCGTTACCGACATCGCCGACGGCAAAGCCGTGGTAGACGGCAACCACCCCTTAGCCGGCATGAAACTGCGCTTCAAAGCCAAAGTGAGCGACATCCGCGCCGCCACACCCGAAGAAATCGCCCACGGCCATGCCCACGGCGAACACGGCCACCACCACTAAGCGCCGCCCATCCCTCCATCCGCCCGCCCGGCAAACCGCCGCCGCGGGCGGATTTGTTTTGCCGCATCCGCCCTTTCCCAGCCTCCCGTAAAACAAACGATACATTTCCACCTCAAAGGCTACCTGAAAACCCCCGCAGGCTACCTGAAAAATGCCAACTCGCGTATCATATGGCGGATTAAACCAAACCCTTTCCACTCCACACTATAGTGAATTAAATTTAAACCGGTACGGCGTTGGCTCGCCTTGCCGTACTGCTTGTACTGTCTGCGGCTCGCCGCCTTGTCCCGATTTAAATTGAATCCACTATATATTCCAAATTCCAATAATTCAGAGGAGCCGTTTCATGAGCCTGCCCGCCCCGGTTTTACGCCTGCAAGATTGCGCCCGCCAACAGAATTTTACGGAAGACTTCCCCCCCTTCCTCGCCGGCTACTACCGGCAGGCCGACTTCGCCGACCTCGCCCGCTATAGCGACGACGCCCTCGTGGCCGCCGCCGACTCCCACCGCAAGCTCGCGCAAGAGCCCCGCGCCGCCGGCAAAGCCGTGGTGCGCGTATCGCCCACCGGCGACGCCGTGCAGCACACCCTGGTGGAAATCGTGGCCGACGACACCCCTTTTCTGCTCGACTCCCTGCTGATGCTGCTCAACCGCGAGCAGCGCCCCCCGCTGGCCGTGCTGCACAGCGTGTGGCACGTCAAACGCAGCGACAACGGCCAAGCCGCCGCCATCCAGGCCGAAGCGCACGAAGGCAGCGCCAAAGAAACCCTGGCCGCCTTCTATCTGGAGGGCGCCGAAGCCGCGCAAGATCAAGAGCTGGCCGAGAAAATCCGCCTGCTGCTGGCCGAGCTGGGCATGCTGGCCGCCAGCGAGCACAAACTGCGCGGCCAGCTCCTGCTGGTCAACCAAATGATTTTAAACGAAGGCCGCAGCCACGACGCCGAAATCGTCTCCTTCCTCAGCTGGCTGGCCGACCGTAACTTCCTGCTGATGGGCTTCTGCGAATACGATTTGGTGAGCCAGTCCGGCAGCCCGCGCCTCCAGCCCAAAGCCGACACCGCGCAAGGCATCCTCACCCAAAACAACAGCCGCTTCCTCGCCGACAACTTCGCCGCCCTTTCCGACGCCGACAAAAAACAGTGGCTGCACAGCGACCGCCTGCTGCTCGACCGCTCCTCCCACCGCAGCCGCATCCACCGCCCCGCCTACTACAACCTCATCGGCATCCAAAAGCTCAACGCCAGCGGCCAAGTGATCGGCCAATGGTGCTTCATCGGCCTCTACACCGCCCCCGCCTACACCGGCAGCATTTGGGACATCCCCGTGCTGCGCCGCAAAGCCGAACACGCCCTCAAACACTTCGCCTTCGAAGACGGCAGCCACAACGAACGCCAGCTGCGCCACCTGCTGCAAACCTACCCGCGCGACGAGCTGTTTGAAACCGGCGAGGGCGAGCTTGTTGAAACCCTGGGCGGCCTGCTCGCCCTCAGCCGCCGCCCGCGCACCCGCCTGTTTGCCCGCGCCGACCTGTTCAAACGCTATGTGTCCGTGCTGTGCTATCTGCCCAAAGAGCAGTTCGACAGCCGCCTGTGCCAGCGCATAGCAGGCTACCTGAAAACCGCGCTCGCCGCCGAGAGCTGCGAATTCGCCGTGCAGCTGGCCGACGACAGCGCGCTGGCCTGCGTGCCATTCCTGTGCCACACCAACGCCGCACGCCTGCCCGCCTTCCATTCCGCCAAGCTGGAGCAACACGTTGCCCGACTGGTGGAAAACGCCGAGGCCGACAACGCTGCCGCAGCCGCGCCGCAACCCGAGCCCGCCGCCGAAGCGCCTGCCGAGCCGCAACAAGCTGCCCCCGCAGCCGCCCCCGCGCCCAAGGCCGACAAACCCGTCGCCCACGCCGAAGCAGACGGCGCCTTCTCCGCCGCCTACCGCGAAGCCTTCGGCCCCGAGCAGGCCATTGCCGATTTGAAACACGCCGCCCAGCTCTCCGACGAGCAGCCCGTGGTGGCCACCTTCGGCGCGCAAGATAACCCCGTGGCGCCCTATGCCTTCCGCCTCTACACCCCGCAAATCAGCCCCAGCCTGTCGCAAACCCTGCCGCTGATTGAAAACATGGGCTTGAGCGTGCACACCGCCGTGCCCTACACGCTCTACACCGAAGACGCCGCCGTCGGCCTCACCCACTTCTCCGCCGCCGCCAGCGTGCCGGTGCAGCAAGCTGCCGAAGGCGGGCCGGCCGCCGCTGCCGAGCTGCCCGAGCTGTTTGCCGAACTCTGGGCCGGCCGCGTGGAAAACGACCGCTTCAACGCCTTGGTGCTCGCCGCCGGCATTTCCTGGCGCAACAGCGTGCTGCTGCGCGCCATTGCCAAATACCTGAAACAGGCCACCCTGCCTTTCAGCCAGGAGCGCATCGAGCAAACCCTCATCCGCCACGGCGCCATCGCCGCCAAATTGGCTGATTTGTTTGCCGCCCGCCTGCACCCCGAAGAAGCCGACGACAACCGCGCCCTGATGATCAACAGCGAACTCACCGGCCTCTTGGCCGACGTGCCCTCGCTCGACGACGAACGCATCATCAACGCCTTCCGCGCCGTCATCCTCGCCGTGTGCCGCACCAACTTCTGGCAAACCGATAAAGCAGGCTACCTGAAACCCGAAATCAGCTTGAAAATCAAATCCAAAGACATCCCCTTCCTGCCCAAACCGCACCCCATGTATGAAATTTGGGTGTACAGCCCGCGCGTGGAAGGCATCCACCTGCGCGGCAGCAAAGTGGCGCGCGGCGGCCTGCGCTGGTCCGACCGTTTCGACGACTTCCGCACCGAAGTGCTCGGCCTGGTGAAAGCGCAGATGGTGAAAAACGCCGTCATCGTGCCCAGCGGCTCCAAAGGCGGCTTCGTGTGCAAACAGCTGCCCGATGCCGCAGCCGACCGCGAAGGCTACCTGAAAGAAGGCGTGGCCTGCTACCGCATCTTCATCAACGCCCTGCTCGACCTCACCGACAACCGCACAGCCGAAGGCATCGAGCCCCCGCCGCAGCTGCACCGCCGAGACGGCGACGACCCCTACCTGGTAGTGGCCGCCGACAAAGGTACCGCCTCCTTCTCCGACACCGCCAACGCCCTGGCCGCCGAACACGGCTTCTGGCTCGACGACGCCTTCGCCTCCGGCGGCAGCGCCGGCTACGACCACAAAGGCATGGGCATCACCGCCCGCGGCGCCTGGGAATCCGTGAAACGCCACTTCCGCCATCTGGGCAAAGACATCCAAAATGAAGACTTCACCGTGGTGGGCATCGGCGACATGGGCGGCGACGTGTTCGGCAACGGCATGCTCCTGAGCGAACACATCCGCCTCCAAGCCGCCTTCAACCACCGCCACATCTTCATCGACCCCAACCCGAACGCCGCCAAGAGCTTCGACGAGCGCAAACGCCTGTTCCAAAGCGGCGGCGGTTGGGAAAAATACAGCCGCTCGCAGATTTCCCAAGGCGGCGGCGTGTATGAGCGCAGCGCCAAATCCATCGCCATCACGCCCGAAGTGAAAGCCTGGCTCGGCATCGAAGCCGAAAGCCTCACCCCCAACGAGCTCATCCGCGAGCTGCTCAAAGCCGACGTGGAACTGCTCTACAACGGCGGCATCGGCACCTACATCAAAGCCGAAGCCGAAAGCCACGCCGACGCCCGCGACAAAGCCAACGATGAAGTGCGCGTGAACGGCAGCGAGCTGCGCGCCAAAGTGTTGGGCGAAGGCGGCAACCTCGGCGCCACCCAGCTCGGCCGCATCGAATACTGGCAAAACGGCGGCCGCTGCTGCACCGACGCCATCGACAACTCCGCCGGCGTAGATTGCTCCGACCACGAAGTAAACATCAAAATCCTGCTCGGCGAAGCCGTGCGCGCCGGCCGCCTGCCGCAAGAAGAGCGCGACGAGCTGCTCAAACAGATGACCGCCGAAGTGGCACAACTCGTGCTGCAAGACAACTATTTACAAACCCAAGCCCTTTCCGTGGCCCAGCTCAATCCTTCAGGCTACCTGAAAACCGCCGCCAACCTCATCGGCTATCTCGAAGAGCACGCCGCTTTAGACCGCGCCGTGGAATTCCTGCCCGATGCAGCCGAAATCCAGCGCCGCGCCGCCGCAGGCCAAGGCTTGAGCAACCCCGAAGTGGCCGTATTGCTCTCCTACAGCAAAATGCACTGCCAAGACGCCATCCTCGGCAGCGACATCCCCGACGACCCCAACTTCCTGCCCGCCCTGATCCGCTATTTCCCCGCCCCGCTGCAACAGCAGTACGGCACCGAAATGCAGCATCACTACCTGAAACGCGAAATCATCGCCAGCCAGCTGGCCAACCGCATCATCAACCGCATGGGGCCGCACTTCATCCAGCGTTGCAGCGAAGAAAACCAAGCCTCCGTGGCCAACGTGGTGCGCGCCTACTGGCTGGCCGACATCCTGCTCGACGGCGAAGCCCGCTTCCAAGCCATCCAAGCCTTCGACAACCGCCTACCCGCCGAAGCGCAAATGCGTCTGATTGCCGACGTAGCCGAGCTCATCAGCCACGTGGCCGGTCAGCTGCTGCGCAACCGCCGCCCCTTCGGCAACCTCGGCAGCCTCATCACGCAATATCGTGCGCAAACCGTTGAATTTATGCAGCAGCTGCCCGCCCGCATCCAAGCCGAAGAGCACCCCAGCATCGCCGAGCGCGAAGCCCGCTTAAGCGGCTACAGCGTGCTCAGCGCGCAGGAAACCGCCGAGCTCGCACGCCTGCCCTTTGCCGCCAACGTGCTGGCCGTGGTGGATTTGGCCGCCGATTTAGGCAAGCCCGTGGAAACCGTGGCCAAAGCCTATTTCATGCTGTCCGAACGGCTGAACATGAGCTGGATTTACCGCGCCATCGCCAAACTGCCGCGCGGCAACCAATGGCAAGGCCAAGCCTGCCTGGCAATCTACGAAGACGCCACCCAAATCCACCTCGATCTCACCCGCGACTTCCTGCAGGCCGGCAGCAACGGCCACGCCGCCGCCAAAATCGCCGCTGCCCGCAGCCAGATTGCCGACATGCAGCAATACGAGCCCGCCGATTTGTCGATGCTCGCCGCGCTGGTGCGCAATCTCTCGAAAATCGCCAATCCGGCCGAGGATGCAAAACGCGCATGAGTCAGCCCTCCCTCCCCGGCAGCCGCCCGCTGCTCGCCATCGACACCTCCACCCAGTGGCTGTCGCTGGCGCTGCGGCACGGCGGGCAAACCCATCTGTTCCATGAGGAAACCGGCAACCGCCAATCCGAGCTCATCCTGCCGCAGATTGCCGCGCTGCTGGCAGAAGCCGGGCTGGCCGTGGCCGATTTGGGCGCCATCGCCTATGCCCAAGGCCCCGGCGCCTTCACCGGCCTGCGCATCGGCGCCGGCGTGGCGCAGGGTTTGGCCGCCCCGTTCGGCATCCCGCTCATCCCCGTTCCCTGCCTCGACGCCGTCGCCTCGCTCTGCCCCGGCCAAGCCGCCGTGCTGGCCGCCACCGACGCGCGCATGGGCGAAGTGTTCTACGCCTGGTTCGACACCCAAATATGGCAACGCTTAAGCCCCTATCACGTGGGCAAAGCCGCCAGCATCAGGCTACCTGAAAACATCAGGCTACCTGAAAAAAATATGCCCGGCCAAAACTCAGGCAATCCGTTTTCAGGTAGCCCCAAGCACGCCGGCATCTGCGGCATCGGCAATGCCTTCGCCCTGCCCGAGCCCCCGCCCTTCCCCGGCCGCCCCGGCATGCCCACCGCCGAACACTACCTCGCACTCGCCGCCTCCGGCCGCTATCCCGCCGTGAGCGCCGCCGAAGCCGAGCTGCTCTACGTGCGCGACAAAGTCGCCCTCACCGCCGCCGAGCAGGCCGCCAGAAAAGGCGCAGCATGATCGTCCGCCTCGCCCGCCCGAGCGACAGCCCCGCACTGGCCCAGCTCGATGCCCAATGCAACCCCTCCCCCTGGTCGGAAAAACAATTCGCCGCCTGCATCGGCCACGCCAACGAAACTGTGCTGCTGGCCGAACAAGGCAAAGAGCTGGCCGGGCTCATCGTGTGGCAAACCGTGCTTGACGAAGCCGAGCTGCACCTCATCGACACCGCCCCCGCCCACCGCCGGCAAGGCATCGCCACCCTGCTGCTCGGCCAGCTCTTCAAACAAGCCGCCGCCAAACACATCCGCCGCATCTTCCTCGAAGTGCGCAGCAGCAACCGCGCCGCCTTCGCCCTGTATCAACAACACGGCTTCATCCCCAGCGGCCGCCGCCCCGGCTACTACCCCCGCCCCGACGGCAGCCGCGAAGACGCCCTGCTGATGGAGAAACTATGCTGAGCAGCCGCTATCTGCACCTGCACCAAGCCCTCGACCTCGGCCCGATGTGGCTCAAACGCGGCGCATACCCCACCGCCGCCCAGCCCCAAAGGCTACCTGAAAACAAGCAAAGCGAGTTTCGCCAAAACGAGCAAAGCGAGTTCCTGCACAACAAAAACGGCAATACCGAGTTTTCGCGCAGCAAAAACGAAAGCCATGAGTTTTCGCACGGCAAAAACGAGCCCAGCGAACACCCGCACCGCCCAAGCACCGCCGCCGAGCCGCCAGCTCCCCACACCAGCCACAGGCTACCTGAAAAACCCAGCCGCCCGAGCCCGGCAGCCCGCGCTGCCCAGCCCGCGCCCCAAGGCCACCGCGCCGACGTGCTCGCCGCCGTGGCCACCCCGCAGCCGTATCAAAACGAAACCCGCAGCCAAGCCGCCCCCGCTGCCAGCCCCCTTGCCCTCGTGCAAAAACTATGGGCCGAGCAGCCCTTCCCCGCCTTCGCCGACACCAACAGCTTGCAGCAGCACGCCGCCGCCTGCACCGCCTGCCGACTGCACAACGAGCGCAAACAAGCCCTAAGCGGCCGCGGCGCCGTGCCCGCCCAACTCATGGTCATCAGCCGCAACCCCGCCCCCAGCGACGACGAAGCCGGCCAGCTGCTCGGCGGCCGCCACGGCCAGCTGCTCGACAACATGCTCGCCGCCATCCGCCTTGCGCCCGAGCAAGTTTTCCGCACCGCCTGGCAGCGCTGCACCCCCCGCATCTCGCTCCAACCCACCCCCGAAGAGCAAGTGCGCTGCGCCGCCTTTATCCGCCAAGAAGCCGCCTGGATTCAGCCCCGGGCCCTGTTGCTGCTCGGCAACAGCTTCTACGACCCCGTGCAGCAATGGCTCACCGCCCAAATCGCCCCCGGCATCCCCGCCTTCATCGTTCCCCACCCCGCCATCCTGCTGCGGCAGCCCGAGCTCAAAGCCCAAACCTGGGCCACGCTCAAACAGTTGCAGCAGCATCTGGCCAAAAGCTGAAGCCCCTATTTTTCAGGTAGCCCCTTTCCCGCAGCAGGCTACCTGAAAACCATGCCCTGGCACAGCCAAGGCCGGGCTGCTGCCACGCGGAAACGATAATCCCCAAACCGCAAACCCAAGCAAAACCCGCCCCGCCGCTTCGCATCCGCCCCACCCTGGGCTATACTGCCGCCCTTTAATCGGCCACCACCGAACCATGTTGAAAAAAATCCTCTATTCCACCCTCATCCTGCTTTTTGCCGCCATCGCCCTGTTTGCCGGCCTGCTCTTCGCCCCCAAAGACACCGGCAGCCAACGCCTGCGCGTGGAGCGCGGCAGCGGCATCGCCAGCGTGAGCCGCACCCTCGCCGCCAACGACGCCATCTACAGCCGCTGGGTGTTCGTGGCCGCCGCCTACCTCACCGGCACCCACAACCAGCTCCTGCCCGGCAACTACCGCCTCCAGCCCCGCGCCTCCTCCTGGCAAATCCTGCGCCACCTCAAAAACGGCCGCCCCGACACCGTTACCGTGCGCATCATCGAAGGCATGAGCTTTGCCCAAATGCGCCGCCGCATCAACCAAACCGCCGACATCCGCCACGACACCGCCAACTGGAGCGACCAACAACTCCTCGCCGCCGTCGCCTCCGACGCCCAAGGCCGGCACCCCGAAGGCCGCTTCTTCCCCGACAGCTACGAAATCGACTACGACAGCAGCGATTTGCAAATCTACCGCCTCGCCTACCAGCGCATGCAAAACCAGCTCGAAAGCGCCTGGGCAGACCGCGCCCCCAACCTGCCCTATCAAAACCCCTACGAGCTGCTCACCATGGCCAGCATCATCGAAAAAGAAACCGCCCACGAAGAAGACCGCGCCAACGTGGCCGCCGTATTCGTCAACCGCCTCAACCAAGGCATGCGCCTGCAAACCGACCCCACCGTCATCTACGGCATGGGCAGCGCCTACCGCGGCCGTATCCGCCGCGCCGACCTCCAGCGCGACACCCCCTACAACACCTACACCCGCGACGGCCTCCCCCCCACCCCCATCGCCCTGCCCGGCGAAGCCGCCCTCCAAGCCGCCGCCCACCCCAGCAACGCCACCTACCTCTATTTCGTTTCCCGCATGGACGACACCGGCAAAAGCGAATTCAGCCACACCCTCGACGAACACAACGCCAACGTCCGCCGCTACATCTTAAAAAGGCCGTAACATGACCGCCCTGCTCGACCTCATCCCCCTCATCGCCTTCTTCATCGCCTCCAAGAAATTCGGCCTCTTGGCCGGCGCCGCCGCCGTATTGGCCAGCACCCTCATCGTGTACGGCATCCACCTCGCCCGCCAGCAATGGCGGCTCACCAAACAGCAATGGGTGGTGCTCCTGCTCACCATCCTCTTCTGCGGCGCCACCATCCTCCTGCGCGACGACCTCTACCTGCGTTGGAAAACCCCCATCATCAACCTCAGCTTCGCCCTCGCCCTCGCCGTGAGCGCCCTCATCGGCAAACCCCTGATGCAGCCCGTGGCCAAAGATATTTTCCATTTCAGCCCGCGCGGCTGGCAGCGCCTCACCCTCGCCTGGGCCGCCTTCTTCCTCCTGCTCGCCGCCCTGCACTACTGGTTTGGCCTCTACCACTACGACGCCTCCGAGCAAGCCAAAAACCTCTTCATCCACTTTAAAAGCTACGGCCAGCTCATCCTCATGGTGTTCTTCCTCATCGCCCAAGGCATCGTCTTGCGCAAACACCTGAAAACCGAAGCCCAAGCTCCCACCGAAAGCGAGCCCCCCGAGCAGCCAAGCAAACCCTAAAACCGAAAGGCTACCTGAAACCCCGCATATTTTTCAGGTAGCCTCTATCCAGCCAAAGGCTACCTGAAAACCTACCCACACATTTTTCAGGTAGCCCTAGCCGAAACCAAACAAAGCAGCATCCTCCGCGCAAGAGAAGCTCATGCCCAAACCCGCCGCCCAAAAACCGCCCTTTATCGGCCACAACATCAATCCCCACGATTTGGATTGGGATATCGGCACCGACCCGCGCTTCTATCTCGCAGACACCCAAGAAATCGCCGGCTACTGGACCAACGGCAAACAAGTCTTCTACCGCTACCGCCCCATCAAAAAAGCCAACCCCGAAACCTTCATCTATTTCAATTCCCTTTTCGCCCAAGACGACAAACACTGCTACATCATGTGGCGCAAACTCAAAGGCGCCAAACCCGACCACTTCCACGTGCTCAACGAATGCTACGCCACCGACTACCAAGCCATTTGGGCAACCAACCGCCGCCTCGAGCTTGCCGACGGCCAAACCTTTGAAGTGTGCGACCAAGGCCTCGCCAAGTTCGATTTCAGCCACAACTGGGACTGGCATAGGGAGTTTACCGACGGCATCAAAAGAATCGTGCTCACGCCCGTTCCCGCAGGCTATGCCAAAGACAGCCGGCAGGTATACTACAACTTCGACGGCAGGATAAAGATCCTACCCAAAGCTGACCCCGCCACTTTCGTATCCATGAACGACGGCATTTTTGCCAAAGACGAGCGCCACGTTTTCCACGAAGCACGCATCCTGCCCGGAGCCAATCCCGCCACCTGGCAAAAACTCACGCACGACTACTCCAAAGACGACAAACGCATTTACTACCAGAACAAGCCCCTCAAAGCAGCCGACCACGACACCTTCCAAGTAGTGCAACTTACCCGCCCGCAAGGTTACGATTGGGCTTACGGCAAAGACAAAAACCAATATTATTGCAACGGCGAAGCCATGACCGAAGCCGAAGCATGGGAAAGCGCGGATACATTCGCCTCCATTCTCGCCCCAAACGTTTTCAGGTAGCCTCCTCCCTGCACCAAGGCCACCTGAAAACAACACAAACCACCCAAACCGCCAAAAGGCTACCTGAAACCCCACCCACACATTTTTCAGGTAGCCCATCCCCCCGCAACAGGCCACCTAAAAGCAACGCTTCAACGGAGTTAAAAATGACCGCCCACTTCATCACCCTCGACGGCATCGACGGCGCCGGCAAAACCACCCAGCTCGCCGTCATCCGCGAATGGTTTGCCGCGCAAGGCCGCCCCGTCTTGTTCACCCGCGAGCCAGGCGGCACGCCCTTGGGCGAAGCCCTGCGCCGCCTGCTGCTCAACCCCCACACCCAAGCCGGCCTGCGCGCCGAAACCCTGCTCATGTTTGCCGCCCGCGCCCAACACATCGAAAGCGTCATCCTGCCCGCACTGGAGCGCGGCGTATCCGTTGTGTCCGACCGCTTCACCGACGCCACCTTCGCCTACCAAGGCGGCGGCCGCGGCCTGCCCGAAGCCGATATTGCCGCACTCGAACAATGGGTGCAGGGCAGCCTGCGCCCCCAGCTCACCATCCTGCTCGACGTGCCGCTCGAAGTTTCCCTCGAACGCATCGAGCGCAGCCGCAACAAAGACCGCTTCGAGCAGGAAGAAGCCGACTTCTTCACCCGCGTGCGCCAAAGCTACCTCGCCCGCGCCGCTGCCGCGCCCGAACGCTACGCCCTCATCAACAGCAACCGCGACAAAGCCCTCGTGCGCCGCGACATCGAAGCCGCGCTGGAAAAATTGTTCGCCTAGCGGCTTGCCCGATGATTTGAACACCGCCGCCCAAAAGTGCGATAATTTGCGCCGTTTTGCGGCATTCGCCAACCAACACCCTCGGAAACACCATGCAGGCAGCCTTCTACGATAAAGCAAACCGCCTTTTCTCCACCCTCACCGCCGACCCGCGCTGGAATGTGCAAAACGAACTGCTGTTTCAAGTGATGGGCTTCACCTTCTACGGCTACTGCTTCGGCTTCGGCCGCCTGGTGTGCTTTATGGATGCCGACGACATCGACGCCTATGTGGCGGGCAAATTCACCGGCCTCGGCGCAGGCGCGAAATATGTGCAGGGCATGATAGCGCGGGCGCGGCAGGATTTCGTTACCGTCGAAGATGCCGAAGCCGTGGATATGGATGATCCTTTAAGCCAGCTTATCGGCATCGGCCACTCCCACTTTGCCGCCGATGATTTCGCCCCGCTGATTGAATCCGTTTACGAAAACTACCGTCTGCTGGGCGGCGAGTAGCCCGCCATATTTTTCAGGTAGCCTCACTCTTTTCCAAACCAACCACTTAGGAACCACACCATGCCTTCCCCGCTTGCCAACGCCATCCGCTTCCTCTCCGTTGATGCCATCCAAAAAGCCAATTCCGGCCACCCCGGCGCCCCGATGGGCATGGCGGAAATGGCCGAAGTATTGTGGACCAAATTCCTGCGCCACAACCCCGCCAATCCCCAATTCCACAACCGCGACCGCTTCGTCCTCTCCAACGGCCACGCCTCGATGATTCTTTACAGCCTGCTGCACCTCACCGGCTACAATGTTTCCATCGACGACCTGAAACACTTCCGCCAGCTCCACAGCAAAACCCCCGGCCACCCCGAATACGGCTACACCGACGGCGTGGAAACCACCACCGGCCCGCTCGGCCAAGGCATCGCCAACGCCGTGGGTATGGCATTGGCGGAAAAAATCCTCGCCGCCGAGTTCAACAAAGACGGCCTGAACATCGTCGATCACCACACCTACGTCTTCATGGGCGACGGCTGCATGATGGAAGGCGTGTCGCACGAAGCCTGCTCGCTCGCCGGCACCTTGGGCTTGGGCAAGCTAATTGTGTTATACGACGACAACAACATCTCCATCGACGGCAAAGTGGACGGCTGGTTTACCGAAAACATCCCGCAACGCTTTGAAAGCTACGGCTGGCACGTTATCCCCAATGTAAACGGCCACGATACCGCCGCCATCCAGGCAGCCATCGAAGCCGCCCGCGCCGAAACCGGCAAACCTTCCCTCATCTGCTGCAAAACCCTTATCGGCAAAGGCAGCGCCAACAAAGAAGGCAGCCACAAAACCCACGGCGCGCCCCTGGGTGCGGACGAAATCGAAGCCACGCGCAAACACTTGGGCTGGGCGCACCCCGCGTTTGAAATCCCGCAGGGAATCTACGCCGTCTGGGACGCCAAAGCCAAAGGCGCCAAACTCGAAGCCGAATGGAACGAACTCTTCGCCCGATACCAAGCCCAATATCCTGCCGAAGCCGCAGAATTCGTGCGCCGCATGGAAGGCAGGCTACCTGAAAACTTCAGCGCCTATATTCAAGCAGCCTTGCAGGAAGTGTGCGCCAAAGCCGAAACCGTCGCCACGCGCAAAGCCAGCCAAAACAGCATCGCCATCCTGGCCAAAGCGCTGCCCGAGCTGGTGGGCGGCTCCGCCGACCTCACCCCGTCCAACCTCACCGACTGGCCGGGCAGCGTATCCGTAACGCGCGAGCATGGCGGCAACTACATCCACTATGGCGTGCGCGAATTCGGCATGGGCGCCATCATGAACGGCATGGCGCTGCATGGCGGCGTGAAGCCCTTCGGCGCCACCTTCCTCATGTTCAGCGAATACGAACGCAACGCCCTGCGCATGGCCGCGCTGATGAAAATCAACCCCGTATTCGTGTTCACCCACGATTCCATCGGCCTCGGCGAAGACGGTCCGACCCACCAGCCCGTCGAGCAAACCGCCACCCTGCGCCTGATTCCGAACATGGACGTATGGCGCCCCTGCGACACCGCCGAATCGCTGGTGGCGTGGTCGGAAGCCATCCAAGCCAAAGATCATCCCTCATGCCTGATTTTCAGCCGCCAAAACCTGAAATTCCAAGCGCGCAGCGAACAACAGCTTGCCGATATCCAACGCGGCGGCTATGTGCTGCGCGAAGCTGAAGGCGAAGCAAAAGCGGTCATCATCGCCACCGGCTCGGAAGTGGAATTGGCACTGAATGCGCAATCCGCTTTGGCGGAACAAGGCATCGCCGTGCGTGTGGTTTCCATGCCGTGCACCAACGTGTTCGACCGCCAAGACGCCGCCTACCGAGCCGCAGTCCTGCCCGAAGGCCTGCCGCGAGTGGCCGTGGAAGCCGGGCACGCCGACGGCTGGTATAAATACGTCGGTCTGAACGGCGCGGTGGTCGGCATCAACCGCTTCGGCGAATCCGCCCCGGCCGAGCTGTTGTTTAAAGAATTCGGCTTCACCGTGGAGAATGTGGTCGATACGGTGAAATCGGTGTTGTAAGCACCAAACGCCAAATAGGCTACCTGAAAAACCCTTCCGCTCGGAAGCCGGTATTTTTCAGGTAGCCTTTTATCGCGGGTTCCATTCACTGCAATACCAAGCAGCGGCGTGTGGCATGATTTGCCAAGATTTGCCGCCTTTTCTGCTCAGGATTTTCCGTTTGCCTTCCCCTTTCCGTTCCATACATTCCCCTATCAAAAAGTAAGTTTATGTTAATTTTGAAATCAGCCAAGACAAGCATTTCCTGATTAACGATCTCCTTATCTGCAATATTTTTCTGATATTTTTAATAAATAAAATTCAAACACAAAACAGACCGGATAATCATGCATTATTACTTTTCTGCTTCTTTTCGGTAAATTGTAAAGAATAATTTACATTTGCTAATTTCCTATTGACACAATCGGAATATCGAAAAAAAATGCAACCTCGTTTCAACCAAAGGTAAAGAAAATGTCTCTATCCGCTCACGACCCGTATGCCAACTACAGGGAGCTCACCCTGCGCGGCATGATATTGGGCGCGTTGATCACCGTGGTGTTCACCGCTTCCAATATTTATTTGGGGCTGAAGGTCGGCCTCACTTTTGCTTCATCTATCCCTGCTGCCGTGATTTCCATGGCGATTTTGAAATTCGCCAAAGGTAGCAATATTTTGGAAAACAATATGGTGCAAACGCAGGCTTCCGCCGCCGGCACCTTGTCTTCCGTAATCTTCATCCTGCCCGGTCTCTTGATGAGCGGCTACTGGAGCGGCTTCCCGTTCTGGCAAACCACGCTTCTGTGTATGGCCGGCGGCATCCTCGGCGTGATTTTCACCATCCCGCTGCGTTATGCCATGGTGGTGAAAAGCGATCTGCCTTATCCCGAAGGCGTGGCTGCGGCTGAAATTTTGAAAGTGGGCAGCGGCGACGGCGTGGTGGGCGAAGAAAATGCCGAATCCGGCCAAAAAGGCGACAGCGGCATCGGCGAAATCGTTACCGGCGGCGTGATTTCCGGCATTTTCAGCTTTGCCAGCAACGGCCTGCGCGTGATGGCCGACAGCGCGAGCTATTGGTTTAAAGCCGGCGCCTCCATCTTCCAAATCCCGATGGGCTTCTCGCTGGCGCTTTTGGGCGCGGGCTATTTGGTGGGTCTGGCCAGCGGTATTGCCATGCTGGTGGGCATTGTGATTGCCTGGGGCATCGCCATTCCCTATTTCTCCGCCACCAATCCGCAGCCGGCCGATATGGAAATGGTGGGCTTCGCCATGCAGCTGTGGAAAGAAAAAGTGCGCTTCATCGGCGCGGGCACCATCGGTATTGCCGCCATCTGGACACTGATTACCCTGCTCAAACCCACCCTCGAAGGCATGAAAATGTCGTTCCGCGCCATCAAAGGTGGCGAACAGGCCTCCCTCGAACGCGTGGAGCAAGACTTGTCGCCCAAAGCCATGATTGCCTACGCGCTGGGCATGCTGCTGCTGTTGGGCTTCTCTTTCTACCACTTCGTTGAAGCCGCCAACCTGCCCACCGGCACGGCTTGGCTGCTGGTGTTTGCCTGTACACTGCTGGCTTTCGTAATCGGCTTCCTGGTAGCCGCCGCCTGCGGCTATATGGCTGGCTTGGTTGGCTCTTCCTCCAGCCCGATTTCCGGCATCGGCATCATTTCTGTGGTGGCCATTTCGCTGGTATTGCTGGGCATCGGCAGCGCCACCAACCTGTTTGCCGACGAAGGCAACCGCAACTTCCTGGTGGCACTCACCCTGTTCTGCGGCTCCGCCGTGGTGGCCGTGGCTTCCATCTCCAACGACAACCTGCAAGACCTGAAAACCGGCTACCTGATTAAAGCCACCCCGTGGCGTCAAGAAGTGGCGCTGATTATCGGCTGCGTGGTGGGCGCATTCGTGGTGTCTTCCGTGCTCGAGCTGCTCTACGCCGCCTACGGCTTCACCGGCGCCATGCCCCGCCCGGATATGGACCCGAGCCAAGCCCTGGCGGCCCCGCAGGCCACATTGATGACCACCATCGCCAAAGCCATTTTCTCCCACTCGCTGCAATGGGGCTACATCCTCACCGGCATCGGCATCGGCGTGGTGCTCATCATCCTAAACGAAGTGCTCAAACGCAGCGGCTCCAAGCTGATGCTGCCCACCCTGGCCGTGGGCATGGGTATCTACCTGCCGCCCGCCATCAATATGCCGATTGCCATTGGCGCCATCATGGCCGCCATCATCAAGCACCGCATCCGCCACGATGAAGAAAAAGTGAAAAACGCCGACCGCGTGGGCACATTGTTTGCCGCCGGCTTGATTGTGGGCGAAAGCCTGATCGGCGTGGTGATGGCGCTGATTATCGCCCTCTCCGTTACCAACGGCGGCTCCGACGCCCCCTTGGCGCTGAACCTCGAAAACTGGGGCACCGCAGGCGAATTCCTCGGCCTGGCTTTCTTCATCAGCGGCATGCTCATCTTCATCCGCCGCATTTTGAAATCCGGCAAATAAGCCCCGATAAAACAACTGAAAACAGCTAGAGAAACAGCCGCCCGATTCATCTCGGGCGGCTTTTTTGCCGCAGCGTTTTCAGGTAGCCCCTTCCAGCCACACAAAGGCTACCTGAAAAATATACCGCCCCATTTTTCAGGTAGCCTCCTGCCTATCCACAGCACTTCCCGCCTTAAAAATCCTTAGCAAACCACAAACATTTTGCTTATAATCCCCGCCGCTGTACCCTTTCCCCCCCTTTAACCAAACAAAAGGACAAACCAAAATGAAACACCTCACACTCACCGCCATCGCCGCCCTGCTGGCCGCCCCCGCCTTCGCCGCCGACGACGGCTGGCTGGCCGAAGCCCAGCAAATCAACCGCAACATCGTACGCGAACGCGACGATGCCGCCCGCCAAATCCAGCTCTTCACCGGCAAACTGCGCCAAGGCCGCAGCGAAAGCCACACCATCCGCCTCGAAGCCGGCAAACAATACTCCTTCTTCGCCGACTGCGACCGCCAATGCTCCAACCTCGACCTCGCCCTGGCCGACAGCAGCGGCCAAACCCTCAAACAAGACACCGACACCGATGACAACCCCATCATCAGCTGGAACGTAGCCCAGAGCGGCGAATACAAACTCACCGTCAGCATGCCCGCCTGCCAAGACAGCGCCGGCTGCGACTACAGCGCCCAAGCCTTCGAGCAAAGCCCCTGGCTGCCCCGCGCCCAAAAAATGAACCGCGACATCGTACACCGCAAAGACCGCCAAGCCCGCCAAGCCCAAATCTTCAACGGCAGCCTGGCTAAAGAGCAATCCCAAAGCCACACCGTGCAGCTCAGCGCCGGCAAATACTACAGCTTCTTCGCCGACTGCGGCTACGACTGCACCGACATCGACCTCAGCCTCAAAGCCGCCGACGGCCGCGTGATCAAAGAAGACACCAACGACGACGACTCCCCCATGTTCGGCTGGCGCACCAACCGCAGCGGCCGCTACACCCTCATCGTTACCGTCCCCAAATGCGATTCCGCCCAATGCGAATACAGCAGCCAAGTATTCGTGGGCAACAAAGCCGTATTTGAATAAACCTCACGCTTAAAGCCAAAAGGCTACCTGAAATTTCAGGTAGCCTTTTTCCCCGCCTTACACACACCGACCATTATTTTACAAACAATCTAATGCAATGATTTTAAAAACACAAAAAAATAGAGTATTTCTCTAGTTTACATTATAATGCCACCACCTTTTCACTTAAACCAAAGGAAACAACATGCAGAAATTCACCGTATTGGCCCTGGCCGCCCTGATTGCCGCCCCCGCCCTAGCTGTTGATCAAGACGGCTGGCTGGCCGAAGCCAAACAATTCAACACCACCGCCGTACGCAGCAAAGACCGCGGTGCCCGCCAAACCAACCTGTTCAGCGGCCGCGCCAAAGTAGGCGAGCAGAAAACCCACCACGTGCAGCTCACCGCCGGCAAATACTACAGCTTCTTCGCCGACTGCGACCGCGAGTGCGACAACATCGACCTCACCCTGAAAGCCGCCAACGGCCAAACCATCCAGGCCAACACCGAAGACGACGACAGCCCCATGTTCGGCTGGCGCGCCAACCGCAGCGGCCGCTACACCCTCACCGTAACCATCCCCGGCTGCAAAAACAGCAGCGCCGGTTGCGACTACACCAGCCAAGTATTCTCCGGCAACCGCTCCGTATTCGGCAACTAAGCCTTACGGCCGATACAAGCAAACAGGCAGACTTTGCGGTCTGCCTGTTTGCTTATGGCTACCTGAAAGCGTGCGCTTCAACGCAGTTAAACCACTTCCGGTTTTCAGGTAGCCTTTGTTGTGCTTGCCTGCGGTAGGCCGGGCAAAATTATAGTGGATTAACAAAAATCAGGACAAGGCGACGAAGTCGCAGACAGTACAGATAGTACGGCAAGGCGAGGCAACACTGTACTGGTTTAAATTTAATCCACTATATTTTTCAGGTAGCCTCCCATCTCACATAGAGGCTACCTGAAAATATCGGCTTCAACGCAGTGAAAACGAGCTTTCCGCAGGAAGGCAAGTTCCTGCAAAGCTCACACCGTTCGGGCAAAAACTAACGCTGCCCGCGCACCGCCATCCAAGCCGCATCCAGCCGGCGGCCGGCTTCTTCCAGCGTGCTGTTCGACTGCTGCGCCGCCACGTCGGCCTCGTTCAGTTGCGTTTGCAGCTGCACGATTTCCGCCTGTTTCTGCTGCACGGTGGCCTGCGCCGATTCCAAGCGGCTGCGCAGCGTGGCCACACGACTGCCGTTGTCGGTTCGCGCCTTGAGCGCTTCCTGATAGGCCATCTGCGCGCTCAAGAGCTCGGTTTGCGCCGCATCTTCCGCCAGTGCCGGCGCGGCGGCAGCCAGCAGGCTCAAGGCCGCAATCATACGAATCTTCATCATCATTCCCTCCTGGTTGTTTACAACGAACGGCCGCAAGCCGCTTCAAACTGCCTGCCGCCGGCCGAACCTTTCACCACCGGCACCGCCTGCCTGCTCATACCGTATTGGTGCGAGGCCAGCTTGTTGCCCGAAGCGTCCCACATCTCCACCGACACCAGCCGGCGCGTGCGCGCGCTGCAATCCACCTGCCATTGGTTTACCGCCGTTTTAAAATGCGGCGTGTTTGCATAATGCTCGGTTTTCGGGTTGGCCACGGTAATCCGCTCGCGGAAGCTTACGCGGCTGCCGGTTTTCTGAATGCTGGCGGTGTCGATTTCGTGGCGCACATTGCCGTTCGGGCTCACGCCGTTTTCCTTCCAACTGCCGCCGAGGCTCGGCCCGCCCATGCTCGGACAGCCCGCCAACGCCAGCGCCGCACACAGCGGCACAAATCTGCTCAATCGCATAAAAATCCTTTCAGGTAGCCTTCAAACGCTATAAAATCCGCGCCATTATATCCAACAAACCCCGCCAACGGAAAACCCACCCATGCCCCAGCCAGCCGCCCTCAGCATTCTGCGCGACGTTTTCGGCTACCACGCCTTCCGCGGCCGGCAGGAAGAAATCGTCAATATGCTGGCCGGCGGCGAAAGCCTGCTCGTGCTCATGCCCACCGGCGGCGGCAAATCATTGTGTTATCAAATCCCCGCCCTGATGCGGCGCGGGCTGACCGTTGTGGTGTCCCCGCTGATTGCCCTGATGGACGACCAAGTGGCCGCCCTGCAAGCCGCAGGCGTGGCTGCCGCCAGCGTGCACAGCGGCATCGGCAGCAGCCAAATCCGCCAAACCGCCGACGAAATCGAAGCAGGCTACCTGAAACTGCTTTATGTGTCCCCCGAGCGCCTGGTGAGCGAACGCTTCCTGCGCTTTCTCGACCACACCGAAATCAGCCTCTTCGCCATCGACGAAGCCCACTGCGTGAGCCAGTGGGGGCACGACTTCCGCCCCGAATACCGACAGCTCGGCCTCCTCGCCGAGCGCTACCCCGCCATCCCCCGCATCGCCCTCACCGCCACCGCCGACGCCGAAACCCGCGCCGACATCAAACACTACCTCCATCTGGAAAACGCCCCCGAATTCGTCGCCAGCTTCGACCGCCCCAACATCTACTACCAAATTATCGAAAAAAACAACGGCAAAAAGCAGCTGCTCGACTTCCTCAGCCACCGCCCTAGCGGCGAAAGCGGCATCGTCTATTGCCTGAGCCGCAAAAAAGTGGAAGATACCGCTGCCTTTTTGTGCGAACACGGCTACCGCGCCCTGCCCTACCACGCCGGCCTCAGCATGGAAGAGCGCAACGAACACCAACACCGCTTCACCCGCGAAGAAGGCCTCATCATCGTGGCCACCGTGGCCTTCGGCATGGGTATCGACAAGCCCGACGTGCGCTTCGTCGCCCACCTCGACATGCCCCAGAGCATCGAACATTTCTACCAAGAAAGCGGGCGCGCCGGGCGCGACGGCCAGCCCGCCGCCAGCTGGCTGTGCTACGGCCTCAACGACTACGCCCTCTTGCGCGAACGCATCCAAACCGGCAACAGCAGCGACTTCCAAAAACAAATCGAGCAGCAAAAGCTCGAAGCCATGTTTGCCGTGTGCGAAACCTCCGGCTGCCGCCGCGCCGCCCTGCTGCGCCACTTCGGCGAAGACAGCCCCCCCTGCGGCCACTGCGACAACTGCCTGCACCCCCCCGTGCGCTTCGACGCCACCGAAAACGTGCAAAAACTGTTGAGCTGCATCTACCGCGTCGGCCAGCGTTTCGCCGCCGGCTATGTCATCAACGTATTGCGCGGCAAAGCCGACGACTGGATACGCCAAAACCGCCACGATCAGCTCTCCACCTACGGCATCGGCACCGCCCTCTCCGACAAAGAATGGCGCGGCGTAATCCGCCAATGCATCGGCCAAGGCCTCCTCGCCACCGACCCGCAAAACTACCACGCCCTGCTGCTCACCGAAGCCGCCCGCCCCGTATTGCAAGGCAAGCAAAACATCATGCTGCGCCCGCTCAAACGCGCCAAATCCGCCACCCGCACCCCTCGTGAACAATGGCTGCGCACCGAACGCGAAGAACGCCTGTGGCAAGCCCTGCGCCAATGGCGCACCGAACGCGCCCGCACCGACAACGTGCCCGCCTACATCATCTGCGGCGACCGCACCCTGCAAGACATCGTGCAGCAGCGCCCCGCCACCCCCGCCGACCTCCCCTCTATCTACGGCCTGGGCGAAGCCAAAATCCAAAAATTCGGCAGCGACATCCTCCAAGTGTGCGCACAGTTTGTGCAGGATAACGCAGAGGCAGGCCCGCCGCCCGAAGCCGCTTCATAAGCCTTTGCCCGAAACGCCAAAAGGCTACCTGAAAATTTTCGCTGCGCAGAAACTTGCGAAGCTCGTTTTCAGGTAGCCTTTCCTGTTTGGTTTAACACGGGTTGTCAGAAAGATTCCAAAACCGCGTACTAAACACTTGCACTCTATACTGGCTTACCTGAAAGCGCAGTTTCAGAAAAATTAAAACAATGCTTCCCAAAAAGCCAAGTTTCTGCAAAGCAAAAAATCCAACGCATTCTAGTATGCGGGAAACGATTGCCGAAAGCGTATGCTGTTTATTCAGGCTTGCAGCTTTTGCTGCCTAAAGCTTGCATTTTTCAGGTAGCCTCTTGCCTTACCACCGTCCCGCTTAGAGGCTACCTGAAAAATCTGCTCGGCCTTTTTCAGGTAGCCCTATGCTTCGTTTGCAACAAACCAAACATTAATCTATTGGCATGCTATCCCGCCCGGCATCGGCTGGCAAACGGCGCGGGCAAAAGTAAATATTTACGCCGCATTCCGCGCGTGAACCCGCTTGCAGCCCACATCTGCCACAACCAACAATCGGAATGATTGCCTGCCCGATACATACAGCTTCAGGCTACCTGAAACCGGCCGCCCCCGCGCCGGCAAAATACCGACCAAACCCGCTACCGCCAAATTCCGACCATCCGCCCCTCCACGCTGGTCAGCGCTCCTTCAGCGGCGTATAATTTATATCTTTTTACAGATGGCAAACACATGATTGCTTGGATAGAAGCCGGCCGCGTCGGGCTCTTGGCGCGGCAATACTGGCTGCGCAACCTGGCGGCGGGCGCGATTGTGGGCGTGGTGGCGCTGCCGCTTTCAATGGCCTTCGCCATTGCCACCGGCGTGAAGCCGGAACAGGGCATTTACACCGCGATTGTGGCCGGGCTGGTGGTGGCGGTGTGCGGCGGCTCGCGCGTGCAGATTGCCGGCCCCACCGGCGCCTTCATCGCCATTTTGGCGGGCATCACTGCCAAATTCGGCTTCGACGGCCTGCAAATCGCCACCATTCTGGCGGGCATCATTCTGCTTTTAATGGGCATTTTCCGCCTCGGCGCGATGATCCGCTTTATCCCGATGCCGGTTATCCTCGGCTTCACGGCGGGCATCGGCGTGGTGATTTGGGTGGGGCAGTGGGCGGCGTTTTTCGGCCTGCCCAAGGCGTCGGGCGAGCATTTTCACGAGCAATTTGCCGCGCTGCTGCACAGCCTGCCGCAGCTGCACCCGGCCACCACCGCGCTGGGGCTGGTATCCCTCGCTCTGCTCATCGGCGTGCCGCGCCATCCCAAATTGCGGCGCATTCCCTCGCCGATGGTGGTGCTCATCGCCGCCACCCTGCTGCAACGCCTGTTTCATTTCAAAGATGTGGCCACCATCGGCTCAGCCTATGGCGCCATCCCGCAAAAGCTGCCCGGCTTCTCCCTGCCCGCCTTCACTTGGGTACAGGTTTCCCTGCTCATCCTGCCTGCGTTTACCATCGCCATGCTCGGCGCGATTGAATCGCTGCTTTCCGCCGTGGTGGCCGACGGCATGGTCGGCACGCGCCACAGCTCCAACCAAGAGCTGATTGGGCAGGGCTTGGCCAACATTATCACACCCTTTTTCGGCGGCTTCGCGGCCACCGGCGCCATCGCCCGCACCGCCACCAACATCCGCCAGGGCGGCAACAGCCCGCTCGCCGGCGTGGTTCACTCTCTCACTTTGGCGCTGATTTTGCTGCTGGCCGCACCCTTGGCCGCCAATATTCCGCTGGCCGCACTGGCCGCCATCCTTTTTCAGGTAGCCTGGAACATGAGCGAGCCCAAACGCTGCATCAATATGCTGCGCCGTGCGCCGCGTGCCGATACCGCATTGTTCCTCATCACCTTTTCCCTCACCGTGCTGGTGGATTTGGTGGTGGCGGTGAATATCGGCGTGATTTTGGCCACGCTGCATTTCCTGCGCCAGATGGCCAATGCGGTGGAAGTGCGCAAAGACGAAAGCAGCGGCGATGCCGAAGCGTTGCCGGAAGACGTGCAGATGTTTATCGTAAACGGCCCCTTCTTCTTCGGCGCGATGGAAAAATTTGAGAAAACCCTGGCCGACATCCACACCCAGCCGCGCGCCGTGGTGCTGCGCATGCGCTGGGTGCCGTATATCGACATGACCGGCATCCTCACGCTGGAGCGCGTAATCCAACGCTTGCAGGGGCGCGGCATCCGCGTGCTGGTGTCCGGCGCCAACGAGCAGGTACGCGGCAGCCTGATCCGCAGCGGCATCGTGGCCCTGCTTGGCGAAGGCAACTTTATGCACGACTTCGAAACGGCGGCGCAAACTCTGCGCGCCGAGGCAGCGGCACAAGCCGATACGCCCGCGCCGTAACGGCGGCACGTTTTCCCACTGCATACGATAAAGGCTACCTGAAAATTTCGTTTCGCTTTCAGGTAGCCCCAAAACAACAAAAAGGCTACCTGAAAACATTTGGCGGCAATGTGTGCTTGCCAATCCGTTTGCAGGTAGCCTCTTCTTCAATTAAAACAGCCGGTTCACACCCCCTGCGCTTTAATCCGCTCGCCGCTTTCCAGCTTGTTTAGCGCGGAAAGGTAGGCTTTGGCGGCGGCAGCCAGCGTGTCTGTGTCGGCGCCTTGGCCGTTGGCCACGCGGCCGCCTTTGGCCAGGCGCACGCCGGTTTCACCCTGGCTTTCCGTGCCGAAAGTCACCGCGTTCACAGAATAAATCTGCAACTGGGCGCCGCTTTTCACCACGCTTTCAATGGCTTTGAAAATCGCGTCCACCGGGCCGGAGCCGGTGGCTTCAGCGTATTGCTCTTCGCCGTTGGCGCTGAACACGATTTCGGCGCGCGGCAATTCGCCGGTTTCGGTAACGATGCGTTGGGACACGAATTTGTAACGGTCTGGCGCAAGATTAGACATTTCGTCTGACACCAGCGCGTGCAGGTCTTCATCAAAGATTTCGCGTTTTTTGTCGGCCAGCTCTTTGAAGCGGGCAAAGGCGGCATTGAGCGCTTCTTCGCTGCCCAGCTCGATGCCGAGCTCGGCCAGCTTGCTGCGGAAGGCGTTGCGCCCGGAAAGTTTGCCCAAACTCAGGCGGTTAGCCGCCCAGCCCACGGATTCGGCCGACATAATTTCATAGGTTTCGCGGTGTTTGAGCACGCCGTCTTGGTGGATGCCGGATTCGTGCGCGAAGGCATTGGCGCCCACAATTGCCTTGTTCGGCTGCACGGGATAGCCGGTGATGGTGGACACCAGCTTGGACGTGGGCACGATTTGGGCGGTGTCGATGCCGGTTTCCAGCCCGAACAAATCGTCCCGCACTTTGAGCGCCATCACGATTTCTTCCAGGCTGGCGTTGCCGGCGCGCTCGCCCAGGCCGTTGATGGTGCATTCCACCTGCCGCGCTCCGGCCTGCACAGCGGCCAGCGAATTGGCCACGGCCATGCCTAAGTCGTTGTGGCAATGAGTAGACCACACCACCTTGTCGCTGCCGGGGGTTTTGGCAATCAGCTCGCGGAAGAAATTTTCGGTTTTGTGCGGCACGGAATAGCCCACGGTGTCGGGGATATTGATGGTGGTGGCGCCCGCTTCGATCACTGCGCCGCAGATTTCGGCCAGGAAGCCGATTTCGGAGCGCAGCGCGTCTTCGCAGGAAAACTCCACGTCGTCGGTATATTCTTTGGCAATCTTCACCGCCTTCACCGCCGCGGCCACCACTTGGTGCGGCTTCATTTTCAGCTTGTGCTCCATGTGGATGGGGCTGGTGGCGATGAAGGTGTGGATGCGTTTTTTCGGCGCGGGGGCAATTGCCTCGCCGGCCTTGCGCACATCATTTTCCACCGCGCGCGCCAGAGAACAAACGGTTGATTCAGTGATGGTTTGCGCAATTTCATGCACCGCATCGAAATCGCCCGGGCTGGCAGCGGCAAAGCCAGCTTCGATCACGTCCACGCCCAGCTTTTCCAGCTGGCGCGCCACGCGCACTTTTTCTTCCTTGGTCATGGCGGCGCCGGGCGACTGCTCGCCGTCGCGCAGGGTAGTATCGAAAATCACCACACGGTTGCTGCCGGGCTGGGCAGGCATGCGCTGCAAGGCGGAATGCTGCTCCATAAAGGCGTTCAAATCCAGCGGCCGGCCTTGAGCTTCGGCCAAGGCGCTCAGGCGCTGGAGCTGGTGCAGCGGCAGCGAGCCGCGCGTGCGCCATTTATAGATAGCGGCGGTGGAGGCGGCGCTGTCGGGGTCGAGCCGGCGCAGAGCTTCGGCCAGCGCGTTCACCCCGCCGAAATAGGCAATTAAGCGGTCGATATCCAGTTTCATAATGGACTTTCAGTCTAAATTTATCTAAAAAAGTGGCAGATGGCGAGATAATAGACATTTATAGACATAAAAGCAAGGGTATTTCTATACATTTTTTATAAATTTATACTTATTGTCCATAGTCGTTCACTTGTTGCACAAAAGCTTTGCCCCAGCAGCCCAGCGCGGCAGCGGCTGGACTTCAATGTAAAGAGATAGTTATAATTTGCAATAGATACAGGAAATCCGTAAACAATAGAGAAGAAACCACAACATTACCAAATATAAAACATCAAATAAACAATAAGATAACAACACCGAATCTGAACCTACTTTTGCGGGGGAACAGCGATGTTCGAATTATCTCTTCCTCTTTCTCTTCTTTTGGTGGTGCTGCTGTGGTTGGCCGTGCGCCTCAGGCAGCAGCATGCCCGGCACCAGCCCGCCGCACCCCGCGGGCACGACGATTGCAGCTTCTTCACCCGGGAATACCACCGTGGCGAACAATAACCGCCTTTCCGGCAGCCCGTTCCGGCGCTGCCGATTCCTCCCTGCCAGCCCGATATTTTTCAGGTAGCCTCATGCCCATTCTTATCTTAAGGAAACACGATGTCTAAAACCGCCCTTCCCTTATTGTGCGCGGCGGCACTCGGCCTGCTGCTGGCCGCCCTGCCCGCTGCGGCGCAAACGCCGTCGGATGAATCGCTGAACCGATTGATTGAGCTGCAGAATATCACCACCCAGATGCGTAATACCCTTCCAGCAACAGTCAATATTGCCTATCAGAGAGTTGCCCGATACATTAACGACCATACTAGATTGAGTTCCAAGCAACGTGCCGAACTGGAGCATGCCACCGAACGCTACGTCAATGACATGAACCGCGAAGTCCTCCAATCCGAAGAAGTGTTGAGCGAAATCCGCCGCATCAATCGCGATGCCATGCGTCAAATCTATACGCAGGAAGAAGTGGATGCCATGATTGCCTTTAACAGTTCACCTCTCGGGCAAAGCATAATGCGCAAACAAAGCACCTTGCTCAATACAGTGCTGCCTTCAATGGCACGCCTGCTCAGCCAGCGTTACGAGCAAGCCGGCCAACGCCTAACGCCCCAATTCCAGCGCGAAGTAGAGCGCATCATGGGCTCCGGCAGCGGCAGCAACGGCGCCGCCGGCAAGCGCCGCTAAGCCGGGCAATCTCACGGCATGGCAGATTTTTCCCACAAAGCTATCCCCAGCCGCGCCTTGGGCGGGTAAAATACAGCCCAGCCCTGTAGGGCTACCTGAAAAACGGTTTCCATCGCACACAAAGCGCCGGCTTCAAGCGCATTTTTTCAGGTAGCCTATATTTTCAGGTAGCCTTTATATCGAAACCTTCCACCGAGTTCCCCATGCCCACCCTATCCAAATTCCTCCCGCAACACCTCGCCGAACATCATCTGTCCGCCGAGCTCGGCAGCGTCGTTTCCACCCTTGCCCAAGCCTGCCAAACCATCAGCGGCCAAGTGCGCCAAGGCGCGCTCGCCGGCGTGCTTGGCGAAGCCGGCAGCAGCAATGTGCAAGACGAAGCGCAGAAAAAACTAGACGTTATCGCCAACCAAATCCTCATCGACGCCTTGCGCGCCAACCCCGCCGTGGCCGGCCTGGCCAGCGAAGAAGAAGAGCAGTTCGTGCCCGCCAACCCGCAGGGCGGCTACCTGGTGCTGTTCGACCCCTTAGACGGCTCGTCCAATATCGACATCAACATCTCCGTCGGCACCATCTTCTCCATCCTGAAAAAGCCCGAAGGCGCGCTTTCCACCCAATCCTTCCTGCAAAGCGGCCGCGAGCAAATCGCCAGCGGTTATGTCCTCTACGGCCCGCAAACCCAGCTCGTGCTCTGCCTGCGCCATGGCGTGGCCGTATTCACGCTGGATGCGGGCGGCCAATTTGTCCAAACCCAGCTCAACCCGCAAGTGCCGGCTGCTGCGCGCGAATTTGCCATCAATATGTCCAACCAGCGCCATTGGCAACCGCCCATGCAGCAATATATTGCCGAACTGCTCGCCGGCGACACCGGCCCTCGCGGCAAAAACTACAATATGCGCTGGGTGGCCAGCATGGTGGCCGAAATCCACCGCATCCTCATGCGCGGCGGCGTGTTCATGTATCCCAAAGACGCCCGAGACCCCGCCAAGCCCGGCAAACTGCGCCTGATGTATGAAGCCAACCCGTTGAGCCTCATCATCGAACAAGCCGGCGGCGCCAGCACCAACGCCCGCGAGCCCATGCTCGACATTCGGCCCGAAGGCCTGCACCAGCGCGTGGCCGTAATCATGGGCAGCCGCGAAGAAGTAGAATACGTTACCCGCCTGCACCAGGCATAAACAAAGGCTACCTGAAAATTTTCGCTTCGCAAAAGCCAAAGCTTTCAGGTAGCCCCTCCCTTTTACAACCCTTTAGCATAAAGACACACCCGCCATGCAAACCATCCGCGTTGCCGCCATCCAACTCGTTTCCCACACCGACCCCGCCATAAACCGCCGCAGCGTCGTGCAGCAAGTTGCCGCCGCCGCCCAAGACGGCGCCGACTGGGTGCTCCTGCCCGAATACTGGCCGCTCATGGGCCGCCACGACACCGACAAGCTCGCCCTAGCCGAACAATTCGGCCGCGGCCCCCTGCAAATCTTCATGGCCGAACTCGCCGCCCGCCACCGCATCGTCTTATTCGGCGGCAGCATCCCCCTGCTCGCCAGCCAAAGCGGCAAAATCATCAACAGCCTGCTCGTATACGGCCGCGACGGCCAATGCCTCAGCCGCTACGACAAAACCCACCTCTTCAGCTACACCGGCATCGGCGAAAGCTACCGCGAAGCCGACACCATCGAAGCCGGCAACAGCATCCCCCCCTCCGCCGAAATCGACGGCTGGCGCTACGGCCAAGGCGTATGCTACGACCTACGCTTCCCCGAAATCTTCCGCGCCCAGCAGCCCTTCGACGTGCTGCTCCTGCCCGCCGCCTTCACCTACACCACCGGCAAAGCCCACTGGCAAACCCTCCTACAAGCCCGCGCCATCGAAAACCAATGCTACGTCATCGCCGCCGCCCAAGGCGGCCTGCACGACAGCGGCCGCCGCACCTACGGCCACAGCATGATCATCGACCCCTGGGGCGAAATCCTCGCCGAGCTGCCAGAAGGCGAAGGCCGCATCATGGCCGAGCTCTCCCCCCAGCGCCTGCACACCGTGCGCAGCCAGCTCCCCGCCCTGCAACACCGCCGGTTTTAACCATGAGGCTACCTGAAAAAGCAAACGCCGATTTTTCAGGTAGCCTCTTCCGTATCACCCAGGCTAGCTGCAAACAGCAGCTGTTCCGTTCACCAGAAAGCAAACCATCATGCAAACCATCGTCGTCCTCACCGGCGCCGGCATCAGTGCCGACAGCGGCCTGCGCACCTTCCGCGACACCGACGGCCTGTGGGAAGGCTACAAAGTGGAAGAAGTGTGCACGCCCGAAGCCTTCGCCCGCAATCCCAAGCTCGTGATCGACTTCTACAACGAACGCCGCCGCCAAGCGCAAGCCGCCCAACCCAACGCCGCTCACCTCGCCCTCGCCGAGCTGGAAAAATACTACAAAGTGCAAATTATCACCCAAAACGTAGACGACCTGCACGAGCGCGCCGGCAGCCGCACCGTGCTGCACCTGCACGGCGAATTAAACAAAGCCCGCAGCAGCGTAAACGAGCAATACGTAATCGATTGGACTGGCGACCAATCCCTCGCCGACAAAGACCCGGAAGGCCACCCCATGCGCCCGCACATCGTGTGGTTCGGCGAAGCCGTGCCGCTGATCGAAACCGCCGCACAATGGGTGTCGCAGGCCGACAAAGTGCTGGTGGTCGGCACCTCCATGCAGGTGTATCCCGCCGCCGGCCTGCTGCAATACGCGCCCTACGAAGCCGAGTGCTACCTGGTCGATCCGCGCCCGCCCGCCGGCCTGGCCAACATCAGCATTACCGCCGCCAAAGCCAAAGACGGCGTGCCGCAGCTGGTGGACAAGCTCATTGCCGAAGCCCGGCAGGCTTAGTCCCTTAGGCTACCTGAAAATATTGCCTCCGCCATTTTTCAGGTAGCCTCTTCCGACCCAAAGGCTACCTGAAAACTTTGATTAACCGCCCACTCCTCCCGCCATGACCCAAATCCTGCTCTACACTTTCATCTACCTCGCCTTCGCCGTGGCCGCGGTGCTCATCTCCAAAAAACTGGGCTTGGGCTCGGTGCTGGGCTACCTGATGGCCGGCATCGCCATCGGCCCGGTGTTGGGCCTGGCCGGCAAGGAAACCGAATCCATCCAACACGTTGCCGAATTCGGCGTGGTGATGATGCTGTTTTTGGTGGGGCTGGAGCTGGCGCCGCAGAAGCTGTGGCAGCTGCGGCACAAGCTCTTGGGGCTGGGCGGATTGCAGGTGGGCTTGTCGGTGGCGGCGATTGCGGGCATCACCGTGGCCATCGGCAAAAGCTGGCAGATGGGCGTGGCGGTGGGCTGCATTTTGGCGCTCTCCTCCACCGCCATCGTGCTGCAAACCTTCAATGAGAAAAACCTGATGCACACACCGGGCGGGCAGGCCGGTTTTGCCATCCTGCTGTTTCAAGACGTGGCTGCCATCCCGATGCTGGCGCTGCTGCCGCTGCTGGCCACTTCCTCGCGCCACCGCAGCCAGCACGCCGAAACCCTGCTCACCGACCAGCCGGGCTGGGTGCACGCTGCCGTGAGCATTGCCGCCATCCTGCTGATTGTGGTGGGCGTACGCTTTCTGGTGCCGCGCCTGTTCCGCTTCATCAGCAAAATCCGGCTAAACGAAATGTTTACCATGTTCACGCTGGCGCTGGTGGTGGGCATCGCCACGCTGATGTCGCTCATCGGCCTTTCGCCCGCCTTGGGCGCTTTCGTGGCGGGCGTGGCGCTGGCCAACAGCTCCTACCGGCACGAAATGGAAAGCCATCTGGAACCGTTTAAAGGGCTGCTTTTGGGGCTGTTTTTCATCACCGTGGGCGCGGGCATGAATTTCCCGCTGTTGTTTAAAGAATTTTGGGTGGTGGCCGCCATCACATTGGCCACGCTGGCGGTGAAGGGCAGCATTTTGTTCATCCTCGGCCTGCTGTTCCGCCTGCCGCGCATGGGCAGCAAGCTGCTGGCGCTGAGCTTGGCGCAGGCCGGTGAATTCGGCTTCGTGCTGCTCTCCATCGCGCGCCAAAGCCACGTTCTGCCGCGCGCCATGTCCGACCGCATTTCGCTGGTGGTGGCGCTCTCTATGCTGCTCACGCCGCTGCTGTTTATCGTGTACGATAAACTCGTGGTGCCGCGCGGCATCGCCGAAGAAAACCAAGACCGCCCGCAAGACATAATCGAAGAAGAAAACCCGGTCATCCTGCTCGGACACGGCCGGTTCGGCCAGCAAATCAACAGCATGCTTACCGCCTGCGGCTTCCACACCACGGTTATCGACTTCCATGCCGACACCGTGGAAGGCCTCACCAAATACGGCAGCAAAACCTACTACGGCGACGCGTCCCGACCCGAGTTGCTCAATTCCATCGGCCTGGCGCACGCCAAGCTCCTCATCGTCTGCATCAGCAACCGTGAGCAGGCCACCGCCATCGTTGAATTCGTGCACCGCCACTACCCCAACCTGCCCGTGATCGCCCGCGCCTACGACCGTATCCACGCCTACCACCTGCACCATGCCGGCGCCGACTACATCATCCGCGAAACTGCCGATTCCGCCATCCGCAGCGGCAAGCTCGCACTGGAAAAACTCGGCGTCAATGCCGACAAAGCGCAAGAACTGAGCGAATTCTACGCCGCCCGCGACCGCTACCAAATGGACAAAATGGCCGAAGTGTACAACCCCGACATCCCGCCCTTTGCCAACGACACCCTGCTCAAAACCGCCCAGGAAATCGACGCCGAAACCGGCAAAATGATGCAATCCCTGCTGCGTGGCGAAACCGTGGATTGGCAGGAAGACCCCGAGAGCTGGACGCGCATGAAAAAGGGCTGGCTTAAGGCTGCCAGCCATCATATCCCCCCAGCCCAACTCCAACCGAAAAACCATGATCCAGCCAAGTGAAAAACACGAAGTCCGCCGCCGCCTGCGCCGCGCCCGGCAAGCCATTCCACCAATCAAGCGGCAACGCGCCGAACAACGCATCAACCGCCTGCTCAAAGGCTACCTGAAACGCGGCAAACGCCTCGCCGTGTATTGGCCCATCGGCAGCGAGCTGCGGTTAAACGGCCTCGTTGCCGCCGCCCGAGCCCGCGGCACCCAGCTCTACCTGCCCTACATCCAGCCCGGCAAACAACGCCTCTGGTTCACCCCTTACCCCGCCTCTGGCCGCCCCGAACGCCTGCGCAAAGGCAAACTGCGTATCCCTCAGTTCGCCGGTCAAAAAATCCGCATCCACAACCTGCACGGCATCATCATCCCCCTTATCGGCATCGACAGCCGCGGCTACCGCATGGGCCAAGGCGGCGGCTTCTACGACGTTACCCTCGCCGCCACCCGCCACCGCCTCTGCCCGCTCAAAATCGGCGCCGGTTTCGCCTGCCAGCAAACCGATAGCCTGCCCACTGAATCCCACGATATGCGGCTCGATATCTGGGTTTGCGAAACCGGTATCCGGCATTTCGGCAAGCACTGAATAGGGTGATGATTTTTCAGGTAGCCCAAGCAACTGCCCAGCCAAGATACAGCTAACTTGACTGAATAAATCAAGCATTCCTAAAACCTATTCAGGCCACCTGAAAACTACTTAGCCACAATAAAAAATCGCTGTATGCCTAAATATTAAGCATACAGCGATTTTTTATTCTTTCTGCGGATTGTGTCTTAAATGGCTAAAACATTACGGTTTAGCTGCAGACGGTTTGTTGGCAGCCGGTTTGGCGGCAGGAGTAGCTGGTTTGGCAGCAGCCGGCTGTTGCTGCTGAGGAGCAGCCTGACGGTTTGCAGCAGGAGCACGGGCAGCTTGGCCGTTACCCACAGTAATCTCTTCAGAAATCTTCTGATAAATCCCATTACCGATACCGCGAACGTTTTTGATATCTTCAGTTGATTTAAACGGACCGTTTGCCGTACGGTATTCAACAATTGCTGCAGCTTTAGCTGGGCCAATGCCGTTCAAAGTCTGCAACTCTTGTGCAGTAGCCGTATTAATATTAACTTGTGCCAATGCCCAAGAAAAACTCAGCAAAGTAAAAACAACAAAGAGAAACTTTTTCATTCCTGACTCCTTATGGGGATTAATGGGATGATGTTTAATCAAAACAGGTGATGCCACTATACATTATCATTCTTTTCTGTACAAGTTCTTTACCTACAAACAACAAAATTCCATATTTTTCCATTCTCTAGGAATGGCTGACACCCCGGCTGATTAAGCCGGGGTGTCGGAATAGGTGTTTGGCAGTGTCCTACTTTCGCACGGGTATCCGTACTATCATCGGCGCTGGTTCGTTTCACGGTCCTGTTCGGGATGGGAAGGCGTGGG
>NZ_LXSL01000013.1 GCF_001648355.1 Eikenella longinqua | reverse complement strand
TTATCGGTAATCTCACTGTTAAAGAACAATTCCGCTCCCGAATAAAAACGACACGTCTCAAAACCAATCAGTCCAACCAATTTCGAAACGGTGCCGTGGAAGCAGCGAAGATGCGAACTATACGCCATCCCCTCCCCACCTGTCAAATACTCAAGAACTAAATTTCTATCCAAAACACTCAAATCCTACATATCATTGAGAATTTAATTTCACATTTCTCCTCTTTCCTACCCGATACTGCCGGCTGCCCTTTCCCTCTCAAGCGGCGTAAAATACGCACCACTTCATTCCACAAGGCCGAAACCATGAATTTCCCACACCGCCAAGTTCCCTATTCCCGCCCGCGCCGCATGCGTAAAGACGACTTTTCCCGCCGCCTGATGCGCGAGCACGCCCTCAGCACCGACGACTTGATTTACCCCGTATTCGTGTTGGAACAAGGCTCGGACAACGAGCCCATTCCCTCCATGCCCGGCATCGAGCGGCAAACTTTAGATAACTTATTGCGCCAGGCCGAACAAGCCTGCGAGCTCGGCATCCCCATGCTGGCCCTATTCCCTGCCGCCGTGCCGCACAAAGACCTGAGCGCCAGCGAAGCCTACAACCCGGAAGGCATCGTGCCGCGCACCGTGCGCGCCCTGCGCGAACGCTTCCCCGAGCTGGGCGTAATGACCGACGTGGCGCTCGACCCCTACACCAGCCACGGCCAAGACGGCCTGATTGACGAACACGGCTATGTGCTGAACGACGAAACCGTGGAAGTACTGATCAAACAAGCCCTGTGCCACGCCGAAGCCGGCGCGCAGGTGATCGCCCCCTCCGACATGATGGACGGCCGCATCGGGGCCATCCGCGAAGCCCTGGAAGACGCCGGCCACATCCACACCCGCCTGATGGCCTACTCCGCCAAATACGCCTCCGCCTTCTACGGCCCGTTCCGCGACGCCGTGGGCAGCGCCGCCAATTTAGGCAAGGCCGACAAGCGCACCTACCAACTCGACCCCGCCAACAGCAACGAAGCCTTGCAGGAAATCGTGCTCGATTTGCAGGAAGGTGCCGACATGGTGATGGTGAAGCCCGGCCTGCCCTATCTCGACATCATCCGCCGCGTGAAAGACCAATTCGGCGTGCCCACCTATGCCTACCAAGTATCCGGCGAATACGCCATGCTGCAAGCCGCCATCCAAAACGGCTGGCTCGACGGCAGCAAAGTCATCCTCGAAAGCCTGCTCGCCTTCAAACGCGCCGGCACCGACGGCATCCTCACCTACTACGCTATCGAAGCCGCCAAACAGCTAAAACAGCAGCGCTAAGCAGCGGCACAACAAAAGGCTACCTGAAAACCTCGGCTCCTCCCCCAAGCAAACCGAAGCTGTCATTACAAACTGTTTGCTTCAAGTCGTACCAACCGTGCCGCGGCAGCCCGATATGCTTAAAGGCTACCTGAAAATCTTAGCTTCGCAGAAACTCTGCTGCGCTGCGCTTTCAGGTAGCCCTTGTATGCCCGCAATACCAAACGCGGCAGTAATCACACGCCCTGTTTCAGGCTGGCTTCGATGAAGTCGTCCAAATCGCCGTCGAGCACGGCTTTGGTGTTGCCGGTTTCGTGGCCGGTGCGCAAGTCTTTGATGCGGGAGGAATCGAGCACGTAGGAACGGATTTGGCTGCCCCAGCCCACGTCGGCCTTGCCTTCTTCCAACGCCTGTTTTTCTTCGTTGCGTTTGCGCATTTCCAGCTCGAACAGTTTGGCGCGCAGCATTTCTTCGCACACGCGGCGGTTGTCGTGCTGCGAGCGGCTGTTTTGCGATTGCACGACGATGCCGGTGGGGATGTGCGTCATGCGCACGGCGGAGTCGGTTTTGTTGATGTGCTGGCCGCCGGCGCCGGATGCGCGGTAGGTGTCGGTGCGCACGTCGGCGGGGTTGATTTCCACTTCGAAGCTGTCGTCCACTTCGGGGTAGGCGAATACGGAGGCGAAGGAGGTGTGGCGCTTGTTGTTGGAATCGAAAGGGGAGTGGCGCACGAGGCGGTGCACGCCGGTTTCGGTGCGCAAGAGGCCGTAGGCGTATTCGCCTTCGAGGCGGATGGTGGCGCGGTTGATGCCGGCGATTTCGCCGTCGTCTTGCTCCATGATTTCCACTTTGAAGCCTTTGCGCTCGCCGTAGCGCACGTACATGCGCAAAAGCATGCCGGCCCAGTCTTCGGCTTCGGTGCCGCCGGCGCCGGCGGTGATGTCGATGAAGCAGTTGTTCACGTCGGCGGGCTGGTTGAACATGCGCTTGAATTCGAGCTCGGCCATTTGCTTTTCCAGCGCGGCCACGTCGGCTTCGATGGCGGCGAAACCGCCTTCGTCGTTTTCTTCGAGCGCCATGTCGATGAGCAGGCGGTTGTCTTCGATGCCGCCGGCAATCTTATCGAGCGTGAGCACGATGCCTTCGAGCACTTTGCGCTCTTTGCCGATTTCTTGGGCGCGCTTGGGGTCGTTCCAAAGCTCAGGGTCTTCGGAGAGGCCGACCACTTCTTCGAGGCGGTCTTTTTTGCCGTCGTAGTCGAGATAAACGCGGATTTCGGTGCTGCGTTGTTCGAGGTCGGAAAGGGTGTGGTTGAGCAGGTTGATGCGTTCGGCTTCCATGGTTTTTGTCTTTTGTGTAATCGAATGCGCGGATTGCAGGGCGCGTATTGTAACAGATTAGGCTACCTGAAAAATGGGTCTTCATACTGCGGGCGCTTTTCTGCGGGGCGGGAAATTTTTAGCTTCGCAGAAACTCCGCTGTGCTGCGTTTTCAGGTAGCCTTTAGGATGGCTGCTTTCTCCGTGCACAAACGGTGTGCGCACAAAAAGGCTACCTGAAAACGGTTCAACCATTTTTCAGGTAGCCTTTGCTTTACTCGGCCGAGCCTGCCGTGCACGCTATTTCAGGCAGGGCAGGCCGGGCGGGATTAGCCGTGCAGGGCGCGTTTGTCCACAGCCAGGGCGGCTTCGTGCACCACTTCCGACAGGGTCGGGTGTGCGTGCACGATGCGGGCGATGTCTTCGCTGCTGGCGGAGAATTCCATGCCCACCACGCCTTCGGTGATCAGCTCGCTCACCATCGGGCCAATCATGTGCACGCCCAAGATGCGGTCGGTTTTGGCATCAGCTAGGATTTTCACCGTGCCTTTGGCCTTGCCCAAGCCCATGGCGCGGCCGTTGGCGGCGAAGCCGGAGGTGCCTTTTTTGTATTCCACGCCTTCGGCTTTGAGCTGCTCTTCGGTTTTGCCCACCCAGGCGATTTCCGGATCGGTGTAGATCACCCACGGGATGGTGTTGAAATCCAAATGCGGTTTCTGACCGGCAATGCGTTCGGCCACGGCCACGCCTTCGTCGCTGGCTTTGTGCGCCAGCATCGGGCCGCGCACCACGTCGCCGATGGCCCACACGTTGGGCAAGTTGGTGCGGCATTCGCCGTCCACCACGATGAAGCCGCGGTCGTCTTTTTGCAGGCCCACGGCTTCGGCATTCAGGCCGTGCGTGTTCGGCACGCGTCCGATGGCCACGATGAGCTTGTCAAACTCGGCGGTTTTCGCCTCACCCTTGGCGCTAACAAATTCAACGCTCACCTTGCTCTCGCCGCTGGTGATCTTGTTCAGCTTCACGCCCAGCTCGATGTGCAAGCCCTGCTCGCGGGTGAAATATTTAAACGCTTCTTTGGCAATCTGCTGGTCGGCAGCGGCCAGGAACACCGGCGAAGCTTCCAGAATGGTCACTTCCGAGCCCACGCGGTTCCACACGGAGCCCATTTCCAGGCCGATTACGCCGGCGCCGATCACGCCCAGCTTAGCCGGCACTTCGGTCAGGTTCAGCGCACCTTCGTTGTCCAGCACGTTGACATTGTCGATGTCCACCAGCGGCAGCGGGCGCGGGGTGGAGCCGGTGGCCACGATGATGTGCTTGCCTTCCACGGTGGTTTTCTCGCCCGCGTCGTCCACTTCCAGCTGCCAGAAATCGCCGTTTTTGCCCACGAAGGAGGCGGTGCCAAACAGACTGGTTACCTTATTCTTTTGAAACAGGAATTTGATGCCGCCGGTGAGCTTGGTGACGATGGCGTCTTTGCGCTCGATCATCTTGGCTGCATCAAACTTCACGTCGCCCACGGTGATGCCGTGCTCGGCAAAATCGTGCTGCGCGGCGTGGAAATGCTCGGAAGACTGCAACAGCGCCTTGGAAGGAATGCAGCCCACATTCAGGCAGGTGCCGCCCAAAGCGGGGGCGTCTCCGGCCTTGTCCACGCCCGCGTCGATACAGGCGGTTTTGAAACCCAGTTGGGCGGCGCGGATGGCGGCGATGTATCCGCCGGGGCCTGCACCGATTACCACTACGTCAAACTGAGACATATTGAAGCTCCTTTTGTGTGAAAACCAAGGTGGGGAAAATAAGCCGCTTGGCATGGTTTGGCATTATTTCATGCTAAGCGGCTGAAAATCATTGCTTACTTCGGCGCGGAAGCGGATTGCCCGCTGCCCATCACTGTGTCGTGCTGCGCCATATGCTCTTGCAGCTCGGCCAAGGAAGACTGGATGGTTTCCCAATCTTCTTTGATGGCGGCCACGGGCGCGGGTTTGCCCTGTTTGTCCCAAGCGGAAATAACAGGCTGGCCTTCGCCGTTGGCATTGCCGATGGAATTGACCATGATGCCGCCGCCCGGGTAGTAGGCGTTCATGATCACGTGCTGTTTGTCGGCGGCGGGGTGTACCCACATCATCGGTTTGCCGTCGGCATAGAGGAACAATACTTCGTTTTCCAGCCCGGGCTCGGTGTCGCGCCCCTGCATGGCAAGGCGGCCGTTGCGGTACACGCCGAGCCAGCCGTTCAGCTTGCCTTGGGCAAACTCGCCGGCGGAGGAAATCGAGCCGTCTTCATCTTTCCACACCACCAAGCTGTCGTTTATATCGGTGGAGAAGTCTTTCGGATCGCCGTCTTTCACCAGGAGGGCGGGCAGAATCTGCGGTTTGCCGCTGTCTTGGTAGAAATCCTGCACCACTAGGCGGCCGTCGGGCATGGTGCCCAGGATTTCGCGGTAGTAGCCGCCGGGGCTGGGTTTGTCGGCGGGTTTGGAATCACGGTCGAAATAGATAAGCTGTTTTTCGGCGGCAGGCTGGTAGCCTTCCACGGCTTTGGCGGCAGCGGCTTCCAGCGCTTGCGCTTCAAGCGGCAGGGCTAAAGCCGGCGGCTGCTGGCTGTCGGCCTGGGCGGTGCCGGAAGCGGCGGGCGGAGCGGAAGCTTCGCTGTTTTGGCTGTTGTTTTGACTGGGATTGCAGGCGGCCAGCAGCAGGGCGGCGGCCACGATGGAAAAGAGTTTGTTCATGGATTTCCCCGTAGGAATGGATGAATGTTTGCGTATACGGCAGACTGCCGCATTCTAAAGCCTTAACCCTTAAAAATCCATAGCGGAAACCTTGGCCGATTTGTCTAATCCACCCTTTGCCGGGCGGCATAAGAAAAGGCTACCTGAAAATTCTACGGAACGAATTTTCAGGTAGCCTTTTCTTATGCCGCGCCGGCGGCTTTAGCGCAGGTGTTTGCTCATCAGGTAGTTTACGCGCTGGAGGTTGTCGCGCAGCGGGGTTTGCACGTCGGCGGCGGTGGCGCTGCTGCCGTCTTCTTTCCAGAATTCGGTTTTGGCGTTGCTGTCTTTGCCAGTGGTTTGCATCAGCTTGTTGCCGTTGGGGTAGTAGTAGGTGCGGACGAGGCCGTTTTCGGTTTTGTCGTCGCGCATGGCAAACAGGAGCTTGCCGTCGTCGTAGAAGCCTTTCAGCTCGAAAACGCCTTCTTTTTCGTCGGGCTCGCCCACGATGCTGAGGGCGAGGCGGCCGTTTTCGTTATACATGCCGGCGCGCAGCTGTTTGCCGTTGTGAATTTCGGAGAAGTTGGTGAGCCGGCCTTCGGGGGTGTACCACACCACCAGGCCTTCGATCACTTCGGAGTTGAAGTTTTTCAACTCGCTGTCTTTACCGATGATCACGGGGCTGATTTGCTTGGTGCGGCTGTCTTGGTAGAAATCCTGCACCACAGCGCGGCCTTCGGCGGTGCGGCCGAGCAGGATGCGGTAGTAGCCGCCGGGCATGGCGCGTTCGGCGGGGTCGCCGTCGGCGTCGTAGTAGGCGATGATGTTTTCTTGGGCTTCACGCTGGCGCACGGCTGCGGCGGCTTGGTTGGTGCGCGCGGCGAGCTGGTCGGCCTGGGCGGGGATGGCGTCGCCGCTGCCGGTGGCGGCGCAGGCGCCGAGCAGGGCGGACAATACGGCGGCGGTGAGGATGTTTTTCAACATGATGCGATGTTCTCCTAGGGAAAAATAGCTGAGTGGCGCGCAGTCTACACCAAATGGCGGGCGCTGTGTTTAGTGCGGAGGCAGCAGGCTATTTTCATTGGATATTTTGGCGGGATGGTTTTTCAGGTAGCCTTTTCCTGCAGGAGGAAGGCTACCTGAAAACGAGCGCAGCGAGTTTCTGCGAAGCTAAAACAAGCACAATGAGTTTCGTTAAAACGATGGCTGAGTTTCTGCGAAGCTAAAAAAGCGAAGCGGTTTCTGCGCCGCTAAAGCTCGCCCCCGCCCTGCATAGGCAACTTGCGCCGCACCAGCCACACCAGCCCGAGCACCGGCACGCCCAACAGCGCGGTGAAGAGAAAGAAACCGTCGTAGCCAATCTGGTTCACGATGCTACCCGAATAGCCGCCCAGCGTTTTGGGCAGCAGCGTCATCAGCGAGCTGAACAGCGCGTATTGCACGGCGGTAAACCGGATGCTGGTGAGCGACGAGAGGAAGGCCACAAACACCGCGCTGGCCAGCCCGCCCGCCAAATTATCGAACGCCACCGCCAGATAAAGGAAAGGCAGATTGTGCCCCTGCCAAAACAGCAGGATAAACAGCAGATTGGTGGCCGAAGCCAGCACCGCGCCCAGCATCATCATGCGCATCACGGCAAACCGCTGCGCCAGCACGCCGCCAAAAAAGCCGCCCGCAATCGACATCAGCACGCCAAACGTTTTCACCGCGCCCGCAATCTCCTCCTTGCTGAAGCCCATATCGGCATAAAACACATTGGCAATCACCCCCGCCACAATATCCGAAATCCGATACATCCCAATCAAAGCCAGCAGCAGCGCCGCATGCCGCCCGTAGCGCCGGAAAAAATCCGCCAGCGGCGACACCCAAGTTTGCCGCACCGCCTCGCCGCGCACCAGCCCGGCGGCCACCAGCAGCCGCGCCACCGCGCCCGCTGCCAGCAGCGCCGCCAAGAGCCGCAAGCCCTCCAGCAGCAGCGAAGCCAGCGGCCCCGAATTTTCAGGTAGCCACCCGCCCGCCAGCCGGAACACCAGCACAAAAGCCAGCACCGCGCAGGCAAACAAGCCCACCAGCCGCGCATTGTCGCCCAGCGACGCGCCCGCCGGACGCTCGCGCCGCACCGCCGGCTCGCGCACCCACAGCGTGGTCAGCACGCCCGCGCCCATGGTGGCCGCCATCAGCCAATAAGTGTTGCGCCATGCCGCATACAGATAATGCCCCTTTTCCGAGCCGAAGCCGCTGGCCAGCCACAGCGCGCCCGCGCCCGCCGCAATCATGCCCACGCGGTAGCCCGCCGTATAAGTGGCCGACATCACCGACTGCATACCCGCATCGCCCGGCGCGATTTCAATGCGGTAGGCATCGATCACCACGTCTTGCGTGGCCGAAGAAAAACCGAGCAGCACCGCCGAGGCCGCCATCCAAGGCAGGGCCGCCGCCTGCGCCGGATCGAGCGCGGCCATCGCCAAAATCGCCGCAATAATCAGCCCCTGCGCGAGCAGCAGCCAGCCGCGCCGCTGCCCCAAACGGCGCGTGAGCCACGGCAGCGGCAGCGCATCCACCAGCGGCGCCCAGATGAATTTGAAGGAATAGCCCAGCGCCGCCCAGCTGAACATGGTTACCGTGGCGCGGTCCACTCCCGCTTCGGTGAGCCACAGCGAAAGGCTGGAGAAAATCAGCAAAATCGGAATCCCCGCCGCGAAACCGAGCAGCAGCATGGCCGCGGCGCGGCGGTCGGCATAGCCAGCCCAGGCGCGCCGTTTGGGCGCTGGGCTGCTGGCGGGAGAAGGGGAATCGGCCGGGCGTGGGCGGGATGAAGTCATGGTGCGGCTCCGCTGCGGGGTGAAACGGGGAAAACGCGGCATTATAGCGCGTTTGCTTCGGCGGCAAGGTTATCGCCAAAATACTTCACTTCCTGCTGCGTTGGCTTGCCTTGCCCTACTGCCTGCGGCTTGCCGCCTGGTATGCGGAAATCATCATTTCAGCTATCAGCGGCGCCCTGCGCGAGGGGCTAGCTGAAAAATTTCGGTTTTGGAAAGGCTGCCTCGTTTGCGCCGTGTGCGTTCCAACTTTGTTGGAGCGACGCTTTCAGGTAGCCATTATGGCATTAGGGCGTGGTTGGCAAACTGCCTGTGGTGAAAACGTAAAAAGGCTACCTGAAAACCGGTTTGCAGTTTTCAGGTAGCCTTTATTTTGTTGGTGGATGCCAAACGCTTTATTCCAAGGCTCCGCCCTGCTCTTCTTCCCCTTCTGCTGCGGGCATTTCTGCGGTGGGATGATCCGCTTCCATTATTTCTTTCAGGTAGCGGTAGAGCGCGCGGAAGTGTTTGGGCGGCTTGGCCTGCTCGCGTTCTTTGCGCGTGTTGCGGATGAGGGTGCGCAGTTGGCCGGCTTCGGCGGCGGGGTAATCGCGCAGGAAATCGGTGAGCGCGTCGTCGTGTTCCAGCAGGGTTTCGCGCATCTGCTCCACGCGCTGCAAAAAGGCGTTGTAGGCGGCGTGGCTGCCTTGCAGTTTGTCGAGAAACTCGCGGATGGGGGCGGGATCGAGGTCGCGCATGAGGCGGCCGATGTATTGGGTTTGCCGCTTGAGCGCGCCGTTGCTGTGGATTTTCCTATACATGGCAATGGCTTCGCGCAATTCTTCGGGCAATTCGATTTTCTTCAGTGTGTCGGCAGAAAGGCGGGCGAGCTGCATGCCCAAATCCTGCAAATCGTGCATTTCCTGCTTGCGGCGGGTTTTGCTCACCCATTCTTGTTCTTGTTCCTGCTGGCTGCTTGGCTGCTTGTGCATGGCGGTTTCCATAAAAAAGATGGCGGCATTTTAGCAAAGTTTGCGCGCGGCGGCTTTCGGGCTACCTGAAAACCGATATGTGGCATAATCCGCGTTTTGCTTCCGAGCGGATTTTTTCAAGTAGCCTCAAACCTAAGTTATGGATTATCTCAACCACATCGCCACCCTCTATCAAATCAACTCCCCCTGCGGCCTGCCCGAAGCCGACATCGCCGCCGCCGAACAACGCTTAGGCATCCGCTTCCCCGCCGTGTTGCGCGAATATTTGCTTGCCTTGGGCGGCAGCGAAGCGGTTAATCAATCGTTTAACCGATTGCTACCGTTAGACAAAATGGATTTCGATGGCGATTATCTGGTGCTGGAGGAAGAAAACCAAGGCGTGTTCCTGTGCGGTATTGCCAAAGCCGACTTGGCGCAAGACGACCCACCTGTCCACATCGCCTTCGATATTGCCGATGCCAACCAATGGCAGCCGCACCTGCCCGACACCCGCGCCCTGCTGCTGCAACTGGCCTGCACCAACGCCGTCATGGGCGGCCTGCGCTACTGCGCCAACATCATGGACGAAGAATCGGTAAGCAGCCAAGCCGTGCAGTTTGTCCGGCAAAACCGCACCGAAATCGTCGAGCTGCGCCAAGAAAACCAACGCTTCTACACCGACGGCTTCCACGAAATCATCCTGCTCTGTTTTGCCGAAGGCGGCAATGTCGGCGGTGTGTTTATCGGCACCGCCGAGCAAAACCGCTTCGACACGCTGCTCGAACTGTTCGGCTGGGATAATTGGCTCTACACTTCTTATGAAGATGAAGACGACGAAGAATAAACCACCGATATTTTCAACTCCACAGAAACTGCATTTTAACTAACACAGAAACTCTGCCTTGGCTTCGCCAAGACATCGTTTTTCAGGTAGCCTTTACTGAAACACAGCCTGATATTTTTAGAAAGCACACCCATGAACATCACCCAAATCCTCTCTCAAGAACTCTCCGCCACCGCCGCCCAAATCACCGCCGCCGTCGAGCTTTTGGACGACGGCGCGACCGTGCCGTTTATCGCCCGCTACCGCAAGGAAGCCACGGGCGGGCTGGACGACACGCAGTTGCGCCAGCTTGCCGAGCGGCTACAATACCTGCGCGAGCTGGAAGAGCGCAAAGCCGTTGTTTTAAAAAGCATTGAAGAGCAAGGCAAGCTTTCAGACGACCTCAGGGCGCAAATCGAAGCCGCCGACAACAAAACCGCGCTGGAAGACCTGTATCTGCCCTACAAACCCAAACGCCGCACCAAAGCGCAAATCGCGCGCGAACACGGTTTGCAGCCGCTGGCGGACGTGTTGCTTGCCGAGCAGCCGCAGGACGTGGAAGCCGCCGCGCAAGGCTACCTGAACGAAAACATCCCCGACACCAAAGCCGCGCTGGACGGCGCGCGCTCGATTCTGATGGAACAGTTTGCCGAAGACGCGGAACTCATCGGCACGCTGCGCGACAAGCTGTGGAACGAAGCCGAAATCCACGCGCAAGTCGTTGAAGGAAAAGAAACCGAAGGCGAAAAATTCAGCGATTATTTTGACCACCGCGAACCCGTCCGCGCCATACCCAGCCACCGCGCACTGGCGGTTTTGCGCGGCAGGAACGAAGGCGTGTTGAACATCGCACTCAAATACCAGCCCGACGACACACCGATTACGCAGCAAAGCGAATACGAGCAAATCATCGCCCGCCGCTTCAAGATTTCAGACGGCCACAAATGGCTGCGCGACACCGTGCGCCTGACTTGGCGCGCGAAAATCTTTTTGTCGCTGGAACTTGAAGCCTTAGGCCGTCTGAAAGAAGCCGCCGACACCGACGCAATTACCGTATTCGCACGCAATCTCAAAGACTTGCTGCTCGCCGCGCCCGCCGGACGGCTGACGACTTTGGGTCTCGACCCCGGCTACCGCAACGGCGTGAAATGCGCTGTGGTGGACGACACGGGCAAGCTGCTGGATACGGTCATCGTCTATTTGCACCAAGAAAACAATATGCTTGCCATGCTGTCGCGCCTGATTAAGCAGCACGGCGTGAAGCTCATCGCCATCGGCAACGGCACCGCCAGCCGCGAAACCGACAAAATCGCGGGCGAACTGGTGAAGGGGCTGCCTGAAATGGGGCTGCACAAAATCGTCGTTTCCGAAGCCGGCGCGTCGATTTATTCCGCGTCCGAACTGGCGGCGCGCGAGTTCCCCGACTTGGACGTTTCCCTGCGCGGCGCGGTGTCCATCGCCCGCAGGCTGCAAGACCCGCTTGCCGAGTTGGTCAAAATCGACCCCAAATCCATCGGCGTGGGGCAGTATCAGCACGACGTAAACCAAAGCCAGCTCGCCAAATCGCTGGACGCGGTGGTCGAAGACTGCGTGAACGCTGTCGGCGTCGATGTGAACACCGCCTCCGCCCCGCTTTTGGCGCGGATTTCCGGTTTGAATCAAACCCTTGCCCAAAACATCGTCGCTTACCGCGATGAAAACGGCGCGTTCGACAGCCGCAAAAAACTGCTGAAAGTACCGCGCTTGGGAGAAAAAACCTTCGAGCAGGCGGCGGGCTTCTTGCGGATTAACGGCGGCAAAGAGCCGCTGGACGCAAGCGCGGTACACCCCGAAGCCTACCCCGTCGTCGCCAAAATGCTGGCGCAACAAGGCATTACCGCCGCCGAACTTATCGGCAACCGCGAGCGCGTGAAGCAAATCAAAGCATCCGACTTCACCGACGAACGCTTCGGCCTGCCCACTATTTTGGACATCCTGTCCGAGCTGGAAAAACCCGGCCGCGACCCGCGCGGCGAGTTTCAGACGGCATCGTTTGCCGAAGGCATTAACGAAATCAGCGACTTGCAAGTCGGCATGATACTCGAAGGCGTGGTCTCCAACGTCGCCAACTTCGGTGCATTCGTGGACATCGGCGTACACCAAGACGGCTTGGTGCATATTTCCGCGCTGGCAAACAAGTTCGTCCAAGACCCGCGCGAAGTCGTGAAAGCCGGCGACGTGGTGAAAGTGAAAGTGCTGGAAGTCGATGCCGCCAGAAAACGCATCGCGCTGACCATGCGCTTGGATGACGAAGCGGGCGCGGAAAAACGCGGAAGGCCGTCTGAAACCGAAAAACGTGGCGCGAACAGCCGTTCAGGCAGCCTGAAAAACGGCAAACCACCGCGCGAAAAGCAGCCTGCAAACTCGGCAATGGCGGATGCACTGGCGAAGTTGAAGCGGTAAAACCGTATTCCCCCCAAGCAAAAGGCTACCTGAAAACCGAAACATGGTTTTCAGGTAGCCTTTTCTCTTTCCAAACAAACACACTAGAAAGGCAAGCTCACCCCTTCAAGCGCTGCCCGATTCTGTTCCACAGGCCGCGTAGCAGGTCGATGTCTTCGCGGCTAGGCGAGGCGCGGTCGAACAAGCTGTGCAGGCGGCGCATCATGCGTTCTTGGTTGCGGCGGTGGGCGAAGCCGGTTTGCTCGATGATTTGCTCCAAGTGTTCCACCATACCGCGGATTTGGCTTTGCGTGGCGGGGGTGTGCTCGTGCGCCAGCCGGCTCACGCCCATGCCGGTTTGGCTGAAAATTTCGTAGCACACCACCTGCACGGCCTGCGCCAGGTTGAGCGAAAAATAGGCGGGATTGCCGCTGATGGTGAGCAGGCGGTTGCAGCGCTGCACTTCGTCGATATTCAGGCCGAAGGTTTCGTTGCCGAACACGAGGGCTACCTGAAAACCCTGCCGCGCGGCCTGCAACAGCTCGGGCACCAGCTCGCGCGGCGTGTGCAGCGGGGCGGAGAGCTCGCGGCGGCGGCTGGTGAGTGCGCAGCTGAGCACGGTGTCGGCCAGCGCTTCGTCCAACGTAGCCACAATCTGCGCCTGCTCCAGCACGTCGCGCGCGCCGGAAGCGAGGATGAAGCTTTCTTCCGGCAGCCGGAATGCGGCGGCGCGCCCGGCATCGAAGGCGGGCGGCTCGGGCGTCATCGGCGTGGCCATCAGGTTCGGCGCCACCAGGGTGAGGCGGCTCAGACCCATGGTTTTCATGGCGCGGGCGGCGGCGCCGATGTTGCCGGGGTGACTGGTGCGCGCGAGCACCACGCGGATGTGGCGCAGGTAGTCGGGAACGGTGGGGGTGTCGGTCATATCAATCGGTTTCGTTTATCGGATGTTCGCGCAACGGCAAGGACAGGCGGTGCCGGTGTTTCGGCTCGACGCCGCGAAACAGCGCGGCCAGGGCGGCATGGTCGGCGGCCATGTCGGCACTGGGGGCAAACAACGGCAAGAAGAGCACTTCGCGCCGGGCGTAGTCAATCGCCACCGGCAATATCGGCACGCCCGCACCGCGCGCAATCCGCCAATAACCGCTTTTCCATTTGGGCGCGGCGTGGCGCGTGCCTTCGGGCGAAATGCCGAGAAACAGGCGCTCGCTGCGGCGGAAGCTTGCCACCGCCTCGTCCACCACGCCGCCGGCGTGCGCCCTATCCAGCGGCATCACGCCCGCCCAGCGCAAAAACGCCGCCAGGCCGGGCACGGCAAACAGGCTTTGCTTGCCGAAAATGCTGATTTTCAAATCCAAGGCCAAGAGGGCGGGCAGCACATACAGCCCGTCGAAATTAGAAGTGTGCGGCACGGCGATGACCACGCATTTGGCCACATCCGGCACGCTGCCAGCCACGCGCCAGCCCAAAAGCCGCAGCAAAACGGCCGCCACGCGGCGGCTCAGCCTGCCGCCCCGTCGCGGCACTTGCGGCGGCAGTTCGCTCGTTGTCATTGCTTCGCCCGTTCAGCCAGAATCCGCGCCACGGTGTCCACAATCACCTGCGTTTGCGGGTCGATTTCCACGTTTACGCGCTCGCCGGCCCGGCGGCTGCCAAACAGCGTGCGGCTCAGGGTTTCGGGAATCAGGTGCACGTTGAACTCGCTGTCGGTTACCGTGCCGACGGTGAGGCTGCAACCGTCCAAGCCGATGAATCCTTTGGGGAATACATAGCCTTTCAGGTTTTCAGGTAGCCTGAACCACACGGTGCGGTTCAGGCCGCTCTCTTCGATGCGGCTGATTTCGGCGGTGTTGCTGATATGCCCGCTCATGCTGTGGCCGCCGATTTCGTCGCCGAAGCGGGCGGCACGCTCGATGTTTACCTTGTCGCCCGGCCGCAACGCGCCGAGGTTGGTTTTGGCCAGCGTTTCGCCCATCAGGTCGAAATCGGCCGCGCCGTTGGCGTGCACGCGGGTAACGGTGAGGCAGCAGCCGTTGTGCGCCACCGATGCGCCCACGCGCAAATCGGCATCCGCACCTTCGGGCAGGCGCACGGTGTGGCTGCGGAAATCGGGCGCGCGCTGCTCCACGGCCAGCACTTCGCCCAAGCCTTGTACAATTCCTGTAAACATGGTTTCTCCTTGATTATATTGTGATGACTGCTTGATTAGGGCTACCTGAAAATTGCCAAGCCTGTTTTTCAGGTAGCCTGTTGTTTCCGTTTCATCCTCTCCTGAAGCATTGCTTGCTGCTGCCGTACAAGCGCCAGAATCTGCTCCGCAGAGGGTACATCTTGCTTCCGCCAACGGACGATTTTAATTCCCGCACCGGCCAAGGCCATCTCTTTGCGGCGGTCGGCATCTTGCCGATCTGCCCGATCGTGCGTGGAATCATCCAATTCAATCACCAGCAACGGGTAAGTGTTTTTATGACAAATTAGATAATCGTAGCTCATGCGGTTAATCCGGTTAAGCCACGCCTGATGGTTCTCTCCCCGCTTTACCTTTAATACCCGCGAAGCCTGTACTTGCGCCAGCACAATATAGTCTGGCAAGGCCTGCTCCAGCTTCCAATACACTTCTTGTTCGTTGCGGCTCATAGCATAGCTGGGATAAAACGGCCAAGGCTCATTCACGTCTTCCGATGCTCTCTGCTGTGCCTTAGAGGCTCTTTTCCTACCACCGCCTTTTTTCGAACCGGAAACCATAGCAAAAACAATCACAGCCACCACCACAACCAGTATCAGCATCATTTTCTTATCCTCCCGTTTTTACCCATCCGAACAACAACAGCCCCATCAATAGGCTACCTGAAGCCCTAAACCGCACATTCTTGTAAACAACAATCTGAGGCTACCTGAAAAATGCCGCCATCTTATTTTCAGGTAGCCCGATAAAGATTCAAACAGGCTACCTGAAAACCCAACCAGCCCCTCCTCAGCGCACTTCCTGCCGCCGAATCAACCAAGTGGCGGCGAGGGCAAACACCGCGCCGGGCAGCGCGGCGGCGCCCAAGGGCGGCAGGCCGGAGAGTTGCGCCACATAGCCGGAGAGTAGGCCGGCAAAGTGGAAGGCGAGGCCGAGGCAGATGCCGAGGAACAGGCGCACGCCGATGTTGCCGTGGCGCGCACTCTGCGGCGTGAAGGCCAGCGCCACCAACGCCATCACCGTGCACACCAGCGGGTAGAGCAGTTTGCGCCACCAGGCGGTGGCATAGGTGGCAGTTTGCTGGCCGTTGCTTTGCAGGTGGTCGATATACACCTTCAGGCTGCGCGCCGACATTTGGTCGGTGTCCACCAGCAGCACGCCGAGCAAATCCAGCCCCACTTCGCTTTGCCACTGCGTTTCGGGCAGGCGCTCGGTGTGCGTGCGCTCGGCCAGCAGGCTGGTGCGCGCCACCTGCTTGAGCGTCCACGTGCCGTTGCCGTTCACGCGCCCTTCCTCGGCCTGCCAGGCGGCGGCAAGGGCGGCGTGCTCGTTGTAGCGGTAGATGCGGATGCCGCGCAGGCGGCCATCGGGCAGCATTTCGCGCACATTGATGTTGTCGCGCCCCTGCCGGAACCACAGGCCGCTGCCACCAAGGCTCACGGTTTGCTGCACCGCGTGCAGGCGCAGCCGCTCGGCGCGCTGCTCCATATACGGCGCCACCCATTCGCCCAGCGCCACGCCGATGAAGCCGGCCAGCAGCCCCACCGCCGCCACGGTGGCGATGATGCGCTTGAGCGAAGCGCCGCTGGTGCGGATCACCGTCCACTCGCTGGCCGAAGCCAGCTGGCTCAGCGCAGCCAGGCAGCCCACCAACACCGCCAGCGGCAGCAGGGTATACATATGCCCGAACAGGCGCATGCCCACATACAGCAGCAGGGTGAGCACGGTGTAGCTGCCGTCGCCCACGTCGTCCACGGCGTTAATCACTTCGAAAAAGGAAAACAGCGCCACCAAGGCCAACAGCGCATACAGCGTGGCCGTGCCCAGGCGGCGGATCAGATAGCGGGTGAGCAGTTTCATGCCGGTTTGCCTCCCAGAGCCAGGCGCAGCGCCTGCCAAAACGGCCTGGCCGGCTGGCTGCGCACGCGCAGCAGCAACACAGCCAGCATCAGCATTAAAAGATGCGGCACAATCAAGCCCGGCCACAGCGGAATCTTGCCGCTGCTGATGCCGTCGCGCACCAGCGTGAGCCCGTTTTGATAAAGCAGAAACATGCCGATGGCAATCAGCAGGCTGTAGCTGCGGCCGCTGCGGTTGTCCATATAGGAGAGCGGCAGCGCCAAAAGCGCCAAAATCAGCACGCTCACCGGCATGGTGATGCGCCACATCAGCTCGCCGCGCAATTCCGGATTGGGGTTGCCCCACAGCTTGGCGGTGGGCACGGTGCGGCGGTGGATGTCGCGCTGCACCAGCTTGGGCGCGGTGCCCACAATCAGGTGCAGCCGCTCGAAGGAGACTTCGTCGTAATCGGCCATGCCGGGCGTGCCGCTGTAGCGCCGGCCGTTGAAGAGCTCCAGCGTGCGCTGGTTGTCGGCTTCGGCGAAACGGCCGCGCTCGGCGGTAATCAGCGTGTCGCGCCCCTGCGCGTTTTGCTCGCGGATAAACAGATTGGCCGCATCGCCGCTGCCCGCGTCAAATTTCTCCACAAAATACACGCGCGGCGTGCTGCCGCCGAATTCTTGAAACACGCCCGGACGCACCATGGATGTGTCCTGCCGCCGCTTGAGCACTTCGGCAAACTCGCGGCTGCGCGAATCCGCCCACGGCATCACCAGCATCGACACCAGCGCTGTGAGCAGGGCAAAAGGCACGGCAAAGGCCATCAGCGGCTTAATCCAGCCGTAGAGCGAGAGGCCGGAAGAGAGCCACACCGCCATTTCGCTGTCGCGCCAATAGCGGGAGAGCACCGTGAGCGCGCTGATGTAGGCGGTGAGGATGAGCACGATGGGCATCAACGCCACCGTCCAAAACGCCACCAGCGTGGCCACCGCATCGGCCGCCACCTTGCCGCCGGCCGCGCTGCCCAAGAGCTTCACCGCCTGCACCGCCACCAGCGTGGCCAAGAGCAGCACAAATACGCCCATGGCGGTTTGCGACACTTCTTTAATGAATTTTCTCTGATAAACCATATTGTTCCATAGCAAGGCCGGCGGATGCGGCCGGATGGGCGGCGGGCGCCGCGTTGTGTTGTGGGAAAGTGGCAGATGTTGATGAATCATACCTGTCTTGCACACCCCTAGGGGATGGGTTCAGGTATCCTACCTTTTTTCAGGTAGCCTCTACATACCGCCTTTTCAAAACAGAATTATTTACCATAAACATTCTGGGCTTGCCGCCCTCTCTGCTGGCACAGCCGAACGGAGCGCGGTTTTTCGGGGAACAAGGGCTTGCATGTTCGAAGCGGCGTAGCCGCAAGTTGCGAGCCCGCCCAAAAAACCGTGCGGAGTGAGGGGAGTTTGGCGAAGCCAAACCTGTGCCCGCAGTCGCCTTTCTTTTGCTTCCTTTTCTTTGGCGAAGCAAAGAAAAGGAAGTGCCCGCGCCGGCACGAGGCGCAAAGGTGAACGAAGCCCAACCGAGAAAGGCTACCTGAAAATATTTGTTGCAGAAATTCCGAATACCATACAAGGCATGGCTGCACAACATCCACCCGAACAAAGGCTAATTCTTCAGGTAGCCTTTCGCCACGCAAGCCAAGCCCTTGCCCCGTTAAACAAATCGCGCGGATTGTACGGCAGAACGCCCTTTTTTGCCACGCCGCGCCAAGGCTGCCGCAGCCGGGCGGATATTTTTCAGGTAGCCTCTTCCCGCCCCGCCTGCGCCAGCAAACGGTGCTGCACCCGCATAAACTCGTCCAACACCGCCTGCTGGATGGCCAGCCGGCGCGGCAGCGGCGCGGCGAAGCGCACGGCCAGCTTATACAACTTGTCGTCAAACGGCACGCAGCCGATATGCGGCTCGGCCGCCGGCGTGATAAACAGCCGCTGCGCCTGCACCTGCTCCAGATAGGCCGCAATCGCCGCCGTTTCTGGCGCGCACAGCCGCTCCAGCACCGCGCGCAGCGGCGGCAGCACCGCAGCCGGGTCGAGCGCAATCGGCACCGGCACTTCAAACGTGTGCACCACATAGCTGCCGAACACATTGTCGCGGCGCAAGGGCTGCGCCAGCACCAGGCTGTTGGGAAACGACACCGCCTGCCCCGACATATGCTCCACCAGCGCGTTGGGCCCGATTTCCATCACCAGCGTGTTAAACATATTGATGTCCACCACCCGCCCGCGGATACCGCCGATTTCGATGAAATCGCCCACCGAATATTGCTTGGTGAGCATGCGCATCAGGCTGCCGGAAAGGCACATGATGAGCTCCTTGGTGGCCAGCACCGTGGCCGCCGCCAGCGCCACCATGGAAAGCGCGAAGGTTTGAATCTGCGCAAACCACACGGCAAACAAGCCCAAGGCGCACACAATCAGCCCCATATTACGGCTCACCACCAGCGCGCGGCGCATTTCGTCGATTTCCAAACGCGGATGGCGTCGGAAATACAGTCGCAGCAGCACCAGCCGCGCCAGCAGCACGCCGGGCACCAAAAGCAGCGTGCCCAGCCATTGATAAGCCGTCGGGCTGCCGTGCAGCCAGTTTTGCAATGTGTTCCACATAATCGGTTTCCTTGATAGAGGCTACCTGAAAGCGAAAGCTTCAACGAAGTTAAAACCTGTTTGGCTTTGCCAAAAACTGCTTCACTCATTTTTCAGGTAGCCTGAAGCCTGATTGGATACTTCTTTTCTGATGCCGCGCATTATAGCCAATCGCCGCCCCGCATTCCGCATTGCCACAGCCGCCCTGTGCCCAGCCCCCTGTTTCTGTTATGATAGCGGCCTTTTTAGCCGCACTTTCCCGCCCATCCGGCAACCGTATTTTTCGCGGCGCGGCAGCCCGGCCTTGGCTACACCAAGGCAACATTGTTTTTCAGGTAGCCCTATCTGACAGGCTACCTGAAACCCTTAACCCTAATTTGAATGACACACCGCCACACCATGCTCAACCGCCTCTTTTCCTGGTTTGAATCCCGCATCGACCCCTATCCCGCCGGCGCGCCGCAAACCCCGCGCTCCGGCCTTTTCGGCTTCATCTGGAGCAACCTCGAAGGCGTACGCGGCTGGCTCGCGCTTTTGGCGCTGCTCACCGCCGGTATCGGCATTGCCGAAGCGCTGCTGTTTCAGTTTATGGGCAAAATCGTAGATTGGCTCGGCCGCTACACGCCGGCCACCCTGTTTACCGAAAAAGGCGGCGCGCTCATCGGCATGGGCGTGCTGATGGTGGTGTTTGTCGTCTGGACGTTTTTCACTTCTTCCGTGCGCCTGCAAGTGTTGCAGGGCGTGTTTCCCATGCGCCTGCGCTGGAATTTCCACCGCCTGATGCTCGGCCAAAGCCTCAGCTTTTATCAAGACGAATTCGCCGGCCGCGTATCCGCCAAAGTGATGCAAACCGCGCTGGCCGTGCGCGACACAGTGATGACCATTGCCGATATGGTGGTGTATGTTTTGGTGTATTTCATCACTTCCGGCGTGATTCTGGTGGCGCTGGATAGCTGGCTGCTGCTGCCCTTCATCGGCTGGCTGATTGCCTTCAGCCTGGTGATGCGCTTCCTGATTCCCAAGCTTGGCCAAACCGCCGCCCGCCAGGCCGACGCCCGCTCGCTGATGACCGGCCGCGTTACCGACGCCTACGCCAACATCGCCACGGTCAAACTCTTCTCCCACGGCGCGCGCGAAGCCGACTACGCCCGCCGCTCGATGGAAGAATTTATGGTTACCGTGCACGCACAAATGCGGCTCGCCACCCTGCTCTACAGCGCCAGCGCCGCCGTCAACACCGCGCTCACCCTCTCCACCGCCGTGCTCGGCATCTGGCTGTGGCACCAAGGCCAGGTGGGCGTGGGCGCCGTGGCCACCGCCACCGCCATGGCGCTGCGCGTGAACGGCCTTTCGCAATACATCATGTGGGAATCCGCCCGCCTGTTTGAAAACATCGGCACCGTGGCCGACGGCATGGGCACGCTCTCCAAGCCGCAAACCATCCTCGACAAGCCCGAAGCCAAGCCGCTTGTGGTGGGCAAAGGCGAAATCTGCTTCGACCACATCGATTTTTCCTACGAGCCGGGCAAACCCCTGCTCAACGGCTTCAGCCTGCACATCCGCCCCGGCGAAAAAGTGGGCCTCATCGGCCGCAGCGGCGCCGGCAAATCCACCATCGTGAACCTGCTGTTGCGCTTCTACGAGCCGCAAAGCGGCAAAATCTGCATCGACGGCCAAAACATCGAAGACGTTACCCAAGAAAGCCTGCGCGCCCAAATCGGCCTGGTTACGCAAGACACCAGCCTGCTGCACCGCTCCGTGCGCGACAACATCATCTACGGCCGCCCCGACGCCACCGAAGCCGACATGCTGCAAGCCGCCGAATACGCCGAAGCCGCCGGCTTCATCCCCGCCCTTTCCGACGCCAAAGGCCGCAAAGGCTACGACGCCCACGTGGGCGAACGCGGCGTGAAGCTTTCCGGCGGCCAGCGCCAGCGCATCGCCATCGCCCGCGTGATGCTGAAAGACGCGCCGATTCTGCTTTTGGACGAAGCCACCAGCGCGCTCGATTCCGAAGTGGAAGCCGCCATTCAGGAAAGCCTGGATAAAATGATGGACGGCAAAACCGTGATCGCCATCGCCCACCGCCTCTCCACCATCGCCGCCATGGACCGCCTCATCGTGCTCGACCAAGGCCGCATCGTGGAAGAAGGCAGCCACGCCGAACTCCTGGCCAAAGGCGGCCTCTACGCCAGCCTGTGGGCACACCAAAGCGGCGGCTTCCTCAGCGTGAAGGCACATCCGCAGGGCGAAAAGTGAGCATGAACGCGTTTTAGCCAACTAAACTAAAAAGGCTACCTGAAAATTTTCAGGTAGCCTTTTATCCTAAATAAGGGACACAAATGAAAAATGTACTTGAATACAATCGCATCCTATCTAAATATAGAGGAGATTTTGACAATTATTGGTATGATTATTTAGTATTTAATGCTATTGAAATCATAGACAAATTTAACGATTCCGAATGGGAATTCCTACTCAACGATCTAAAAAATAAAAAAGATGAATTATGGTATGTAGCATTTATTGATACCTTATCTGAAATTGAAAATTTCCATAATGCGTTGGCAAGCTGTATTTTAATTTTTGATAAAAGCTCATACGAAGTCCAAGTCTCTATCATAGATACTATGAATTCCATTCTAGGCACAAAAAAGGTAACGAGAGATATTATGAAAAAAATTAAATATATAGTTGTGGATTTTGCACCAAAATCATCGATAGACAGTATTGTATTCCATTCTTTATTATCTAAATTAGACCACTCAAAGTAATAACTATTCGGAATACTCAAACGCCAAAAGGCTACCTGAAAGCATCAACTTCAACGAAGTTAAAACGCAGCGCAGCAAAGTTTCTGCGCTGCTAAACTTTTCAGGTAGCCTTTTTCTCGCCCTGCCCGCACTACACGGCCACGAGGGCTTTGATGTGCGGGTGCGGGTCGTAGTTTTGCAGCTCGAAATCTTCAAAGCGGAAGTCGAAGAGATTTTGCACTTCGGGGTTGAGCTGCATTTGCGGCAGGGCTCGCGGCTCGCGGGTGAGCTGGAGGCGCGCCTGCTCGAAGTGGTTGCTGTAGAGGTGGGCGTCGCCGAAGGTATGGATAAATTCGCCGGGCTTCAAGCCGCACACTTGCGCCATCATCATGGTGAGCAAGGCGTAGCTGGCGATGTTGAAGGGCACGCCGAGGAAAACGTCGGCGCTGCGCTGGTAGAGCTGGCAGGAGAGGCGGCCTTCGGCCACGTAAAACTGAAACAGGGCGTGGCAGGGGGGCAGCGCCATTTCGTCCACCAGGGCGGGGTTCCAGGCGGATACGATGAGGCGGCGGCTGTCGGGGTTGCGCTGAATCTGTTCGACAACATTGGCGATTTGGTCGATGTGGCGGCCGTCGGGGGAGGGCCAGGAGCGCCATTGGTAGCCGTACACGGGGCCGAGGTCGCCGTTTTCGTCGGCCCATTCGTCCCAGATGGATACGTTGTTTTCTTTGAGGTAGCGGATGTTGGTGTCGCCTTTGAGGAACCAGAGGAGCTCGTGGATGATGGAGCGCAGGTGGAGCTTTTTAGTGGTGAGCAGGGGGAAACCTTGGGCGAGGTCGAAGCGCATTTGGTGGCCGAACACGGAGCGGGTGCCGGTGCCGGTGCGGTCGGATTTGTCGGTGCCGTGGTCGAGGATGTGTTGGAGGAGGCTGAGGTATGGGCGCATGGGTGTGGGCGTGCTTGGAATGAAAACGGCGTATTGTACACGTTTGGGCGGGAGGCTACCTGAAAACGCAGTGCAGCGAAGTTTCTGCGAAGCGAAAACGATGGGCAGAAATGAACTGTGCGGATAGCAAAGGCTACCTGAAAAACGGTTGGCAATATTTTTCAGGTAGCCTTTCTTACGCCTGCGTTTGCCGCCTACCACTCAAACGGCAGCCCGAGCTCTTCGGCCAGGCAGCGCATTTCGTCGAGCGTTTTGGGCAGGATGGGGATGCCGCCGGTTTTGCGTTCGCGGCAGCATTCGGCTTCTTTTTCGCCGTGAATGTAAATCCGCTCCTGGCCGGCGGCTTTTTCCGATTCGCGCAGCTCTTGCAGGTAGGCGCTGAAGTGGCGGCGGATGGCTTGGGCGTTGCCGAAGATTTCGGGGTTGAAGGCGGAGAAATAATGGCAGATGCCGGCGCTGCCGTTTTTCATGGTGTGGTTGGAGGTGGTGCCCTGCGAGAGGCTGGCGGCGAAGAATTCCACCAGCACGGCATAGCCGTAGCCTTTGTGGCTGCCAAACAGCTCGCTGCTGCCGCCCAGGGGATACATGCCGCCGCCCAGCCCTTGGCGCACACATTCCACAATAATCTGCGGGTCGGTTTCGTCCACGCCCTGGCTGTTGATGGCCCAGCCCAGCGGGGCGGTGAGCCCTTTTTTGAGGTACACCTCGGGCTTGCCGAAGGCCACCACGGAAGTGGCGGCATCCAGGCTGAAATCGAGCGGATCGGCCGGGATGGCCACGGCGATGGGGTTGGTGCCCATCATCGGGCTGCGCCCATAGGTGGGCACCACGATGGGGAAGGAGTTGGTCATGGAAATGCCCACCAGGCCTTGGCTGGCGGCCATGCTGCTGTAATAGGCGGCGATGCCGTAGTGGTTGGAATTGCGCACCGACACCATGCCGATGCCGCTCTGTTTGGCTTTGTCAATGGCAATCTGCATGGCATAGCGCGACACCAGCTGCCCCATTGCCGCGTGGCCGTCCACCACCGCCGACACGGGCGTTTCAAACACAGTTTCCGGCTTGGCGCCGATGCGCACGAAGCCGCCGGCGATGTTTTTGCGATACATATCTAGCCGCTGCGAGCCGTGCGTGTCCACGCCGCACAAATCGGCGGCCATCAGCACGTCGGTGATTTGCTCCGCCTCCTCCGGCGCAAAGCCGTAGGCCTTAAACGCGGCCTCGGTGAAACCGCGCAGGGCGGCGGCATCAATTTTCTTTATCGTTTGCATTGCTTTCCTCCTTGCTTTTACGCGAACAAAAACCGTTTGCCTCCGATGCGCTCTGCCTGCCCGCCGCTGCGTTTTTATACTGGAAACCGCACACGGCCGCAGGCTGCTTATGCTTGTTATACGGCGATTTTCGCGCCAAACTGAAGCCGATGCAAGCGCCATATTCGAGCCGCAAAACTCTTCGCCGCAGCACAATATTCCATGCCTGGCCGTTTCGGTTTTCAGGTAGCCTGATTAGGCGGCGGCAGGCCGTTTGATAATCTGCATTCTTGAACCGCCGGATAAAAAGGGCTATGATGGATTCACAGCATCCCGGATGCTGTTTTTATATTATCGACTGCATATATCCGATATACCCATACATAGGATAACCAAAGAAATGGCTAAAAATTTAGATGTTTTCGACCGTGAATACGGTTTGCTCATCAACAGCGAATGGACCCGCCCCGGCGCCCTGCTCGAATCGCACAACCCCTCCAACGGCGTCCTGCTCGCCAAATTCACCGACGCCACCGATGCCGACGTAGACGCCGCCGTGGCCGCCGCGCAGGAAGCCTTCCAAACCTGGCGCCACACCACCGCCGCCGAACGTGCCTCCATCCTCAACCGAATCGCCGACGTGATCGACGAACATACCGAACTGTTTGCCTTGCAGGAAACGCTCGACAATGGCAAACCCATCCGCGAAACCCGCGCCGCCGACATCCCGCTGGCCGCCGACCATTTCCGCTATTTCGCCAGCGTAATCCGCGGCGAAGAAGGCAGCGCCAACCAATTGGATGCCGAAGATTTATCGCTCGTATTGCGCGAGCCCATCGGCGTGGTCGGTCAAATCATCCCGTGGAACTTCCCCTTCCTGATGGCCGCCTGGAAAATCGCCCCCGCGCTGGCCGCCGGCTGCACCATCGTCATCCACCCCTCTTCCAGCACTTCCCTGAGCCTGCTCTCCTTCGCCCAGAAAGTGAACCACCTGCTGCCCAAAGGCGTGCTCAACGTGATCACCGGCAAAGGCAGCAAATCCGGCGAATACATGCTGCACCACAAAGGCTTCAACAAGCTCGCCTTCACCGGCTCCACCGAAGTGGGCCGCCGCGTGGGCATTGCTGCTGCCGAGCTGCTCATCCCCGCCACCCTGGAGCTGGGCGGCAAATCTGCCAATATCTTCTTCGACGACATGCCGTTCGACAAAGCCCTCGAAGGCGCGCAGAAAGGCATTTTGTTCAACCAAGGTCAGGTGTGCTGCGCCGGCTCGCGCATTTTCGTGCAGGAAGGCATTTACGACAAATTCGTGGCCGCGCTGGCCGAAGAGTTTAAACGCGTGAAAGTCGGCCTGCCTTGGGAAGATGACACCCAAATGGGCGCGCAAGTGAACGCCGGCCAGCTCAACACGATTTTGAAATACGTGAAAATCGGCGAACAGGAAGGCGCGCGCATCATCACCGGCGGCAAGAAAGTGGAAGGCAGCCTGGGCAGCGGCGAATTTGTCGAGCCCACCCTGATTGCCGCCGATAACAACAGCCGCATCGCCCGAGAAGAAATCTTCGGCCCGGTGGCCACTGTGATCAAATTCAAAACCGAAGAAGAAGTGATCAAGCTGGCCAACGACAGCGAATACGGCTTGGGCGGCGGCGTGTGGACGCGCGACATCAACCGCGCCCTGCGCGTATCCCGCGCCCTGGAAACCGGCCGCGTGTGGGTGAACTGCTACAACCGCCTGCCCGCCGGCGCCCCCTTCGGCGGCTACAAAACCTCCGGCATCGGCCGCGAAACCCACAAAATGATGCTCGCCGCCTACACGCAGGTGAAAAACATCTACATCAGCACCCGCGAAGAGCGCGAAGGGATGTATTGATTTGCCCGTGTGCCGAAACGCGAAAGCTGCCGGAATTTCCGGCAGCTTTTTTTGCGCCCGCTGAAGCCCGATTCATCAAACGGGCGCGATCACCTTCATTTTTCAGGTAGCCTCCAGCCGGCAACAGGCTACCTGAAAATGGGGTGCGGCTTTTGCTTCAATATATGGCAACGCAGCGCGGAGAAACTTTTGTGAAGTAGAAAATATTTTTCAGGTAGCTTTTTGACTTCCACCCCCTGCCCCGCTATCCTCTGCCCTTTTCCACCGCCCGATTCAGGAGCCCGCCATGCCCGATATCAAGCAAACCGTCCTCGAAGCCTTCCTCCGCCGCTACGCCTGCAAAAAATACGATCCCGCGCGCAAAATCAGCCGCGAAGATTTTGCCTTTATCCTCGAAACCGGCCGCCTCTCGCCCAGCTCCTTCGGGCTGGAGCCGTGGCGTTTCCTCATTATCCAAAATCCGCAATTGCGCGCCGAAATCAGGCAGGTGGCCTGGGGTGCGGCCGACAAAATCATGGATTGCAGCCATTTTGTCGTTATCCTCGCCCGCACGCAGGCCGCGATGCAGCCGGACTACCAGCGCAAAATGTGGGGCGAGGTGCACCATATCCCGCCGCAGGCCGTGGAAATCCGCGAGGGCTTCTTCAAGCAGTTTGCCGAAAGCGATTTCGCCCTCACCGAAAGCCCGCGCGCTTTCTACGATTGGTCGTGCAAACAAAGCTATATCGCCCTGGCCAATATGATGAGCGCCGCCGCCTTCATCGGCATCGATTCCACGCCGATTGAGGGTTTCCGCCTGGAAGAGGCCAACGCGCTGCTCGCCGGCAAAGGCTTGTTCGACCCCGCCGCCTACCGCATCAGCATCATGGCCGCCTTCGGCTACCGCGGCGAAGACATCCGCGCCAAAACCCGCCTGCCGATGGAAGAGATTGTACAGTGGGTGGAATAGCGAACCAACTTGACTTTCGCTACGGCGTTAGCTCGCCTTGCCGTACTCCTGTACTGTCTGCGGCTCGCTGCCTGGTATCGAAAGCCAATTTGATTCGCCATAGCTTTCCGCCGCCTCCCCGCATAGCAAAAGGCTACCTGAAAAATGCTGCGGCATATTTTCAGGTAGCCTTTTCATTGCTTCAACGCGGTTTAGGCATTACAGCACATAGCGCGCCAAATCTTCCTGCTCGGCCACTTCGGCCAGCCGTTCGTCCACATAGGCGGCGGTAATCTGCGTTCCGCCCTGCGGGGCGTGGAAGGATACGTCTTCCAGCAGTTTTTCCAGCACGGTGTGCAGGCGGCGCGCGCCGATGTTTTCGGTTTTCTCGTTCACTTGGAAGGCGATTTCGGCCAGGCGGGTGATGCCTTCGGGCGTGAAATCGAGCTCAACGCCGTCGGTGGCCAGCAGGGCTTGGTATTGCTTGGTGAGGCTGGCGTCGGTGCTGGTGAGGATGGCTTGGAAGTCTTCCACGGTGAGGCTGCTCAATTCCACGCGGATGGGGAAGCGGCCTTGCAGCTCGGGAATGAGGTCGCTGGGCTTACTCAGGTGGAAGGCGCCGGAGGCGATGAAGAGGATGTGGTCGGTTTTGATCATGCCGTATTTGGTTTGCACGGTGGTGCCTTCCACCAAGGGCAAAAGGTCGCGCTGCACGCCTTGGCGCGATACGTCGCCGCCGTGCCGGCTGCTGTCGGCGGCGATTTTGTCGATTTCGTCGAGAAACACGATGCCGTGCTGCTCCACGGCGTGCACGGCCTGCTCGCGCAGCTCTTCTTCGTTGATCAGCTTGGCGGCTTCTTCGTCGAGCAGGAGCTTCATGGCGGCAGACACTTTGATCTTGTGCGGCTTGGTGCGCCCCTTGCTCAGGTTGGCAAACATATCCTGCAATTGGCTGCTGAATTCTTCCATGCCGGGCGGGCCCATCACCTGCATGGCGGCGGGCGAGGCCTGGCTCAGCTCGATGTTGATTTCTTTGTCGTCCAGCTCGCCGCGGCGCAGCATATCGCGGAATTTTTTGCGCGTATTGCTTTCGGGCTGTGGCTCGGCGGGCTCGCCTTCGAAGCCGGTGTGCGGCGGGGGCGGCAAAAGCGCGTCGAGGATGCGGTTTTCCGCGGCATCCTGCGCGCGGTCACGGTTTTTGCGCACGGCTTGTTCGCGCAGGTTTTTCAGGGCAATTTCCATCAGGTCGCGCACGATGCTGTCCACGTCGCGCCCCACGTAGCCCACTTCGGTAAACTTGGTGGCTTCGATTTTGATAAAGGGCGCATTGGCTAGCCGCGCCAAACGGCGGGCGATTTCGGTTTTGCCCACGCCGGTGGGGCCGATCATCAGGATGTTTTTCGGCACAATCTCGCTTTGCAGCGGCTCGGCCACCTGGCTGCGGCGGTAGCGGTTGCGCAGCGCCACGGCCACGGCGCGCTTGGCCTGCTGCTGGCCGATGATGTGTTTGTCGAGCTCGTGCACAATCTCTTGCGGGGTCATCACGGAAGTAGTCATCAAATCCATTCCTTGCTATGGGTTTTAGAATTTCGAATGGCGGGGAAATGGCGCCGGCGCGGGGAAAATCAAGGGGCGAACATCGGGCGGAACAGGGTTGCTGCCCGGCGTTTTCTTTTTCAGGTAGCCTGCCTCCGCCTGAGGCTACCTGAAAAATCCGAGGCCGCCTGAAAACAATATGCAGCCCTCGCCCAATCCGTCCGCACCGCAGGCCGAACCCGCCCGCCGTAGCCGTTTTGCCCACGCCGCCGGCGCAAAAAGAGTATTTTTGCAATAAAGACTTGCGCTCATCTCGCAAACTATCCTAAAATCCGCTGTTTTCTTATTGACCCAATTTCCCGAAGGAAGAAGGAATAATCATATGGTAGTGATCCGTTTTTCGCGCGGCGGCTCCAAGCACTCTCCGTTTTTCAACATCGTGGTAGCCGATTCGCGCAACCGCCGCGACGGCCGTTTCATCGAGCGCGTGGGCTTCTACAACCCCGTTGCCAATGAAAAACAGGAACGCGTACGCCTGGACACCGAACGCCTGAACTACTGGGTGAGCCAAGGTGCGCAAGTGAGCGACGCCGTTGCCCGCCTGGTGAAAGAGCAGCAAAAAGCCGCCTAATCCCGGAATGCCCGCCATGAGCCGCAGCCAAGACAAATGGATAGCCATGGGCTATGTAAAAGGCGCGTTCGGCGTAAAAGGCTGGGTAAAAGTGGCCGTTGGCACCGAATACGCCGACAGCCTCTTGGATTATCCCGTGTGGCGCTTGAGCAAAGACGGCGCTTCGCACAGCTACACGCTGGAAAGCGGCCAAGTGGCCGGCGACGAATTGCAGGTGAAATTCGCCGAAATCGGCGACCGCGACGCCGCCCAGCTGCTGCGCGGCCACACTATTGAAATCCATCGCAGCGATTTCGAGCCGGCCGAAGAAGGCGAATACTACTGGGCCGACTTGGTCGGCTTGGCGGTACACAACCGGCAAGGCGAGCTCGTCGGCACCGTGAGCAACCTAATGGAAACCGGTGCGCACGATATTTTGGTGGTGGACGGCGAACACGGCCGCAAGCTGATTCCCTTTGTTGAGCACTATATCGACAGCGTGGATTTGGAAGCCGGCGGCATCGTGGCCGACTGGGGCTTGGATTACTGATGTATATCCAAGCCGTTACCCTGTTTGGCGAGATGTTTCGCAGCATCACCGAGCACGGTGTAACCGGCCGGGCGCTGCAACGCGGATTGTGGCAGTTTGACGCAGTTAATCCGCGCCAGTTTGCCGACAACAAACTGGGCTACATCGACGACCGGCCTTTCGGCGGCGGCCCCGGCATGATTATGATGGCCGAGCCTTTGCAGGCAGCCATCCATGCCGCCAAATCGCAGCAAAACGGCCGGGTTATCTATTTAAGCCCGCAAGGCGCACCGCTCACGCACCGCAAGGCTGCCGAGCTGGCCAAGCTGGATGGCCTGATTTTGGTGTGCGGCCGCTACGAAGGCATCGACGAACGGCTGCTAACCAGCAGTATTGATGAAGAAATCAGCATCGGCGATTTTGTGGTGTCCGGCGGCGAACTGCCGGCCATGATGCTGATGGATGCGGTGTTGCGGCTGATTCCCGGCGTGCTGGGCGATGCCGATTCGGCCGGGCAGGATTCTTTTGCCAACGGCCTGCTCGACTGCCCGCACTACACCCGCCCGATAGAATTTCAGGGCATGGCCGTGCCCGCTGTATTGCGCAGCGGCAACCATGCGCTGATTGCGGAATGGCGCCTCGAACAGGCGTTGCGCCGCACCCTCCTGCGCCGGCCCGACCTTTTGGCCGAGCGCGAATTAACCCCAGAGGAATCTAGGCTCCTGCGGAAAATCCGGCAGGAGGAACGAGATATCCCATCATAACAAGGACTTTTGCAATGAACTTGATTCAACAGCTCGAACAGGAAGAAATTGCCCGTTTGAACAAATCCATCCCCGAATTCGCTCCCGGCGACGTGGTTTCCGTTTCCGTGCGCGTAACCGAGGGCAACCGCACCCGTTTGCAAGCCTATGAAGGCGTGGTGATTTCCCGCCGCAACCGTGGCCTGAACAGCAACTTCATCGTGCGCAAAATCTCCAGCGGCGAAGGCGTGGAACGTACTTTCCAGCTCTACTCGCCCAACGTGGAGAAAATCGAAGTGAAACGCCGCGGCCACGTTCGCCGTGCCAAGCTGTACTATCTGCGCGGCCGCACCGGCAAAGCCGCCCGCATCAAAGAAAAACTGCCTGCCCGCAAACAGGAAGATTAATCCTGCTTGCCATAAGAAACCTGCCCTTGCGGCAGGTTTTTTGTTTGATCGGGCAGGCATCGCGGTTTTGCCTTGATGGCTTGCAATCTACGGAGCAACTATTTTCAGGTAGCCTCACGATTGGCAATGAGGCTACCTGAAAATATCCGGCTCCATCCATACGGCCGGATTGCGCGGCATCAGAAGCTTTTCTGCGAATCTAGCAGAATGGTAACCGGGCCGTCGTTGCACAGGCTCACCAGCATATGGGTGCGGAAGCGCCCTTCGGCCACGTTCACGCCGTGGCCGCGCAGAAGTTCGGCCACTTGCTGATACAGCGCTTCGGCCTGCTCGGGGCGGGCGGCCTGGGTGAAAGAGGGGCGGCGGCCGTTGCGTGCGTCGCCGTAGAGGGTGAACTGCGACACCAGCAGCACTTCGCCGCCGGTGTCTTTCACCGACAGGTTGAGCTTGCCGGCTTCGTCTTCAAAAATGCGCAGGTGGGCGATTTTGTCGGCGATGTAGCGGGCGTCGGCTTCGCTGTCTTCGCCGCCCACGCCGAGCAGCACGCACAGGCCGTGGGCGATTTGGCTGAACGGGGACTCGGGCGCATCGGCGGGGGCGATGTGAGCATGGCTGACTTTTTGGATAACGGCACGCATGGTTTCAGGTAGCCTCCTTGGGGTGGTGGGAACACGGTTTGGGATAAGCAGTTGAACAAAAGGCTACCTGAAAATGAATGCCGCACTATTTTCAGGTAGCCTTTTCTTGATGGCGGTTAAACCTCGCCCTGCCCTTCGCTCGGGCCGGCGGCTTCGGCGGAAACGGCGGTTTCCACAGCTTCGCCTTCGGCCTCGTCGGCTTCTTCTTCGGCCACGCGCTCGAGGCTGACCAGGGTTTCGCCTTCGTCTAAGTTAATCAGTTTCACGCCGGCGGCGGCGCGGCCGGTTTCGCGGATTTGCTCGACTTTGGTGCGGATGAGCACGCCGCCGCTGGTGATGAGCATCAAGTCGTCGCTTTCGCTCACCAGGGTGGCGGCCACCAGCTCGCCGTTGCGCTCGCCGGTGTTGATGGCGATGTTGCCTTGGCCGCCTTTGTTTTTGCGGCTGTAGTCGGCAATCGGGGTGCGTTTGCCGTAGCCGTTGGCGGTGGCGGTGAGCACTTGCAGCGCGCTTTGCTGTTCGCACTCGGGGGCGAATGTGATGAGGCTGACGATGCGGCCGTTTTCAGGTAGCCGCATGCCGCGCAGGCCGCCGCTGCCGCGCCCGCTGGGGCGCACGCCGTGTTTGCCGCTCACGGGGGCGTGTTCGCTGCCTTCGTCGTCTTCTTGGCCGGTTGAAATTTCGGTTTCGGCATCGTCGCCAAGCTCTTCTTCGTCGCCGCTGCGCTCCCAGTATTCGTTGAAGCGGATGGCTTTGCCGAGGTTGGAGAAGAGCATGATGTCGCTGCTGCCGGAGGTGCGCGCCACGCCCACCAGGCTGTCGCCTTCTTTGAGGGCGATGGCTTTGATGCCTTGGCTGCGCACGTTTTTGAAGGCGGAAAGCTGCACTTTTTTCACCACGCCCTGGGCGGTGGCGAAGAATACGTATTCGTCTTCGGGGAAGTCGCGCACGGGCAGGATGGCGGATACTTTTTCGCCTTCGTCGAGCTGGATGACGTTGTTAATCGGGCGGCCGCGCGAGTTGCGCCCGCCTTCGGGCAGTTTGTAAACCTTAATCCAGTGGCAGCGGCCGTGGTTGGTGAAGCACATCAGGTAATCGTGCGTGTTGGCCACAAACAGGGTTTCGATGAAGTCTTCGTCTTTGGTGGCGGCGGCCTGTTTGCCGCGACCGCCGCGCCGCTGGGCTTGGTAGTCGGTGGTGGGCTGGGTTTTGATGTAGCCGCCGTGGGTGAGCGTGACCACCATTTCGCGCGGCGGAATCAGGTCTTCGTCGGCAATGTCGCCGCCGAAGGGGTTGATTTCGCTGCGGCGGGGGTCGCCGAAATTGGTTTTGATTTCCACCAATTCGTCGCGGATGATTTGGGTGATGCGCTCGGATTTGGCCAAAATATCCAGAAAATCGATAATTTGCGCCATGATGGTTTTGTAGTCGTTGACGATGCTGTCTTGGTCGAGGCCGGTAAGGTTGCGCAGGCTCATGCGCAGGATGGCGTCGGCCTGCAAATCGCTCAGGTAGTAGCCTTCGGCGGTGAGGCCGAGGTTTTCAGGTAGCCCTTCGGGGCGCGCCATGCGCAAATCCAAATCGGTGCGGCTGAGCATGTCGCCCACCAGGCCGGACTGCCAGGGCTGCGCCAGCAGTTTGGCTTTGGCTTCGGCGGCGTCGGCGGATTCTTTGATGAGGCGGATCATCTCGTCGATGTTCGACAGCGCCACGGCCTTGCCTTCGGCGACGTGCCCTTCGTGCCGCGCTTTTTTCAGGCGGAACAGGGTGCGGCGGGTAACCACTTCGCGGCGGTGGCGCAGGAATTCGGCGAGAATCTGCTTGAGGTTGAGCAGGCGGGGCTGGCCGTCTACCAGCGCCACCATATTGATGCCGAAGCTGTCTTGCAGCTGAGTGAGCTTGTAGAGCTGGTTGAGCACCACTTCGGCGTTTTCGTTGCGCTTGAGCTCGATCACCACGCGCATGCCGGATTTGTCGGATTCGTCGCGCAGTTCGGAAATGCCTTCCAGCACTTTTTCGCGCACCAGCTCGCCAATTTTCTCCACCAGCTTGGCTTTGTTTACCTGATAGGGGATTTCGTCGATAACGATGGCTTCGCGCTCGCCGTGTTTGCCGATGGGCTCGATGTGGGTTTTGCCGCGCATCACCACGCGGCCGCGGCCGGTTTTGTAGCCTTCGCGCACGCCGGAGAGGCCGTAAATCGTGGCGCCGGTGGGGAAGTCGGGGGCTTTGATGGTGTGGATGAGCGTGTCGATGTCGGTATCGGGATCGGCCAAGAGTTGCAGGCAGGCGTCCACGGTGTCGCCGAGGTTGTGCGGCGGGATGTTGGTGGCCATGCCCACGGCGATGCCGGCGGAGCCGTTGGTGAGCAAGGCGGGGAAGCGGGTGGGCATCACCAGCGGCTCTTGCTCGCTGCCGTCGTAGTTAGGGCCGAAATCCACGGTGTCTTCTTCGATGTCGGCCAGCATTTCGTGGGCGATGCGCGCCATGCGGATTTCGGTGTAACGCATGGCGGCGGCGCCGTCGCCGTCTACCGAGCCGAAGTTGCCCTGGCCGTCTACCAGCATATAGCGCATGGAGAAGGGCTGCGCCATGCGCACGATGGTGTCGTATACGGCGGAATCGCCGTGCGGGTGGTATTTACCGATGACGTCGCCCACGATACGGGCGGATTTCTTATAAGACGAGTTCCAGTTGTTTTTCAGCTCGTGCATGGCGTAGAGCACGCGGCGGTGCACAGGCTTCAGGCCGTCGCGCACGTCGGGCAGCGCGCGCCCGACAATCACGCTCATGGCGTAGTCGAGATAGCTTTTGCGCATTTCCTCTTCGAGGCTGACGGGGATGGTTTCTTTGGCAAACCGGTGGTCGTGGGTGCTGCTCATGGAGATTTAAGCCCAATCGTTTAAAAACGCGTTATTTTATCACACAACGGGCTTCGCGGCTGGCTGTGGCGGCGGGGCGGGGGAAATCTCTTTCCTACCAAACGCGTTGTTTTCATGGCAACGATTCGCAGAAAAGCGATAGAGGCTACCTGAAAACCTAAGCGCCTATGCCGTTAAGCTTTCAGGTAGCCTCCATAATTATGTGAGAGAGCGGATTTTTATTGCCGCACTCGTCCATTTATTGGATGAATACAGCCTGTATTGATTGTTTTTTATAGTAGCGGTAGTATTGGTGCATGCCCCCTCCCCGTTTCGGACGTTGAGGCTTTAGCTGTTAATGCTCAAGCACATTTTCAGATATTGCCGTTGGGGGATACTTCTCAACCGTTTCTTTGTAGAACATGCCAGCTTCCGTTTCGAACGTTTGATTGGAGGTGGCGGCAACTTCGAATTGCCCGCTGCTCATCAATCGCTGATGGATACTTCCACATAGAAACAGTTTTATCTACTTAAGGCTGATTTACCCTAGATAAACAACCGGCCATCACTCAAACTTTTCTATACTTCCCTACAGTTTAGCCTCATAAAAATCCGCTCTTCTTTCATTCGAACTCCTTTTTCGCTTCGTGGAAACCCACATTTCAGGTAGCCCATTGATATGTATATCGGACGTTTCGCCCCCAGCCCCACCGGCCTCCTGCACATCGGCTCGCTGCTCACCGCCCTGGCCTCCTACGCCGACGCCCGCGCCCACGGCGGCCGCTGGCTGGTGCGCATGGAAGACCTCGACCCCCCGCGCGAAATGCCCGGCGCCGCCGCCCACATCCTCCGCACCCTCGAAGCATTTGGCTTCGAATGGGACGGCGAAACCGCCTACCAAAGCCAACGCCACGCCCTCTACCGCTCCGCCCTCGAAACCCTGCAACAGCGCCGACTCGCCTACCCCTGCTATTGCAGCCGCAAACAATGGCACGCCCACGCCCGCCAAGGCGCCGACGGCTTCGTTTACAACGGCGCCTGCTCCCGCCTCACCGCCCCGCCGCCCCAAGCCGCCGGCCGCACCCCCGCCTGGCGTCTGCGCGTGCCCGACGACACCCTATCCTTCACCGACGGCATCGTCGGCCACTATGCGCAAAACCTCGCCCGCGACATCGGCGACTTCGTGCTGCTGCGCGCCGACGGCCTCTGGGCCTACCAGCTCGCCGTGGTGGCCGACGACGCCGCGCAGGGCATCACCCACATCGTGCGCGGGCAAGACCTGCTCGTCTCCACCCCGCGCCAAATCTGGCTGCAACGCTGCCTCGGCCACCCCACCCCGCACTACGCCCACCTGCCCCTGCTCACCAACGCAGCCGGCCAGAAATGGTCGAAGCAAACCCTCGCCCCCGCGCTTGATTTGCAACGCAAAGAAGCCCTGCTGCGCCAAGTGATGGGCTACCTGAAACTGCCGCCCGCGCCCGAAGTGGATAAACCGCAAGCGCTGCTGGATTGGGCGGTGCAGCATTGGCGGCTGGAAAACGTGCCGCAGCAGGCAATCGTGGCCGAATAAATTTTTCAGGTAGCCTCTTGCCGCCACAGGCTACCTGAAAATTTCAGGTAGCCTTTTCATTATGCCCGCATTAAAAAAGCCGCCCCGATTCCCGGGGCGGCCTTGCTATTTGCTTACTGGCAAACGCTTAGTGGTGATGGCAACCGCAAGCCTTCATATCGATAACCATGCGGCCTTGGATTTTGCCGTCGCGCATTTCTTGGAAAATGGCGTTGGCTTCATCGAGCTGGCGCAGCTGCACCACGGGCACCACGATGCCTTCGGCGCCGAATTGGAAGGCTTCTTCCAAGTCTTTGCGCGTGCCCACCAGCGAGCCCACCACTTCGATGCCGTCCAGCACCAGGCGCGGAATCGACAAATCCATGGTTTCAGGCGGCAGGCCCACAGCCACCACGCGGCCGCAGGCGCGCACGCAGTCCACAGCCGAATTGAAGGCTGCGCGGGACACGGCGGTTACCACGGCGGAGTGTGCGCCGCCGGTTTTCTCTTGGATAAACTTGGCGGCATCTTCTTTGGCCGGGTTCACAATCAGATCCGCGCCGGATTCTTTGGCCAGCGCCAGTTTGTCGTCGTTGATGTCCACGGCGATCACGTGTGCGCCGAACACTTTCTTGGCGTATTGCACGGCCAGGTTGCCCAAGCCGCCGGCGCCATAGATGGCAATCCACTGGCCAGGCGCAGCACCGGCCACTTTGATGGCTTTATAGGTGGTTACGCCGGCGCAGGTGATGCTGGAAGCCTGGGCGGGATCGAGGCCTTCGGGCACTTTCACCGCATAATCAGCTTTCACCACGCAGTGGGTGGCCATGCCGCCGTCGGCGGTGTAGCCGGCGTTCAACACGCTGCGGCAGAAGGTTTCGCGGCCGGTGATGCAGTATTCGCAATGGCCGCAGCTGGCAAACAGCCAGGCGATGCTCACGCGGTCGCCCACTTTCAGGGTGGTCACATCCGGGGCGACCTGTTTCACGATACCGATGCCTTCGTGGCCGAGCACGCGGCCTGGTTTCTTGCCGTAGTCGCCGGCGGCCACGTGCAAGTCGGTGTGGCACACACCGCAATATTCCACTTCCACCAGCGCTTCGCCTGCGCCCACGGCGGGGATTTCGCGCTCAACAATTTCCACGTTGCCGTCGCATTGGGGGGCAACCACTGCTGCTTTCATCTTCATGATCGTGTCCTCATAGGGTTGGAAAAATCGGGGGAACTGCTCAGGCGCAGTATGCCTTTTCCGGCGGGCTGCCGTCAAGGATTTGCGTCAAATAAACCGTTGATTTAACGATGTTATATTATAACTATTACTCCGCCTGCCGTGCGCTGCGAATCGGGCATGTGCCGCCCGCTGCCAAGGCTCGATTTTCATAAAAATAAACAACCGTTTCCAGCTTAGCTGCTCCGCTTCCCAGAAACCCGGCCTTAGCTGTGCCAAGGCATCGTTTTAGCTTCCTTGAAGCTCACGTTTTAGCTTCGCAGAAACTCCGCTGCGCCGCGCTTTCAGGTAGCCTGTAGCCTGCTCGCCGCCGTATTTGCTAGAATCCCCATCCTTATCCACCACGCCGCGATTGCCCGCCATGTCTGTTTACACCAGCGTTTCCGACCAAGAAATCCGCCAGTTTTTGGAAGACTACGATTTAGGCGGCTTCGTGTCGCTGCAAGGCATCGCCCAAGGCGTGACCAACAGCAACTATTTCCTCGACACCGACCGCGGCCGCTTCGTGCTCACCATCTTCGAAGTGCTCACCCGCGAAGAGCTGCCGTTTTTCATGGAGCTCAGCCAACACCTCAGCCGCAACGGCGTGGCCTGCCCCGCCCCCATCCCGCGCCGCGACGGCCGTTTCGACAGCATGCTCGCCGGCAAGCCCGCCTGCGTGGTGAGCTTCCTCAACGGCCGCGACACCGCCGTGCCCGATGCCGCCCAATGCTTCCACACCGGCGCCATGCTCGCCAAAATGCACCTGGCCGGTCAAAGCTTCGACCAAAGCATGCCCAATCCGCGCCACGCCGCCTGGTGGGAAGCCGAAAGCCGCCGCCTGCTGCCCTGCTTAAGCCCCGAAGACGCCGATTTGCTGCAAAACGAAATCGCCTTCCTCGCCCAAAACCCCGACCACCACCTGCCCGGCGGCATCATCCACGCCGACCTCTTCAAAGACAACGTGTTACTCGACGGCATTCAGGTAGCCGGCTTCATCGATTTCTACTACGCCTGCAACGGCAGCTTCATGTACGACCTCGCCATCGCCGTAAACGACTGGGCGCGCCTGGCCGACAACCGCATCGATCCCGCATTGCAGCAAGCCTTCATGCGCGGCTACCAAAGCGTGCGCCCGCTCACCCCCGCCGAGCAGGCCTACCTCCCCATCGCCCACCGCGCCGGCTGCATCCGCTTCTGGGTGTCCCGCCTGCTCGACTACCATTTCCCTCAGGGCGGCGAGATGACCTTCATCAAAGACCCCGACGTCTTCCGCGACCTGCTGCTCTATTTCCGCACCCTTCCCCTCGCCCCCGCCGCCCGCGCCGAAGAAGCCTTCAACCTGCACGGCAAAACCTTCCGCCCCGCCGGCGGCAGCCAGCCCGTCTACCATTTCAACCAAGACGGCAGCACCGTGTGGGCGGAATACAGCGGCGGCCCCGTCTGCAAAGGCTTCCTGCTCGGCCGCTACACCGCCCCCGCCCGCATCGCCCACACCAGCCAACACCTGAGCAATACCGCCGAAGCACACAGCGCCAGCGGCCACCTGCGCCTCGAGCGCACCACCGGCGGCCTGCGTTTGCACCTGCATGAAAACGGCGGGGAAACTGTGTTGGAGGAAACCTTGCCCTGAGCATGATTTGATACAGAAAAGGCTACCTGAAAATTTTCAGGTAGCCTTTGTCATTGCAGCCGGCCGCAAGTTAGTCGGCTGCCTTCGTGTTTTCAGGTAGCCTTCCAGCCGGCCAAACAAACGGCGGCATAGCCATGCCGCCTGGTGCGTTTCGGTTTTCAGGTAGCCTCTATGCGCTGTCGGACAGCATCGCCGTTAATGCCACGCTTCCAGAAACTCCTGCCAATGCGTTTTGCCTTCTTGGTTTTTCAGGTAGCCTTTGAGCCGCTTGATTTCCATTTCGTATTCGTCGGCATCGGCGGCACCGTTCATCAGGCGGAAGCGTTGGTACATGAGGTAGGTGTTGGCGGCGTCGGTTTCGCAGTAGTTGCGGATTTCGCGCAGGCGGCCTTCGTGGTAGGCCTGCCATACTTGGCTGCCGTCCATGCCGAGCTTGCCGGGGAAGCCGCAGAGTTTGGCCATGTCGTCGAGCGGCACGTAGGCGCGGGGCTGGTAGAGGGCGAGCAGGTCCATGAGGTCGCAGTGGCGGCTGTGGTAGCGGTTGAGGTAGTTGTTCCATTTGAAGTCGCGGCTGTCGCCGAAGTCGCCTTCGCCGCTGTCCCAGTAGCGGGCGGCGGTGAGGCCGTGGATGAGGGCGCGGTAGTGCAGTACGGGCAGGTCGAAACCGCCGCCGTTCCAGCTCACAAGCTGGGGGGTGTGGTTTTCGATGAGTTCGAAGAATTTGGCGATGATGGTGTCTTCGCTGTCGCTGGTTTCGCCGATGGTGCCAACGTGGATTTTGTCGCTGCCCCAGCGCATACAGCAGGAAATGGCCACCACTTGCTGCAAGTGATAGGGCATGAAGTCGCTGCCGTTGTGGGCGGCGCGGCGCTGCTGCTGTGCCCAGGCCACGATATCGGCATCGGGGGTGTCGGCGGGGAGGTGGTGGAGCAGGCGGATGCCGTTTACGTCGGGGATGGTTTCGATGTCGAAGGCGAGGATGGGGGTCATGATGGCTGGCGCTGGCGCGGCGGGGTTGGAAACGGCGGGGATTGTGGCACGAAGTATTTGTTTCGCCAAGCGGGAGGGCTGCCTGGGGAAGGGGAATAGTTTTCAGGTAGCCTTCCCATCTTCAGACAACATAACCCTTTTTGCGAAACCAAATAGGGGAAACTTGGTGCGAATGATTGGGCTGCACCTTCTTCTGCTGGCGCAGCCGAACGGAGCGCGGTTTTTCGGGGAACAAGGGCTTGCATGTTCGAAGCGGCGAAGCCGCAAGTTGCGAGCCCGCCCGAAAAATTGCGTGGAGTGAGGGAAGTTTGCGTAGCAAACCTGTGCCCGCAGTCGTCTTTCTTTTGCTTCCTTTTCTTTGGCGAAGCAAAGAAAAGGAAGTGCCCGCGCCGGCATAAGGCGCAAAGGTGAACGATGTAGAAATGAGAAGACTACCTAAACTTAGCAAGCGGCCTGAAGTTCAACGCTCGCCACAACCATTAAAGGCTACCTGAAAATCGGAAAACGGTTTTTAGTTTCGCCAAAACCCGCTTCGCCCGCTTTCAGGTAGCCTTTTGCTTTGGCGGCCGGCTATTCGTCGGGCGGCAAATCGGCGCTGCCCATGCGGCGCAGGATGATGCGGGTTTTGTTGCGCAGGCGGCGGTCGTGGCGGTGTTCTTGGAAGTATTTGGGGTTGGGCAGCATGGCGATGAGGGAGGCGGCTTCGCCGGCGCGCAGGCGGGAGGCGGGCTTGCGGTAGTAATGTTGGGCGGCGGCTTCGATGCCGTAGATGCCGTTGCCAAACTCGGCCACGTTGAGATACACGGTGAGGATGCGCTCTTTGCTCCACATGTTTTCCAGCATCACGGTAATCACGGCTTCTTCGGCTTTGCGCACGTAGGAGCGTTCGGCAAACAAAAACAGGTTTTTGGCAAGCTGCTGGCTGATGGTGGAGCCGCCGGCGCGGATGGTGCCGCTGCGCTGGTTGCGGCGCATGGCGTGTTCGATGCCGTTCCAGTCGAAGCCGTCGTGGTTGCTGAATTGGGCGTCTTCGCTGGCGATGGCGGCTTGTTTCACCACGCGGGCGATTTGGTCGTCGTCCACCCAGGTTTGATGCACACGGGAGAGGGTGGAAAGGTTGTGCCGCAGCATGAAGGCGCTGGTGTGCACGGGCTGGCTTTTCCAGTAGGCCAGCAACAGGAACACGAGCAGATGGAAGCCGAGCAGCAACAGAAACACGCCCCACACGAGGCGCTTAAACCAGCGGCGCAGCAGGCCGGGGCGTTTTTTGGCGGGCTGGGGGCGGGGCAGAACGGGGGCGGCAACAGGCGCGGGAGTGGGGGTATGGGTATTCATCGGCAATATCAATCGAAGGGAAGCGGGACGATTATAAAGGAATCTGGTTTGAACGGGAGCGAAGCCGGTTTTTCAGGTAGCCTTCTGCCAAGCCGCACAGGCTACCTGAAAAATAAAGACGCCTTGCCAAGCCAAACGCAAACCGCCGCACATCAAATCGAGAAATCCTCGCGAATCGGCTCGTACAGCGCCTGCTCGATGCGCTCGCGGCTGAGGCCGGGCAAATAGAGCTGCATGAAATCGTAGGCATAGTTGCGCAGATAGGCATCCTGCCGCACCACGATATAGGTCAACGACGGCTTAAACAGATGGTCTGCCCGCAGGCAGGCCAAATCATCGTCGCGCTCCGGGTCGTAGGCCGCATCGGCCAGCAAGCCCGCGCCCAGCCCGGCACGCACATAAGTTTTGATCACGCCCGCATCCACGCTGGACAACACCACCTTCGGCAAAGGCAGCCCGCTGCCGGCAAACGCCGCCTGCAAAGCTGTATCCTGCGCCGCATCGGTATAGCCGATCAGCGGCGTGCCCGACAAATCCGCCAGCCCGATGCGCGCCCTGCCCGCCAAATCGTGCCCCTTCGGCACCAGCACGCAGCGGTTCCAAACGCGCGCGCTGATGTAGCGCAGCTCGGAATGGCGCTCGCCGTCCTCCGAATTGATGGCGAAATCCGCCAGCCCCTCGGCCACCATGCGGTCCACCGCCGAAGGCTCCGCCGGCAGCAGCGAAAGCTCCACCTTGGGATATTGCCGGAAAAATTCGGCCACCACCGGCGGCAGCACATGCCGCGCCTGGGTGTGCGTGGTGGCAATTGTCAGCCGCCCGCTGTCTTGCTCGGCAAATTCCGTGCCGATATTGCGGATGCTCTGCACGTCGCGGAAAATGCGCTCGGCAATCTCCAGCACCGCCTGCCCCGGCGGCGTGACCGCTGCAATGCGCTTGCCGTGCCGCACAAACAGCTGCACGCCCAGCTCGTCTTCCAACAACTTAATCTGCTTGGAAATGCCAGGCTGGGAAGTAAACAGGATTTCCGCCGCCTCCGAAATATTCAGATTACAGCGGTACACCTCCAGGAAATAACGCAGCTGTTGCAGCTTCATAAGGCTCCAAAGTTTGTTTTGTCAGATTTATACGACAGCGCGGCCGCCGTGCCGAACGCCGCTAGGCCGGTTGGAATTGCAAACCGAACCGGCCCGAAATGGTATCACAGCCCGCCGCCGCCATTTTGGCTGCTATTGCCCAAACACGGCAGATTTTGTTGCTTTTTAGCAACTTGATAAGAAATATCCCCCGCTTTTCCCAATATCATGCTGACAGCAAGAACGATTTTGGGCATGATTGCCCCGTAGGAAACGGAGGCGTCCGCCCAGCGGGCAGCCAATTCCTTATTGACAGTTCGGGTTTGGTTTTTTATAGTGGTAGCCCGAATATATTTGGATAACCGCTGTTTTCGAGCGGTCCGTATATGGTGATTTTTGTGAAGGCCGGCATGCTGCAAAGCTTGCAAGTCTGCGCATAACAAATTTTTTGATGAGGGAATAACATGACCAAACAGCTTAAATTTGGTGCTTTGTTCTTGGCCTTGGTTGCTTCCGGCGCCGCCATGGCAGACAGCAGCTTCAGTAACGAAAAATACGGCTACACCATCAGCCAGCAGTCTCGCGAAGTGGTTCGTTCCAACTATGAGCCCAACGGCGCTCATGAGTGCTGGGAAAACGACTTCCTGAATAGCGAAGTTGACCGTTTGGGCTTGGTAGAGTGTGGCGATCGTCGGCCTGATGCACCTATTCAGGCACAGACAAACGAGGAAGTACTATCTCTAGCTTCTAACTTCCTGTTCGGCTTTGATAAATTCAATTTGAGACCTGAGGCTCGTACTACTCTGGATCAATTGGCTCAGCGTCTGGCTGGCAGCAATGTGCAGTCTGTACGTGTTGAGGGCAACACTGACTTTATGGGTAGCGATGCCTACAATCAGCGCTTGTCTGAGCGCCGTGCTAATACTGTTAGCCAGTACTTGGTTAGCCGCGGTGTTCCTGCCGAGAAAATCTCTGCTGTTGGCTTGGGCGAATCTCAAGCTAAGATGACCGAGCAGTGTCAGCAAGAAGTTCGCAACTTGGGTCGTCGCGCTTCTGCCGCTCGCAAACGCAGCGCTCTGATTGCATGTATCGAACCGGATCGTCGCGTAGACGTTCGCATCCGCACCGTGGTAGAACAGCCGGCTCGCTAATTTAGCCGACTAGCTGATAACCATGAAGGAACTGAGCTTTGGATAAAAGTTCAGTTCCTCATTTTTTATTTTCCTGATTCTCCTGATAGCAAGCCAACTCTTGCTTAGCCCGTGCCACCCACACCGTCAACCCATAAAATTCAGGCTGCATAAACGTTCTGCTCACTCCACTTGCCCAACCAAGCCCATGCCGGAAAAATTCACCCGTATTCCCCGCCCATCCATTGGCCGCCTGCTGGTCACCCTTCTCTTCAGCTGTTTTTTTCAGGTAGCCTTTGCCCTGGATTTCGGCCGTATCCAGCCGGATGAAGCTGCCGTTTACGTGCAAGATCTCGACAGCGGCGAAATCCTGCTCGCCCACCGTGCCGACGTGTCGATGAACCCCGCCTCCACCATGAAGCTGGTAACCACCTTCGCCGCCTTGCGCGCACTGGGCGGCAATTTCCGCTGGCAAACCGAATGGCGCAGCAATGCCCCCATTGCCAATGGCGCTTTGCAGGGCGATTTATACTGGGTGGGCAGCGGCGACCCGGGCTTCGACCAGCCCGACTTACTGGCCATGCAGCGGCAGCTCACCGGCCAAGGCATCCTCTCGCTCAACGGCAAAGTGGTGCTCGACCGCCAAGTATGGGGCAGCGCCGGCAGCGCCGACGGCTTTGAAAACGATGCCGAAGAAAGCTTCGTTGTCCCGCCCGATCCACACATGATTGCCTACAAAGTATTGTGGGCCACCGCCTCCCGCAACGAAGCCGGCCAACCCGCCTTCCTGCTCAATCCGCCGCTCTACGGCATTCCCACCGACACCAGCCAAGTTGTTGAAACTACGGGCCGCTGCGGCAAACTTTCCAACCACGTTTCCGCCAAGCTCGAAAACAACGTTTTGGTGTTCCGCGGCCGCCTGCCCGCCGCCTGTATCGGCGAAAAAATGTTTCTCAACGTTTTCGACGCCCAACGCTTCGCCGAAGAAAGCTTCCGCGGGCAATGGCTGGCGCAAGGCCTGGGCGGGCTCTACGGCTTCGGCCGCGGCAACGCCCCGCCCAACAGCCGCATTCTGGCCGCGCACTATTCCAAGCCGCTCGGCGAAATCCTCACCGATATGAACAAACACTCCAACAACCTGATTGCCCGCAGCGTGTTCCTCACGCTCGGCCATCAGGAACGCGGCCCGCACAGCGTGCACAACGCCGAAGCGGCCGTGCGCCGGCAACTGGTGGCCGCCGGTTTGGACGACGAAGCCCTGGTGCTGGAAAACGGCTCCGGCCTGTCGCGCCGCGAACGCCTCACCGCCCGCTTCCTCGGCAGCATGCTGTTTCAAGCCTACCGCTCGCCCTTCCGCGACAGCTTCATCCACACCCTGCCGATTGCCGGCACCGACGGCACCCTGCGCGGCCGCTTCCGCCAGCTCGGCCGCTCGCTGCGCATGAAAACTGGCACCCTGCGCAACGTGCGCGCCCTAGCCGGCTACTGGCTGCCGCCTAGCGGGCGCAAACTCGCCGTGGTTGTGATCATCAACAGCCACCGCTCCGGCGGCTACCTGCCCGATATGGACGCCCTCGTGCGCCGGATTGTGCACGATGCCGACGAGCTGGACGGCGCCGCCCCCGTTCAGCCTGCCCCCGCCCAGTAATCCTCCGCAAAACAGCCGCCGTATGCCTTACCCGGCAAGGAAAAGCTGGCAAAGCCGGGCATTTTCAGGTAGCCTAGCGCTGTTTTGTTTTTTTCACCCTTTTTTGAAGGAACCCATATGAGCGAACAACAACAGCAACCCGTATTCAGCGTGGAAAAACTCTATGTAAACGATTTGTCTTTGGAAGTGCCTCACGCCCCCGAGATTTTCCTCAATCAGGAAACCCCCGAAGTGGAAATGCAGGTGCACACCGACAATAAAAAACTGGAAGAAGATTTCTACAACGTTACCGTAACCGTAACCGTAACCGCCAAGCTGGCCGACGGCAAAGTATTGTTCCTGAACGAAGTGGCGCAAAGCGGCATCTTCCGCCTGGCCAATATTCCCGAAGCTGACGTGAAAGTGCTGCTCGGCATCGCCTGCCCGAACATCCTCTACCCCTACGCCCGCGAAGCCGTGTCTTCCACCATCACCCGCGCCGGCTTCCCGCCCGTGGTGCTGGCGCCGATCAACTTCGAAGCCATGTACGAGCAGCAACAGGCCGCCGCCAACGCCCCGGCTGCCGGCAACGCTTAACATTCAACCGATACCAAACAGGCTATGGCAGGAGTGCCATAGCCTGTTTTTGTTTCACTCTAAGCTGCTGCCGATTTTCAGGTAGCCTCATGCCGCAGGCAGAAGGCACCTGAAAACGCCGCTTCAACATTGCGCCCTTATTCCCTTGATTCGTCCATCTCTTTTTCGTATTTTCGCTCATTGAAATACTTGCCCGCGCTCACTTCCAGCTCGCCGCAATCGGAAATAAGGCGGCTCTGCTCATCATAAATTTTGTAAGTCTGCTGCACGCTTCCTATCGCGCATTCGCCATCCAATCCTAACAGGATGGTATAGAACACGTCGTCCAGCAACATGTCTATCACTTCCTTGAGCTGCGCTGCTTGGGCATCGTTAAGCAGCAGGGCTTTGATCTTGGCATTGACTGCGCTGGGATGGGCGGGCTGTTCTTCAAAACAAGAGCTAAGGAATTTAAGCTTTTCCAGATAGAAATTTCTGGCCAATTCGTCTGCGGACATGGTTGCCTTTCTTCCGTTGTTTGGTGGTGCTGTGCCGGCTATATTTTGGCTTTGTCGATGCTCGGCCGCACACGATTTTCAGGTAGCCTCATGACAACACCCGAGGCCGGCACCACAGCAAGCAAAAGGCGGATATAAAATCCGCCACTGCTATGAAGATTGTGCCAAACATTCAGGCCACCTGAAAGCGTCAGCTTCAGCGAAGCTAAAAATGTCGCTACTTTTTCAGGTAGCCTTCATCAAAACACCGCATTCAGCACGATAAAGCAAATCGCCGCCAGCAGCCCCGCCGCCGGCACGGTAATCACCCAGGCCAGCGCGATGGGCTTCATCAGCCGCCAGTTGGCATTGCGGTTTACCAGCCCGATGCCCAGCACCGCGCCCACCAGAATGTGCGTGCTCGACACGGGCAGGCCCAGCGCGGAAGCCAGCATCACCACGGTGGCGGCGGAAAGCTCGGCCACGAAGCCGGAGGAAGGGTGCATCTTGGCCAGATTTTCGCCCACGGTGGCAATCACTTCCCGCCCGATAAACCACAGCCCCACCACCAGCGCCACGCCGAAAGTGAGCATGGTAATCGGCGGGATGTCGCCGCCGCTGCCGATGCCACCGCTGCGCAGCACGTCCATGATGGCGGCGAAGGGGCCGATGGCGTTGGCGATGTCGTTAGAGCCGTGGCTGAAGGCGAAGCAGCAGGCGGTGAACACTTGCAGCCAGCTGAACATGATGAAGGTGGCGCGGTCGAGGTTGTTGCCGGTTTTCAGGGTGCGGGCGTAGGCAAACGTGCCCATCCACAACACCGCGCCCACCATGCCGACAATCAGCAGGTTGTCCAGCGTGCTCAGGCCTAAGTTAAGATGTTTCAAGCCTTTAAACAGCAGCATCGCCGCCATCACCATGCCGCCCACCGCGCCCACCAGCGGCACCCACAGGCGCAAGGCGCGGAAGGCGTTGATTTCGTCTTTGCGGCAGTCGATTTCGTGCAGGCCGCGGTAATAGTCGGAAGCCAGCTCTTCGGGCTGATAATGGCCTTCGTTGTAGAGCTGGGCGTCGCGCACGATGGTGGCGGTGTAGGCCATCTGTTGCAGCTCGCTCATCTGCTCGAAGCGCGTTTTGTGTTCTTTCTTGTAGGCCAGCTTCTCTTTGCGCAGGCGCTGCACATGGCGGCTGGAGGCCACGTTGTAGCCCAGGATATAGGTTTTGATGTTTTTGAAAATCAGATAGGAAGTCACCCCGCCCAACAGCGGAGAGAGCACCCAAGAGATGGCGATTTCGCCGATTTTGTCCCAGCGCACCATGTTCAGGCCGCCCAAGCCGCTGTTGTAGAAGCCCAAAACCAGCGCCGAGCCCACAATGCCGCCGATGATGGAATGCGTGGTGGACACCGGCAGGCCTTTTTGCGAGGCAAACAGCAGCCACAACGAAGCCGCCGCCAGCGCCGCCATCATGATATACACAAACTGCAAAGGCTCCAGCGACATGCCGCCCAAATCCACAATGCCGTTGCGGATGGTTTCGGTTACGCCGCCGCCGGCCAGCATCGCGCCGCTCACTTCAAACACCGCCGCCACCGCCAGCGCCTGCGGGATACTCAGCGTGCCCGCGCCCACCGAAGTGCCGAAGGAATTGGCCACGTCGTTGCCGCCGATATTGAAGGCCATGAAGATACCGAACAGCGCAGCCAGGATAAACAGCGCCGCATGATGGTGCTGGATGTAGCCCAGCCCCCAATAGATGAAATAGCCGGACATGCCAAACAACACGGCAATACCGAGGAAATTGACGCTCTTCAAACGCAGCGAAGCAGGGGAAGCGGCCATTATGGTGTTCTTTGCAAACGGAAATTCAAACAAGGCAGCCGCACAGGCAGCGGCACGCCACGCAAACGGGGCGATTATACCAAAACCCATCCGCAGCACACGCAAAATCAGGCTACCTGAAAATAATACGTGGTTTTCAGGTAGCCTTTTTCAGGTAGCCTCAATGGCTGTGCGCACTATTGCGCCCGGCTATATTCCTGCAGCAGCGCGCGGAAGGCTGCCGCCGTTTCCGGGTGTTTCAGGCCGTAGGCCACGGTGGCTTCCAGGTAGCCCAGCTTGCTGCCGCAGTCGTAGCGCTTGCCGGCAAAGGCGTGCGCCAACACCGGCTCGTGCTCCAGCAGCTTGGCGATGCCGTCGGTGAGCTGGATTTCGCCGCCCGCGCCGCGTCCGATGGTTTGCAGCAGCTGGAAAATGCGCGGCGTGAGGATGTAGCGCCCCACCACGGCCAGGTTCGACGGCGCCTCTTCCGGCTTCGGCTTCTCCACAATGCTGCGGATGCGCTGATACTGCTGCCAAGGCGACACTTCCACAATGCCGTAGGAGCCGGTTTGCGCGGGCTCCACTGTTTCCACGCCCAGTACGCTGTTGCCGGTTTGGCGGTACACGTCGACCATCTGCGCGATGGCGCCCTGCGGCGCGTCGATCAAATCGTCGGCCAGAATCACGGCGAAAGGCTCGTTGCCCACCGCCGCGCGGGCGCACAGCACGGCGTGCCCCAGACCCAGCGCCTCGGCCTGGCGGATATACAGGCAGGTTACCTCGGGCGGCAAAATGTCGCGCACATGCGATAACAGCGCGGTTTTGTGGCGGTGTTCCAGCTCGGTTTCCAGCTCGTAGGCCTTGTCGAAATGGTCTTCGATGCTGCGCTTGTTGCGGCCGGTGATGAACACCAGCTCGGTGCAGCCGGCGGCCACGGCTTCTTCCACCGCGTATTGAATCAGCGGCTTATCCACAATTGGCAGCATTTCTTTGGGGCTGGCCTTGGTGGCGGGCAGAAAGCGCGTGCCCATCCCGGCCACGGGGAACACGGCTTTTTTGATCGGAACGGGGTGTTGCATGATTTCGTCTCTGTTTGGCTTGAAAATGGAAAGATGCCGCATTATAGCGGCTTAAAGTGAATCTAAGGCTACCTGAAAACGCAGCGCAGCGGAGTTTCTGCGAAGCTAAATTTTCAGGTAGCCTTACAACATTCGGATTAACGCGCCATGTGTGCAAACACGTTTGCCGCTGCCGCCACGGTCTCGTTTACCAGCTCTTCGCTGTGCGCCGCCGACACAAAGGCCGCCTCATAGGCCGAAGGCCCGAAGGCCACGCCTTTATCCAGCATGCCGTGGAAGAAGGTTTTAAACGCGTCGATATCCGAAGCCGCCATATCGGCATAGTTCTGCGGCAGGCTACCTGAAAAATACAGGCCGAACATACCGCCCACGCTGTCGGCGTTAAACTCAACGCCCGCTTGTGCCGCCGCCTGTTTCAGCCCGCGCACCAATTGCTCGGTTCGCGCGGTGAGGTTTTCGTAGAAGCCCGGGCGTTGAATGATTTCCAGCGTTTTCAGGCCCGCCGCCACCGCCACCGGGTTGCCCGAAAGCGTGCCGGCCTGATACACCGCGCCCAAGGGCGAGATGCAGTCCATGATTTCGCGTTTGCCGCCGAAGGCCGCCAACGGCATACCGCCGCCGATTACCTTGCCCATGGTGGTCAAATCCGGCGTGATGCCGTGCAGCGACTGCGCGCCGCCCAGCGCCACTCGGAAGCCGGTCATCACTTCGTCGTAAATCAGCACCGCGCCGTGTTTGGCGGTGAGCTCGCGCAGTGCGCGCAGAAATGCCGGCGTGGGGCGCACCAGGTTCATGTTGCCCGCGAAAGGCTCCAAAATCACACAGGCGATTTGGCCGCCGGCTTGGGCGAAGGCTTCTTCCAGCTGCGCCATGTTGTTGTATTCCAATACCAGCGTGTGCTTGGTGAAATCGGCGGGCACGCCGGCGGAGGAGGGGTGGCCGAAGGTGAGCAGGCCGCTGCCGGCTTTCACCAGCAGGCTGTCGGAGTGGCCGTGGTAGCAGCCTTCGAATTTGATGATTTGATCGCGCCCGGTGTAGCCGCGCGCCAGGCGGATGGCCGACATGGTGGCTTCCGTGCCGCTGCTCACCAGCCGCAGCCGCTCCACACTGGGCACCAGGCGGCAGATTTCCTCAGCTATTACGATTTCCGCTTCGGTGGGCGCGCCAAACGAAAGCCCGCCCAGTGCCGCCTCACGCACCGCTTCCAGCACTTCCGGATGCGCGTGCCCCACGATGGCCGGCCCCCACGAGCCGACGTAGTCGATATAGCGTGTGCCGTTTTCGTCCCACACAAACGCGCCCTCGGCCTTTTTGATGAAGCGCGGCACGCCGCCCACGCTGCCGAAGGCGCGCACGGGCGAGTTCACGCCGCCGGGAATCACGGCTTTGGCGCGGGAAAAGAGCTGTTGGTTGCGGTCGGTCATGGCGGAAGTCCTGAATAGAAAAATGGAAACGGGCGGATTTTAGCAGATTCCGCTGCCGGGTTTTTAGCTTCGCACAAACTCCGCCGCACTGCGTTTTCAGGTAGCCTCAGGTTGAGAAGAGGCTACCTGAAAAATATACGCAGCCATCCGGCCGAAGCCATGCAGAAACCGTGCATCCAGGTTTTCAGGTAGCCCAAAGCAAAGCAAACGAAACACCCGATGTTTTGAGGCTACCTGAAAACGAACGAAGTGAGTTTCTGCGAAGCTAAAGCGCGAGCTTCAATGCGGTTAAACCATAACGCGGCAAAGTTTCTGCAAAACCAAAATCAAGCCGCCGCGCTTGCAATCCCCGCCGCCCGACCCATATACTAGCCCAAACGGCACACCTTCCGCGCCGTTACCCACCCTAAGGAGACCGCCATGAGCAAAGAGAAAGATTTCGAGCAGCAAAAAGAAGAGCTGATGAAAGAAGTGCGCGACGTGCTGGACAACGTGGAAGAGCTCTACCAGGCCGGCGCCGAATACGGCAGCGAAGAAGCCCAAGCGCTGCGCGGCAAGCTGCAACGCAAATTGCAGGCCGCCCAACGCAAGCTGGGCGAGTTTGAAGACGTGGCCGTAGACCGCGTGAAACAAACCGCGCGCCAGGCCGACGAACTGGTGCAGGAAAAACCGTATTACGCCATGGGCTTTGCCGCGCTGGCCGGCTTGGTGGTGGGCGTGCTGCTCAACCGCCGCTAACCAGCCGCATTGATACACCGCCCGCCCTGCCCCATCAAGCGCAGGCGGGCGTTTTGCCCGCCGCCCCGCCGAGGAGCCCGCCATGAGCCTGAAACAGAATATCAACCACTTCCGCTTCCTGATGAACCAGGGCGTGGATTTGCTGCTGCTGCGCCTGCAAATCCTCGGCATCGACCTTTCCGGCCAGGCGGCGGGATTGGTGCGCATGCTCGCCGCCGTGGCAGTGGGCGGCGTGATGCTGCTCGCCGCGCTGATCAGCCTGCTGTTCGGGCTGGATGCGGTGCTGCCGGCGCAGGCCAAAGCGTGGGTGTTTTTCGGGCTGCCCGTGTTGCTGCTGCTGATTGCCTGGATGGCCTTGGCGCGCGCCGCATCCGGCTGGCGGCAGGCCGGTTTTCAGGTAGCCTCTACCCTGGCCGATATGCGCCGCGACATCGACACCTTGCGCGGCCGTTCGCCCAACCATCCCGCCCCCGCGCCCCAAGCCGACACGGAGCCAGCCGAATGAGCAGCCCGATAAGCAAACAGCAGCAGCGCGAACTCTTAGCGCTGCAAGTCGAGCTCGCCCGCCTGAAAATCCGCGCCGAGCAGCTCAAACAGCGCCAGCGGCAGCAAGGCCGCGGCAGCGACTGGCAGCGCTGGCTCAAGCTGGCCGATCACCTGCCTGCCGCCATGCTGCTGTGGCAGGCTGCCGTGCTGCCTCCGGCCAAACAGCGTGCCTTGCTGCCCAAGGCCGGGCGGATGCTGTGGCGCTGGTGGCGCAGTTTGCCGGCCGAATCCGGCAAATAAGTTGCCTCGCCCCATGCTATAGCAAACCAACTTAACTTTCGCTCAGCGTTAGCTCGCCTTGCCGTACTCCCGTACTGTCTGCGGCTCGCTGCCTGGTATCGAAAGCCAATTTGGTTCGCTATAAAGGCTACCTGAAAACCGGTTTTCAGGTAGCCTTTAGTTCAGCCTTGATTTCATTCAGCCAAATCCATATCTGCCTCGGCCATGGCAAACCCGCCGGTCGCCTGCCGCCGCTTCAGCCACTTCGGCACCCACACCGCCGCCAAAGTGGCCGCCACCACCAGCACAATCCCCAGCCACGACAGCGCCGAAATCCGCTCGCCCAACACCCACACCGCCAAAAACGCCCCGAAAATCGGCTCCAAGGCCGTGAGGATGCCCGAAAAATTGGCCGACACCGTTTTCATGCCCTTATTCCACAAAGTATAGGCCAGCCAGCTGCACCCCACCCCCAAATACAGCAGCCCCAGCACCCCCGGCACATTCCACGCCACCTCCGCCTTCCCCAGCGACAGCAAACCCACCGGCAGATACAGCAGCGGCGCCACCGCCATCGAAAGCGAAGTGAACGCCGGCGAGCCGATTTCCGCCACCATCCGCTGCATCGGCCGCATAATCGCGCAAAACACCGCCCCGCCCGCCAACACCAGCGCACAGCCCGCCAGGCCGACTTCCCCGCCCTCGCCGCCGCCCGCCACCAACAGCGCCACCCCCGCAAACGCCAGCAGCCCGCACAGCCAGTGATACCAGCGCGCATAATCGCGGAAGAAGAAATGCCCGATAAACACCATCAGCAGCGGCTCCAGCCCGATGATGGTGGAGGCGCTCGCCGCCGACGTATATTTCAAACCCCAAAACTGCAAGCTCAACACCACTACAAAATTCCAAAACGACAGCCACAGCAGCCCCCGCCACTGCCGCCGCGACAAGCCCCGCCCGAAGCGCAGCGCCATCGGCAGCACCAACAGCGCCGCAATCCCCAGGCGAAACAGCAGCATCAAGGGCGGCTCCATCATCGTATACACATACTTCGCCGCAATAAACGAGCTGCTCCACAAGAGCAGCGCCATGATTTGGTAGAACATATTTTTCTCTTCACACTCAGCGCAGCCGCCGAAACCTGTTCGAGCCGCGCCTGCTTTATTTCACATGCTCACTGCTCAACCGGGCATACGCACGCTGCCATTTCTCGGCGTTGTATTCATCGGGCACATTGCGGGGCAGATAATGCGCCAGCGCCTGCAAAAAGGCTTGCCGGGTTTCGGGGGCCAGCAGCCAGCCGTTCATCACGGCCGCAAACTCTTCGTTGCGGTAGCCGTATTCGGGCAGGTAGCAGAGGCAGCTTTCATCCCATGCTGCCGCATTGCCGCCATCGGGCAACTCTTCCAATATTGCAACAAATTCGTCTATCGCCGTCGGCTGCATGCTGTGTTGCGTCCACAATTGCAGCAGCTCGGGAATCATATCCAATTCGGCGTGTTGGAACATACACAGAAATCCGGTCAGGTTCTCCGACAGAGGGTGGCAGCCATGGTGCAGCAAATGCGCAAACCACGCGCGGGCAAAGCGTTTTGCCCAGTCTATTTCGGCCGGCAGCCAGCATTCGCGCTGCGAAAAATGTGCACGATACCAAGCCATTTCCGTAGTGATTGCCGTATCTTCCAGCCGGATAATGCCCTGCGCGATGCGCGGCAGGAAATGTTTGAACTCGGCAATGCCATCGGCGGCTTCCCCCACAATGACTATTGCACTGCTCTGATAGACACGCATCATGGCTTCGCTCCATTCGCGCAGCGGAATGCTGAGGTATGAATGCTGCATTTCTCGGGGCATACAGCCGCCACAGTCGCAAACGTTGAGCGGGAAGGTGGCCGGATAGTCGGCAAATAGCTCGTAGGCTTGTTCCACCAGTGCTTCAAGGGTTTCCATTTTTTGCTTATCAATTAGACGTTTGGGCGATGAATTTAAAATTGCGGCTCGTCTCCCGTGCCACACCGGCCGCATTAAACGAAGCAGAAGGCTACCTGAAATTGGACAGGCTACCTGAAAAATATTTCCGGCCTTTCATCACCCCATTTTTCAGGTAGCCTTTTGCCGCATCCGGCACGCCATGCTCAACGCCCGGCCACGGTCATTTTTTCCAGCAGCAGGGAGCCGACTTTGTGGGCGCTGCGTTTGAGCGCGTCGTTGGCGGCGCCGGCGATGTTGGGCAGCATGTCTTGCAGGCGGCCGGCGATGGTGATTTCCTGCACGGGGTAGGCGATTTCGCCGTTCTCCACCCAAAAGCCGGCGGCGCCGCGCGAATAGTCGCCGGTAACCGTGTTCACGCCCTGCCCCATCAGCTCGGTTACCAAGAGGCCGCTGCCCATTTCGCGCAGGAGCTCGGCCTGGCCGGCGTGGGTGTGGTTGAGCACCAGGTTGTGCACGCCGCCGGCGTTGGCGGTGGTGTCGAGGCCGAGCTTGCGGGCGCTGTAGCTGCCGAGGAAGTAGCCGCGGATGATGCCGTTTTCAATCACGAAACGCGGCCGGGTGGCCACGCCTTCGGCGTCGAAGGCGGTGCTGGCTAGGGCTTTGGACAGGTGCGGCTCTTCGCGCAGGCTGAGGGCGGCGGGCAGGATTTGGCGGCCGATACTGTCTTGCAGGAAGCTGGTTTGGCGGTAAAGCGCGCTGCCGCTGAGCGCGCCCACCAGATGCCCGATGAGGCTACCTGAAACGGTGGCGTCGAACAGCACGGGATAGCTGCCGGTGGGCAGGCTTCTGGCGCCGAGGCGCTGCACGGCGCGGCGGGCGGCGGCTTGTCCGATGTGCTCGGGCGCGTCCAAATCGGCGGGGTCGCGGGCGATGTCATACCAATAATCGCGCTGCATGCCTTGCCCGCCGCCGGCCACCATGCTGCAGGAGAGGCTGTGGCGCGAGCTTTTTTGGTATTGCATGAAGCCGTGGCTGTTGCCGTAAACGTATTGATAATGCCCGGTTTGCACGCCGGCGCCTTCGGAATTGCAAATGCGGCTGTCGGCCTGCTGCGCGGCTGCTTCGCTGCGGCGGGCGAGCTCGGCTGCGGCGGCGGTGTCGAGCGGCCATTCGTAGTAGCTGTGCAAATCGGGAAATTCGGTGGCCATCAGCGCGGCATCGGCCAGGCCGGCGCAATCGTCGGCGGCGGTGTAGCGGGCGATGTCGAGCGCGGCGCGCACGGTGTCGGCAATGGCTTGGGGCGAGAAATCGGCGGTGCTGGCACGGCCTTTGCGCTGCCCAGCATACACGGTAAGATCGAGCGATTTGTCTTGCTGGTATTCGATCTGCTCGATTTCCTGCAAACGCACCTGCACCGATTGGCCGATGGATTCGCTCACGTCGGCTTCGGCAGCGGTGGCGCCGCCGGCTTTGGCCAGCGCCAGGGCTTGGGCGCAAACGTCGCGCAGGGTTTGCTCGCTGTGGTTGAACATGGTGGTGTGCCTGTGTCGATAGAATGGAAAGGCGGTATTGTAACCGAAGCGGCTGCCTATTTTTCAGGTAGCCTTTGGGCTGCCACCCATGCTTTCGCTATAATGCGCCTGTTTTTTCTGTTTCACGGCCATCCATCATGTCCACCCCATTCGATTTAGTCTTCTTCGGCGGCACCGGCGATCTGGTGATGCGCAAACTGCTGCCCGCCCTCTACCAAGCCCACGCCGCCGGCACGCTGCACGCCGAAGGCCGCATCATCGGCCTCGGCCGCCGCGATCTCGGCCGCGAAGGCTACCTGAAAAAAGTGGAAGAATCCGCCCGGCCGCACATCCCCAACCTAGAAGAGCCGCAATGGCAAAGCTTCTGCCGGCGCATCGAATACCTGCCCGTGGACGCCGAAAACGCCGAGCAGTTCCACCGCCTTGCCGGGCAGCTCGGCAACGCCGCCGGGCAAAAAGGCCGCGCCCTGGTGATCTACCTCTCCACCGCGCCGCACTACTTCATGCCCATCTGCCGCCACCTCGCCGCCGCCGGGCTCAACCGCGCCGAAACCCGCATCGTGCTGGAAAAACCGCTCGGCCACGACCTTGCCTCCGCGCAGCGCATCAACACCGCCGTGGCCGCCTTCTTCCGCGAAGAGCAGATCTACCGCATCGACCATTATCTGGGCAAAGAGCCCGTGCAAAACCTGCTCGCCCTGCGCTTTGCCAACCGCCTGTTCGAGCCCCTGTGGTGTTCCGCCCAAATCCGCGCCGTAGAAATCACCATTGCCGAAGAGCTCGGCGTGGAAAAACGCGGCGAGTTCTACGACCAAACCGGCGCCCTGCGCGACATGCTGCAAAACCACCTTTTGCAGCTCCTCTGCTTCACCGCCATGGAGCCGCCCCGCTCCCTCGGCGACAGCGACGTGCGCAACGCCAAGCTCGGCGTGCTCAACGCGCTCAAGCCCTTCAACGCCTACAGCGTGCGCGCCGACGTGGTGCGCGGCCAATATACCGCCGGCCAAATCCGCGGCCAAAGCGTGCGCGGCTACCGCGAAGAAGCCGACATCTCCCCGCAAAGCCGCACCGAAACCTTCGTCGCCCTGCGCGCCGAAATCGACAACCCCCGCTGGCGCGGCGTGCCGTTTTTGCTGCGCACCGGCAAACGCATGGCCGGGCGGCTGGCCGAAATCGTGTTGCACTTCTGGCCCGAAGCCCACCCCCTGTTTGGCTGCGGCGGCTCGCCCAACCGCCTCAGCGTGCGCCTGCAACCACAGGAATCCGTCAAACTCTTCCTGCAGATGAAAGCCCCCGGCACCAGCCTGTGCGTGCACGAAGCCGCGCTCGACCTCGACCTGCTCAAAATCTTCCCCGAACGCCGCGCCGACGCCTACGAACGCCTCCTGCTCGACGCCATCGACGGCAAACTCGCCCTCTTCATGCGCAGCGACGAGCTCGAAGCCGCCTGGCGCTGGCTCCAGCCCGTGCTCGACGACTGGGCAGCACGCCGGCCCGAGCCCCTGCCCTACGCCGCCGGCAGCCACGGCCCCGACGCCGCCATCGACATGGCCGCCGCCTGTGGCGTGGACTGGCGCAACCGCTAGGCTCGTTCAGGCTACCTGAAAATCGATAGTAATGATTTGAGTTTTAAAGCTTTCAAAATTTCAGGTAGCCTCAACAAGCAAAAAGGCTACCTGAAAAAACAATCCACTGAATATTCAGCTATAATCCCGCCATCCCATCACCCAAACCCAAGGAGCTTCACCATGAATAATTTCGACGAACGCTACCGCGCCCCGCAAAGCGAAAACACCGGATTGCGCGGCCAAGGCACGCCCGAATTGTGGAACCCGAATGCGGCCGCCTGCTGGTCGCTGCTGTTTTCGCCCATATTCGGCGCGGCACTGCATATGCTCAACGCCCGCGCCTTGGGCGACCAAGAATTGGAGAAACTGAACAAAGCCTTCATTTGGGGCATGCTGGCCGTGGTGGCGATTGCTATTCCGATTTTCGTGATTTTTGATATAGGCACCAACGTGCTCGGCCTCGCCTTGCTGGGCGCGTGGTATGGCGGCGTGGGCCGCAAACAGGTGGCACAGGTGAAAGATGAATTCGGCACGGATTATCCGCGCAAGTCTTGGGGCAAACCGATATTTTTCGGTATCCTCGGCGTGTGCGGCTTATTTGTATACAGCTTTATCGTGATCTTTGTATTGAGTATGATGGGTATGGTTTCCTTATAACAGGCATTATCCCAGTCATGCTTGAGTATTTCAGGTAGCCTCTTGATAAGGCTACCTGAAAACTTGTCCTGCCGTTTCCTTTCCCTTTCAAGGCTACCTGAAAAATATGACCAGCCCCTTCCTCACTTGGCACACTTTCCCCACCCCCGCCGCCCAAGCCGCCGCGCTGGCGCAGGCCGTGGCCGGCTGCCTGTGGCAATGTTTGCGCACCCAAGGCCGCGCCGTGCTGGCCGTGTCCGGCGGGCGCTCGCCGGTGGCGTTTTTCGAAGCGCTGGCGCAGCAGGCACTGGATTGGCCGAACGTTACCGTTACGCTGGTGGACGAGCGCTTGGTGCCGCCAGCCCACGCCGACAGCAATGCCGCGCTGGTGCGCCGCCACCTGCTGGCGCAAGCCGCCGCCGAAGCCCGTTTCCTGCCGCTGGTGGACGAACAAAGCGACACCGCCCACCCCGCCGCCGCGCTGGCCGCTGCCGAAGCCCGTTTCCCCGCGCCCGACATCGCCGTGCTCGGTATGGGCGCCGACGGGCACACCGCTTCGCTGTTTCCACAAGCGCCGCAGCTGGCCGAAGCCGTGTCGCCCGCATACGGCGCCAAACTGGCGCACACCAGCCCCATTACCGCCGCACACGAGCGCATCGGCATGAGCCTGAACGCGCTCGCCGCCGTGCCGCACCTGTTCGTATCCATCCAAGGGGCGGAGAAACGCGCCGTGCTGGAGCAGGCCGCGGCCAACCCGCTATCTTTCCCCATCGGCCTGCTGCTGCAACGCCTGCAAGACACATCCCACCCAGAGAAATGCCATGCCTACTACGCAGACTAACCCAAACTGGCCGCGCCTGGTGGCCGACATCGGCGGCACCAATGCCCGCTTCGCGCTGGAAACCGCGCCACTGCAAATCGAAGAAGTGCGCATCCTGCCCTGCAACGACTACCACACGCTGGCCGATGCCGTGCGCGCCTATCTGGCGCAGGTGGGGCTACCTGAAATCCGCCACTGCGCCATCGCCATTGCCAATCCGGTGGTGGGCGACTGGGTGCAGATGACCAACCACCACTGGGCGTTTTCCATCGAAACCACGCGCCAGGCGCTGCGTTTCGACACGCTGTTGGTGCTCAACGATTTCACCGCGCAGGCGCTGGCGCTGCCGCATTTGGCTGCCGGCGAGCTGGTGCAGGTGGGCGGCGGCGCCGCGCTGCCGGATATGCCGGTGGCGGTGCTCGGCCCGGGCACGGGCTTGGGCGTATCCGGCCTGATTCCGCATGCGGCGGGGCGTTTTGCCGCGCTGGCGGGCGAAGGCGGGCACGTGAGCTTTTCGCCGTTCGACGACACCGAAGTGTTTTTGTGGCAATACGCCAAGCAGAAGTTCGGGCATGTGTCGGCCGAGCGCTTTTTGTGCGGCGCCGGGCTCAGCCTGATTCACGAAGGGCTGGCAGCGCGCGAGCAAATCAGCCGCCCCAAGCTCTCCGCCGCCGACATCACCGAACGCGCCCTCAGCGGCCATTCCCCGCTGTGCCGGCTGGCGCTGGATATTTTCTGCGCCATGCTCGGCACGGTGGCAGCCAATCTGGCGCTCACGTTAGGCGCGCGCGGCGGTGTGTATCTGTGTGGCGGCATCGTGCCGCGCTTCATCGATTATTTCCACTCCTCGCCCTTCCGCAGCCGCTTTGAAAACAAAGGCCGTTTCGATGCCTATCTGGCGGCGATTCCGGTATTCGTGGTGCTCAACAAATACCCAGGCCTGCCCGGCGCGGCAGTGGCGCTGGCCGAACATTTGCAGGACGCGCACTGAATCTGTGCGACCGTTCAACAGGCTACCTGAAAACCCGCATTGCGCATTTTCAGGTAGCCTTTTGCCGTTTTTTGCTCCTTCCCGCGAGTGTAAAAAGCAAGCAATATGCTTTGACAATTTTTAACTGCTATCCTAATATCCGCCTGAGGCCTGTTGAAACGACCCGCAGGCCTGTATTAATTGTCTAATTATTTCAACGAGGTAAACAGCTATGGAAATCGAAGTAAACAGCTACTATACCTTGATCGCGGCAACGATGGTGCTGCTGCTGGGCAAGGCGATGGTACGCAAAATCAAATTTTTGCGGGATTTCAATATTCCCGAGCCGGTGGCCGGCGGCCTGGCGGCAGCAGCAGCTTTGCTCGCCCTCTATTCTTTCGGCGGCGTCAGTTTCGGTTTCCAAAAACCGCTGCAAGACACCTTCATGCTGATCTTCTTCACCTCTATCGGCCTGAGCGCCGATTTCTCGCGCCTGAAAGCGGGCGGTGTGCCCTTGGTGGTGTTCACTGCCGTAGTGGGCGCCTTCATCCTGCTACAAAACGTGGTGGGCGTGGGCTTGGCCAGCATGTTCGGCCTGCACCCGATGACCGGCCTGATTACCGGCTCCATCACGCTCACCGGCGGCCACGGCACCGCAGCCGGCTGGGCGCCCGACCTGATGAAATACGGCGTGCCCGCCGCCTCCGAGCTGGGCATGGCTTCCGCCACCTTCGGCCTGGTGGCCGGCGGCTTGATCGGCGGCCCGGTGGCCCGCCGCCTGATCAACAAAATGGGGCGCAAACCCTTGTCTGACGAGGAAGTCAATCAAGCCGACCGCCAATGCGCTTCCGACGATTCCGGCAAAAACACCGACGACGTGTTCGAACACGCCGAGCAAACCCGCCTGATTACCGCCACTTCTGCCATTGAAACGCTGGCCATGTTTGCCGCCTGCCTTTCTTTCTCCGAAATCATGGACGGCATCGACAAACAATACCTGTTCGACCTGCCCAAATTCGTGTGGGCGCTGTTTGGCGGCGTGGTGTTGCGCAACGTGTTGGTGATGGGCTTCAAATTCAATATGTTCGACCGCGCCATTGACGTGTTCGGCAATGCTTCGCTGTCGCTCTTCCTGGCCATGGCGCTGCTGAACCTGAAACTGTGGCAGCTCACCGGCCTGGCCGGCCCGGTTACCATCATCCTGCTGGTGCAAACTGTGGTGATGATTTTGTATGCCACCTATGCCACCTATGTGTTTATGGGCCGCGACTATGATGCCGCCGTGCTGGCCGCCGGCCACTGCGGTTTCGGCTTGGGCGCTACCCCAACCGCGGTAGCCAATATGCAGTCGATCACCGAACGCTTCGGCCCCTCGCACAAGGCCTTCCTGATTGTGCCGCTGGTGGGCGCGTTCTTCGTGGACATCATCAATGCGCTGATTCTGTCCGGCTTTGTGAATTTCCTGAAATAAGTTGGCTCCGGTTGAAAAAACGGCATCCTCTTGCGGGATGCCGTTTTGGTTTGTGCAGTGGGAAAAGGCTACCTGAAAAACGAGTTCTGCAAAGCCGAAAAAGGCAGGTATTGGATACCTGCCTTTATTGTGCCAACTTTTTTCAGGTAGCCTGATTAGGCTTCGCCTTCTTCCATGCCCACAATCGCCAGATTGTCGATGCCAGAGGCCTGGCCGGCATTGCCGCGCTTGCTGTTGAGCTGGATATTGAGGCGCAGGTCGTTTACCGAGTCGGCGTTTTTCAGCGCGTCGTCGTAGGAAATCAGGCCGGCTTCGTAGAGGTCGAACAGGGATTGGTCGAAGGTTTGCATGCCCAAGTCGCGGGAGCGGGCCATGATTTCTTTCACGCCGTGGATGTCGCCGTTCAAAATCAGCTCGGCAATCAGCGGGGAGTTGAGCAGCACTTCTACGGCGGCCACGCGGCCTTTGCCGTCGGGCTTGGGCACGAGGCGCTGGGAAATAAAGCCTTTGAGGTTGAGCGAGAGGTCGTTCAAGAGCTGGGTGCGGCGCTCTTCGGGGAAGAAGTTGATGATGCGGTCGAGCGCCTGGTTGGAGTTGTTGGCGTGCAGGGTGGCCATGCAGAGGTGGCCGGTTTCGGCGAAGGCGAGCGCGTAGTCCATGGTTTCGCGGTCGCGGATTTCGCCGATGAGGATCACGTCGGGGGCTTGGCGCAGGGTGTTTTTGAGGGCGGCAAACCAGTTTTCGGTGTCTACGCCCACTTCACGCTGGGTGATGATGCAGTGTTTGTGCGGGTGCACGAATTCGATCGGGTCTTCGATGGTGATGATGTGGCCGTAGCTGTTTTCGTTGCGGTAGTCGATCATGGCGGCCAGGGAGGTGGATTTGCCGGAGCCGGTGCCGCCCACGAAGATGACGAGGCCGCGTTTTTCCATCACCACTTGTTTCAAAATCGGCGGCAGGTTCATGTTGTCGAACTTGGGGATTTCGCTGGTGATCACGCGGCACACGAGGGCGGCGGCGCCGCGCTGCACCATGGCGTTAATGCGGAAGCGGGATACGCCGGCCAGGCTGATGGCGAAGTTGCATTCTTTGGTGTTGTCGAACTCTTCGGCCTGTTTGTCGTCCATCAGGGCGCGGGCGATGAGCGCGGTGTGGTCGGCAGTGAGCGGTTTGTCGGTGATCGGGGTGAGCTTGCCGTCGAGCTTCATGGCCGGGGGGAAGCCGGCGGTGATGAAGAGGTCGGAGCCTTTGCTTTGCACCAGGTGGTGGAGCAGGCCGTGGATGAATTTTTTCATCTCTTCGTTGTAAGCGGGAATTGCCATAAAACGTTTTCCATTTTTAGTGATAAATCAGTTAAATACATAGTGAATCAAAATAAGAATGGGACAAGGCGGCGAGCCGCAGACAGTACCAGCAGTACGGCAAGGCAAGCCAACGCCGTAGCATTCTTAATTTTGATTCACTATATTTTCAGGTAGCCTCTATGCTGGCACAGAGGCTACCTGAAAAACCAGGGTGTTATTCTTCGTCGTCGGCGCGGCGGAACAGCAACACGGGCACATGCGACTGCCGCAGCACGCCTTCGGCCACGGAGCCCATCAGCAAGTGCAAAAGGCCACTGAAGCCGTGGGTGCCCATCGCAATCAGGTCGCACTCTTGGCGCGCGGCTTCTTTAATCAGCACGTCGGCAATGCGCATGCCGTCGTTTTCCAGCGTTTCGATTTCATAGGGCACGCCGGCCTCTTTCATGATGGATTCGGCATGGTCGGCCACCTGCGCCTCAATCGCATACAGCTCTTCGGAGCGCGGTAGCATATTGGCCTCGCGCTTCAAATCGGTTAAATCCACCACGTGCACCGCCACCAGGGTGGCGCCCACCGCCTTGGCCAGCCGGCAGGCTTCTTGCAAGGCATGCACGGAAGTTTTGCTGTCGTCTATCGGAACCAAAATTCGTTGATACATTTTCATACTCCTTTTGTTTGCAGGCGCTTAGGCGGGATACTGCCGCCGCCGAAGCCGCCCATCCGTTGTCGTCTGAGCACTTGCTGGTAACCCGATTGTAAAGCAAATCGCCGTTTCACACAGGCAAAACCCCTGAAAAGCGCATTTTTCCGGCTAAGATAACAACACCGGCGCATTTCTCTGCGGCACAAAGGCAGGCTACCTGAAAAACGAATGGCTCGCCACTGAGCCGGTTCCTCCCGCTTTTTTCAGGTAGCCTTCCCCGCCGCCCGGCCATGCAAAAGGCTACCTGAAAACAGGCAACGCAAGTTTCTGCGAAGCTTAAATAGTTTTCAGGTAGCCTCTATTTTTACCGGCAAGCAAAGCTCAAGCGCGCGGCTTATCCAGCCCGTACACCTGCACCAACGCCTCGGTGAGGTGCGCCGTTTGCCCGTCCACTTTCGAAAGCGCGCGGGTGGGCGCGTGCAACAGCTTATTGGTGAGCTGCACCGAGAGCCTGGCCAGCGCCTCTTCCGGCGGCACGCCCTTGGCCAGCAGCTTCAGCGTATTCTCCAACACCTGCTGCCGCGCCCGCTCGCCCTCGTCGCGCAGCGAACGGATCAGCGGCACGCTTTGGCGGCGGCGCTGCCAGCTCATAAACTCTTCCACCTTGCTTTCCACCATCTGCTCGGCTTCCGCCGCCGCCTGCTGCCGCGCCGCCAGGCCGCTGTTCACCACCTGCATCATATCGTCCACGGTGTAGAGGTAGGCATCGCCCAGCTCGGCCACTTCCGCCTCGATGTCGCGCGGCACGGCCAAATCCAGCAGGAACACCGGCTGGCGGCGGCGCCCGCGCAGCGCCCGCTCCACCATGCCCTTGCCGATAATCGGCAGCTGGCTGGCGGTGGACGACACCACCACATCAAACTCGTGCAGCCGCTGCGGCAAATCGCTCAACAGGCAGGGCGCGGCCGGCGAAGCCAGCTTGGCGCACAACTCCTGCGCGCGCGACAGTGTGCGGTTTGCCACCATGATGCCGCGCGGCGACTTGGCGGCAAAATGCGTGGCCACCAATTCAATCATCTCGCCCGCGCCCACAAACAAAATGTTCAATTCGCCAATATCGGGAAAAATCTGGCCGGCCATCTTCACACTGGCCGCCGCCATGCTCACCGAATTGGCGCCCACCGCCGTGCTGGTGCGCACTTCCTTGGCGATGGCAAAGGTTTTCTGAAACAGCGCGTGCAGGTTGGAAGCCACGGCCTGCTGCTCCTGCGCCACCCGCACCGCATCTTTGATTTGCCCCAGAATCTGCGGCTCACCCAGCACCATGCTGTCCAGCCCGCAAGACACGCGGAAGGCGTGGCGCACCGCGGCTTCGGTTTGATAACGATAAAGATAGGGCTCCAGCGCGCTGCCGGGAATCTTGCGGTAGTCGGCCAGCCAGCGCACAATATCGTCCGGCTCGCCCACGCAGTATAATTCGGTGCGGTTGCATGTGGACAAAATCACGGCTTCTTCGGCCGTGCGGCTGCCCACCAGCGCGCGCAAAGCGTCTGGCAACATGGCGGCGGCAAAAGCCAAACGCTCGCGTATGCTCAGCGGAGCGGTTTGGTGGTTTAAGCCGATGGCGGTGAGCTGCATGGCAAACGTTTCCAAAATTTCCAAAACCGAAAGCGCGCATTATAAGCAATACGCAGCCAAAAGAAAATATTATTGAACAACTTCAAGATGATAACATCTATCAATTAAACCATCCGAGAGAAAGGAGAAACCCCGAATGGATCTGCACGACATCCGCGAAGACTACAGCAAGCAGGAATTATCCGAAGCCGAATGTGCCGCCGCGCCGCTGCCGCAGTTTGAAAAATGGCTGGGCGAAGCCATGCACTCCGCCGCCAAAGAGCCCACCGCCATGAGCGTGGCCACCGTGGGCGAAGACGGCCGCCCCAACAGCCGCATCCTGCTCCTGAAAGAAGTGAACGCGCAGGGCTTCGTGTTTTTCTCCAACTACCAAAGCCGCAAAGGACGCGCTCTGGCCGCCCATCCCTTTGCCGCGCTCACCTTCTTCTGGCCGGAACTGGAGCGGCAGGTGCGCGCCGAAGGGCGGGTGGAGAAATTAGACGCCAAGGCTTCCGACGAATACTTCGCCAGCCGCCCCTACACCAGCCGCCTGGGCGCGTGGGCGAGCGAGCAGAGCAGCGTGATTGCCGGCAAAAGCATCATCGTGGCGCGCGCGGCGGCAGAAGCCATCAAACACCCGCTGCACGTGCCGCGCCCGCCGCATTGGGGCGGCTTCCTGCTGATTCCCGACCGCGTGGAATTCTGGCAGGGCCGCCCCAGCCGCCTGCATGACCGCATCCAATACCGTTTGGAAAACGGCGAATGGATTAAGGAGCGGCTGGCGCCTTAGTTTGGCAATATGGCAAAAGGCTACCTGAAAGCGTCAGCTTCAACGAAGTTAAAACTTGGGCGCCGTGAAGTTTCTACGAAGCTAAAATATTCAGGTAGCCTTTGTTGGCTTTCTTGGTTTGTTTATCGGCAATATAGCGGATTAATGGATAACAAGATTGACGTTGCCATACGCGCAAAGCACGGGAAAGGCTACCTGAAAAGTTTTAGCTGCGCAGAAACTCGCGAAGCTCGTTTTAGCTGCGCTGAAGCTGACGCTTTCAGGTAGCCTTTTTGTTGCCGGCCAACTTCGTTAGTCGATAAACTGGCGCAGTATGCTGGTGGCTAGGTGGCTGAATTGGCGGTATTTGTCGGTTTTCTCGATTTTGTCTTTATCCAGCCCGATTTCGATGATGACGCCGGTTTTGTTGCCGTAGAGCACGGTGTTTTCGATTTTGTAGGCGCTGTGGGTTTTGCCGGCGCTCTCTTCGGTGGACACAATGAAGGCTTGCAGCATCTCGCCGCTGGCCAGGTTTTGCAGAATCAGGCTTTTTTTCACGTTTTCCGCCAAATCGCCGCTCACGTATTGGAAGGGGTTGGTGGCCACGTCGGTTACGCCGCGATAGCTGTAGATGTAAACTTTGTGTTCGATTTTGTGGTTGTTGAGCAGATAGAGTTTGAGCAGGAGCTGGCGCAGGTCGGTCATGATGTTTCCCTTGGGTTTCCCGCTATTGGCTGCGGTTGGCGCCATTATAGCCAATCTGCCGGATAAGCTCTATCGAGGAGGAAGGCTACCTGAAAAACAAAAACCTTTGCCGCTGAGGAACGGGCAAAGGTTTTTGCTTGGAGACAAATTTTCAGGTAGCCCTCAATCAGGCTTGGCGGATGGGGATGATTTTGGGCACTTGGCTGCGGCGTTTTTTGCCGCCTTCTCCGTAGTTTTCCACGATGTAGTTTTCCACAATCTGCAAAAACTCGGCCGCCATATTGTCGCCCTTGAGCGTAACCTTGCGTTCGCCGTCCACATACACGGGAGCAATCGGCGTTTCGCCGGTGCCGGGCAGGCTGATGCCGATGTCGGCCAGCTTGCTCTCGCCGGGGCCGTTCACCACGCAGCCCATCACGGCCACGTTCAGGCTTTCCACGCCGGGGTATTGGTCTTTCCACACGGGCATCTGGCGGCGCAAGTGCTGCTGGATGTCGCGCGCCAGCTCTTGAAACACGGTACTGGTGGTGCGGCCGCAGCCGGGGCAGGCGGTAACCATCGGCGTGAAGGAGCGCAGCCCCATGGTTTGCAGAATCTCTTGCGCCACAATCACTTCCTGCGTGCGCGAGCTGCCTGGCTCGGGGGTGAGCGAGATGCGGATGGTGTCGCCGATGCCTTCTTGCAGGAGCACGGCCAGCGCGGCGGTGGAGGCAACGATGCCCTTGCTGCCCATGCCGGCCTCGGTGAGCCCGAGGTGCAGCGGGTAGGCGCAGCGACTGCCCAAATCGCGGTATACCTGAATCAAATCCTGCACGGCGCTCACTTTGCAGGAAAGGATGATTTTGTTTTCAGGTAGCCCCAATTCCACGGCTTTTTGCGCGGATTCGAGCGCGGAAAGCACCAGCGCTTCCTTCATCACGGCTTCGGGCGGCAGCGGCTCGGGGCGGCTGCGGTTGGCATCCATCAGGCGTTTGGCCAGGCTTTGGTCGAGGCTGCCCCAATTCACGCCGATGCGCACGGCTTTGTCGTTTTCGGCAGCGGTGCGGATTAAAAAGGCAAATTTTTCATCGCCCTTGGCGCCCTTGCCCACATTGCCGGGGTTGATGCGGTATTTGGCCAAGGCTTTGCCGCATTGGGGGAACTCGGCCAGCAGGCGCTCGCCGTTGAAATGGAAATCGCCGATGAGCGGCGTGGCGCAGCCCATGTCGTCGAGCCGGCTGCGGATTTCGGCCACTTTGGCGGCGGCCTGTGGGTTGTTCACGGTAATCCGCACCATTTCCGAGCCGGCGTCGCTCAGCTCTTTCACCTGCAAGGCGGTGGCTTCGGCGTCGGCGGTGTCGGTGTTGGTCATCGACTGCACCACCACCGGCGAATCGGAACCGACGGCGATATGGCCGATTTGCACCTGGTGTGTGCGCCGCCGGGGAGGAAGGGTTGTGTTCATAAATCAGCTGTTGTTATTGTGCGGCAGCATCCGGCGCGCCGGCGGTGAAGGCGGCGGTTTTGCGGTCGACCATGTGGTCGGCCACATTGATGTCGCGGCCGCTGTAGCTGGCCAGGCTGTTTTTGGCAAAGCCGATGCGCACGCGGTAGGGGCCGTTGCCGGAGAAGCGGTGTTCGCTGCCGGCCGGCACGATTTTGCTCACCAGCATCTGGCCGTCTTTATCGGTAACGGTGAGAAAGGAGCGGAAGCGCAGTTTGATCACTAACTCGCCGGCTGCCGACTGGATGCCGGCAGCCGGCGCGGAAGCGGCAGAGGCGTTTTCCGCCGGCAAGGGTTGGCTACCTGAAATTGCGGGGGCAGAAGCCGACGGTGCGGAAGCATCCTGCAAAGGCAATACTTGCACGCTGCTGCCGTTCAGATTGGGCGGCAGCACTTGGTTTTCCGGAATGCTGGTTTGCGCGTTTTGGCGTTCGTGTTCGGTTTTGGATTTGCCCTGCCACAGATACACCGCGCCCACAATCGCCACGGCGGCGGCCACGCCGAACACCCAGCGCGGGAAGGGTTTGCGCAGGCGCGCGTTGTGATAGGTCATCTTCACTTCGCCGGCATCGGCTTTAGCAGCGGGGCGCAAGGCCGGATCCGCGCGCACAAGCTGCTCGAGATAGTTGTTCAGCACCTCTTCGTCTAAATTCAGGTAGCGTCCGTAGCTGCGCAGGAAACCGCGCACAAATACCGGCTCGGGCAGTTTGTCGAAATCGGCGTTTTCCAGCGCTTCCACCTGGCGGGCGGGCAGCTTCAGATGCTCGGATACGTCACCGATGGAAAGCTGCTGCTGCTCGCGGTTGTGGCGCAGCAGTCTGCCCAGTTCTTCGGCGGCGGCCAGTTGCGGGTTGGAAATTTCGGTCATTTGGGTCTTCCTGTGGTGATTTCTTCAAGTTCGGGCGAATACGGGTAGTTGGTGCGCAGTTGCGCTTCGTATTCGTAGGCGGCTTGGGTTTGGCCGCGGGCGCGGGCAATTTTCCAGCCCAGCAGCAGGTCGTCGGCGCTGAGCCTGTCCACCTTGCTCTGATATTGGCGGAACTGACGGTCGGCCTCGCCCAGGTTGCCTTCCAACATGCGCACGCGCGCCATTTCTTTCTGCGAAGGCGCAAAGCTTGGGTCGGCGGCCAGCGAGCGCTCCAGGTAAGAGGTGGCCAAATTGTATTGGCCGAGGCGGGCGCTGCAAATGCCCTTGTTCATATAGGCCACCTGCGGGCTGGGATAGGTGGGGTCAGCCAAGGCGCGGTCGAAATAGGTGAGCGATTCGTTCAGGCGGCCGCCGGCGTTGCACAAAAACCAACCGTAGTTGTTGTTGATTTCGGCGCTGTTGGGCTGGATGGCCAAGGCGCGCTGGAAGCTTTCCTGCGCCTTTTCCGGCACTTTCAGATATTGGTAAATCTCGGCGCGCACCAGCCAGGCGTTGGCGTTGCGCGGTTGCAGGCGCAAGGCTTCTTCGATGGCGTCCACGGCGGCGCGGTAGTCGCGCGCGTTCATGTATTCGATGCCGAGCTGGATTTTGATGGCGGCGATTTCTTCCGGCCGGTTACGCGCCTCTTTGCTGCCGGTGTGGATGGTGATGCCGCCGCAGCCGGCGAGCAGGGCGAGCGTCGTTAGGGAAGCAATGAAACTTTTTTTCATGATCATCAACCTTTCACAACTTGTAATTGCAGCCATTTCTGCTGGCGGCGGGTTTTGTCTTGCACCTGTCCGGCCAGCTGGCCGCAGGCGGCGTCGATGTCGTCGCCGCGCGTTTTGCGCACGGTTACCACCAGCCCGGCCTGATAGAGGATGTCGCGGAACACGCGGATGCTCTCGTTGCCGGAGCGACGGTAGCCAGAATGGGGGAAGGGATTAAACGGAATCAGATTGAATTTGCACGGCACGTCTTTCACCAATTCCACCAGCTGCCGGGCGTGCTCGGGTTTGTCGTTCACGCCGTCGAGCATCACGTACTCAAAAGTAACGAAATCGCGCGGCGCTTTGGCCAGATAGCGTTGGCAGGCGGCCATCAGCTCTTTGAGCGGGTATTTTTTGTTGAGCGGCACGATTTCGTTGCGGATGGCGTCGTTCGGCGCGTGCAGCGACACGGCCAGCGCCACCGGCATGTCTTCTTTGAGCCGGTCCATCTGCGGCACCATGCCGGAAGTGGACACGGTAACGCGGCGGCGGCTCAAGGCATAGCCGTGGTCGTCCAACATGATGGAAAGCGCGGTAACCACGTTGTCGTAGTTGGCCAGCGGCTCGCCCATGCCCATCATCACCACATTGGAAATCACGCGTTCGTTTTTCGGCGTGGCGCCCAAGGCTTTGTTTGCCCACCATAATTGTCCGATGATTTCGGCGGTGGAGAGGTTGCGGTTGAAGCCTTGGCGGCCGGTGGAGCAGAAGGTGCATTCCAGCGCGCAGCCCACCTGCGAGGAGATGCACAGCGTGCCGCGCTCGGTTTCGGGGATGAACACGGTTTCCACGCCGTTGCCAGTGCCCACGTCGAGCAGCCATTTGCGCGTGCCGTCGCGGCTTTCCTGCGCGGCCATCAGCGCGGGCACGCCCACTTCGGCATGCTTGTTTAGCTTGGCGCGCAGGGATTTGGCCAGGTCGGTCATTTCGTCGAAATCGCCGGCGGCGCCCATGTGCATCCAGCGCATCACTTGGCGGGCGCGGAAGGGCTTTTCGCCCATCTGGGCGAAGTGGGCGGTGAGGCCGGCGAGGTCGTAGTTGAGGAGGTTGGTTTTCATACGGGCAGCGGGGCGGCTGTGTTCGTTATATTTCTAATTGGATAAAGGCTTAAAGGCTACCTGAAAACCGAGTTTCAATGCCTGAAACTTTCAGGTAGCCTGCTGTGCCTGCTGCTTTAACGCGGGCAGATTTCCTGCTCGTTAAAGAAATAGGCCACTTCGATGGCGGCATTGGCCAAGCTGTCGGAGCCGTGCACGGCGTTGGCATCGATGGAGGAAGCGAAATCGGCGCGGATGGTGCCGGGCGCGGCTTCTTTCGGATTGGTGGCGCCCATCAGCTCGCGGTTTTTGGCCACGGCGTTTTCGCCTTCCAACACCTGAATCATCACCGGCCCGCTGGTCATAAACTGCACCAAATCGGCAAAAAACGGGCGCTCTTTGTGCACGGCGTAGAAGCCTTCGGCCTCTTCGCGGGTGAGGTGCTTCATTTTGGCGGCGATGATTTTCAGGCCGTTGCTTTCAAAACGGCTGTAGATTTTGCCGATCACGTTTTTGGCAACGGCATCGGGTTTGATAATGGACAAGGTGCGTTCAACGGCCATCGGGATTCTCCAAAGTTCGGGGATAAGGGGCTGGCGATTATTCATTTTTAAACCGGCTTTCCGCCGCCGGCACGGCGCGCCGGTGCAACAGGCTGCGGCCAGCGGGCGTCATTCTAGCAAGTTTTCCACGGGATTGCTTGTTCGGATACGGATTTTTGCATTTGCCCGCCGAGATTTGCAGCCGCCGTTTTCAGGTAGCCCGAATGAAACAGCAATCCCTATAGCTGAAGCGCTTCACTTCATCCCAAGCAGCGAGCCGCAGGCAGTATGGGCAATACGGCAAGGCGAGCTAACGCGGCAGGAAGTGAAGCGCCTCAGCCATACAACAGCTTCCACAGCATCTGGCTGCCGATCACCACCATCAACACCCCGAAAGCCCGCTTCAGCCATTCCGGCGGCAGGCGGTGCGCCGCCGTCACCCCCAAGGGTGCAAACAACACCGTGCACACCCCCAGCGCCGCCACGCAGGGCAGATACCAGAAGCCCAGCGTGCCCGCCGGCAAACCCGGCACATCCCAGCCCGACACCAAATAGCCCGCCGCCCCCGACACCGCAATCGGCCAAGCCAGCACGCTGGAAGTGGCCACCGCCTGATGCACCGGCACGCGGCAATACATCATAAACGGCACCGACAGCGAGCCCCCGCCGATGCCCACCCAGCTCGAAAGCAGCCCAAACAGCCCGCCCACGCCCACCTGCGCACGTTCGCCCGGCAGCTTGGCCGCCGGCTGCGGATTGAGCCGAAACAAATTTTTCGCCGCCACCAAATAGCAAAACACGATAAACAACACCTGCAAGCCGAAAGTGGGAATCCGGTTCGACACCAGCGAGCCCAGCAGGCTGCCCGCCACCAGCCCCGGCGCCATACGCCGCACAAACTCCCAGCGCACCGCCCCTTTTTTCTGCTGCGCCAGCGCGCTGGAAAAGGTGGTGAACACCATCACCGCCATCGACGTGCCCACCGCCAAATGCTGGCTGTGCGCCCCGCCAATGCCCTGCTTGCCCAGAAACCACAGCACAATCGGCACCGTCACCGCCCCGCCGCCGATGCCCAACAGCCCCGCCAAAAAGCCCGCCGCCGCGCCCACCGCCAACAGCGGCAGCCACACTTCCATGCCCCACATATCCGCCTCCATTGCAAAACCGCCGCCGGAAAACAATCGGCAGCGGCGTATTCATCATTCAGCTTTTCAGGTAGCCTCTCAGTCGCCCAAAGTTTTTCAGGTAGCCTCTGGCCCGTCTTCCGGCTTCGCTTGCGCTTGCGGCTTCTGTTTGCGGCCGCGCTGCCAAAACCACAGCACATAGCCCGACAGGCTGTAGGCCAAAAACAGCAGGAACAACACCAGCGACGGCTCCCAAGTGATCACCAAAAAGCCAAGCACCGCCAAAATCAGCCCGAAAAACGGCACCTTGCGCCGCATATTGATTTCCTTGAAGCTCCAAAAGCGGATCTGCACCACCATCGAAAGCCCCGCAAACAGCGTGATGATCAAACACCACCAGCCCGCCAGCGGCAGGCCGCCGAAGCTGTGGTCCACCCACACCAGGCCGATTACCAGCGCCGCCGCCGTCGGGCTCGGAATGCCGATAAACCAGCGTTTGTCCACCTTGCCAATGAGCGTGTTGAACAAAGCCAGGCGCAAAGCCGCGCAGGCGCAGTAGATAAAGGCCACCGAATAGCCGATGCGGCCGAAATCGTGGAGCTGCCACTGATAGGCAATCAGCGCCGGCGCCACCCCGAAGCTCACCATATCGGCCAGGCTGTCGAGCTGCTCGCCAAACGCGCTCTGGCTGTTGGTCCAGCGCGCCACGCGGCCGTCCATGCCGTCGAGCAGCATCGACACAAACACCGCCACCGCGGCTGCTTCATAGCGGCCGTGCATGGCTTGGGTGATGGCGAAAAAGGCGCAAAATAAAGCCGCCAGCGTGAAGGAATTGGGCAGCAGATAGATGCTGTTTTGGCGGAAAGCCTCGCGGCGGCTGGCGGGCTGTCCGGGAGTGTCAAACGGATTCATGGCAATCTCGCAAGCTACGGTTTGAGCGGCATTATATACCGCAACCGCCCTCCCGCCGCAATCCGCCCCGCTCCCAAGCCGGAAACAAAGCCGCAGAAAAGGCGGCGAAGTGCGCTATAATCCGCCCTTGAGCAAACCATCGGGCGGCCGGAAACGGTTCCGCTTTCGAGCCGCGCAGAAACTCGCGCCGCTTGTTTGGCCGCGCTGAAGCAGACATTTTTCAGGTAGCCTTTTTCAGGTAGCCCTCCCCCAACAACCCCACGGGTTGCAGCGCTTTTATCGGCACACACAACCCAACACACAAGAAAGGCAAAATAATGAGCTTGATCGAATTGAAAGTGCCCGACATCGGCGGCCACGAAAACGTGGACATCATCGCCGTGGAAATCAAAGCGGGCGACACCATCGCCGTGGAAGACACGCTGATTACGCTGGAAACCGACAAAGCCACCATGGACGTGCCGGCCGAAGCCGCCGGCGTGGTGAAGGAAGTGCGCGTGAACGTGGGCGACAAAATCTCCGAAGGCGGCGTGATTGCCGTGATTGAAGCCGCCGGCGCGGCCGCCGCTGCCGAAGCGCCCAAAGCCGCTGCTCCTGCTCCCGCGCAGGAAGCCCCGAAAGCCGCCGCACCCGCGCCGCAGGCCGCGCAATTTGCCGGCAGCGCCGATGCCGAATACGACGTGGTCGTGTTGGGTGGCGGCCCGGGCGGATATTCCGCTGCCTTCGCCGCAGCCGACGAAGGTCTGAAAACCGCCATCATCGAGCAATACAGCACCTTGGGCGGCGTGTGCCTGAACGTGGGCTGCATTCCCTCCAAAGCACTGCTGCACAACGCCGCCGTGATCGACGAAGTGAAACACCTGGTGAAAAACGGCATCAAGTTCGGCGAGCCCGAAATCAATGTGGGCGAACTGCGCACCTATAAAGAAAAAGTCATCGCCAAGCTCACCGGCGGCCTGGCCGGCATGGCCAAAGCCCGCAAAGTGGACATCATCCGCGGCTACGGCAAATTCGTGGGCGCCAACCACATCGAAGTGGCGCTCACCGAATCGCCCCAATACGAACAGGCCACCGAAACCGGCGAGAAAAAAACCGTCGCCTTCAAAAACTGCATCATCGCCGTGGGCAGCCGCGTGGTGAAACTGCCCTTCATCCCCGAAGATCCACGCATTGTGGATTCAACCGGCGCGCTGGAGCTGCGTGAAAACGGCGGCAAGCTGCCTGAAAGGATGCTGGTGATCGGCGGCGGCATCATCGGCCTGGAAATGGGCACCGTGTACAGCACGCTGGGCGCCCGCCTGGACGTGGTGGAAATGATGGACGGCCTGATGCAGGGCGCCGACCGCGATTTGGTGAAAGTATGGCAGAAGATGAACGAACACCGCTTCGACAACATCATGACCAACACCAAAACCGTGGCCGTGGAAGCCAAAGCAGACGGCATTTATGTAACCTTTGAAGGCGAAAAAGCGCCGAAAGAGCCGCAGCGCTACGACCTCGTGCTGGTGGCCGCCGGCCGCGCGCCCAACGGCAAACTGTGCGACGCCGAAAAAGCCGGCGTGGCCGTAACCGAGCGCGGCTTCATCGAAGTGGACAAACAGCAGCGCACCAACGTGCCGCACATCTACGCCATCGGCGACGTGGTCGGCCAGCCCATGCTGGCGCACAAAGCCGTGCACGAAGGCCACGTGGCCGCCGAAAACTGCGCCGGCCACAAAGCCTATTTCGACGCACGCGTGATCCCCGGCGTGGCCTACACCGACCCCGAAGTGGCCTGGGTGGGCGTAACCGAAGAAATCGCCAAACGCGACGGCATCAAGATCACCAAAGCCGTGTTCCCGTGGGCCGCATCCGGCCGCGCCATCGCCAACGGCCGCGACGAAGGCTTCACCAAGCTGATTTTCGATGCCGAAAGCGGCCTGATTATCGGCGGCGGCATTGTGGGCACCCACGCCGGCGACATGATCGGCGAAATCTGCCTGGCCATCGAAATGGGCTGCGATGCGGAAGACATCGGCAAAACCATCCACCCGCACCCGACCTTGGGCGAGAGCATCGGCATGGCCGCCGAAGTGGCCATGGGCACCTGCACCGACCTGCCCCCGCAGCGCAAGAAAAAATAAGCATCTGATTGCTTAGTTCAACAGGCTACCTGAAAACCGTTCTGCATTTTTCAGGTAGCCTGTTTCTCTGTATAGTGGATTAAATTTAATTCACTATATTATCCTGTTCCCTTTCCGCTTCCAGGCGCCAACCATGGTTACCCATCAACCCGCTGCCCAACGTTTTGAACTCACCGAACACGGCGAAACCGCCTACCTCAGCTATACCCTCTTGCCCGACGGCACCTATGATTTCCGGCACACCGTTGTGCCGCCGCCCATCGGCGGGCGCGGCATCGGCACACGGCTGGTGCAAACCGCGCTGGCGCACGCCCGCGCCCACGGCTGGCCGGTACGCCCGAGCTGCTCCTTCGTGCGCACCTATATCGAGCACCACCCGGAGTATGGCGACCTGCTGCACCGGCCGCACTTCAGCATCGTCATCATCACGCTGAACGAAGAAGAAAATATCGCCAAGCTGCTGGGCGACCTGCAAGCCCAAACCTTCAACGATTTCGAAGTCATCGTGAGCGACAGCAACAGTGACGACGACACCCTGGCCGTTGCCCGCCGTTTTTCAGGTAGCCTCAACCTGCGCACGGTGGCCATGAAAGCACGCAGCGTCGGCTTAGGGCGCAACGCAGGCGCCGCCGAAGCACGCGCCAACCGGCTTATTTTCTTTGATGCCGACGTGCGGCTGGATGCCGACTTCCTGGCCCGAGCCCGCCGCGCGCTAGACAACAGCGGCCTATTGGTGGCCGCCGCCCGCCTCCGCAGCCGCGACCCTTCCTGGCGCATCCGTGCCGCCATCCGAAGCGCCGACTGGATAATGCGTGCCATGCAGTTTTGGTTTCCCCAATGCGCCGGCGCCTGCATCTTCAGCACGCAAACCGTCCACCGCCATCTCGGCGGTTTCGACGAAACCATCACCCTGGGCGAAGACTGCGACTATGTAAACCGAGCCTCGAAAAGCTTCCGCTTCCACATTTTGCCGGTGTATTTTGAATTCCACCCGCGCCGCCTCAAGCAAGACGGCCTGCTCGCCGTCGGCCTCACCTATCTGCGCGGCGCATGGCACCGCCTCACCAAAGGAGAAATCCGCAACCATGCCGTCCCCTACCAGCAAGGGCACTACCGCAAAAACGAACCCGACTCCCGCCGCTAACCGCCCAAGCAGCCCAACTGTTTTTGTTTGCAGCCATATTTTCAGGTAGCCTCCCCTCAGCCGCACCGGCATATAAAAAGGCTACCTGAAAGCGTCTGCTTCAGCGCAGCTAAAACAAGCTTTACGAGTTTCTGCGCAGCTAAAATTTTCAGGTAGCCTTTATCCGCCTATCGCGCACTAATCTTTAGCCTCCCCGCCCAGCGCATACCAATCAATTTCCCGCGTGTAATACATCACCGCAAACAGCGCGGCAAACAGCAGGCAGGAGCCCACCAGCAGGTTGTATTGCTGCATTTTCACCAGCACGAACATCGCGCCGTAGGCCGCCGCGAGCAGCGCGGTCATCATATACACCCCGCGCGTGGTGGCCAGCACGAAATGCAGATACCAGCACAGCAGGCTGATACAGGCAAACGCGCCGATGCAATAAGCGGCGGTAAAGCCGATATGCTCGGCCAGCGAAAGCAGCAGCAGGTAAAATATCGACAAGGCCGCGCCCACCAGCAGATACTGCATCGGGTGGATGCGCCATTCCTGCAACACCTCGCTCAAAAAGAACGAGGCAAACACCAGCACCACCAGCACCATGCCGTATTTCACGCTGCGGATAATCATGCGGTAGTCTTCCGCGTCCAACAGCGTGCTCGATTGGTAATACCCCCGCTGCTCCGCCAGGCCGTAAATCGCAAACAGCACCACGGCAAACACAAGGCAAAGCCCCAACACGCTCCATAGTTTTTTCGTCATTTTCTGCTCCTTCAAAAAAATCAAACACGGCAGGACACGCGCCTGCCAACTGCGCCCAGTATGCCCGTGCCGCGTCAATTTCCCGTGGAGCAATAATGAAGATTTCATGAAGAAGGCAGCCTGAAAGCGTGTGCCGCCCGCCGCCCTTGCGTACAATACCGCCGGAGTCATGCCGTGTTATGAAGAAACCACGATTCCGGCCATACACAGCATATCGGGCGCAAAGGCTGCCTAAAAAAGCTACCTGAAAACCGCCCATCCGCCATTTTGCAGAAACCCCGCCCCGCCATGAACCCGCATATCCTCATCATCGAAGACGAGCGCGAAATCGCCGAACTGGTCGAACTCACCCTCGCCCGCGCCCATTTCACCGCACGCATCGCCCCCACCGCAGGGCAGGCACGGCAACTGCTCGCGCGCGAACGCTTCGACCTGCTCCTGCTCGACGTCGGCCTGCCCGACACCGACGGCTTCGAACTGCTCAAAACCCTGCGCCCGCAGTATGCCCAGCCCGTCATCATGCTCACCGCCCAAGACGAAGAAACCGACCGCATCCTCGGCCTCGAGCTCGGCGCAGACGACTACATCGGCAAACCCTTCAGCCCGCGCGAGCTCACCGCCCGCGTCAAAGCCGTGCTGCGGCGCACACAAACACAGCCCGCCGCCGAAGCTGAATCCGCACTGGTATGGCACGACGACGCGCCCGCCTGCTGCATCCGCCACCAAGGGCGCGAACTGCCGCTCACGCAGGGCGAATACCGCCTGCTGCGCACCCTGCTGCACCGCCCCGGCCGCGTGTTCAGCCGCGAAGAACTGCTCGCCGCCATGTTCGGCGGCAACCGCCCCTCCGACCCGCACACCATCAACACCCACATCCGCGCCCTGCGCCACAAACTGCGCGAAGCGAGCGTGGCCGGCGAACCCATCCGCACGCACCACGGGCTGGGGTATAGTTTTAGCGAAGGCTGATGCGGCGTTTTCAGGCTGCCGTATTTTTCAGGTAGCCTTTTTCAGGTAGCCCTGCGCACCGAAAGGCAGCCTGAAACACAGCCGCCGTAGGTCGGGCATTCATGTCCGACGGTTGCCCGAACGCAAAAAAATTGTCGGGCATGAATACCCGACCTACGCAAAGGTTGTCTGAAAACAGTGAGGGTAAATTGGGCTATGACCTAACCAACCCGTCAAGTTATCTGGAATGTTGGGTTTGCCAACCCAACCCGCCGATACTGAATAAATGGAGGTAATATGCAAATGCAAGTCAAGTATTCGGGGAGCTTGGACGTGAATTATTCGCATCCGTGGCAATACTTTCTGCTGGTGTACGCTTTGAGCGCGCCGTTTTGGCTACTGTCTTTGTTTCTCAAACACAGTCCTCTGCCTGATAATCTGCCGCTGACCGACATCGGCGCAGCACTCACCCCGACGGTTGCCGCCGCGTTACTGCGTTACCGCGAGAGCGGAATGGCAGCGGTACGCGGACTGTTTGGACGTGTGTTTGATTACGGGCGGATAAAGCATTCTGCCTATTTTTGGACGGCAATACTGATTTTCCCTCTATTTTATCTGCTGACTTATGTCGCGATACGCCAAACAGGACAAAACATACCTACCTTATCCGTATCGCTTGTGCCGCTCGCCGGTGCGTTCGTCATGTTCTTTATCGCGGCAGTTGCCGAGGAATTGGGCTATGCCGCCTATGCAACTGAAAGTCTGCAACGGCGTTTTACCCCGCTTGTTACGGCACTGATTATCGGGATACCGTGGGCATTGTGGCATTTGCCGTCCATGATTGCCGTGGGGCAGTCTGCCGAACTGATTGCATGGGGATTGGCTGGGACGGTTGCCGTGAGAATTATTTATGTATGGCTGTACAACGGCAGCGGTGGTTCGGTATTTGTATTGGTTGCGTGTCATACGGTTGCCAATACCGCACGCACGGGTTTCCCGGGCAGACGGGCGGCATATGAAAACGGCAACGGCATGATTCCATACGGAATCATCATCATTGCAGCGGCAATTGTGATGGTTTTTTGGCGTAAGGCGATGTGCTTGCCATATGACAGTAATCGCAGGTTGGATTAGCCAGTGTAGGTTGAGCCATGACCCAACCAAACCGTCGAATTATCCGAAACGTTGGGTTTGCCAACCCAACCTACCGATACTGATGCGGCGTTTTCAGGCTGCCGTATTTTTTAGGTAGCCCCACATACCGAAAGGCAGCCTGAAAACACAGCAGCGGTAGGTCGGGCATTGATGCCCGACGGTTGCCCGAACGCAAAAAAATTGTCGGGCATCAATGCCCGACCTACGCAAGGTTGCCTGAAAATAGTGAGGGTAAGTCGGGTTATGACCTAACCAAACCGTCACGTTGTCTGGAATGTTGGGTTTGCCAACCCAACCTACCGATATTTTTTCAGGTAGCCTTTTTCAGGCAGCCCCGCACACCGAAAGGCAGCCTGAAAACGCAGTTCGGCACGGTCAAAATGGGCAACACAGGTGTCTGCAACCCCCAATGTCTGCCTATACCGCCTCAAAAAACACCCCGCTCGCCATGTCAATCCGCCTGATTTCCCCGTTCTCCAACAACGGTTTCCCCCGTTTCAATACCGTATTTTTATCCGACAAGTCAAACGCATAACGCAGTTCGATAAGATTTATCAGCGGGTGGCGTTCAAACAATTTCCGCACGTTTTCAGTCGTGGCTTCGAGCGGTTGGGGTTTGAGTTCGCCATTCGTGATTTTTTCAACCAGTTCAAACAAAGCTTTGTCGTCCAACACGCCTTTTGCCAACACTGCTTGCCCTTTATATTCAAACAGATACGCAGGCAGGCTGAATAAGCGCAGTTGTTCACGTCGTCTGAAATCTTCTGCTAATGCGGCTTCGGTTTCGGGCGTGTGGTAAGCGGTCAGAAAATCAGCCTGATTTACGCCGACCTGCTCGGCGACGCGTGCCAGTTCGTCCAGTTTGGTGGTCGGGCGGACTTCGGCGATGGTGGCGAAACGCAGGCGGTATAAAAAGGCTTCGGCTTTGTCGGGCACGATGCGTTGCACGGCTTTGTAGGCTAGATTCAGCGGAATGGACGAGGTGCGTTCGGTTGAAAATAAATCCAGTTTTTCCATGGCAATCGGCATTCCGCTGATGGCTTGCTCGGCGTTGTAAATGGCTGCCAAACGCGGCAGATAGCGTTCGATGGCGTAATCTTCGCTGACCGCCAAATCGCTTGGGTTCACAAAGTCATACACGTTTCGCACCAAGCCCGACATAATTGGCTGCACCTCGATTCGGTCGCCGAAATGGGTTTCCAGTTTGCGGAAAAACGGCTCGCTTTCGTAGGAAAGCCCCATCATCGGGTCGGTGAAAACAGAAATTTTGAGCCGGTTCATCGCTCCTCCCCAAAGAAATAACTGCCCACGCTCCACGCGGGAATGTCTTCATATTGCACATAAATTTGCGTCGGCAAAATGCCCAGTTCGGCGTGAACCAAGGCGGTGATGGCGTGGCTGAGTTCGGCATAGCCCTGATGCGTGCGGTTGCCGAACACGGCGACTTTAATGTAGGCAACAGGCGTGTTTTTGCCTTTTAAATACAGGCATTTTTCGCCTTCCAGCCCCACCATCAACACTTGCTCCGATTTGCCCGGCACCAGTTCAATCGCCTTGCCCAAGCCTGCTTTCAGGCGTTCGGCTCGGGGTTCGTCGATTTTCACATTGGTTTGTAGAAAGATAAACGGCATTATTTCTCCTTGTCTTCGCCCCATTTCAACACCAAATCCCGCAAAATGTCGGCAAGTTCCTGCTCTTTTTGCTGGTAGGTATGCCCCGTTTTTTCAATCAAAATGACTTCGTTTTCCACCGCACTTGGAAAGTGGTTGTTGATGTTGTGCAGAAAATCCGCCGGCTCGCCGTAGGTAAAACGGTCGTAAGTGCCAATCAGCAACGCACCCGTGTGGCGGATTTGCTCGATTTGCGAAAAATCGCCGTCCGGCTCAACGTGGACATTGTCCAAAATCGGGCTGTGCAGCCACTGATGGGCAGTGTCGGCAACGCTCGGCAGCCAGCCGAACAGCTCGAACGGCAGCACTTCTTGCCCCATGCCGTCTGCAACCCATTGCTGCACCAACGCGCGCTCGGCAGGCGACACATAGCCGGTCAAATGTTTGATATTGGCAGGGCTGAGCAGAATGAATTTTTCCACGCGCGGGTCGGCGGTTTGCGACAGGTAATAAATCACCTTGTTTGCCCCCAAGGAATGCCCCGCCAAAATAATGCGGCGATAGCCCGACTGCGCGGCAAAATCCACATAAGCCCGCACATCTTCCACTGCATCGACAAAATTTTCGTTCCACGAACCGATAAGCTGCCGCTCGCCCGTGTTCGCATTTTGGATTTCAATCTGCCCGAAAGCATTGCGGGTCTGGGCATAGATAAAATCCACGCCCGCACGGCTCAAAGTCTCGCCGATGCGGTAATAAAACGGATTGGAATAAAAATTGCCATGCACGCCCGTGATGGCAATCACCACCGTATCGCTCGGCCCACCGCTGAATCTCGCCCCGTGCAGCACCACGCCGCTTTGGGTGGGGATGTTTAATTTTTCCATTTTGTTCTCCTGAAAGAAAAAGTGCGGCCGTCTGAAACACGTTGTGTATTGACGCCGCACTTTTCAGGTAGCCTTTTCAGGCTGCCTTAAAAATGCTCCGTCTTATACCGCACACCTCTCTGTTTTGACGGTGGGAAGAAATCCGTTCCCGCCCTTGTGCCTTGCAGCATCGCAGGCGTGTAGCGGTAGAAGTCGGCTTGTTCCCAGTCGAAGGCGGTTTGGATTTCGTCTTCGCGGTCGGTTTCGATGAGTTCCACCAAATTCGGGTTGAGCATAATGCTTTTGCCGATGGAAACGCTTTCTACCCAGCCGGTTTGATAGGCTTTGAGCATATCGTCGGCGGTGTAGAGGTTACCCGAGCCAAAGAACGGCAGGCGGCCGTTGATGCGGTCGTGCACCACTTGCATACGCGTGAGGCTGGTGTCTGCGCCGCGACGGACTTTTTTGTAGAAGTCCCACAACGAGATGTGCAGATATTGCAGCGGTTTTTCGAGCAATGCGTCCACCAGCGTGAGCGTTTCTTTCATGGTGATGCCGTCTGAACCCGGTTCTTCAGGCGAGAAGCGGTAGCCGATGATGAAATCGGGGCGGTGGTGTTTTTGGCGCATTTCGTCAATGGCGTCGATGATGGCAAGTGGGAAACGCAGGCGTTTTTCCAAGCTGCCGCCCCAGTGGTCGGTGCGTAAATTGGTGGCGGCGGAGACGAATTGTTGGATTTGCCAGCCGTTCGCACCGTGGATTTCCACGCCGTCAAAACCTGCTTTCATCACCAGTTCCGCCGCGTAAGCGTAGCTTTGCACCATATCCCACACTTCTTGTTCCGTCATGGTGCGGAAACGTCCGTACATATCGCCGGTCGGGGCGATGACATCGTGTCCTTGCGTCATCGACGGGTCGGCACGCAAGCCGGAATGGGCGATTTGCACCACCGCTTTCGCGCCTTGGGCATGGGCGATTTCGGCGTATTCGCGCAAGGTCGGCAAATGGCGTTCGTTAAAGGCGTTGGGCGATTCAAAGCCGATGCCGCTCGGGTGGACGTTGGTAAACGGCATAATGTAAAGCCCGAAGCCTTCAAAACGGTTTTGCCAGAAGCGGCGGCCGGCTTCGGTCATTTCGCCGTCTGCGCCCGAATCGTAAATGGTCAGCGGTGCGACGGTGAGACGGTTTTTGATTTCAACGCCGTTGTTTAGGATGTAGGGTTGGAATAGGGGTTGGTATTTTGCTTTCATGGCTGCGCTCCTAATCTGTCTGTGTTTGGGATGCGCGCAGTATATTCATTTCTAAAAGACGGATTAAGTAGGTACAATTCCATTGATTTGGGAACCAGATTCCGGAATGGGGCAATATGCAGGACAAATTTGCAGGCATCGAAGAATTTCTCGCCACGGTGGAAACGGGCAGTTTCAGCGCGGCAGGCAGCAAGCTGGACATGACCGGCTCGGCAGTGGGCAAAAGCATCACGCGCTTGGAAAAACGGCTCAATACGCAGCTTTTCCACCGTTCCACCCGCCGCCTGACGCTCACGCGCGAAGGGGAAGTGTGGCTTGCCACCTGCCTGCGGATGACGGAAGAAATGGAACAGGTGCAAAACCTGCTTTCCAGCGAACGGCAGGAGCCGATAGGCAGCGTGCGGATAGATTTGCCCACCACCTACGGCAGAAACAGGCTGCTGCCGAAGCTGCTGGTTCTGGCGGAGCGACACCCGCGCCTGCATTTGGACATCAGCTTCCAAGACCGCAAAACCGACCTGATTGCCGAACATATCGACGTTGCCGTGCGCTTCGGCGAGCCGGACGACTCGGCAGACGTCATCACCCGCAAAATAGACGAAAACCGCAACCGCGTGTGCGCCGCCCCCGGCTATCTTGCCCGCTGCGGCACACCGCAACTCCCCGAAGATTTGGTGCGGCACGCCTGCATCGGCGGCAGCGCGTCCCACTGGCTGCTGCAAGACGGGCAAGGTGCGGTGCAAACCTGCGCCGTATCCGTCCGCCACCGGATGAACGACGGCGATGCCCGCCTGCAAGCGGTGCTGGCCGGCTGCGGCATCGCCCAACTGCCCGACTGGCTGATTCAACCCTATTTGGCGCAAGGCAGGCTCGTGCCGCTGCTCGACAGCCACTCCCTGCCGCCCGAACCCATCTGCGTGCTGTGGCAGAAAAAGCAGCATTTGCAGCCGAAGGTAAAAGCCGTAACGGATGCCCTGACCGAAGGCTCGCGTGGGAAGGCGGCCTACAAATACAGTTTCCACAAAATGGAAACCAGCACACCCGCCGTTTTTCAAGTAGCTTTTTCAGGTAGCCCCAAATACCGGAAGGCTACCGCTTCGCAGCAACCCGGTTTTCAGGTAGCCTCCCGCATCAAAAGGCTACCTGAAAAAAAGCAGGCGGCCTCTCAGCCCGCGCCGCCTGCCGCACCCTTCATCCGAAAGGCCTCCCATGAAGCTGACCCCCCCTGTTCCTGCTCTCCACCCTAGCTGGCGCGGCCATATTTGCCGCGCTCACCTATTCGGGCAGCCCGCCCCGCCTCCCGCCGGGAAAATCGTCTATTTCGAGCAAAACGGTAGATTCGGCGCCCAAACCGAGAGCGGCGAAATCATCGTGCCCGCGCAATACGACAGCGGCCTGATCCGCGAACACGGCGAAACCGCCGAAGGCAAGCTGCTGTTTATGGACATCGGCCGCGCAGTGAGGGGCCGGTTGCTTATTCGCCGTTTTTCCTGCATTCGCGGCAGGGCGTTTTCCTGTATCAGCCGATGATGTACGACATGGGCGCAGACGATTTTGCCGAAGGCCGCCGCCGCTATGTGTCGCCTGACGGCAAAGTCGGCTTTGCCGACCGAGCGGGCAAACTGGTCATCCCCGCCCGGCACGACTGGGCAGGGCAATTTGAATACGGCTATGCCGAATTTTGCGACGGCTGCCGCGAAGTGCGCGCCAACGAAGAACACACCGCCCTCGAAGGCGGCACTTGGGGCATGATGAACACGCGCGGCGACACGGTTCAACCCAGCAACACGCGCCGCGCCGCCAACGATATCGAACGGGACGGCAAATTTTATCCCTACCCGTTTGCCCACACCGCCGTCGAGCGCGCTATCCTGCAACACATCAACCGCTATAAAAACCTGATTGTTGCGCTGTATCTCGTTCGCGTTTCGCCGCATATTCCGCCCGAACAACGTGCCGCCTACCGCTTGGAAACCGTGTCGCGCCCCGTGCCGGGCTATCCGTATTACGAAATCGTGCTGTTTGACGATACAGGCCGTGCCGTTTCAGACAGCCGTTTCCTCGCCGGCGAAGACGGCAAACGGCTCTACGCCGCCCCCGACGGCGACGACAACCCGAAGTCGCTGGAAACCTACCTGAGCCGACAAATCCGTACCGTCCTTGCCGAGCAGCCCGAACGGCAGAAAAACGGCTTCGGGCAAGACAACCCTTTTGATTTGAAAGATTATCCCGAAGCAGAAGCGTTGTTGGGGCGCAGGCAATAGCCCAGCATCTTGCACACCCTCACCGGCTTACGCCCCGCCAATCCGGGCTGCCCCAGCTGTTTTTCAGGTAGCCTCAAAAAAGGCAGCCTGAAACCCGTTGCGGATATTCAGGCTGCCTTTTGGGGCGGGGAATCAATGCCCCGACATATGCGATACGGTATTGAGCAGCACCACGCCCAACAGAATCAAACCGATGCTGACAATGCCGATGACATCAGGCTTCTGCCCGAAAAACACCACGCTGATGAGTGCCGTTAAAACCAGCCCCACGCCCGCCCAAATGGCGTATGCCGTCCCCAGTGGCATGGTTTTTAACGCCATCGACAACGCCCAAAAACACACCGAAAAGCTGACCACCACGCCGATGGAAGGCATCAGCTTGCTGAACCCGTCGCTTAATTTAAGCATGGCGGAACCGCATACTTCGCCCAAAATCGCCACGGCCAGAAATACCCAGTGCATTTGCATATTTCTCTCCCGATGAGTGAGTGAATAACAAGAAAGCCTAATTATATCAACGCAATAAAATAAAAAACAGTCTTGTTTTTAAAGGTTTTTTGTGCGCAAACCCCGCCTTGGTAAGGCAGTCGGGCGGCTTTTTCAGGCTGCCTGAAAACCAACAAACGCCGCCCGTTTTCAGGCTGCCCCAAACGCCGGAAGGCTGCCTGAAAAAGTAGAGGCGGCAGGCGGGCAAACCTTTCGCCAATATTGGCTTCGCGTAGAATACCGGCCTGCGGCAACCCGAAGCCATCCGCCGTTTTTCAGGCTGCCCCGCGCCGCCTTTCCATTTTCAGGTAGCCTCCATGCTCAAATATTTCACCCATCTCAGCCTGCGCCTGTTTTTCGTCCTGCTCGGCGTGCTCGTCCTGCTTACCGTGTGGGCGTTGGCGCACGGCAGCCCCTATGTTCCCCACCTGCTCGCCGCCAACCTTGCCGTGCTCGGCGCGCTTGCCTGGTGGCTCGCCCGCAGCATCAGCCGCATCCGCCGTTATGCCGAAGCCATGGCCGCCAACCGTCCCGCCCCGCAGCCGCAATTCGGCGACAGCTATCTTTACCGCCTTGTGAACGCCGTTGCCCGCCTGCGCGACGAACTCGACCACCGCCAACACATCGAAAACTATGTATTGGGGCTCACCCACGAGCTCAAAACCCCGCTCACCGCCCAGCAGGCCGCGCTCGAACTGCTGCAAGACAGCCCGCTCGCCCCCGACCAGCGGCAACTGCTCGACCGCATCCGCCGCAATATCCAAAACCAAAAACAGCTCGTTGCCCGCCTGCTCAAACTCGCCCGTCTGGAAAACCGCGACAGCCTGAAAAGCACCCAAACCGCCGATTTGGCACAGCTCGCCGCGCAAGCCGCCCAAGACAGCCGCGCCGCCCGGCACGCCAAACGGCTGCACATCGCCTTAGACTGCCCGCCCCACACCGTACAGGGCGACCCGTTGCTGCTGCGCCAAGCCATCGACAACCTGCTTTACAACGCCATCGATTTTGCCGACGAAGGCAGCGAAATCCGCATCCGCCTTGCCCGCGAACGCGGCCGAACTAGGCTCAGCGTCCGCAATCAAGGCGCGCCGATTCCCGACTATGCGCTGGCCAAAATCCCCCAGCGTTTTTATTCTCTGCCCCGCGCCGACGGCAGCCGCAGCAGCGGGCTGGGGCTCAGCTTCACCACCGAAATCATGCGCCTGCACCGAGGCAGCTTGGTGCTGGGCAATTGCGAAGGCGGGGTGGAGGCGGCTTTGCTGTTTCCCAACGAAAGCGGCAGATAACGTCCCTGCTCCCCCACCAAAGGCTACCTGAAAACCATGACGAAACCCTACCACTACTTAATCGTCGGCAGCGGCTTGTTTGGCGCCGTATTCGCACACGAAATGCACAAGCGCGGCAAACGCTGCCTGATATTGGAAAAGCGCCATCACATCGGCGGCAACATCTACACCGAAAAACGGGAAGGCATTCAGGTGCATATGTATGGCGCCCATATCTTCCACACCAACAATAAACAAATATGGGATTACGCAAACCATTTTGCCGAATTCAACCGCTTTACCAATATGCCATTAGCCTGCTACCAAGGGCAGCTGTTCAACCTGCCTTTCAACATGAATACTTTCTACCAATTATGGGGCGTGAAAACACCGGCAGAAGCCCAAGAGAAAATCCAAGAGCAATGCGCAGAATACCGCCATATCACCGAGCCGGAAAATCTGGAACAACAAGCACTATCTTTGGTGGGCAGGGATATTTATGAAAAGCTAATCAAAGGCTATTCTGAAAAACAGTGGGGCAGGCCGGCCACCGAAATTCCCGCCTCAGTCCTACGCAGGCTGCCCTTGCGCTTCACCTTCGACAACAATTATTTCAACGATACTTATCAAGGCATCCCGATTGGCGGCTACACCCAAATAATCAGCAAAATGCTTAACGGCATAGAAGTGAAAACCCACACCGACTATCTCCCAAACCGCCAATATTGGGATAACCATGCCGAAAAAATCGTCTATACCGGAAAGATCGACGAGCTTTTTAACTACTGCTACGGCCGCTTGGATTACCGCAGCCTGCGTTTTGAACATGAGATTTTGGATACACCAAACTACCAAGGCAATGCCGTTGTCAACTACACAGAATCCCGTATTCCCTATACCCGCATTATCGAACACAAACATTTTGAATTCGGGCAGCAAGCGAACACCATCATCACCCGGGAATATCCGGCCAGCCCATCCCACAGCCAAGAAGCCTTCTATCCGGTTAACGACAAGCGAAACCAAACCATATTCTCCCAATACCAAGCCTTGGCCGCACAAAGAAAACACTTGATTCTAGGCGGCCGCCTAGCCGAATACCGCTACTACGATATGCACCAAGTAATTGAACAAGCCTTGCATGCAGCAGCACGGCAAACATGACCGCCAAGCACTTGAGAAATGCTGTTTTCAGGTAGCCCCTTCGCCAAAGGCTACCTGAAAAACAAACTTAAACACAGCACACTCCCGCCATACCCCGTCTTAGCCACCTTGCAGCACGGCCTCCGGCCGCCTGCCACACCCGTGCAGCAGCGTTTCTCCACCTGCCGACGTTCTTTCGATTTACCGCGCCCGCTGTTACAATCGCGGCTGCCTCCCCACAAGCCCCAGCCCGCCCCACGTGTGCCGGCTGCGGCGCAAAACCCTAGACTACCTGAAACCGCACGGCAACGTTTGCCCGCCGGCCAAACAGCAGCGTGCTCAAGCGGCAAAGTCATGTTTCAACTCCCCTTTTCCCGATTCGTTGAATCCTGTTTTTCAGGTAGCCTCCCCTGCCACCCAATCGAACCGAAAGGAAACATCATGGGTATTTCAAGCGGCCTGCATTGGCTGGTCATCCTGGTTGTGGTGGTGCTGATATTCGGCACCAAAAAACTGCGCAACGTGGGCAAAGACCTCGGCGGCGCGATTCACGATTTCAAAAAAGGCCTGAACGAAGGCAGCGAAGGCGAAGCCGAAGCCGCCGCGCCCAAGCAGATTGCCGAGCATAAAGAAGAGAAACCGGGCGAATAAGCCATGTTCGACTTCGCCCTCAGCGAGATGCTGCTGGCCGCCGTGGTGGCGCTGGTGGTGCTCGGGCCGGAGCGGCTGCCGCAGGCGGCGCGCGCGCTGGGCAGGATGCTGGGCAGGATCCAGCGCCTGGCCGGCAGCCTGAAAGCCGAGCTGGCGCAGCACGCCGATGTGGCCGACCTGCGCCGGATGCAGGAAACGCTGGCACACACGGCCAGCGAGCTCAAGCAGGAAATGCAGCAGCTGCGCGCCGGCGCGATGCCCGATTTGCCCGCTTGGGAGCGCCTGCCGCCGCCGCGCACGCCCGCCGATTTCGGCATCGATACGGATGAGGACGGCAAACACGTGCCCCGCCCTGCCCCGCTGCCAGCGGGCTTCCACACGCCTTCGCTCCAGCAGCGCGCCCGCGCCGGGCGGCGCAAAATGCAGCCGCGCGTGCGCATCCGGCCGCGCCTGCGGGTGCGCAAACAGGCGGGAGGCGGCAGCCGATGAACGCACAGCCTTTGGTGGAGCATTTGAAGGAGCTGCGCCGCCGCCTGATTTGGGTGGTGGCGGTGTTGCTGCTGTGTTTATTTGCCGCCGTGCCTTTTGCCAACACGCTTTATTCGCTGGTGGCCAAGCCGCTGATGGAAAGCCTGCCGCCGGGCGCGCATATGCAGGCGATTGATGTGATTGCGCCGATTTTCGTACCGCTGAAGGTGGCGCTGATGGCGGCGTTTCTCGTGTCGCTGCCGCACACGCTGTACCAGCTTTGGGCTTTTGTGGCGCCGGCGCTCTACCGGCACGAGAAGCGGCTGGTGGCGCCGCTGCTGCTTTCCAGCGTGGGGCTGTTTTTTGCTGGGATGGCGTTTTGCTATTTTTTGGTGTTTCCCTTGGTGTTTAAGGTGTTTGCCTCGGCCACGCCGGAAGGGGTGAGCATGATGACGGACATCGACCGCTATCTTTCCTTCGTGCTGGGGATGTTTGTGGCCTTCGGCGCGGCGTTTGAGCTGCCGGTGTTGGTGGTGCTGCTCTACCGCATGGGCGCGGTGCCGCTCACGGCGCTGAAAACGGCGCGGCCTTATGTGGTGGTGGCGGCTTTTGTGGTGGCGGGCATCATCACGCCGCCGGATGTGATTTCGCAGTTTCTGCTGGCGGTGCCGCTGATTGCGCTGTATGAGGCGGGGCTGCTGATGTGCCGTTTGACCAAACCGAATGCGGAAGTGGCCGCGCTGCCGAGCACTACGGATGCGGATGAGGCCGGCTAACCCGGTTGCCTGGTTTTCAGGTAGCCTCTAACCTTGTTGAGGCTACCTGAAAATATGCTTGCAACAAAACGAAACCGGGCGTCTCAAATTTTGGCGAAACCAAAATACAGCATTTGAGTTGCAAACCTTTTGGGATTTTCAGGTAGCCTTTCACAGCCGAATGTTGCAAACCTACGCTTTGCCAGCCCTCTCCCACAGGAGAAGGGACAGGTTTCAGGTAGCCCCAACCCGATGCAGGCTACCTGAAAAACAATGCCTCGGCGCCGCGAAAACCGAATTTGCTTTTTCAGGCAGCCTTTGCTACTTCATCCAACCTTTTCTTTTATTTGAATAACCGATGCCGATTGCCCAATCTTCTGCTTACCGCATGGCCGTGTGCAGCCTGCTTGCGCTGATTTTCTTATCTTTGGCTTGGGAGCTGTGGCTGGCGCCGCTGCGCCCGGGCGGCTCGTGGCTGGCGCTTAAGGCGCTGCCGCTCTGCCTGCTGCTGCCGGGGATTTTGCAGCGGCGTCGGCAAAGCTTCCTGCTCTCGGGCATGCTGGTGCTATTTTATGCGGCGGAAGCGGTGGTGCGGCTGTTTGACGCGGTGCCGGCGAGCAGGGCTTGCGCGATGGCGGCTTTGGCGGCGGGCGGGGTGTTTTTTGTGTCTTGCCTGATGTTTATGCGCTCGGGCCGGAAGGAGCGGGCATGATGTGGCAGCGGCTGAAGGAAAGCTGGGTGGTGTGGCTGGGCATGGCGCTGATGGCGGTGGTGCCGTTTTTGTCGTCGTGGCGCACGGGGCCGCAGGGGGGCTGGTTTATCGAGAGCGGCTCGCTGATTTTCGCCTCGCTGTTTGCGCTGCTCACGCTGTGGCTGAACCCGGTGCGCGCGCGGCTGCCTGCGGCGATGGTGTATTTTGTACTGCTGGCGGGCTTTTGGGTGGTGCAGGCGCGGATTTTGCGGCTGCCTTATCCGCAGATGTCGGATTTGACGGCGGCGGTGTTTTGCGTGATGGCGCTGTTGGCTTGGGCCTGCCGGATTCAGGTGGCGCGCCTGGGGCAGGACAGGGTGGTGGAAATCTTTGCCTGGGCGCTGCTCGCGGGGGCGCTGTTGCAGGGCTTGGTGTGTGTGTTTCAATTTATCGGGCACACGGGCTGGCTGCCGGGGCTGATGCGCTCGCCGCATAAGTATTTCGTGTTCGGCCAGGTGGGGCAGCGCAACCATCTGGGCCACTATATGATGTGGGGCGTGCTCTCGCTGGGCTATCTGTGGAGCCGGCGGCGGCTGCCGGGGCTGCTGGCGTTTGCGCTGGCGGTGTTCCTGTCGCAGGTGGTGGGGGTGATTACGTCGCGCACGATTATCCTGTATGTGGGCGCACTGCTGCTGCTGTTGCCGTTTTTGTATGTACTGGGCGGGCGGCCGCTGCGGCGCTGGTGTGCGTTTACCGCGCTGCTGGTGCTGGGCGTGTTGGCGGCGCAGCTGCTGATGCCTTGGCTGATTAGCAATTTCCTGCCGAGCGATGTGGAATCTTCGGGCGTGGGGCGCTTGGTGTCGGGCGATGCGGCCAGCCCGGGGCGCGCTTCGGAGTGGGCGAAGGCGTGGACGGTATTCACCGAAAACCCATGGCTGGGCGTGGGCTGGCAGGGCTATGCACATGAAAGCTTCGCGCTGGCCATGCGCAACCCGGGCTTCCGCAACTACGACGTGGGCGTGCTCTTCACCCACAGCCACAACAGCATGCTGGAAATCCTGGCCGAAACGGGCATGATTGGCGCGCTGTTGGTGTTCGGCGGCTGGATGCTGGTGGCCAAAGGCTACCTGAAGAAACGGCTGGGCGCATCTTCCGCGCTGATGCTGGCCTTGATGACCGTGTCGCTGTGCCACAGCCTGCTGGAATATCCTTTGTGGTATGTGTATTTCCTCACGCCCTTCGTGGTGATGATGAGCCTCACCCCGGCCAAAACGCCCGGCTGGTTCGTGCGCCCGCAGCCGGGCATGTGGACCAAACGCTTCGGCGCTGCGATGGCCGCGCTCGCCATCGCCATCACCGTGCAATACGGCTTCGCCTACCACCGTCTGATCTACGCCTACGCCAACCCCACCGAAAATTATCCGCAATACAAGCAAGTGGACACCCTGCGCGAGCTGGAAGAAAAACACTACTTCCTGAAGTATTACGCCCAGATGGGCATCATCCGCAAAATCGACTGGCTGCGCCCGCTGCCCGAATGGGGCCAAGACGCCGCCCTGCGCGCCAGCCTGTTCCGCCCCTACGCCAACACCGCCGTGCGCGCCTTCTATCTGGAGCAGGCCGGCCGCGAGCGCGAAGCCGCCGACTGGCTCTTGAATATGGGCCGCTACTACCCCAAGCAGCAGCCACACCTCTTGAGCACCGCCGCCGCCTTCCGCGCCGCCCCCGCCATCGTGCAGCCCCTGCGCGAACAGTGCCAGCGCTATGTGCAAACCATGCCCGAAGCCGCCGGCAACCTCACCTGCGGCACCCAGCCCGCCAGCGCCGCCGGCACAGCGGCCAGCCGCAGCAGCCAAAGCAGCGGCGGCTGACGAGGCTACCTGAAAACCCAGCCGCTACAGCCAGCAAAACTTCACACCCGTAATCCCAGCCCCTGCTTACGCAAAGATACGCAAAAGAATTTGGCTTGTGCGCCGCTATCAGGCAAAGTGTTAAGACGCTTGAAATTAAACAGCTATAAGCGGGTTTGGCAAACAACATTGCCCATACGGCCCGCCGCAACACAATCTACGCCGCACTGCGCGGCATCCTAATAAAGGAGTAATCATGAACCGTGTTTTATTGGTAGACGACGACGCCCTGCTCACCGAACTCTTAACCGAATACCTGAGCGCCGAAGGCCTCGAAGTCAGCAGCGTGCCCGACGGCGAAGCCGGCGTGAACGAAATCCTCAACGGCAACTACAACGTGGTGGTGCTCGATTCCATGATGCCCAAGCTCAGCGGGCTCGACGTGCTCAAAACCGTGCGCCAGCAAAGCAAAATCCCCATCATCATGCTCACCGCCAAAGGCGACGACATCGACCGCATCATCGGCCTCGAAATGGGCGCCGACGACTACGTGCCCAAGCCCTGCCAGCCGCGCGAACTTCTGGCGCGCATCAACGCCATCCTGCGCCGCACCCGCCAGGCCGAGTCCGACAACAGCACGCCCAACGTAATTTCCGTGAGCGGCGTTACCCTCTATCCGGCCAAACGCCAAGCCACCATCGGCGAAGCCCCGCTCGAGCTCACCAGCACCGAATTCAACCTTTTGGAAGTGCTCATGCGCCACGCCGGCCAAGTGGTAAACAAAGAAACCCTCTCGCTGGAAGCGCTCGACCGCAAGCTGGCCAAGTTCGACCGCAGCATCGACGTGCACATCTCCAGCATCCGCCACAAGCTGGGCGACGCCTCGCTGATTCAAACCGTGCGCGGCTTGGGCTATCTGTTTGTGAAAAACTGATGCTGCCGTTTTTCAGGTAGCCTCAATCCGCCAAAAGGCTACCTGAAAACATCTAGCCGCCGCCAAGCCATGCCGGCCAACGGCGGCTCTGTTTTCCCGCCCGCCCGATTTCCCCTTCCCGCCAAAGCAAATTCATGAAACTGTTCCAGCGGATTTTCCTCACCTTCTTCTTCGTTATCATCGCCGCCATTTTCGTGGCCAGCTTCTCCTTTTGGCTGGTGCAAGACAAAGTGGCCGAAACCCGCTTCAAGCAGCAGCGCGCCTTCGAAACCGGCCTGCTCAACAGCACCGTAACCGTGTTTCAAACCCGCGGCCTCTCCGGCGTGCGCGAAACCCTGCAAGACTGGAACAACACCCCCACCTTCGACAACATCCTCGTGATTTCCGGCGACAGCAAAGCCGATATTTTCCAGCGCCCGGTGGAGCCATCGCGCATCCTCGCCGCACGCAAATTCGCCGCCGAATTCCCCAACACCCGCGTGGTGCGCGTGGCCTACGACCCGCTGGGCGAAGAATACATCTTCATGCTCGCCGATTGGGACAAACAACAGCCCGCCCGCCTGCCCTCCCCGCTGATGATTCCCGGCGTGGAAATGGCGCCGGTGTGGCACGAGCTCATCATCCTCAGCTTCATCATCATCGTCGGCCTCCTGCTGGCCTACATCCTCGCCAACAACATCTCCCAGCCCATCCGCACACTCGAGCGTGGCATGAGCCGCCTGGCCGAAGGCGACCTCGAAACCCGTATCTCCCACCAGCTCATCGGCCGGCGCGACGAATTGGCCAAGCTGGCCGTGCAGTTCGACCGCATGGCCGGCCAGCTGCAAAAACTGGTGGAACGCGAACGCCACCTGCTGCACCACGTTTCCCACGAAATGCGCTCTCCGCTGGCGCGCATGCAGGCTCTGCTGGCGCTGCTGCAAGTGCAGCCCCACAAGCAGGAGCAAAACATCAAGCGCCTCGAATCCGAGCTCACCCGCATGGACAAACTCGTAGGCGAGCTGCTCACCCTTTCCCGCCTGGAAACCGCCAATGTGGAAATGGAAAAAGACCCGCTCAAGCTCGTGCCCTTCCTGGAAAACCTGATGGAAGACTGCCGCGCCATCGCCTGCCAAAACAGCCAGCACATCGCCTTTGCCTACGACCCCGCCGACGCCGACGCCACCGTCTCCGCCAACGAAGGCTACCTCTACCGCGCCTTCGACAACGTATTGCGCAACGCCATGTCCTACAGCCCCGAAGGCAGCCAAATCAACATCCGCCTCGGCGAGCACAAACACAACTGGGTGGTGGACATCACCGACAACGGCCCCGGCGTCGATCCCCAGCAGCTGCCGCACATCTTCACCGCCTTCTACCGCGCCGACAGCGGCGCCCACAAGCCCGGCACCGGCCTAGGGCTGGCCATCGCCCGCCACGTGATTGGCAAACACGACGGCCTCATCAACGCCAACAACGTTGAGCCCAACGGCCTGAACATCCGTTTCGAGCTGCCCAAGCTCACCGCCAAGCAGCAGAAGCGCGAAGGAAAAGAACGCGAGCGCGAGCGCGACGAAGCCCAGCAAGCTTCCTGATTTGCCCGCCGTATTTTCGCTTCGCCGAAGCTGACGTTTTCAGGTAGCCTCAGCCCCGCCACGGCTTGCTTGCCGATTTTGGTATAATCCTGCTGTTTTCACGGCAGCCCCTTTGGACCCACCCATGAGCACCAACACGATTCTGATTATCGCCATCCTCGTTTTCGCGCCGGTGTTCGGCGTATTGCTATACAACACCTATCAGGAAAAGAAATACCGCGACGCCATCCGCGCCCAGTTCGGTCATGCCGACAAAGACGCGCTGCTGGAAAGCCACACCCATTCCGTGCGCGACGGGCAGCAGCAAGCCCCCGCCGCCGAAGAAGAAAGCGCCCCGCGCCTCCAGCCCGCCTTCGTCCAAGCCGACCGCCCGGCCGAACATGCCGGCGAGCCCGTGGCCGAGACGCTGCCCGAACAGCGCGCCGAACCGGCCGAGCCGGTGTTGCAGGCCGAGCCTGCCGCCGAAGCGCCCGCCTTTAACTTCCAGCCCGTGCCCACCCCCGCCCCCTCGCAAACCCAAGAGCCGGCCAAGCGCAAGCTGCTGCTCGATTTGCAGGATTTGGCCAAACAGCAGCTGCCTTGGTTCGACAGCCGCTTTGATTACTTGTGCTACATCTCGCTGAAAGAGCCGCAGGAGCTGCACGCCATGCCGCGTCTCTCCAGCCGCCACCGCTTCCGCATCGCCGGCTGCACCATGGACGACCGCTTCCAAATCGCCGAGCCGATTCCCAGCGTGTACTACCAAGGCTTCGTAATCGGCCTGCAAGCCATCAGCCGCAACGGCCTCGCCAGCATCGCCGAGCTCGAGCAATTCGGCGAGCAGGCCAACGCCTTTGCTGAAAAAATGGACGGCGGCCTGCTGCTCACCGACATCGACACCTTCCTCTCCATCGCCCGCCCGCTCGACGAGCTCTGCGCCCGCGTGGACCAAACCATCGCCATCCACCTGGTGTCGCGCAACAACGTGAGCGGCGTGGAATTGCGCAACGCCGTGGAGCGCCAAGGCTTCGAGCTTTCGCACGACGGTATGTTCTACCTCAACGACCAGGCCGGCGAGCCGCTGTTTGCCATCTCCACCCTCGACAACAGCGCCTTCACCGCCACCCTGCTTTCCAGCCAAAACTACCGCGGCATCAGCATGCTGTTCGACGCGCCGCACATCCCCGACGGCGAGAAAAACTTCAACCGCTTCATGGACATCGCCGTCAAGCTTTCCAGCATGCTCGGCCTAGATTTGGTCAACGACAAGCTGGAAGAGCTCTCCACCCAATGGCTGAAAGAAATCCGCAGCTACGTGGTAGCGCGGCAGGATGAAATGAAACGGGTGGGCATCGAGCCCGGCAGCGAGCTGGCCAAACGGCTGTTTTCATAAGCGCCACCCCATCGCCGCAGCCAAACAGGCTACCTGAAAATCGGATTGCCCGTTTTTCAGGTAGCCTGTTTCCCCACCCAAATCCTTATTTTTCATCACTCATCAGGAAAACACCATGCACACACCCAGCAACCTACGCGCCGCCGTTGAAGCCGTGGCCATCCCCCGCAGCAACCTCACCATCGGCAGCAGCCGCGCCCTGAAATCCATGGAAGCAAACGAACACGGCCTGCACCTCGACCTGTGCTTCGGCTTCCCCATCGGCCACATCGCCGGCGAGCTGGAGCGGGATATTGCCGCCGCGCTGGCCGACGCCGGCTGCACCCAAAGCCCGCACATCACCCTCCGCAGCGAAATCACCGCCCACAAAGTCCAGCCCGGCGTGCGCACCATCAGCGGCGTGAAAAACATCATTGCCGTGGCTTCCGGCAAGGGCGGCGTGGGCAAATCCACCACCGCCGCCAACCTGGCCATCGCGCTGCAAAGGATGGGCGCGCGCGTGGGCATTTTGGATGCGGATTTATACGGCCCCAGCCAGCCCACCATGCTCGGCGTGCCCGCAAGCAAGCCGCAGCAGGAAAATAAGCATTTCATCCCCGTACGTTCGGCCGAGGGCATTCAGGTAATGTCGATCGGCTTTCTGGTGGACACCGATCAGGCCGTGGTGTGGCGCGGGCCGATGGTGAGCCAGGCCTTGCAACAGCTGCTGTTTCAAAGCGAATGGGATGATGTGGATTATCTGCTTGTGGACCTGCCGCCCGGCACCGGCGACATCCAGCTCACGCTGTCGCAGAAGATTCCGGTAACCGGCTCGGTGGTGGTGACCACGCCGCAGGATATTGCGCTGATCGACGCGCGCAAGGCGGTGGACATGTTCGGCAAGGTCAACATCCCGATTTTCGGCGTGCTGGAGAATATGTCGGTGCACATTTGCAGCCGCTGCGGCCACCACGAGCCGATTTTCGGCCAAGACGGCGGCAGGGCGCTGGCCGAACGCTTGGGCGTGCCGCTTCTGGGGCAGCTGCCGCTGAGCCTGCCCGTGCGCGAGGCGATGGACAGCGGCAGCGCGGCGGCCATGCAGGCGGCCAACCCGGCCATCGCTCAAATCTACACCGAGGCGGCCTGGCAGGTTGCGCTGGCCGTGGCGGCAAAAGGTAAGGATTTCAGCAGCCGTTTTCCGCAAATTGTGGTGGAATAACGGCGGGTTTGATTCGGCAGGAAAGGCTGCGGGAAGCATGGGCTTCGGGCAGCCTTTTTTGTTTTCAGGTAGCCTCCGGACAAGCAGGCTACCTGAAATTTTTTTAAACCGCAGGAGGCAACCCTAGTTGCCGTCTTCTCACGGTATAGAAAGATACGATTGTCGGCACGGCTGGATTTTTCAGGTAGCCTCTTTCCCGCTTCGGTTACCTGAAAACAGGAATGCCACTCAGAAAACAACCGCCCCTCCCGCGCGGACAATCGGTTGAACACACAATAAGCTTTCCCATTTTTCAGGTAGCCTGCTTGTCCGGAGGCTACCTGAAAAAGCGCAGACCCCGAATTCTCCTCTAATTAGAATTTCGGGGTCTGCTTTTAGCAGGTTTGTCTAGATATTGCTTAGACTAGCTGTTGGCAGGATTAATACGGTTCTTTCAGATCGTATTTTTTGCCGGCAACCTGGCCGTAAATTACCCAGCCGAAGAAGGTTACCAAACCACCGCCCAGCATTGCTTCGGCACCTGAACCATACAGGGCGTAGAAGCTGTAGATGTTACCAATCAGGGCGATGAAGGTGGTCAGTTTCATTTCACCGGCAGGCACGTTGCTGACTTTCTGCATTACATACAGGGCAGACATAGACAGTACGTAGGGCACCAGGTTCGTTACCACAGCCAAGTTCACCAACACGTCGAACTGTTCGCTCAAGCTCGGGCTCATGGTCATCAAGGAGAGCAGGGTTTGCACGCCGCACAGGATGAGCATACCAACCAACGGGGTATTGGTTTTGGTTACTTTGCTGAATACTTTTGGGAAGTAGCCTTCATCAGCACTGGATTTGAACACTTGAGCCACGGTGAACTGCCAGCCCAACAGGGAACCGGTACAAGCCAGCACCATCAAGCCCATCACCACTTTACCGATAGTCGGGGTGAAAATGTGAGCAAATACCAAACCGAAGGGGCCGTCGGAAGCAGCCAAATCAGCATTCGGCAGAATACCAGCCACCACGTTGGTAGAAACAATATAGATTACCGCAGTCATCAGCGTACCGCCCAATACAGCGATCGGCACGTTTTTCTCGGGGTTTTCCACAGCATCGGAGTTCGCACAGGCAGATTCCAAACCAAGGAATGACCACAGAGTGATGGAGATTGATTTCGGCAAAGCCTCAAACACACCGTAGTTATGCGGGTTCCAAGCAGCAGCATATTTGGCACCGTCAAACCAGAACCAGCCGATAATGGAGATGCCCACCACCGGAATCACCACGCCCCACACGGTAAAGCCGCCAATTTTACCGGTAATGGAAGCACCGCCGAAGTTAGCCACGGTGGTAACCCATACGAAAATGATGGTCCACATGGTTACTTGCTGCGGAGAAAGCTGCCATTCCATCAGCTGAGCCAAATAGCCCACTGCGGTAATAGCGATGGCGATGTTAGCAATTACCAGAGAAACGGCATAGGTATAGTTGGCAATGAAGTTGCCGGATTTGCCAAAGGCATATTCGGCATAACCGCCCATACCACCGGCGTTTTTACTGAAGCGGCCACACTTGGCGAACGCATAAGCCAGAGCCAGCGAACCGCCTGCGGTAACCAGCCATGACAAAATAGAAATTGTACCAACCTGAGCCAATTTGGTCGGCAACATGATGATGCCGGAGCCCATCATATTCACCATAGTGAGAATGGTCAGCTGCACCACACCCATCTTGTTTTGAGAGGTTGACATAATATAAATCCTTCATTAAAGCGGTAAGCAACCCTTGCCAATGTTCCGGCGCAGCTTGTCTTACCGCGCAAATCATCATCAGATAGAGGTTACCTGAAACCATTTCAGGTAGCCTGACACGGCCTTAGTCTTTCACGATAACGTGGCCGAATGCACGGCGGCTGCCGTCTTCCACGGTTTGCAGGTATACACCTTGGAGCTCGGGCTCGAAGCCGGGCAGGCAGTTGATGCCTTCTTCCAGAGCCAAGAAGTATTTCTGCACCGCACCGCCCCAAACTTCACCCGGGATTGTGCAAAGCACGCCGGGAGGATAAGGCAGGGCACCTTCGGCAGCGATTTGACCGGCGATTTCGCTCAAGCGAACCAGTTTCACTTCGTTGCGGATGAAGGCTTGCTGTGCTTCGTAGGGCAGCATGGCTTGTTTCGGCCAGCCGTCGGCACGGAACATCTCGCTCTGCAACTGTTTCATGTTGTTGCGTTTGTAGAAGTCGTGCATTTCTTGGCACAGGCGGCGGATGGTGTAGCCTTTGTAGTATTCGGCGTTGCGGCCGTATACGGTGGGCACCACTTCGCTCATCGGGCTGTCGGCTTCGATGTGTTGTTCGAAGCGGGCGATCAAGGCGATCAGGTGTTCCATCTTAGCCAGGTCTTCGGCCGGAGTCAGCAGGAACAGGATGGAGTTCAAGTCGCATTTTTCCGGAACGATGCCGTTGTCGCGCAAGAAGTTGGCCAAAATGGTAGCCGGTACGCCGAAGTCTTCGTATTCGCCGGTTTCCACGTTGATACCCGGGGTGGTCAGCAGGAATTTGCACGGGTCAACAAAGTATTGACCTTTGCCGTAGCCCGGGAAGGAGTGCCATTTGGCGCCCGGTTCGAATTCGAAGAAGCGCAGGTCTTGGGCGATCTGCTCGGTCGGGTAAGATTCCCACGGTTTGCCGTCAACAGTTTCCGGGATAAACGGTTTGATCAGCTTGCAGCTTGCGCGCAGCAGCTTACGGGCTTCGATAGACACGCTTACGCAGTCACGCCACAGGTTGCGACCCACTTCGCCGTCCAAGATACGGGCGTTCACGTCAAGAGAAGCGAACATCGGGTAGAACGGGCTGGTGGAAGCGTGAATCATGAACGCATTGTTGAAGCGTTTGTGGCTGCAATAGCGTTTCTGGCCTTTAATATGGCTGTCTTTTTTGTGGATCTGTGAAGCTTGAGAGAAGCCGGCCAGTTGTTTGTGTACAGACTGGGTAACGAAGATGCCGGGGTCGTTTTCGTTCAATTCCAGCAGCATCGGAGAGCAGTCGCGCATCATCGGGATGAACTGTTCGTAGCCTACCCAAGCGGAGTCGAACAGGATGTAGTCACACAAATGACCGATGCGGTCTACTACCTGGCGAGCATTGTAGATAGTGCCGTCGTAAGTACCCAACTGAATGATGGCCAGGCGGAACGGACGTTCTTCCTTAGCGCGTTCCGGAGCAACTTTGGCCAGCTGTTCACGGATGTAGGACTCTTCGAAGCAGGCGTTGTCGATACCGCCGATGAAGCCGAAGGGGTTACGGGTAGTTTGCAGATAAACCGGGATGGCGCCGCCAGTAACCAAAGCACCGATGGTGTTGGATTTGTGGTTGTTGCGGTCGAACAATACCAAGTCACCTTTAGCCAGCAGGGCGTTGGTTACCACTTTGTTGGAAGAGGAAGTACCGTTCAGAACGAAGTAGGTCTTGTCGGCGTTGAACACTTTGGCAGCGTGTTGCTGGGCTGCGCAAGCGGGACCTTCGTGAATCAACAGGTCGCCCAAACGAACGTCGGCGTTGCACAAGTCGCCACGGAATACGTTTTCGCCGAAGAATTCGTAGAACTGACGACCGGCGGGATGTTTGCGGTAGAACTGACCGCCTTGGTGTCCCGGGCAGTCGAACTGGGCGTTACCAATGCCCACATATTGCTGCAGGGCGCCAAAGAAAGGAGGCGGCAGCTGAGATTCATACTTCTGCAGAGCAGTAGTTACCTGACGGCCGTAATATTCTTCGTTGCCGCGGCCAAGCTGAATCACGCCGTTGATGCGGGTCAGCAGGCTTTCCGGCACGCTTTCGCCAGGTTGCAGAGCCACAAATACCGGGATACCGAAGCCGGTGGCTTCAACTTGCGTTACAGCTTGTTCTGCATCGCCGGTAGAAGCAACTACGGCACCAATACCTGCGAGGTCGGCACCTTGCACGTCCACCACGTCGAATTCAGTGGTGAAGCCCTGTTGAACAGACGGGCTGGCTGCTACTTTTAAAAACGTCATATCAAACTCCTATGTGTTTCAATAAACACCGCCGCCAAGCTTCAGCGGCAGCAATGGAAAAAACTTTTTTCGGAGTGATGAATGTGTTGATACTGCTATTTTATTGTGTAGTTTTGTAAAACTATGGACTTGTTCTACATCCGGACCAAACGTATTTTAGCACAAACCATCCTGATTAATCCAGTATCAAACCGTTTGAAAAACGGCCAATCTAATTGCGACCCAGTCGCACTTGGATATTAAAGAATGCTAACTTAGTGCAATTATTACTACTTTTTAGCTCATTTGTTGGGCGGATATTAGCATAAGTATTTTTTGAAAGACAATTCTTTTTGACTGAATCCCCGTTGCGGATTTGCGCTAGCGCAAAGAAATTCGCAGTAATGTAAACAAAAGTAAAAGTAAAGAAAGCTTAACAATGCTTGATTTATTAGCATGTTACACCATAACCGCCCCTACTCCTTCCGCAGGACGGTAACATACGTAAAAAGGCTACCTGAAAATCCTCCGCTCCATCGGAAGCGGTATTTTTCAGGTAGCCTTTTGTTCAAGCGGCTAGGCCGAGTTTAGATCGGGCGGGTATTTCTTTCCAGCCACTCTTTGGCGGCGCCTTCGGTGCGCGGGCCGAGTTTTTCGCGCACGAGGGCGTGGTAGTCGTTCAGCCAGGCGGCTTCTTCATCGGTCAGCATGCTGCGCTCGATGAGCTGGGTGTCGATTGGGCACAGGGTGAGCTGCTCGAAGCAGAGATAGCTGCCGAATTCGGTTTCGGCCGGCTGTTTCACGCGGCGGTGCACCACCAGGTTTTCGATACGGATACCCCATTTGCCCGGGCGGTAGAGGCCGGGTTCGTTGGAGGTAATCATGTTTTCTTCCATCATGTTGTGCTTGATGCCGGCCACGTTGTAGGCGATGCGCTGCGGGCCTTGGTGCACGTTGAGGAAGTAGCCGACGCCGTGGCCGGTGCCGTGGCCGTAGTCGCACTGCTCTTTCCACAGCGGGGCGCGGCAGATGGTGTCGAGAATCTGGCCGGAGAGGCCTTCGGGGAACACGGCTTCGGCCAAGGCGATGTGAGCCTTGAGCACGAGTGTGTAGTCGCGTTTCTGCTGTGCGGTGGGCTCGCCGATGGGGATCACACGGGTGATGTCAGTGGTGCCGTCGAGATAGTGCGCGCCGGAGTCGATCAGCAGCAGGCCTGGGCCTTTGATGGTGCTGTAGTATTCGGGGGTGGCGGCGTAGTGCGGCAGGGCGCCGTTTTCGTTGAAGCCGGCAATGGTGTCAAAGCTGGCCGATATGAAGTGCGCCTGTTTGCTGCGGTGTTCATGCAGCATGGTGTCGATATCGAGCTCAGTTACGGTTTCGCCGGCGGCCAGTTTCTGCTCCAGCTCGGCGAAGAAGCCGCACAAGGCCGCGCCGTCGCGGATCATGGCTTCTTTGGTGTGCTCGATTTCAGCTTCGGGCTTGCGGGCTTTATAGAGGGTGCTGGGGTTGATGTCTTCCACCACGCGCACGTTTTCAGGTAGCCTGTTGAGGGTGTAAACGGCAGTGCGGTCGGGATCGACCAGCAATGTGCCGCTCAGTTTGCTCATGGCATCCACGATGCTGCCGTAGTCGGCCACGTCAATTTTGGCTTCTGCCAAGGCTTTGCGGGTTTCGTCGTTGAGCTTGGCGGGGTCGATAAATAGGGTGGAGCGTTCGGGGCCGATCAGCAAATAGCCGAGGAACACAGGGTTGAACGGCACGTCGCTGCCGCGCAGGTTGGTGATCCAGGCGAGGTCGTCGAGCGAGGAAATCAGATGGTGGTCGGCGCCATGCTCTTTCATGGCAGCGCGCACGCGGCTCAGTTTCTGTACGGCGCTTTCCGGTGAAAATTCGGGCTTGTGCACAAACAAGGGGCTGGCGGGCAGGCCGGGGCGGTCGCTCCAGAAGCTGTTGAGCAAATCAATGTCGTGGCGCAGTTGTATGTTCTTCTTGGCAAATTCTGCCTGCATTTCGCGTTTTCCGGCCAATGAGAGACCGTCGGCGGGAATGCCGACTACGGCTTTTTCAGGTAGCCTTTGCACCAGCGATTCCAGCATGCTGGGGCGGCCTTGGCCGAGTTTTTGCAATACGAAGCCGCTGCCTTCCAGCTGGCGTTTGGCTTGTTCCCAATAACGGCTGTCTACCCACAGCTCGGCAAAATCGGCGGTAACGGCCAGGGTGCCGACCGAGCCGTCGAAACCGGACAGCCAGGTGCGGCCGCGCCAGTGTTCGGGGAGGTATTCGGACATATGCGGGTCGGCGGAAGGAACGATCCAGGCGTCAATCTGCTGTGCTTTCATGGCTTGCCGCAGGGCGGCGAGGCGTTGCGCGGGACTAGTAGTCATTGCTTGCTCCTTGACGGTTTGATGAGAAATAGCGGCAGCCGGAGAACTGGCTACCTGAAAACAGAGGGCAATCCATCGCGGGCTTTGCCGGAAGCCGCAGCATGCAAACTGCTCTGCGGCTTGTGCAAGCCAACCGGCGGCGGGAAACAACCGCTTTGCCCGGAAGCTGCCTATGGCCGGTTCGTTTATTTCATACAGATGGGAAAGCTTCTGCACAAAATCCGCTGCCGGCCAGCTCCAACTATAGTATAGCCCGCCCGCAGCCGCAAGCCGTGGCATAAAATTTCAAGCAAAAACTTCAAATCGCCTGCCCCATATCAATAAAGGCTACCTGAAAAAGCAAAACCCGCATTCAAACGGATACGGGTTTGTCTGATTATAAAGATGGAAACGACGGGATTAATCCACATCCACCAGCATATTGTTCAGCTTGCGCATCATCAGCATCAGCACCACGCCGCCGCCGATGCCCAGCGCGCCGAGCAGGCCGTAAAACTCAATGGCTTTTTCCGCCACATAGCATTCGTCCACCAACACGCCGCCTAGGGTAAAGCCCAACGAGAGCGTGAGGAAGTTGAACGACACCATCTGCGTTTTAAACGATTTCGGCGCGATTTTGGTGGCCAGCGATAGCGAAATCGGCGAAAGCAGCAGCTCGGAAATGGTGATGGTGAGCAGCAGCAGCGCCATGATCACCAGCGGCATCACCGTGCCGGAAGTGAGGAAGGGGATGAAGCACAGGTAAGACACACCCAAAATCACCATCGCCATGGTGAATTTCATCGGCGTTCTCGGCTGGCGGTAGCCCATTTTGGTCCACAAAGCCGCCATCACGCCGGCAAACACAATCACCCACAGGCTCTGCAAGGCGCTCAGCCAAGCCACCGGAATTTCAAAGCCATTAATCATGCGCAGCGCAGCCTGATCTTGGTCGAAATACACGGTCACCACGGTAAACACCTGCGACCACACCGCCCAGAACAAGCACATCACGATGAACAACGGCACATAAGCCACCATATGGCGACGCTCGTCGCTGGAAACCTGCGGATCGCGGAACAGTCGGATGAAATACAGCAGGCTGGTGACGATCACCGTGCCCAACAGCACCTGCGAGAAATTATCCAAAGTGAGCAGGCCGGCAGCAATACAGCCGCCGATCACGGCCAGGCCGGCCGCTACCACGCCCAGCGCAGCGCCGTATTTCTGTTTCGGCAGAGGATTGGCCGGCGGCGTATCCGGCAGCGAAGCGCGGCCGCGCCAGTATTGCCACAGGCCGAAAGCCATGCCCACCGCAGCGGCACCGAAGCCGTAGTGGAAACCGAATTTCACCTGCAACACGCCCACAATCAGCGGGCCCACAAAGCCGCCAATATTGATGGCGGTGTAGAAAATGGAGAAACCGGCATCGCGCAGCGCACGGGTGGATTCCTCTTCATACAGCGAACCCACCATCGCTCCGGCGGAAGATTTCACCCCGCCGCTGCCCAAAGCAATCAGCAAGAGGCCCACCACCAAGCCACTCAAGCCCGGCAGCACCGCCAACGCAACGTGCCCCAGCATCACTACCACGCCCGACCAAAACAGCGTCTTCTCCGCACCCAGCAGGCGGTCGGACAGCCAGCCGCTCAAAATCGTGGCCAGATAAATGCTGCCGTTGTAGGCGCCCACAATGGCGGCGGCCTTGGTCTCATTCATGCCCAAGCCGCCCTTGGTTACTTCATAATAAAGATAAATCAGCAGGATGGCCTGCATACCGTAAAACGAAAAACGCTCCCACAATTCGATGTGGAACAGCGTGCCCAGCTGGCGGGGGTGGCCGAAGAAACCGGCTCTGGCGCCAGCGCCCACGGCGGGAGCCGCCGCAACTTGCTCATTGGTTGGAGTGGTCATGGATATTCCCTCAATGTTTTTTATGCCTATCAGAGGCTAATTAAAAACCGCCGCACCCCGCCTCCGTCCAACCCTGGCAAGTCTGCTTCCGGCCCATACGGCATCGGCGCGGCAAAAAATAAATTCCTCCCTTACCCCAAGAAAGTTTGGCATCGGAAGCGGAACATGCCGAGCAGCATTTCCACTCCGCAGCCACCCTTTCCTGTTTGAAGGAGGATTGGGGCGTACTTTTACACGCAATACGCCTGCTTGGCAAGCGCAACTTGTCAAGCAGGCGCACAATGATTCCAATTTTTTTACTGTTTGTTACACTTAGCCGACAATCGCGGCGATAGCCAAGGCAAATCGGGAGGCCGGAGGAATGCCTTCCCACGGCGTTTTTTAAATTACTTTCAATAGATTAAAGGCTACCTGAAAACCGTTTGGCAGGAAATCTGCCCTGAAAGTTTTCAGGTAGCCTTTCTTATGGCCGACATTTGACCGGAAAGCCTATGCGGCCGACAGGGTTAAATCGGCTGGGTGTTTTTCTCCAGCCAGGCTTTGGCGGCACCTTCGGTGCGCGGGGCGAGGGCGGCGCGCACTTTGGCGTGGTAGTTGTTTACCCATTGGATTTCTTCGGCGGTAAGCAAATCACGGTCGATTAACTGGGTGTTAATCGGGCACAGGGTGATGGCTTCGAAGCAGAGGTAGTTGCCGAATACGGTTTCCTCGGGGTTTTCCACGCGGCGGGCCACCAGCAGGTTTTCGATGCGGATACCCCATTTGCCGGGCCGGTAGAGGCCGGGCTCGTTGGAGGTGACCATGCCGGGCTTCATGGCGTTGTGCTGGGTGAGCGGCTTGAGGATGGAAATCACCTGCGGGCCTTGGTGCACGTTGAGGAAATAGCCGATGCCGTGACCGGTGCCGTGGCTGTAGTCGCGCTGGGCGCGCCACAGTTGGGCGCGGCAAACGGCGTCGAGAATCACGCCGCTGAGGTTTTCGGGGAACACGGCTTGGTCGAGGGCGATGTGGGCTTTCAATACCAGGGTGTAGTCGCGTTTTTCTTCGGCGCTGGGGGTGCCGATATACACCATGCGGGTGATGTCGGTGGTGCCGTTGTGGTAGTGGGCGCCGGAGTCGATCAGCAGCATGCCTTCGCCGTCGAGGTAGCTGAATTTTTCGGGCTTGGCCAGGTAGTGCGGCAGGGAGCCGTTGGCTTTGAAGCCGGCGTGGGTGCCGAAGCAGAGGCCGACGAAGTGGGGCTGTTTGCTGCGGTGTTCGTAGAGCATGGTGTCGATGTCAAGCTCGCTGAGGCGTTCGCCTTTGGCCAGTTTCTGCTCGAGCTCGGCAAAGAAGCCGCACAAGGCCACGCCGTCTTGCACCATGGCTTCTTTGTTGTGCTGGATTTCGGCTTCGGTTTTGCAGGCTTTAAACAGGGTGCTGGGGCTGATGTTTTCAATCAGCTTCACGTTTTCAGGTAGCCTGCTGAGGGTGTACACGGCGGTGCGGTCGGGGGTGATGAGCAGGCTGCCGCTGAGTTTGGCCACGGCTTCGCCGATGGCGGCATAGGGGGCGATGCCGATTTTGGCTTCGGAGAGCACTTGTTTGCTGTCGGCGGTGAGCTTGGCTTCGTCCACAAACAGGGTGGCGCTGTCTTGGCCGATGAGCAGGAAGGAGAGGAAAATTGGGTCGAAGGGCACGTCGCTGCCGCGCAGGTTGGTGATCCAGGCGATGTCGTCGAGGCCGGAAACTAAGTGGTAGTCGGCGCCCTGCTCTTTCATGGCGGCGCGGATGCGGCTTAATTTTTGGGCGGCGCTTTCGGGCACGAATTCGGCTTTTTGTGCAAACACGGGTTTGTCGGAAGCGCCGGGGCGGCCTTCCCACACTTCGTCGAGCAGATCGACATCGTGGCGCAATTTAATGTGTTTCTTGCCGAAGGCTTGTTCCAGATGGCGTTTTTCGGCCAGCGACAATACGTCGGCGGCAATGCCCACCACGGCGTTTTCCGGCAGCTGCTCTACCAGCGAATCCACATGGGTGGGCGTGGTAACGAGTTTTTTCAGCACGGTGCCGGTGCCTTGCAATTGGTGTTCGGCTTCTTCCCAGTAGCGGCCGTCTACCCACAATTCGGAAGAGTTGGCGGTAACGATGATGGTGCCGGCGGTGCCGCTGAAGCCGGTGAGCCAGTTGCGGCCTTCCCAGCGGGCGGGGAGGTATTCGGAGAGGTGCGGGTCGCCGGTGGGAATGATCCAGCCGTCGATCTGGTGTTTCTTCATGGCTTGCCGCAGGGCGGCGAGGCGTTGGGCATATTGGTTACTCATTTGTTTACTCCTTGACTAAGTTGATATTTTTCAAACGACAGCCGCAGGATAAGGGCGCAGCTGCCCTAGCCGGCCCGAATTTGCGGGCGGCGGAAAACATGAAACGGAGAGGGAATCTGCGAAGATTTGATTTTGAATCTGGGGAATCCCGTTTTCAGGTAGCCTCAATACGGCGGGAGGCTACCTGAAAAATATTGTGCATCAATCCACGTCGTGCAGCAGTTTGTTGAGTTTGGGCATCAGCAGCAGCAATGCTACGAAGGAGCCGATGCTCAAGCCGGCCAAAATCATGAAATACTGCGTGGCGGCCTCTTCTGAATAGAGCTTGTCGCCCAGCACCCCGCCCAGCGTGAAGCCGAGGGAAAGGGTGAGGAAGTTGAACGCAACCATCTGGGTTTTAAACGCTTTGGGCGCAACTTTGGTGGCAAACGACAGGGAAATCGGCGAGAGCAGCAGCTCGGCGATGGTGATCACCAGCAGCAGCATCAGCACGATAATCGGCATCGGCGTGCCGGAAGAGAGGAAAGGTACGAAACCCAAGTAGGCCAAGCCCAAGAACAGCATAGCCAAGGTGAATTTCATTTGGGATTTCGGCTGGCGGGTGCCCATTTTGGTCCACACGGCAGCCATTACGCCGGCCAAGCTGATCACAATCAAGCTCTGGTAAGTAACCAACCAAGCCACCGGCACGGTGAAGCCGCCGAAGGTACGGTTTACCGTTTTGTCGAAATACAGGGTAACGGAGCTATACACTTGGGAACAGATGGCCCAGAACAAGCACATCACGATAAACAGCGGCACATAGGCAATGATGTGGCGTCTGTCGGCCTCGGTGGCTTCTTTGTCGTGGAACATCAGGAAGAAATAGCCGATACTGATGCAGGTTACCACGCCCAGCAGGATACTGGAGAAGTTGTCCAAACGCAGGATTTTGGTGGCAATCAGGCCGCCGATAACGACCAAAATGCCCACGGCCATACCGATGGCTTTGCCGCGCTGCTCTTTGGGCAGCGGATTGGGCAGCGGCAAATCCGGCAGTTTACTTTTACCTTTAACAAACAGCGTCAGGCCGATGGCAATACCAACCACTGCGCCGGCAAAGGCCATGCGGAAGCCCATATGGGTTTGCAGGTAGCCTGCCACCAGCGAGCCGCAGAAGCTGCCGATATTGATGCCGGTATAGAAGATGGAGAAACCGGCGTCGCGCAGGTTGCGGGTGGATTCGTCTTCATACAACGAACCAACCAAGGTGCTACAGGCAGATTTCACGCCGCCGCTGCCTAATGCGATAAAGGGCAGGCCGGCCAAACTGCCCACGCCGGGAATCATCACCAATAGGATGTGCCCCACCAACATGGTGGACACGGCTAAGAACAAGGTATTTTTTGGCCCGATCACGCGGTCGGCAAACCAACCGCCGATGATGGTGGAAAGATAGATACTGCCGTTATAGGCGCCCACAATACCGACGGCCAGCGCCTCCGGCATTGCCAAGCCGCCCTTTTCGGCTTGGTAATAAAGATAAATTACCAGAATGGCCTGCATGCTGTAGAACGAAAACCGTTCCCACAGCTCAACTTGGAACAATGTTCCCAGCTGATGCGGATGGCCGAAGAATTTTTTTCGGTCGACGTAGTCATTTCAGCGTCCTTTACATTGTTTATACGCCATAAAGTCCAGCAACATCCCTCTACATCATCCGTGTTGCACAGGGCTGACTACCATCTGCGGCATTCTGCCGGTTTGGCCTGATTACCTTTTGGAATCAGCCCTATGTCTCACTCAGCGACCATTCAAGCGGTTGCTGTTACTGTATTTGGTTTGGGAAAATATGCCTAGCCAAGGCATAGAAACTAAAGGTCGCTCGTCAGCTCAAGGCTAGGCTTTTGTATATCAATCCACATCGTGCAGCATGCGGTTGAGGAAGGGCATCAGCACAAACAGTGCCACGGCAGAACCGAGACCGAGAGCAGCCAGAATAATATAGAACTGAGTGGCTGATTCCGGGGTATACAGCCTGTCGCCCAACACACCACCGAGCGTAAAGCCCAAAGAGAGGGAGAGGAAGTTAAACGATACCATCTGGGTTTTAAACGCCTGCGGCGCAACTTTGGTGGCAAAAGAGAGGGAGATCGGGGAGAGCAAGAGCTCGGCTACCGTAATCAGCACCAGTACCACCATCAGGATAACGAGCGGCATCGGCGTATTGGTGGAAAGGAAGGGCACGAAGATTGCATAAGCGATACCTACCACCAAAGTAGCCAAGGCAAATTTCATTTGGGAGCTCGGCTGGCGGTCACCCATTTTGGTCCACAAGATAGCCATAGAACTGGCCAACACGATCACAGCCAAACTTTGGAAGGTGAGCAACCAAGCCACCGGCACTTCGAAGCTGCCAACCTGACGCGGCACGGTTTCTTCAAAGTACGCAGCCACAATGGTGTACATCTGCAAATAGGCCGCCCAGAACAGGCACATGCCCACAAACAGCGGAATATAGGCAATCAGGTGGCGTTTATCGGCCTCGGTAGATTTTTTGTCGTTAAACATCAAAAAGAAATAACCGATACTGATCACACCCACCACACCCAGCAGCACGCTGGAGAAGTTTTCGAGATTCACCAAGCCGGTGCCAACCAAACCGCCGAGAACGGCGCAGATGGCCACCACGATACCGATGGCTTTACCGCGCTCCTCTTTCGGCAGAGGGTTAGGAACAGGCGTTTCCGGCAGTTTGCGTTGCCCTTGCAGGAAGGTCAGCAAGCAGAGCACCATGCCAACCACGGCTGAGGCAAACACCATACGGAAACCGTATTTCGGCTGCAGATAGCCGGCCAGCAGCGTACCAAGGAAAACACCGGTGTTGATTGAAGTGTAGAAGATGGAGAAACCCGCATCGCGCAGCTTCTGCTCGGATTCGGCTTCATAGAGCGAACCCACCATGGCACTGGCCGTGGCTTTGAAGCTACCGCTACCCAAAGAGATAAGGGGCAGGCCCAACAGACTAGAATAGCCGGGCAACATCACAAGCAGGATATTACCGGCTAACATCACTACTGTAGACAAAAGCAGAGTATTTTTCGTACCGAGCACACGGTCGGCCAACCAACCACCAACGATGGTGGTGAGATAAATACTGCCAGCGTATGCGCCCACGATACCGGCGGCGAGCGATTTTTCCATGCCTAAACCGCCGCCTTCCGTGGCCTGCTTATACATATAAATCATCAAGATGGATTGCACACCGTAGTAAACGAAGCGCTCCCACATTTCGATGAAAAACAGCGTACCCAACTGCCGTGGGTGGCCGAAGAACCTTTTTTCGGTTGATGTTGTCATTTCAGCATCCTTTAAATCAAGATTTAAAAAACGCAGTTACCCTGCCGGAACTTATCCCGCACAAACTATTACGCCATACGGAACAAGCATACCGCTTGGCACTGACCACATCAGCCGATTGATACTGAAACGTCTGAGATTTGCTGCTTTCCCAGCTCTGCCAACATGAGACACTGCCATTTCCGGCAAATTACTACACTGCGGCAAAACATCTTTTCTTTACATTCCAAGCAAGCTTTGCTTGGCATTAGAAGCATACGCAATTGTCTGTTCTATTAACAATCGTTTCCGACCCTAAAGAAAAGACTGTCGGCGTAACATTAATCTTTTCATGTTTTTTTGTCAAGAAATATTAAGAACCCTCGTTTGAGGCGAGTCAAAGTTATTATCTGCCTTTTCAGGTAGCCAATTGGTCATTTCATTGCTTTTTTAACGGAGCAATATGTAAAGTCTGCTTGTTATCAATAATCTGTTTCAGCAAATCAATGTTCGGGTGTTTGCCCGGGTGAGCCTCGGCATCGGCGGTATGCTCGGCAAACCACTCCAAGCCCTGTGTGGCGGCTTTGCCATCTAGGCGGTTGGCAAACTTCTCGGCCAGGGCGTAATACAGCCGCAGGGAGCCGAGTTTGCCGGGCGCGGCGGGGATATGGTGGACGGTTTGCCCGGCTGCGTCTTGAATATCGATGCCGCTGAGATGGTCGATACTGGGGAAGGTGGCGAGGTTTTCGGCAAAGGTGGTCATGATGTGCTCCTGTGTTGGGTTGAATTGGCGGATTATTCTTCGTCGCCGTAGTATTTGACGCCGATTTTGATGGGCGGGCGACCTTGCGATTTGCGATGGTGGTTGGAATCGCGCAGGGAGTAGACGCAACCGCAATATTCTTGCTGGTAGAAGTGTTCGCGCTTGCTGATTTCGATCATGCGGGCGCTGCCGCCACCTTTGCGCCAGTTGTAGTCCCAATACACCAAATCGGGGTATTTTTCGGCTGCACGGCGGCCGCAATCGTTGATTTGGTTCATGTTTTTCCAGCGGGAGATGCCGAGGCTGCTGGTGAAGACGTGAAAGCCGTGTTCGTGGGCGTATTGGGCGGCTTTTTCGAAGCGCATGTCGAAGCACATGGTGCAACGGATGCCGCGTTCGGGCTCGAATTCCATGCCTTCGGCTTTGGCAAACCATTCTTTGCGGTCGTTTTCGTAGTCGTCGTCTTTGTCGATGAAGGGGATGCCGAATTTTTCGGCGAAGCGCATGTTTTCTTCTTTGCGCAGCAGGTATTCTTTGAGCGGGTGGATGTTGGGGTTGTAGAAGTAGATGGTGTAGTCGATGCCGGAGGCGAGCATGGCTTCCATCACTTCGCCGCTGCACGGAGCGCAGCAGGAGTGCAATAAAACTTTGTTATGCCCGCCTGGCGGAATGAGCACGGGGCGGCTGATGGGGGTAACTTCGGCGGTGGTGCGAGTCATGTTTTGTCCTGCCCTGGGGGGGCTTGTTTGATTTGGGTAGGGATTTTAGCACTAAACGCGGCGGGCTGACGGGCTACCTGAAAACCTGGTTGGGCGGATGATGGGGGAGCGGTATTTTTCAGGTAGCCTCTTGCCAAACACAAAGGCTACCTGAAAATTTGGGGCAACTATAGTGGATTACATTTAAACCGCTACGGCGTTGACTCTCATTGCCGTACTGCTTGTACTGTATATTTAGGTGGCCTGCTCTTTAATGAATATAAAAGGGCTACCTGAAAACCGGTACTACGTTTTCAGGTAGCCTCACAATCAAAATTGCCTGAAAGGGCAAAACCCTTCCAGGCAATCTGGCAGAAACCGGAATCAGCAGCAGCGGCCGCCGTTGGCACCGCAGCGGCGCTTACGGCAATAATCCGCAAACTGTTGCTCGGTCATCACGGGCGCTTTCGGGTTGTAACGCCTTTGGCGCGCCACATAGTTGGCGTAGTCTGGCACGCCCACCATCAGGTTGGCGGTCAGCTTCGCCGTTTTCCAGGCGTTCTGCAAGTGCAGCTTAAGCTTGTGCTTCATTGTTTCCAGCCTCAGCGGCAGCCGCTTCATTGCGGTATACCGGCGGAATTTCCTGAGCAGTCGGCCACGCCACTTTGCGGGCTTTCATGGCTACGCGGAAGCCGTAGATGGCCACTACCACAACCACAGCCAAGAACAGGATGGTCAGACCGGAGTTCACCGTATCGTTAAACGCGATGCGGCCCATCTCTTCAGCGGTTTTGGCCGGAGCCAAGATTTCGCCTCTAGCCAGAGCATCTTTGTATTTAGCAGCATGGGCCATGAAGCTAACGCGCGGGTTGGAGTCGAACACTTTCTGCCAACCGGCATAGCAGGTTACCAGCAATACGCCGAGGGCGGGCGCCAAGGTAACCCAAATGTAGCGGTCGCGTTTCATCTTGATCAGAACCACGGTACACAGGATCAGAGCCACGCCAGCCAACATCTGGTTGGCGATACCGAACAGCGGCCACAGGGAATTAATACCACCCAGCGGGTCGGTTACACCGGTGTAGAGGAAATAGCCCCACAGAGCCACGGCCATAAAGGTAGCAATCAGGTTGGCCGGCAGGCTGTCGGTGTTGCCGAACGGTTTGTAGAAGATACTACCCAAGTCCTGGATCATGAAGCGGGCCACACGGGTACCGGCGTCCACGGCAGTCAGGATGAACAGGGCTTCAAACAGCAGCGCGAAGTGATACCAGAACGCCATCATGCTTTCGCCGGGGATCAGCTGGCTCATAATGTGAGCCATACCCACCGCCAGAGTCGGCGCACCGCCGGCACGGGACAGAATGGTGTGTTCGCCCACTTCTTTGGCCACGTGCAGCAGGGTGGCTTCGGTTACGGGGAATCCCAGCTGGGTAGTGATCACTTGTGCGGCATTGGCAGCGTCGGTGCCGATCAGGGCAGCCGGGCTGTTCATGGCGAAGTACACACCTGGGTCCAGAGAGGCAGCGGCAGCCAGAGCCATAATGGCCACAAAGCTTTCCATAATCATGCCGCCGTAGCCGATCATGCGTACGTGTTCTTCGTTCTCAACCATTTTCGGGGTGGTACCAGAAGAAATCAAAGCGTGGAAGCCGGATACCGCACCGCAAGCGATGGTGATGAACAGGAAGGGGAAGAGATGGCCTGAGAATACCGGGCCGGTACCGTCGATAAAGCGGGTAACGGCGTGCATCTGCAGCGGCGGGCTAACGATGATGATGCCCAAAGCCAATGCGATGATGGTACCGATTTTCAGGAAGGTGGAGAGGTAATCGCGCGGGGTCAGCAGCAACCATACCGGCAGCACGGAAGCGATAAAACCGTAGATCATCACTGCCCAAGCGATAGACAGGCCTTCCAAGTCGAAGTAGTGCCCGAAAGAGCTTTCGGCCACGTTTTTACCATACACAATCGCCAACACCAGCAGGATAAAGCCGACCACGGAAATCTCACCGATTTTGCCCGGGCGGATATAGCGGGTGTACACGCCCATGAAGAGGGCGATCGGGATAGTGGTGGCGATGGTGAAGGTACCCCACGGGCTGTGGATCAAGGCTTTCACCACGATCAGCGCCAGCACGGCCATAATGATCACCATGATCATCAGGATACCGATAGAGGCAATCACGCCGGGCACAGTACCCAGCTCTTGCTTCACAATGTCGCCCAAGGATTTACCATCACGACGCATAGACACGAACAACACCATCGCGTCCTGCACCGCACCGGCAAACACCACGCCGAAGATAATCCACAGCGTGCCCGGCAGATAACCCATCTGCGCGGCCAGCACCGGGCCTACCAACGGACCGGCGCCTGCAATGGCGGCAAAGTGGTGGCCGAACAATACACCCTTATGGGTTGGCACATAATCCAAACCATCGTTATGGCGCTCGGCCGGCGTGAGCCGGTTCGGGTCGAGCTGCATAACGTTTTTGGCGATATACAGACTATAAAAACGGTAGGCAATGCAATATACGGAAACGGCGGCAATCACCATCCATACAGCACTTACCTGCTCCCCTCGATGGATGGCCAAAGTGGTAAACGCGGCCAGGCCGGCGAGCACCACAATGCCCCATATCAGGATGCTTTTGAGCTTGTTCATGATACACAACACTCCGATTCAATAAAAATAAAACGGCTGCGGTTCAGCTTATCACTGCCTATTACGACAGCCACCCATCCGGCAATCGCCGCGCCGCACGGAAACCCGATGCGGCTATAGCTCCTGCCAAACGGTCGAAGCTTAACATATTTGTGGATTTCCATGAGTAAAATTTTTACAAGCACCACGGTATTTTTACCCGAAATTGGACAAAAGCTCCAAATTCGGCGGCATAAACTGCCGAAAGCACGTTAATTTGATTTAAGTCAACCTTCAAAAATCCCGATTTTGCCACGCAGAACCGGCAAAGCTGACTCAACAGGCCGGCCAAGCCATCCGCTCCAACGCGCGGTTGTACCTTATGCCTGCTTGGTTCAAATCGAAACAACACCAGTCGGCAATGCTCTGGTTTATTTCCATCTTAACTGCATGCCAACGCATCTCCGCTTCGCGCCGGCGTTGCCGAAAGCAGGCTAGAATTTTCAGGTAGCCTGTTGCGCCCAATTAGGCTACCTGAAAAACTGAGGCTACCTGAAAGCAATGCCTTGGCGCAGCCACGGACGTATCGTTGAGTGATCATCCGCCATTAAAGCACCAGCCCCAACGCCGCTCAAACCGGAAACGGCCGCAAAAAACCGGGCAGCCTTTAAATCGGCTGCCCGGTTTTTCTGACGGCTGCTGGTTTATTGCGCGGCCGATCCGCCATTGCGGCGGTAGCGGCCGGCCATGGATTTGTACACCATGGCTTCGTGGTGGAGGGTTTGGTAGCGGGCGTCAAGCAGGCTTTGCGCGCTGCCGTATTCGGTGTTGAGGGCGGAAAGCCAGTCTTTGAGTTCGTTGCGGCCGTGTTGGTAGCGTGCGCGGTAGTAGCGGCTGTTTTCCACGTCGAGGCGGTAGCGGCGGCGCAGGTTTTCCTGGCTTTGGCGGCTGCTTTGGTATTGGCTGTAGTTGGTTTGCACTTCGTTGAGCGCGGTGGTGAGGGCTTTTTCGAAGGCGAGCTTGGCGTTTTCAAAGTCGGCTTCGGCGCTGCGGTCGCGCCAGCGCAGGGTGTGCCAGTTTAAAAAGGGCAGGTTGAGGCTAACGCTGCCGCCCAATATCGGCACGTTGAAGAAGTTGCGGCTGTGCTCGGACGATGTGCTGAGGGCGGCGTTCAGGCTGATGCTGGGATACCAGCTGCGGTATTGCGCCTGCTGGCTTTTGAGGGCGGATTGCAGGCGGTAGTCGGCGGCGATGAGGTCGGGGCGGGCGGAGATGGTGGAAACGGGCACGTTTAAATCGACTTTTCCGCCTTCGGGCAGGCTGAAATCGGCGGGCTGCACGGCCATTTGCTGGCCGGGGCGCAAGTTGAGCAGGTTGCGCAGGGTGGCTTCGGCGTTTTCGCGGCTTTGTCGGAGCGAGAGCAGGCTGTTTTGCGCGGAAAGCAGGGATTGCTCGGCCTGGGTAACTTCGATGGAGGCGGAGCGGCCGTGGCGGTATTTGCTGTGGGCGATTTGCAGGATTTGCTGATAGTGGCCGACGGATTGTTCGGCCAGCTTGATGGCTTCGTTTAAATAGGCTACCTGAAAATAGGCGTCGGCTACGTTGTTGACCACGGTGAGGCGGGTGGCGGCCAAATCTTGCTCGGTGGCGCGCTGCTCCCACACTTGGGCGGAGGCGGTGGCGTTGAGGCGACGCCACAGGTCGAGCTCGTAGCTTAAGCCGAGCTGGCTGCTGTAGCTGTGGCTGTTAGCGCGGGTGTCGAGGTTGCGGCTGGCGTTGGCGCCGAGCGAGGCGTTGTAGGCGGGCACGAGGTTGGCGCCGAGGATGTTGGCCTGATACAGGGCTTTGTTCACATTGATGGCGGCCTGTTTCAAATTCACGTTGTTGGCCAGCGCCTGCTGCACCAGGTCGTTGAGGCGGCTGTCGCCGAACACCTGCCACCAGTCGCTGTCGGCCTGATAGGCGCAACCTTCGGCCTGGGCACACTGCCCGGCGGCATCGGCCACGGCGGCGGGCGGGTTGACCGCGCCTTCGCTTTGCGCCTGCGCCAGGCCGATTTGGCTGTTGGGGGTGCGATCGATGGCGCAGCCGCTGAGCAGCAGCAGGGCGAGCACGGCGGCGCGGGCGGGGACGGCTTGGGTTGTCGGTTTCATAAACCCTCGTTTCTTGGTTGGGTGTTGGTGTCTGGTTTGGGTGGTGCCGGGATTTTTCAGGTAGCCTCCGCCTGTCTGCGGAAAGCGCCGGAATGCAAACCTACGGTTTGCCGACCCTCGCCCCTGCCCTCTCCCCATGGGGGAGTTAGTTTCAGGCAGCCTGCTAATTTTCAGGTAGCCTTCATGATGTACAAGAAGCTTTGCAGGCTACCTGAAAGCGCAAGCTTCAACGTAGTTAAAACGATGTCTTGCGAAGCAAGGCTGAGTTTCTGTGCAGCTAAAGCGCAAACTTCAACGATAAGTTAAAACGATGTTTCCGAAGGAAGCGGAGTTTCTGCGAAGCTAAAACGGTATCTTTCTGCAGTGAGGCGCATTTTTCAGGTAGCCTCACGCCGCCCGGCTAATCGCGCGACAGGGCGGCAATCGGATTGAGCTGCGAGGCGTTTTTGGCCGGCATAAAGCCGAACAGCACGCCAATAAAGGTGGAGCACAGCACCGCGCTCACAATCGACCAGGTGGAAAACGACATGGCAAATTCGGTGGCCAATGCGTTGAAGCCCGTGCCGATTAAATAGGAAAGCATAATCCCCGCCGCGCCGCCAATGAGGCAGATCAGCACGGCCTCAATCAGAAACTGCTGCAAAATATTGCCCTGCCGCGCGCCGATGGCCATGCGCACGCCAATCTCCTTGGTGCGCTCGGTTACCGACACCAGCATGATGTTCATCACGCCGATGCCGCCCACCACCAATGAAATCAGGGCAATGCAGGAAATCAGCAGCGTCATGGCGCTGGTGGTTTTTTCGATGGTTTGCTTGATGCTGTCGCTGTTGCTGGTGAAGAAGTCTTCCGTGCCGTGCCGCGCCAGGAGCAGCTCTTTGATGCCCTGCTCGGCCACCGAAGTGCTCACGTCGTCTTTGATTTTCACAGTTACCGAGCTGATGTAGCGCTCGCCGGAAATGCGGTTCATTACCGTGGTGTAGGGCGCCCACATTTGCAGGTTGTCGGCGCCGCCAAAGCCGTTTTGGTCTTCCGCGCTGATGCCGATTACGCGCAGCGGGCGCTTGCCAAATAGAATGGTTTGGCCGATGGGGTTGGTGCCGTCGGGGAAGAGCTGCTTGCGCGTGTTCGGGTCGATCACCACCACCTGCGCGGCGGCGTCCACGTCGGCTTGGTCAAACAGCCGCCCCTGATCGAGCTTGATGCCGCGCACACTGAAATACTGCTCGCCCGCGCCGTAGAGCTGGGCGGTAACGTTGGTGTTGCGGTAGGTGACGGTGGCGCTGGAGGTGGTCATCGGGGTAACGCTGTCCACATAGCTTTGCTTGCCGATGGCTTGGGCGTCGGCGATGGTGAGCGTGCGGATGCGGTTGCGGCGGCGGTCGCCGAAGCCTTTGCCGGGATACACGCCGATGGTGTTGGTGCCGATGGCGCTGATGTCGGAGAGGATTTTCTCCTGCGTGCCGCGCCCCAGCGCCACCACGGACACCACCGAGGCGATGCCGATGATGATGCCGAGCATGGTGAGCAGCGAACGCATTTTGTGCGACATAATGGCCTGCACCGACATTTTGAAGGCTTCCACAAACTGGTCTTTGTAAAACAGCCAAGACTGCTGCTCACGGCGGCTTTCCACGCTGCTGGGCGGGATGTTTTCGTTTTTGCTGCGGTCGGCGATGATTTCGCCGTCTTTGATTTCGATCACGCGGTTGGCGAAGGCGGCGATGTTCGGGTCATGCGTGACCAAGATGATGGTGTGGCCTTTGGCGCGCAGGCCGCGGATGATTTCCATCACCATTTCGCCGCTGCCGGAATCGAGCGCGCCGGTGGGCTCGTCGGCGAGGATGATTTCGCCGCCGTTCATCAGGGCGCGGGCGATGGAAACGCGCTGCTGCTGCCCGCCGGAAAGCTCGTTGGGGCGGTTGGCTTCTTTGCCGGCCAGGCCTAAATCGGCCAGCAGCATATCGGCACGTTCCTGCCTGTCTTTCTGATCCATGCCGGCATACACGGCGGGCAGGGCCACGTTGTCGCGGGCGCTGAGCGCACCGAGCAGGTTGTAGCGCTGAAAGATGAATCCGAACTTGCGCCGGCGCAGCGCGGCCAGCTCGTCGCCGCTCATCTGCGCGGTTTCCACGCCGTCGATGCGGTAGGAGCCGGAAGTGGCGCTGTCGAGGCAGCCGAGGATGTTCATCAGCGTGGATTTGCCGGAGCCGGATTGGCCGATGATGGCGATGAAGTCGCCTTTTTGGATGCTCAGGCTGATGTCTTTCAGGATGTGGACGCGGTTTTCGCCCTCACCGAAATAGCGGTTGATGTTGCGGCATTCGATTAGGTTCATATAGATACGGCTTTCGTTGCGGCGGGGAGGCTACCTGAAAACGATGTTTTGCGAAGCAAAGTTGAGTTTCTGCGAAGCTAAAAACGGGCGCGGCAAGGTTTCTGCGAAGCTTACGTTTTTCAGGTAGCCTCAAATTTCAGGTAGCCCTAGCTATGGAACGGGCTCGGCCTCAGCCAATCCGGCTTGCTGCCATCATTTAGCCGGGCCAATCTCAAACCAGTACAAGACGGCGAGCCGCAGACAGTATGGGCAATACGGCAAGGCGAGCCAACGCGGTAATGGTTTGAGGGTGGGTCGGCTAAATTTACATCGGCGGGCCGCCCTGCCAATCCTTCACCGTGCCGTCGCTCTCCGACACAATCACTTTTTCGCCCTCTTTCACGCCCGATTTCACTTCGGTGCGCGTGCCGTCGCTGATGCCCACGGTGATGGTGCGCTCCTCCACTTTGCCTTCGCCCAGCAGCACGCGCACATAGCGTTCGCGGCCGCGCTGCTTCACGGCGGCGGAAGGCACGGTGAGCACGTTTTTCGCTTCACCGATCACGATGTTGTTTTGCGTGGTCATGCCGATGGCGAGCTTGCCGTCTTCGTTGGGCACGAGGGCGCGGGCGTAATAATAGATGGCGGTGCTGGTGGTGTCTGTGCTGGTGGTGTAGCTGCCTTGTGAGAGGGTGGTGAGGCCGGGGTCGATACTGTCGAGCTTGGCTTCACGCTCGCTGTCGGGGTCGGCTAGGGTGGTGAAGAGCAGGGTTTGCCCGGCTTTCACGCGGGTCACGTCGCCTTCGGCAATCTGCATTTTGTTCAGCATGCGGCTCAAATCGGCCACCTGGCCGATGGCGGGCGTGCTCTGCGCCGCATTCACGGTTTGCCCTTCTTCCACTTTCACCGACACCATGGTGCCGCTAATCGGCGCGGTGATGCGGGTGTAGCCCAAATCGGCTTCGGAAGTGTTGATGGCGATGCGGGTTTGGCGGATGGAAGATTGCAGCTCGCCCACCTGCGCCTTGGCGGCGGCATAGGCGCCCTGTGCGCTTTCCAGCTCTTCTTTGGAAGTGGCGTTTTCCGCCCACAAGGCCTGCTCGCGGCGGTATTTGCGCTCGGCGTTTTGCAGCGCCACGCGGGCAGACACGAGCTGCGCCTGATAGGTTTCCAGGCGGGCTTTGTTGGTGTTCAGCGCGTTGAGCTGGGTGGTGGAATCGATTTCGGCAATGAGGTCGCCCTTTTCCACGTGCTGCCCGAGCTTCACATACAAATGCTTGATTTGGCCGGAAGCCTGCGCGCCCACGTCCACCAATTGCGCGGCGGAAATCTCGCCAGTGGCGGATATGGTTTGGCGCACGTCGGCGCGTTTCACTTCTTCGGTGAGGTAGGTGGTTTGCGGCTTACTCGGCTTCAAAAAGGCATAGCCCGCCGCGCCCACGGCCAGGGCGGCTGCCGCCCACAATGCCCATTTCAACGGTTTTTTCATCTTGCTCCGCCTGCCGTTTGCCGGCAGCTGTTGGAAAATGCGGCTATTTTAGGAAAGCCCCGCCCCCCGCGCTATCTGATTAACCTTTCCTTACCCCGCCGCCCGGCTTTGTTGGCAAGGCTTTACCGAAGGATGGCGGCAGATCAAGAGGCTACCTGAAAACTTGGCCGGCAAGGTTGCGGCGCAACCAGTCTTTCCAAAAAACATTGAATGCCCAATGGCCAAAAATTTTCAGGTAGCCTATACATCTTGAGGCTACCTGAAAACTTTATTCGCAGCGCTGCACGCCCACGGTTTCCGCCAAAGCCCTGAGCCTGCGTTCGGATTTGGCCACATAGGGGTTGGCGGTGTCCCAGGCGTAGCCGGCGAGGATGGAGCTGATCATATTGCTGATTTCGGGCGTGCGCTGCGGGGCGTAGATGGCGTCTTGGAAGCTGCCGTCGTACCAGCCGTTCACATAGGTGCGGAAGGCGTTCACGCCCACCATCAGCGGTTCGGCGAAGTCGCGCTGCCAGTCTGCCTCTTCGCCCTTCAGCTGGCGGGCGAGCAGGTCGGCGGCGAGTTTGGCCGAGTGCATGGCGATGGTTACGCCGGAGGAGAACACGGGGTCGAGGAACTCGGCGGCGTTGCCCAAGAGGGAGAAGTGGCGGCCGTGCAGGGTTTTGACGTTGGCGGAATAGCCTTTGATGTGGCGGAAGGGGAAGTCGTTTTCCCATTGCGCGTCGGCCAAAATGCGGGCGAGCATGGGCACTTCGGCGGCGTAGCAGCGCAGGATGGCTTCGGAATCTCCCAGCCCGCCGAAGCGTTCGGGCAAGCCGACCACGCCGATGGAGCAGCGATTGTCGCCGAAGGGGATGAGCCACAGCCACACGTCGCGGTGCACGGGGTGGGTGGAAATGAGGATTTTGTTGCGGTCGAAATCGGGGTCGGCGATGTTGTCGTTGATGTGGGTGAAATGGGCTTCGCGCACGGGCAGCTCGGACGGGGTTTCCAAATCGAGCAGGCGCGGCAGCACGCGGCCGTAGCCGCTGGCATCCAGCACGAAGCAGGCGTGCAGTTCATACGCCGCGCCGTCTTCGGGCTGCACGGACAGGCGGGCAACACTGCCGCTATTGTCGAAGGCGGTAACGGCGTGGCCGAAGCGCACGTCCGCGCCCTGCTTGGCGGCTTCGTCGATTAAGATTTTATCGAAGATGCCGCGCCGCACTTGGTAGGTCGTGCCCGGGCCGGGGCTGAATTTGTCGGTGAAATCGAAATAGGTGTAGCGGCTGCCCCAAGTGAAGGCTGCGCCGTCTTTAAACTGGAAGCTCGGCTCGGCCCCTACGGCGGGCAGGAAACCGGCTTCTGCCAAAAATTCCATGCAGTGCGGCAGCAGGCTCTCGCCGATCACGAAGCGGGGGAAGTGCTGCTTTTCGAGCACGCACACGGAAAAGCCGTGTTTCAGCAGCAGGGCGGCGGCAATCGCGCCGGACGGGCCGCCGCCGATAACGGCGACATCGCAGGATTGGGGCATGTTTGGTCTCCTTAGGGATGATGGAAAAGAAAAACACAAAACCGACAGAAAACTTTGTATACCCTGATTTTAACCCCCGTTGAACGACCTGTTAAGCGGGTTTTCTCTTGCCCGTTATGCCAAAACTTATCCAAGCCGGTGTTGCTGCAAAATAGCAGCCATGGCACTAGTCGGGTAACATGGGTTAGCTGAGCTTTTGGCCCACGTTCTTTCCCCGCTTTTTATCCACTTCCTGGAAAAGTAAAGCGCCACAGTTTCTAGGCAAGGAAATGGCCGCAGCCCTATATTTAAAGGGTTGCGGCCATTTTTCGTTCCTTGCCTTGCGATGCAAAACATATCACGCTCTCTGCTTTTTACATCGCGTCAAAACGATTAGAAGCTGCCGTTCAGCCTCAAGAACATTCCTTTGTCGGTGCCGGAGAAGGCGTTGCGACCGACGTAGCCGCCCACAGACAACACGGCAGCTGGGCTGAAGGCGTAGTCCACGCCGGTCTGCACACTCGGACGGGTACGCGAGGTTTCGTGCTCTTCCTCAAACGAGCCGAAGAACGGGGCGGAGGCAGAGAAACGGGTTTTGCCGCCACCCATGCGTTGGGCGATTTCGGCACTACCGTACCACGACAGCCCGCCACCCAAAGGCAGCCTGCCTTTCGCGCCTGCCGCCAAGGTGGTTTCCTTCAATTCCGCTTCGCCGTAGGAAAACGGAAAGGACAGACCGCCATTTTCCGCATAGGCGGGGCGTTCGGCTTCGGTGCGGCGCAGTGCGGCATACCAGCCGAAGGATTTCCCCGCAGGCACACCGAAGTCCCGACCCAAGGTCAGGCTGTATGCGCGGCTTTTTACCCGCACGTTGTTTTCGGGGGCTTCCGTGCCGCTCAAATGCGGACGGCGGATGCGGGTTTTATCTGATTCGAAAGCCACGGCGGGTACGGCATACCAGCCTGTGCCGTTATGGAAGCGGGCGGACAAGCCCAAACCTGCGCCAGATTTCAGGCGATGACTGCCGTTTTCATCGGTAGGCAGCGGCACGGCAAAGGAGAAGCCCGCATCGAAATTGTCGGAGAAGCCGTAGCCGAAAGCGAAGCCCACACCGCGTGAGCGCGCGCCGTGGCCGACATCGTGGGTATAGCCTGCGCTGTAACAGAATTTTCCGCCGTCGGCACGGCAGCCTTCCAGCAAGGTTTCCGCCGCACGGCCGCGCTGCGCGAGCATGGCGGCGGTATCGGCGGAGAGCAGCGACATGGCGGCTCGGGTGTTGGCGGTATCGACCGCGCGGCCACCGCGCAGGTTCCAGACGACGGCGCGGAAGTCGCCGTTGTCGTTGTCCGCACCGCCGACCGCAATGTTACCGTCGGCACTGAAGCCGTATAACTGAGAAAATCCCGAATTGTCGGTTTTCAGCGTGCCGAGGTCGGTTTTGGTCTGCCAGCCGCTGCCCGACCAGACGGTGGCGCGTTGCTCAAGGTTGTCGTTTTGCGCAAATCCGCCCACCACCGAACCGTCGGAGCTGGCGGCTTGTGCAACCGAATTACCCGAATTATTGGTTCTCAGCGTGCCGAGGTCGGTTTTGGTCTGCCAGCCGCTGCCCGACCAGACGGTGGCGCGTTGCTCAAGGTTGTCGTTTTGCGCAAATCCGGCCACCACCGAACCGTCGGAGCTGGCGGCTTGTGCAACCGAATCACCCGAATTATTGGTTCTCAGCGTACCGAGGTCGGTTTTGCTACCCCAGCCGCTGCCCGACCAGACAGTGGCGTGTTGTGAGAAGGTGTCGCCGCTCGCCTCCCCAACCACCACCGAACCGTCGCGGCTGACGGCTCTTGCAAACGAGTTGCCCAAAGTGTCGGTGCGGTACGTGCCGAGGTCGGTTTTGGTCTGCCAGCCGCTGCCCGACCAGACGATGGCGCGTTGGTAGCCGTTATCGTCTTCCGCCCATCCGGCCACTACCGAGCCGTCGCCGCTGACGGCTCTTGCAACCGAGTTGCCCGCATTGCCGCTGCTCAGCGTACCGAGGTCGGTTTTGCTACCCCAGCCGCTGCCCGACCAGACAGTGGCGTGTTGTGAGAAGGTGTCGCCGCTCGCCTCCCCAACCACCACCGAGCTATCGGTACTGACGGCGGTTGCAGCAGAAGCGCCCAAATTGTCGGTGCGGTGCGTGCCGAGATCGGTTTTGCTGCCCCAGCCGCTGCCCGACCAGACGACGGCACGGCGGGCGCCGTTGTCGTTATCCGATTCGCCGACCACGGCGCGCCCGTTGGCACTGATGGCGGTTGCCATTGAGTAACCCGAATTGCCGGCGCTCAGTGTGCCGAGGTCGGTAATGTTGTCCGGTGCGGCGGCGGCGGGCAGCGCGGCCAGCAGGGAGGCGAGGATTAAAAGGCGGGGCGGGGGAGATTTTTGTATAAGCATAGTTTTCCTTTGTTTGTAGATTATAAAAAAGCGGCGGAGCATCCGCCATCGGATAAGGTGCCGGAAAGGTGGCAGGATTATAGCAAAACGGCGCGCCGCCTACAGCTGGCCAGCCTGATTTGCGGACGTGCTTTTCTAATATAAGGGAAAACCGTTTGAAAATGCTGTTGCCGGTTCGGGCGAATCCGCTTCGCCATCGGCTGGGGTGAGCCTGCCTTGTTTCCCGCCTGCACAGAAATAAAGATGGGGTAGTAAGGCATAAGATAGGTTTTCAGGTAGCCTTTTCAGACGGCCTCCCCCGCCCCTTCCCTCTTCAACAGCCACGCGGAGAGCAGCACGTTCAGCCCCACGCCGAGCGATACGGTGATGCCGAAGGCGGCGACGGCGGGGGTGGTGCTGATGGCGAGCAGCAGGAAGGAGATGGCGGTGGTGAGGGCGGCGAGGAGGATGCCGCCGAGTTTGGCGGCGGGGGTTTCGCGGGCGGTGAGGGCGTAGACGGCGTAGTCCGCGCCCACGGCGGCCACCAAGAGCAGGCCGAACATGGCGAATAGGCCGATGGGCAGGCCGAGCCAGCCGAGCAGGCCGACGGTGGCGGCGGCGGAAATCAGCGGTACGGCGAGGATGAGGCTGCCGCGCCGTGCGCCGAAGATGCGCCACAGCACGAGCCAGGCCAGGGCGAAGGAGGCGAGTTTGAGCCAGGCGGCGTGGTTGCGGGTGTGGCGGAAGAGTTCGTTCAGCCGGGCGCGTTTGTCCACCAGGCGGGCGCAGGTTCGGCCTTGATTGCACGGCAGGGCGGCGAGCGCGGTTTGCACGGCGGCGGCATCGTTCAAACCCTGCACGCGCACGAGGGCGGCTTCCTGCCCGCCGATGTTGCCCAGATACAGGCTGCGCCAGGCTTCGGCCATCTGCGGGCGCAGGGCTTGCGCGAGGGACACGGGCGGCTGTTCGGCGGCTTGGTGCAGGGCAGTTTGGATGGTGTCGGGATGCAGGCCGAGCTGGAGCATGGGGTCGGCGGCGGGGGAAGGCTGCGCGGCGAGGCGTTGCAACTGCTGGCGCAGGGCTTGTTGTTCGTCGGCGGGCAGCAGCCATTGGTTGAGCGACTGCACGCCGCCGAGACCGCCTTTGCCGACCAATGGCCGCAGGGCGGTTTCCACTTGCGCGCTGCGGCGCAAGAGTTCGTCTGCATCATCGGCCTGCACGAGGATGCTGCGGCCGCCGCTGTCGCTGCCGCTGATGTCGGCCACTTGGCGCATTTCGGCGATACGCTGCGGGGAAAGTGCCGCCCAATCGCGGATGTCGTCGCGCCAATCGGTTTTCAGGTAGCCTGCGGCGGCCAGCGGCAACAGCGGGACAAGCAGCCAGTGCAACCGTGCGGTGGCGAGCTTGTGCATGGCGGCGGCAAACCAGGCGGCGCGGGGGCGGTAGCCGCGAAACAGCGGCGGCAGCAGGAGCACGGTGGCGGCAAATGCGCCCGTGAGCGCGGCCACGGAAAACACGGCGGTTTGGCGCAGCACGGGCAGCGGCGTGAAGGCGAGCAGCAGATAGCCCGTGGCGGTGATGCCCAGCCCGGCCAAGAAGGCGGGCAAAACGCGGCGCATGGCGGGCGCGGCCTGCCAGTGGGGCGAAAACACCGAGGGCGTGAGCCAGTGCAGCGGAAAGTCCACCAGCATCCCGACCAAACTCGTGCCGATGACCACGGCGAGGATGTGCATCTGCCCAAACACGGCCACCACCGCCGCCGCGCCCAGCAGCATACCCGCGCCCAGCGGCAAGGCCAGCGCAAACACGCGCGGGCTGCGGAACACGGCCAGCAGCAGGGCGAAGGTGAGCGACAGGCCGACGGCGGACATCAGCCCGCTTTCGCGCTCCGACTGCACTTTGGCTTCGGCGGCAAACAACGCGCCGCCCGCCGCCAACAGGCGGTAGCCGCCGCGTTCGGCTTGGGCGCGGGAATCGGCCAGAAGCGGCAGCAGGCGTTCGGCTTGGTCGGCAGCCGCTTTTTCAGGTAGCCTCGCGCGCAGCCACACCCAAGTGAGGCCGTCCTGCTCGCTATACAGCATGCCGTTGCCGCTGTGCCATTGCAGGCGGCTGGCGGGCTGTTTTTGCTGTACGAAGCGGGCGAAGCCGAGCCAGTCGTCTTCCAGCGGCACGATTTGCGCGGCAAACGGGTTGGCCGCGTCTTCAGCGCGTTGCTGGAAATAGGCTGTGGGGTCGTGCAACAGAAGCTGCTGCTGTTCGCGCGGCAGGGCGTTTGCGCCGAGACTGCGGATGTCTTGCCGCAGTTGCGCCAAATCGGGATCCAGACGGCTGTCCACCGCTGCGAACAGGCCGCTTTGCTGCCACGCGGCGGCCACCTGCTCGGCGGCGGCGAAGGCGCGGTCGGCATCGCTGCTGCCCACCAGGAGCAGGATTTGGCCGTTGAGCTGTTTCTCGCCTGCTTCGTCGGCCGCGCGCCACACTTCGTCCACCTGCGCGTCGGCGGGCAACAGCGCGGTGAGGTCGGTTTGCAGGCGGCCACCCTGCGCTATCCCCCAGCCCAGCCACGCGGCGGCAAAGGCCAGCAGCAGGGCATACAGCCACGCGAGCCTAGTCATGCAGCGCCACCCTGCCCGAGGCGCAAGGCGTGTCGCCCTGCGCGATGGCGAAATGGATTTTGTTTTTCGCCGCATCGTGGCGCAGCGTGAGCCGCACCGTGTCGTGCGGGCGCACAAAGTGTTGGTATTTCAGGTTTTCCATCTGCTTCACTTGTTTCCTGCCCCAGTCGAAACGCGCCGCCAAATCCATCGCCCACTGGATTTCGATCACGCCGGGCACCAGCGGGAAATCGGCAAAATGGCCGCCGAACCAGGCCAAATCCAGCGGCACAACGCCTTCAAACGCATATTCGCGCGCCTCGTCGTTTTGCGACACCAAAACCCACTGCGGCGCGGTTTGCGGCACGGTAAAGGCCGTCTGAAAATCCTGTTCGCGGATTTTCGCCTGCGGGTTGCGCGGCAGTTCGGCGGCAAACCGCCAATAGCGCGGCAATGCGGCGGTGTCCTGCGTTTTGGCCAGATGCCGCTTCAGGCTTTGCGCCACGGCGGCACGGCCCTGTTCGCGCAATGCGGCGATGCCCGCTTCGTTCAAGGCCGTCCACGCCGCAATCCGGCCGTGCTGCGGGTGGCGGGCGCAATGCGCGTCGGCAACCCAAGCGTGCGCCAGCAGGTCGTGCTCCAACTGCGCCAGCGACACGCGCTTGTCTTCCAGCTTGATGATGCGGTCTTGGCGGCCGAGCAGCTCTAGCCGCCGCCCGTGCAGCCGCACTGCATCGGCGGTTTGCTGCACCCCGCCGCTCCACGGTGAGGCTACCTGAAAACGATTTTGCTCATCCACGGCGGCTTCCACTTCGGGCAACAGTTCCCATTCCCCGCCCTGCCGCAGCGCAATCACGCCGGTTTCCGTGCTGCCGTACACATCGTGCGGCGCAAAGCCCAGCTTCTCTTGCAGCAGTGCGGCGGTCGCTTCGGGCAGCAGCCCGCCCGCGCTGACGATGCCGCACACCCGCCCGCGCAGCCGCGCCCAATCGCGCCCTTCGCCCAAACGGTTTAGCAGCGCGGGGCTGGCAATCCACAGGCATTCGCGGCGCGAATCGGCCAGCAGCAGCTCGGGATACACGCACTGCCGCCGCCCGATGGCCCAGCCCGCCGCCAGCGGTACGAACACGCGGAAAGTCAGCCCGTACAAATGCTGCGGGCTGACGCTGCCCACGGCGGAGAGGCCGCGCCAGTTTTCAGGTAGCCTCTGCGCCACCGCCGCCGCTTCCGCCAGCATCTGCGCGCGCGTTTTCACAATGGTTTTCGCCTCGCCCGAAGAGCCGGAGGTTTTCAGATACAGCACGTTTTCATGCGGCCATGCAAACGCTTCCGAAGGCGCAGCCGCCTGCTCCGCCGCTTCGTCGTACAGCCAGAGGCCGTCTGAAACCTCGGGCACGTCGCTCAGCCACACCGCGCCCCGCGCCTCCGCCCAGCGGCGGTTTTCCTCGGCCAGATTGGGCGGCAGATACACCTCCGCCCCCGCCAGCCACGCGGCCAGCAGCGCGGAGGCAAACCGCGCCGCATCATCGAACCACAGCGCGGCGGCCTGAATATTGTGCGCGCGCAAACGCGCGGCCAAAGAGAGCGTGGCGGCGGAAAACTGCGCGGCTGTCCAATTGTCGGCCAGCGGGGAATCGGGAGAACGGTTGAGCAGGGAGAGGATGGGCATGGCGTCGGGTTTGGGTTTGGTTGGATGGGCGGGCGGCGTTGCTGTACCGCCATCGGTTCGGGCTACCTGAAAAACAAAACGGCAGAGCATCAATGCCCGATATGTTCAGCCGCGCATTATAAAACAGCCGGGCATCAATGCCCGAGCTGCGGCTCACGTTTTAGCGAAATCCGCTTTGCGCGTTTCAACTTCGTTGCAGCTGCGCTTTACAGGTAGCCTCCATCTGGAGCGGCAGAAGGCTACCTGAAAATTTTCGCTTCGCAGAAACCCAGCCTTGCTTGGCAAGATATCATTTTCAGGTAGCCTGTTGCGGGAGGCTACCTGAAAATTTGTTTGCCCGTTTGGGCTGCGGGGTGGAAACTCTGCTCACACGGTTTGTGAATATTTGGCGACGGTGTCGCGGTGGCGCAGGTGGTGGTCGAACACCATGGCGATGTTGCGGATGAGGAAGCGGCCTTTGGGGGTAACGCGCAAGCCGGCGTTGTTTAGCTCGACCAGGCCTTTGGCGGCAAGCTGGGCCAGGTCGGCAAGCTCGGCGGCGAAATATTGGGCGAAGGGCTGGCGGCATTCGGCTTCGTAATCAGCAAAATTGAGGCCGAAGCGGCACATAAGATCTTGGATCAGGCGGCGGCGCAGCAGGTCGTCATCATTGAGGCTGTAGCCGCGGAAAACGGGCAGGCGGCCGGCGTCGAGGTCGGCGTAGTAGTCGTCGAGATGGCGCTGGTTTTGGCTGTAGATGCGGCCGATTTTGCCGATGGAGGAGAGGCCGACGGCGATAAGGTCGCAGTCGGCATGGGTGGAATAGCCTTGGAAGTTGCGTTGCAGGCGGCCTTCGCGCAGGGCGACGGCGAGCTCGTCTTGCGGTTTGGCGAAGTGATCCATGCCGATGAAAACGTAGCCTTCGCTGCCCAGCCGCTGAACGATTTGCTGGAGCATGTCGAGCTTGGTGTTGCTGTCGGGCACGGCGTTGGTGTCGATGCGGCGCTGCGGCTTGAAGATGTGCGGCAGGTGGGCATAGTGGTACACGGCGAGGCGGTCGGGGGCAAGGGCGAGCACTTTATCCAGCGTTTGCTGCATGGTGGCGGGGGTTTGGTGCGGCAGGCCGTAAATCAAATCGACGCTCACGGATTGGAAACCGGCTTCGCGGGCGGCATCAATCACGATGCGGGTTTCTTCTTCGCTCTGGATGCGGTTTACCGCCTGCTGCACTTGCGGGTCGAAATCCTGTATGCCCACGCTCATGCGGTTGAATCCGAGCGAGCCGAGGAACAATACGGTTTGGCGGCTCACTTTGCGCGGGTCGATTTCGATGGAGTATTCGCCTTGGGGCGTCAGGGTGAAGTGGCGGCGGATGGTGTCGAATACGAAATCGAGCTGGGCGTCGGAGAGGAAGGTGGGGGTGCCGCCGCCGAAGTGGAGCTGGGCCAGCTCGGGCTTGCCTTGCAGGAGTTCGGCCTGCAGGGCGAATTCTTTTTTCAGGTAGCCTAGGTATTGGTCGGCGCGGCTGGTGTCTTTGGTGATGATTTTGTTGCAGCCGCAGTAGTAGCAGATGGTGTTGCAGAAGGGGATGTGGATGTAGAGCGAGAGCGGGCCGGGGGCGCGCTGTTGCACGGCTTGGGCGTAGTCGGCGGCGGTGAAGCCGGCATGGAAGCGGTCGGCGGTGGGGTAGGAGGTGTAGCGCGGGCCGTTGGCGGGCAGCGAGGCAATAAGCTTGCGGTCGAAGATGATTTCTTGGCTGTGGCTGGTGTTCATGGGTATGTTATTTTTGGTAATTTTGTAGTGTATGCTTTGGCGGGGAAATCGGGTACAATACAAGCCGTTCGGCGGCCTGCCTGTGCCGATTCGCCGCAGCGGCGAGTATAAACGATAATTGCTGCAACCGGCTGGAATTTAGCCGTTTGCCGAGGGTAAAGATGATGCAGCCGCCTTTAGTTTGAAAGCCAGCACACACATGAAAGTATTGCATAGCGCCACAACCTGTTCCCGATGCGTTTTCAAGGAACTGTGCCATCCCGCCCCGTCGATGGCGGCGGAGGTGGGGCGGATTGATGCCGTCGTTAAACGCAGCCGCCGCCTGAAAAAGGGCGATTTCCTGTTTCACAACGGCGACGAATTCGCTTCGCTGTATGTGATCCGTACCGGTTTCCTGAAAACGGTGATTGCCAGCCAAGACGGGCGCGATCAGGTAACCGGTTTTTTCATGTCGGGCGAATTGGTGGGCATGGACGGCATGTGCAACCAAATGCACCACTGCGACGCGGTGGCGCTGGAAGACACCGAAGTGTGCGAGCTGCCCTACCGCAATATGGAAGAATTGTGCCTGGCCGTGCCCCAATTGCAACTGCATTTCTACCGCTTGTTTAGCGAAGAAATCGTGCGCGACCAAAACGTGATGTTGCTGTTGGGCAATATGCGCGCCGAAGAGCGGCTGGCAGCCTTCCTGCTCAACCTCTCGCAGCGCCTGAAAAAACGCGGCCTGGCGGCCAATGATTTCATCCTGCGCATGTCGCGCGAGGAAATCGGCAGCTATCTGGGGCTGAAGCTGGAAACGGTGAGCCGCACTTTGTCGAAATTCAGCCAGGAGGGCATCATCGAAGTGGAATACAAACACATCCGCCTGATCAAACCCGAACGGCTCAAGCAGCTGGCCTCCGGCCTGCAAACGATAACGGCCTAGCGACAGCGGAAGCGCTTATTTCCCCAGCCGTAAAGGCTACCTGAAAAAGAAGGCTACCTGAAAAAGGTAGCCTCACTATTTTGAGCGCCTGCTGCCTTGTATAATGCCCCATATTCGGCGGCACCGCCGCCCTCCCCTTTCCCATCCGGCCATCCACCATGAAAATCCTAATATTAGGCAGCGGTCAAGTCGGCACCGCCGTGGCGCAGAATCTGGTTGAAATCCCCAACCACGACGTAACCGTTATCGACAACGACCCCGACGCCCTGCGCAACATCGGCGGCAAGCTCGACGTGCAAACCCTGCTCGGCAACGGCTCCTCCCCCGCCGTGATGGCCGAAGGCGGCGCCTACGACACCGACCTGCTGCTCGCCCTCACTCGCCACGACGAAACCAACCTCGCCGCCTGCAAGCTCGCCGCCAGCTTGTTCAACATTCCCAACCGCATCGCCCGCGTGCGCCTTTCCGACTATCTCGAATACACCGGCCGCGAAGGAGAAGACGAGCCCGTGAGCCGCGGCACGCTCGATTTGTTCGACGTGAGCGAATCCATCTGCCCCGAGCAACTGGTTACCGAGCGGCTGGCCGACCTGCTCTGCCACCCCAGCGCCCTGCAAGTACTCACCTTCGCCGAAGACAAAGTGCGCATGCTGGTGGTGCGCGCGCAAAGCGGCGGGCGGCTCCTGGGCAAGCCCATCCACGTCATCCACGAACACCTGCCCGAAGGCACCAACTGCCAAATCTGCGCCGTATACCGCAACAACAAGCTCATCATGCCCACGCCGCAAACCGTGATTCAGCAAGACGACGAAGTGTTTGTGGCCGCGCCCACCTCGCAGGTGGCCGAAGTGCTGCGCGAACTGCGCCCGAAACAGCAGCCCACGCGGCGCGTGATGATTGCCGGCGGCGGCCAGATCGGCTTCCGCCTCAGCCGCCAGCTCGAGCAGCATTTCGACGTGAAAATCATCGAAAACAACGAAAAACGTGCCGAATGGCTGTCGGAAAACCTCAACAGCGCGCTGGTGCTGCACGGCTCGGCAGTAGACGAAGGCCTGCTCGAAGGCGAATACATCGACGAAATCGACGTGTTTTGCGCGCTCACCAACGACGACGAAAACAACATCATGGCCGGCATGCTGGCCAAAAGCCTCGGCGCCAAACGCGTGATCGCCATCGTCAACCGCTCCAGCTACGTGGACCTGCTGCAAGGCAACACCATCGACATCGTGGTGTCGCCCCATTTGGTCACCATCGGTTCGATTCTGGCGCACATCCGGCGCGGCGACGTGGAAGCGGTACACCCCTTGCGCGGCGGCAGCTCGGAAGCCATCGAAATCATCGCCCACGGCGACCGCGACACCTCCAAGCTGGTGGGCAGGCGCGTGCGCTCGGTGCGCTGGCCCAGCGGCTGCCACGTGGCGGCCGTGGTGCGCGGCAAGGAAGTGTTTATGGGGCACCAAGACGTGGAGCTGGCCGACGGCGACCACATCATCCTTTTCGTGGCGCGACGCCGCGTGGTGAGCGAGTTGGAAAAACTGATTCAGGTGCGCATCGGCTTTTTCGGCTGAGGCCGGAAGCTTTGGGAAAGGCTACCTGAAAAATAATCGATCAATTTTCAGGTAGCCTGACAGGCAAAAACAGCAGCTTAACGGGCTGCTGTTTGCTTTGGGCGCGCGATTTGCCGTGGCTCAGGCTTCCGGCGCGGCGGAGACTTTGGCCCAGGTTTCCAGAATCAGCTCGGGTCGGTTGCTTTGGAGCAATTTGGCATCGGAGAGCATCTGGCGCCACAGGCGGGCGTTGGGGCGGCCGTGCAACAGGCCGAGGTAGTGGCGCAGCATGTGGCGGACGGAGAGCCCGGGGTCGGCGGCGAGCATGCGCTGCATGTAGCGGTAGAGCGCGGGAATCAGGGTGTCGAAATCGGTTTCAGGTAGCCTTTCGCCGTAAAACAACCTGTCCCACGCTTGCATGAGCATGGGGTTGTGGTAGGCCTCGCGCCCGATCATCACGCCGTCTACGTGCCGCAGGTGTTCGGCGATTTCGGCGTTGGTTTTGATGCCGCCGTTGATGATGATTTCCAGCTCGGGGAAGTCTTGCTTGAGGCGGTAAACGTAGTCGTATTTCAGCGGCGGCACGTCGCGGTTTTCTTTGGGCGAAAGGCCTTCCAGCCAGGCGTTGCGGGCGTGGACGATGTAGGTGCGGCAGGCGGTTTGCCCGGCGAGGGTGCCGACGAAATCGCGCACGGTGTGATAGTCGGTCTGGCGGTCGATGCCGATGCGGTGCTTGATGGTGACGGCGCAGTCGGGCGCGGCATCCTGCATGGCGTTGAGGCAGTCGGCCACCAAGCCGACTTCGTTCATCAGGCAGGCACCGAACGCGCCTTTCTGCACGCGCGGGCTGGGGCAGCCGCAGTTGAGGTTGATTTCGTCGTAGCCGTATTGCGCGGCTTTTTTGGCGGCTCGGGCCAAATCGGCGGGGTGGCTGCCGCCCAGTTGCAGCGACACCGGGTTTTCACCCTCGTCTTTGCCGAGAAAGCGTTCGGCATCGCCGTGGATGATGGCGCCGGCATGAATCATTTCGGTGTAGAGCCAGGCATGGCGGCTGATTTGGCGGGCGAGGTAGCGGTAATGCCTGTCCGTCCAATCCAGCATGGGGGCAACGGAAAGGCGGCGGGCGGGGAGGGAGGCGGTGGCGGGCATGATGGTTTGGCCGAATGCGGATAGAGAAAAAGCCTAAACGGGATGTTTAGGCTTTCTGGAATTTGGTGGGTCGTGAGCGATTCGAACGCTCGACCAACGGATTAAAAGTCCGCTGCTCTACCGACTGAGCTAACGACCCTTTGGCTCCCCGAGCTGGGCTCGAACCAGCGACCTGCGGATTAACAGTCCGTCGCTCTACCGACTGAGCTATCGGGGAAAGGAAGACGCGCATTTTAGGGATGGGCGCGGGAGTTGTCAATAAAAATTTTGCCGAAAGTGGTAAAAAAAATCGCACCGCCACACGAATATCCTAGAAAATTCTTTTAATACATATGTTTGTATTTTTCAGCATTTGCAGGCGCGCTTGAGAGGCTATCTGAAAATTCTGCTTCCAGCAGCTGGCCGGATTTTTCAGGTAGCCTTTTTGCCCTTGCCGGCTTTGGGGGTCAGGTGCAGAGCCAGCGGGGCGAGCAGCTCGAGCACGATGTTGGCAAACAGGGGGCTCTCGATGGGCTCGTCATCGTTGCGGCTGAACACTTGGGCGACTTCGCGGTCTTGGTTTTGGCCGGAGTAATTGTAGCCATCACGGTATTTGCTGCGGGCAGCTTTGAGGGCTGCTTCAGGTAGCCTGCCGGCGGTAAGGTCGTCGGCGGTGCAGGCTTGGGCGGCGGCAAGCGAGGTGCGGGGGAAGAAGGGCAGCGGCTGCCGTTGGCCGAGGGCGTAGTAGTCGAGCCAGCGGCCGAGCAGCTCGGCGGCTTCGTTGCCCGGCAGCGGGGGCAGGGTTTGCGGGCTGGCGGGGCAAACGAGGTGGGTGGCCTGCGGCTGGGGGGCGACAGCGCAATAAACGAGGTGTTGCAGCCAGAGCTCGATGGTGTCGGGGGCGTTGAGGTCTTGGGCGCGGTAGAAGATTTGGCCGTGTTGGTGCAGGTGGCTGAGGCTGCCGGCGAGCACGATGCCGCGGTGCACAAAACGGAAGGGGAAGTCGGGCCGGCGGGGGCTGGTGAGCAGGGCGGAATCGAGCTGTTTGACGGCGGTGCGCTCCGGCTCTTGCAGCAACTGGCCAAGCAGGCCGGCGGGCAGCAGGCTTTCGGCGCGCAGTCGCGCTTCGGTGTGGGCGAAGTTTTCGTGATGTCGGCGGGCGTCGAGGTAGTGTTGTTTGACGGCGGCGGGGTCGGCGATGGCGTAGGGCTCGGCGGAGTCGGCGGGGGCTTCGGCATAGGGGCGCCGCCATTGCAGGGCGTGGCGCAGCCAATAGCGCACGGGGTTTTTCCAGAAATAGAGGAAGCTGCCGAGCGGGATTGCGGCGGGGGATTCGGCAGCGGGCGGGGTATCGCCGATAAAGGGGGGCGGCTCTGTGGGGGGCTGGTTGAGGGCTTGGGCGTAGTCTTGACGGGTGCTGGAAAGGCTACCTGAAAAATCGGCCTGCCCGGCATGGGGGCTACCTGAAAAATAGCGGGCAGAGAAGGCTTGCAGGGGGTGTTGGCGGATGTGGGCGGCGGCGAAGTCGGCGCTGCTTTGGCCGGTCATTTGGGCAAGGGTGTCCACCAGCTCGCTCAACAGCGGGGAGGGAGCTTGGGCTTCGTCTTTGTGGTAGTCGCGGCCGATGTAGGAGAGGTAGAGCTCGCGGCGGGCGCTGATGAGGGATTCGAGGAAGAGGTAGCGGTCGTCGTCGCGGCGGGAACGGTCGCCGGCCTGGGGATGGCGGGCGATGAGGTCGAAGGCGGGGGCTTTGGTTTGGCGGGGGAACTTGCCGTCGTTGAGGCCGAGCAGGCAGAGGGTGGGGAACGGCAGGCTGCGCATGGGCACCATGCTGCAAAAGGTGATGCCGCCGCGCAAAAAGCCAGCTTCGCTGCTTTGGTCGAGGAAGAGGCGCAGGTGTTCGCAGGCGGTGTCGGGCGGGAGCGGGGCGCGGTAGCCGGCCAGCTCGGCTTCGGCTTGCCAGTCGGCCAGCGCCTGCATGATTTGCTGGTGGGCGGCCTGGTCGGCTTCGGCGGAGGCATCGCCGGTGGCGTCGGCCAGGAGGCTGCGGAAGCGCTCGATCCAGCCGGCCACATCGGCGGGGTTTTGCCATTGGCGGTGGTGGGCGCGCAGGTGGTGCAGCAGGACGAACCAGGCGGCTTGAGCGGGCTGCTGCGCCAAATCGGCGGCATAGGGGTGCACGCCCTGCCACAGTTCGCCCCGGCCGGCGGGCAGCAGCCAGCCGAGCACGCTGCGCTCTTCGCCCTGCTGCCAGGTGAAGGCTTGGCCGCTGCCGCCGTATTGGGCGCGCATGGCGGCATCGGCGCCCCAGCGGATGTTGAGCTCGGCGCTGCTGTGGCGCAGGAAGTCGGCATCGTCGGCGCCGATTTGCCATTGGCGGCGCACGGTGTCGTGGTCGAGCAGGGGCGGCAGGCGTTCGGTTTCGAAACGGCTCTGCATGAGGGCAATGAGCTGCTCGGCCAGGAGCATGAGGGGCTGGCTGCGGCTGAGGCGCACGTCGGCAATGTTGTAGGGCAAGGCGCGGCTGCCGGGGGCGGCTTCGCCGAAGACAGCTTGGATGAAGGGCAGGTAGTCTTCGATGGCGGGGGTGAGCACGGCGATGTGGTGCGGCTGCAAATCGGGCTGTTCGGCTAGGCGGCGCAGGAGGTGGTCTTTGAGGATTTGCAGCTCGCGCAGGGGGCTGTGGGCGGCTTGGATGGTGATGCTGCCGTCTGCGGGATTGCCACCGGCTTCGGGCATTTTTTCAGGTAGCCTCAAGAGCTGGATGTCGGTTTGCAGGCGTTGCAGCAGGCTGGGGGATTCGGGCGGGGCGGGATAAAGCTCGATTTCTGCCACGGGGCGGCTGCTGGCGGCAAGGTGGTCGAAGAAGTCGCGGCCCTGCTTGCCCAGCGAGGCGAGCAGGGGGTGGCCGGCTTCGGCGGCGGCGGGGTGGGGGCGCTTGGCCAGGCGCTTGGGGCTGGGCAGGTCGCCCCAGTATTGCTGGCTGGGATTGACGGCGAAGAGGTGGATTTCGGTGTGTTCGGCCAGAGCTTCGAGCAGGTCGAGATACACGGGGGCGAGGGTGGAGATGCCGAAGGCGAGGTAGCGTTGCGGCAGGCTTTCGGCTCGGAGGGCGGCGAGCAGCTGCTGATGCTGGGCGGCGCGGTGGGCGGCAGGGCTTTGCGCGGCGAGGATGCGCCACAATTCGGCCTGCCAGGCTTCGTCGCTGCCCAAATCGTTGAGGCGGCCGCGTTCCCATTGGTCGAGCCATTGCGGGCGATACACGAGGTATTGGTCGAATACGTCGGCCAGGCGGCCGGCGAGGTGGTAGGCGGCGGTGGGACTGCTGTTCAGGTAGCCCTGCAACACGGGCGGCAGCGCGGCGGCATGCTCTCCGGCGGGATCAAGCAGGGGCAGCAGGCGCCAGCGCAACACTTCGGGGGCGAAGGGGTTCAGCCGGGGGGCGTGCGGCAGGAAACGGCGGGTGAGCTGCCAGCTAAGGGCGGCGGGCAGGCTGAACTTGAGGTTGGCGGCGATGCCGCTGCGTTCGGCCAAATAGTGATTGAGATAGCGGCGCATGCCCTGGCTCTGCACGATGATTTCTTCGGGCGCGAAGGCGGAGGCAGGCGGGCTGGTCTGCATTAGGGCAACGGCGGTTTCGGCGAGGAATTCGAGGCGGTTGGATTGGTAGAGGTGGAGCATGGCTGGCCGCTGGAGGAAAAGGAGGATGGCGGCATTATAGCGAAACGGGCGGGGGCTTTCAGGTAGCCTAATCAAGCAATAGGGCAAAAAGGATAAAGGCTACCTGAAAATTGGTTTTCAGGTAGCCTTCCGTGTATTCAGGGCGTATTTAGCGGCGGCAGGGGGCGCGGCGCAGGCTGGAATAGCGGCCGATCACGCTGCTGATGCCGGCGGCGGCGTTGTCGTCCACATTCATGAAGGTTACCTGCATTTTGGATTCGCCCAATTCGGCGGATTGCTCGCCGCCGCCGGAGCCGGTGCGGGCGATTTGCGGGTTCAGCCCGGCTTGGCGCGCTTTCACGGCGGTTTGCTCGGCCTGGCGCTCGTTGACAAAGGAACCCAGGCTCATGCGGCCGCCGGATACGCTGGCGCCGCGGAAGCCCTGCGCGCGCAGCTTGGCAGTGAATTCCTGCACGTCGCCTTCGATGGCCACGCTCACCTGGTAGCGTTCGCCGCCGCGCTGGGCACGGCCGCCGTCGCGGCGGCGCTCGACCACGCGGGTGGCGGCGTGCGGCCAACGGGCGAGCAAGCCTTTGATGCGGTGGTAGTCGTCTTCGGGCAAGAGCGCGGTGGCGGTGCAGGCGGTGCTGGGGGCGCGGATGCCGCTTTCGGGCGTGGGCTTGGGTTGGCCTTCGGCGGGTTTGCTTTGGGCAGGGGCGTTGCCGCGGGCGGGCGAGGCGCTCTGGCGCGGGCGGGCGGCATCCACCGGCAATACGGGCACGCCCTGCTGCGCCTGCTGCGGCGCGGTGCTTTGAGCGGGCGCGGCATGCACCACCACGGTGGTGGGCTGCTGCGGCTGTTGCTGCACCACGGGCGCAGGCTGCGGCTGCGCCATGCGCGTAACCAGCATGCCGCCGAAAACGATGATGTTTAACGCCACCAGAATGGCAAACAGCCACTTCATGTTTGTACAGCCCAGTTGAGTAATCCGTGAAGCACGAGATTATCCACAATTTGAATGGGGTTGTCCAAAGCAAATTTTTCAGGTAGCCCCTGTTTGATTTTGGCCGCGCCGCCGCCGGTGATGATCACGGCGGTGGGCGCGTCGGGCTGTTTCTGCCGCAAACGTTCGTGCATCAGCATCACCGCGCCGCACACGGCATCGATCATGCCGCCGGCCATGGCATTGGCGGTGGTGGTGCCGAAGGGGTAGGGTCGGCCGGCGGGGCGGTTGAGGTTGGCGGTGTGTTGCGCCATGGCTTCCTTCATCAGGTTGAAGCCGGGCATGATGTTGCCGCCCAAATAGTGGTTGTCGGCGGTGAGCGCGTCGATGGTGACGGCCGTGCCGCAGCTCACCACCACGCAGGCATGCGGCGTGAAGAGGCGGCTGCCGAGGATATTGAACCAGCGGTCGGCACCATGCTCGCTCACGCGGCGGTAGTGGTTGCGGATGCCCAAGGCCTGCGGCATGGAGCCCAGCCATTCGGGCTCGCGGCCGAGCTGCTCGGCCACGGCCTGCTGCTTGGCCGCGCCGCACACCGCCGAGCCGATGATGCGCACGTTTTCCCCGCTGTGCTGGCGCCAGCTGTGGGTAAAGGGCTCCAAGTTCCAATAAGAAGTTTTGTCCACCGCCACCATGCGGCCGTGCTCCACCCAGGCCCATTTGAGCTTGCTGTTGCCGGCATCCAGCAGCAGCATTTTGCTGTCGGCAGGCTTCGCCGCGGGCGCGGTGTGGCCGTGCAGCGGGCGCAGGCTGATTTCGCCGCTCACGATGCTGTGCTCCACGCCGTCGGCATCGAGGATGTGCAGCGCGCCGCTGTTGTCCACGCCCAGCGCGGTGCCTTGCAGCAGGGTTTGCCCGTCGCGTAGCAGGCGCACCGGCTGGTTTTGGTCGCGGTGGCAGGCGTGGTAGTCGGCAAGGAAGGGGGCGAGGCCTTCGCGGTCAAACTGTTCGAAGGCGACAGCCAAATCGGGCAGCAGGCGCTCGGTGAGGCGGGCAACGCTGGCATGCGGCGCGCTGCCCTGCACGGCTTCGGCAGCTTCCACCGCCTTGGGCTGCACAAAATTGATGCCGATGCCCACCACGATGGCGGTTTGGCTGTTGCGGCGGGCGGTTTCGGTGAGGATGCCGCCGAGCTTTTCGCCGCCGATCACCAAATCGTTCGGCCACTTAATCTGCGCCGGCACGCCCAAACCGCGCAGGGCACGGCAGCACACCAGCGCGGCCACGAGCGTGAGCCCGCCCAATTCGGCCTGCGCGCGGGCAAAACGCCAACCGGCGCTAAACATCAGGCATTCGCCGATTCGGCTCTGCCAGCTGCGCCCCTGCCGGCCGCGGCCTTGGGTTTGGTGGTGGACAAACACAATGCGGCGGTGGATGTCGGCGCCCTGCTCTTTGGCCTGGGCGATGAGGTAGCTGTTGCTGGAAGGGTGTTCGGGCAACAGCTCGGCCTGCCAGCCGGCGGCCTGCGCCTGCTGCCGCAACAGGGCTTCGTCCAAAATCGCCAGGGGGCGCACCAGCCGCCAGCGGCCATCTTGCTGGCGCAGAAGGCCGCGGATGTGCGGCGGCATCTGCTGCCAGAGGGCGTTGAGCTGCGGCGGCTTGAGACCGATGCGGCGCGCCAGCTCGGTAACATGGTGCGCCTGGCCGTCGGCGAGGGCGGCGAGGAGCTGCCAGTGGATTTCCTGCATCATGCGGCGGGCTCCGAGGCGCGGATTTTGGCCAGGGTTTGGGTGGTGGAGGTTTGGTGCAGGAAGGGGATGGAATACACTTGGCCGCCGCGCGCGAGGGTTTCGGCGGCGCCGACGATGTTTTCAGGTAGCCAGTCGCCGCCCTTCACCAGAATGTCGGGCCGAACTTGCTCAATCAGCGCGGCGGGGGTGTCGCTGTCGAACCAGGTAACCACATCCACGCTCGCGAGCGCGGCGGCCACGGCGGCACGGTTGGCCAGCGGGTTGATGGGGCGGTCGCTGCCTTTGCCCTGTCGGCGCACGGAATCGTCGGTGTTCAGCGCGAGCACCAGTGCGGCGCCGAGGGTGCGGGCCTGGGCGAGGTAGCTTACGTGGCCGCGGTGCAGGATGTCGAAGCAGCCGTTGGTGAACACCAGCGGGCGCGGCAGTTCGGCAAGCCTTTCGGCCAAGGCTTCGGGCGGGCAGATTTTGCGTTCGAAATCGGGGGTGGGCCAGGCAGTCATGGCGCTCTCTTCGGGGTAATTAAAGCGCGGATGATACCATTTCTGCGCGCGGGCTTGGTGTTGGGCGAGCGGGAATTGCCGTATAATCCGCAAGATGTTTTTCAGGTAGCCTCCGGCGCGCCTGAGCCGGCATACAGGCTACCTGAAAAATCTTTGTCCACATTCCAACCCCACATCATGATCCGTTTCGAACAAGTTTCCAAAACCTACCCCGGCGGCTTCCGCGCCCTGCAAAACGTGAGCTTCAAAATCAGCAAGGGCGAGATGATTTTCGTGGCCGGGCATTCCGGCGCCGGCAAATCCACCGTGCTCAAGCTGATTGCCGGCATCACCAAGCCCACTTCCGGCAAAGTGTGGATGAACAGCCAAGACCTCGGCACGCTCAACGACAGCCGCTTAGGCTACCTGCGCCAGCACATCGGGCTGGTGTTTCAAGACCACAAAATCCTGTTCGACCGCAACGTGCTGCAAAACGTGCTGCTGCCGCTGCGCATCATCGGCTACGACCGCAAAACCGCCGACAAGCGCGCCCGCATCGCCATCGAGAAAGTCGGCCTGGGCGGGCGCGAGCTGGCCGACCCCATCACCCTTTCCGGCGGCGAGCAGCAGCGCTTGTGCATTGCCCGCGCCGTGGTGCACCAGCCCGGCCTCTTGATTGCCGACGAGCCCTCCGCCAACCTCGACCGCGCCTACGCGCTCGACATCATGGAGCTCTTCAAAACCTTCCACGAAGCCGGCACCACCGTGATTGTGGCCGCGCACGACGAAACCCTGATGGCCGACTACGGCCACCGCATTTTGCGTTTGCAGGAAGGCAGGTTTGCCGCATGAAACACTATCTCTCGCTGCATTTCGAAGCCGCCGCCCAAGCCTTCGCCCGCCTTTTGCGCCAGCCCTTGGGCACATTGCTGGTGCTGCTGATGCTGGCCGCCGCCATGACCCTGCCGCTGATGCTGTACCTCGGCGTGCAAAGCAGCACGCAGGTGCTCGGCCGGCTCAACCAAGCCCCGCAGATGACTATCTACCTCGCGCCCGAAGCGGGCGAGGGCGACGTGGCCGCCATCCGCGCCAAGTTGGCGGAAGACAGCCGCATCGCCACCGCCGAATACGTGAGCAAGCAGCAGGGCATGGCCGAGCTGCAACAGGCCTTCGACGGGCAGGATTTGGTGTCGATGCTGGACGGCAACCCGCTGCCAGATGCCTTTGTGGTCACGCCCAAAGCGGGCGCCACGCCGCAGGAGCAAACCGCGCTGCGCACCGATTTGGCGGCGCTGCCCAAGGCCGAGAGCGTGCAGATGGACGCCGAATGGATGCAGACGCTGTTTCAAATCAATGAATTCGTGCACCGGATTTTCTATTTCCTGGTGTGCACGCTGGGCGCGGCGCTGGTGTTGGTGGCGTATAACACCAGCCGCCTGCAAATCCTCAGCCGGCGCGAGGAAATCGAAATCACCAAGCTTTTGGGTGCGCCCGCTTCGTTTATCCGCCGGCCTTTCCTCTATCAGGCGCTGTGGCAGGGCGTGCTGTCTTCCGCCCTGAGCCTGCTCTTGTGCGGCTGGCTGATGCGCAGCGCCCGCCCGCTGGCCGACCAGATTTTCCGCCCCTACGGCCTGAATTTGGATTGGCGCTTCTTCCACGGCTGGGAGATGGCGGTGATTGTGGCGGTGGTGTGCGGGCTGGGCATGGCCGGCGCGTGGCTGGCCGGCAGCCGGCATTTGCAGGAGTTTAAGGCCAGAAGCCGCTAGGCGCTGCGGGCAAGACAAAGGCTACCTAAAAATGGCAGAAGCGTTTTCAGGTAGCCTTTGCTTTGCTGGCTCCACACCGGCAGAGGGGGCAAGCTCGGTATAGTGGATTAACAAAAAACGGGACAAGGCGGCGAGCCGAAGACAGTACAGGTAGTACGGCAAGGCGAGCTAACGCAGTAGCGTTTTTTGTTAATTCACTATAAATTTGTGTGGAATGTTCCGCGCAGCCTCAAAAGGCTACCTGAAAAAGTTGGCGCAAAGAATCAGGCTACCTGAAACGGAAAATCGGTTTTCAGGTAGCCTTTTTGCATCAAGCGCCGAGCTGTTATAATCGCCGCCCCTTTTTCAGGTAGCCCTCCGCCCGCCCACACGCACAAGGAAGCCCATGTTCAAACGCAAACCACAGCACATCCTGCCCGAAGCCCTGTTCCAAGCCGCCGCCCAAGGCGACGCGCTGGGCATGATGCAGGCTGCGGTGGTGTGGCTGCGGCAGGGCGGCGCAGCGGGCGCACCCGTGCGTTTCCGCATGCTGTGCCGCCATTTGCAGCAAGATACGGCCGCCTGCCAAACCGTTACCAACCTGCTGTGCCGCTGGCTCTCCAGCGTGCGCATTTATCCCACGCTCATCACCATCGGCATTTTCTCCCGCTCCGGCTTCGGCCACGAATTCCGCCACCGCCTCTACGAGCGGCTCAACCCGGCCTATAAAGACCGCCACGACCTGCGCGACGTGCTCGCCATGCTGTTTCACGGCCGCCACGACGCCGAATGGCTCGCCGCCATCCCCCTGCCCTGCTGGCTGCGCCTCCTGGCCTTGATGCGCCGCCACACCGACCCCGCCGTGTCCGACACCTGCGGCCGCCACCTGCGCAACGAAAGCCTGTATGCCGTGGAAATGCTCTCGGTGTGGGTGGCCGCCGAAGACCTCGACCCCGACCTCATCCGCCTCGAGCCCAAGCTGCTGGATGTGGATTCGCCCTTCGTGGGGCTGATGCGCGAAGTGTCCGACTGGCTGGCGCACTACCGCCAAACCCCCTTCGCCGGCATGAAACCCGAGCTGGGCGAATGGTTTGACCACAGCGCGGAACACCAGCCGCCCGCCTACGACGACAGCCACCTCAAAGTGATGATGAGCCAAAGCCGCAAGCTCATCGACCGCCTGCAACGCAAAGGCACCGGCGCCGGTGCCGGCTCCTCCATGCACGTGGCACACCTCCTGGAGCGACTCAAACAAACGCTCAACCGCATGGAGCAGCTGATGGCGCTGTTTACCGCCCGCAGCTACCTGCAATGCATGCTGCGCACCCTGCTGCTCTCGCGCGACATCGCCGTGGCCGTGGTGGCGCAGCGGCGGATTGCCCCGCTGTGGCGCGGCAGCGTGAAAATGCTCGCCCGCAGCATCAGCCAAAATTCCAGCCGCCACGGCGAGCACTACATCACGCGCAACCGCAGCGAATACTGGGGCATGCTGCGCTCCGCAGCCGGCGGCGGCGTGCTCATCGCCCTGATGGCGCTGCTCAAAATCCACATCGGCAGCCTGGTGCAGGATCACTTCTGGCACGCCGTGCTGGTGAGCCTGAACTATGGCATCGGCTTCGTGCTGATCCACATGCTGCATTTCACCGTGGCCACCAAACAGCCCGCCATGACCGCCGCCAGCTTCGCCCAAGCCGTAGAGCGCAGCAGCAGCGGCCGCGCCGTGAGCCAGAAGCTGGCGCAATTGCTGATCGACGTGGTGCGCTCGCAGGGCGTGGCCGTGTTTGGCAACGTGCTGGTGGCCGTGCTGCTGGCCTGCCTCATCAGCTGGGGTTTCGCCCACCGCTTCGGCGCGCCGCTGCTGGATGAAGCCACCACCGCCTACCAGCTCAAATCCATGGCCGTGTTCACCACGCCCGCGCTCCTGTTTGCCGCCATTGCCGGCGTGTGGCTGTTTTGCTCCGGCATCATCGCCGGCTTCTTCGACAACCGCGCCGACTATCTCAACCTCAAAATGCGCCTGCGCGAACACCCCCTGCTCAAGCGCATCTTGCCCGCCGCCTGGCGGCAAAAGCTGGCCGACTACATCCACAACCACTACGGCGCCATGATGGGCAACTTCTGCTTCGGCTGGCTCCTGGGCATGACCGGCTACCTCGGCCACCTCACCGGCCTGCCGCTCGACATCCGCCACGTGGCCTTCTCCTCCGCCAACTTGGGCTACGCCGCCGTGAGCGGCCACATCGGCCCCTTCTCCTTCGCCGCCAACCTGCTGATGGTGCTGATGATTGGTGCGGTAAACCTGCTGGTGAGCTTCTCCATCACCCTGTGGGTGGCGCTGCGCTCGCGCGACGCCGTGGTGGACGACCCGCGGCAAATCGTCGGCAGCACCGTCGCGCTGGTGAAGCAGAAGCCCAAAAGCCTGTTCTTTCCCCCGCCCGACGCGCCCGAAGCCGACGCCGAGAAAAAGCCTGCCGCGCCCGGCAAATAACGGGCTTCCCGCACACGATCGAGGCTACCTGAAATGTGCCGCGGCATTTTTAACTTCGTTGAAGCTCACGTTTTCAGGTAGCCTTTTCAGTCAAACGAACGGGGCAGGCGGCTCATCTGCGTTGAGGCTACCTGAAAACTATTTGGGCGAAACACGGTAGGTGTGTGGCGCAGCCACGTACGCAGATAGGGAGGTTCAAGCAACGCTTGTTAAGGCATAGCTTCAACATCAGTTAAAATAACCGTATCATTTTTCAGGTAGCCTGCCGAGGAAAACATGATGGAAGAACCCAAACAAAATCAGCACAACAACCCCACCGCCAAACCGCCGTATTCGTGGCGGGTGCTGATTATTTACAGCCTGTTCGGCTCGCCTTTGGGATCGGTATTGCTGCTGCTCGGCCTCGGTTTAACCGACCCTCATCCGGAGCAGGCTTTCCGGCTGATTCCCATCGCCGTTTTGCTCGGCTACATGGCGGGCGGCATCCCCGCCACCCTCACCGGATTGCTGGCCATGCTGCTGCGCCTGAAGCGCAACCTGCCTGGCATCGCTGCCGTCACGGCCATCGGCGCGCTGCTGTCGGGCATGTGTTGGTTAGTGATGGACATATTCAGCGGATTGGCCTTTACCGCCAGCGGCGCGGCAGCGGCTTTCGTGTTGTCGGCATGCCTGCCCAAGCCGGCGGAATAATTTTTCAGGTAGCCTTTGCCTGCGTTGAGGCTACCTGAAAATTTCGCCGCGCAGCAACTCCGCTTCGGCTTCGCCCAAACATTTTTAACTTCGTTGAAGCTCACGCTTTCAGGTAGCCTATAATCCGCCCGTTTCCCTTCCCGCAAACTATTTTCACGGATTCCCTATGCCCGCCGATATGCTCACCCAAGCCCGCCGTTTTTCCCTTTGGCTGTCGCGCCAGCTCGACAGCGGCCAACTCGATACCGCGCGTTTGCAGCCCCTGCTCGAAGCGCCCTTGCGCCCGCAGGATTTTGCCGGCTTCGCGCCGTGGGCCAGCATCGCCGCAGCGGCAGACGAAGCCGAGCTGGCGCGGCAGCTGCGCCTGTTGCGCCGCTATGTGCTGGCGCAGATTATGGTGCGCGATTTGTGCGGCGCCGCGCCGCTGGCGGAGGTAACCGAATCGATCACCCGCCTGGCCGATTTCGCCGTGAACACCGCGCTCGCTTTCGCCGAGGCGCACTACGCCGCGCTCTACGGCACGCCCATCGGGCGCTATAGCGGCGCGGCGCAGCATTTGAGCGTGGTGGCCATGGGCAAGGCCGGCGGCTTCGAGCTGAATGTGTCGTCCGACATCGATTTGATTTTCGTCTATCCCGAAGCGGGCGAAACCGACGGCCGGCGCAGCCGCAGCAATCAGGAGTTTTTCACCAAGGTGGGGCAGAAGCTGATTGCGCTCTTAAACGACATCACCGCCGACGGCCAGGTGTTTCGCGTGGATATGCGCCTGCGGCCGGATGGCGACAGCGGCGCGCTGGTGCTCAGCGAAACCGCGCTGGAGCAATATCTGATTGTGCAGGGGCGCGAGTGGGAGCGCTATGCCTGGTGCAAAGGCCGCGTGATCACGCCTTATGAAAACGGCATCCGCAGCGTGGTGCAGCCCTTCGTGTTCCGCAAATATCTGGATTACAGCGCCTACGAAGCCCTGCGCGGCCTGCACCGCCAAATCCGCAGCGAAGTGAGCAAAAAGGGCATGCAGGGCAACATCAAGCTCGGCGCCGGCGGCATCCGCGAAGTGGAGTTTGTGGCGCAGATTTTCCAAATGATACGCGGCGGGCAAAACCGCAGCCTCCAGCTCAAAGGCACACAGGAAACGCTCGCCGCGCTGGCCGAAGCCGGCATCCTCGCGCCCGAAGCCGCCGCGCGCCTGCTCGAAGCCTACCGCTTCCTGCGCCGCCTCGAACACCGCCTGCAATACTGGGACGACCAGCAAACCCAAACCCTGCCAGAAAGCCCCGAGCAGCAAGCCCTGCTGGCCGAAAGCATGGGCTTTGCCAGCTACGAAGTCTTTTCAGGTAGCCTCAACGAACACCGCAGCCATGTGGCCGAACAGTTCAACCACATCCTCAGCAGCCCCGAAGAAGCCGAAAGCGCCGCCGGGCAGCCGCTCGACGAGCTGTGGCAGGGCGAAGCCGATGCCGCCGAATGGGCGGGCGAGCTGGCCGGCCTCGGCTTCGAGCACGCCCAAGCCGCTGCCGAAAGGCTGGCGCAAATCCGCAGCAGCAGCCGCTATCGGCATTTGTCCGTGCGCGGCCAGCAGCGTTTCGATGCCGTGCTGCCGCGCGTGATTGCCGCCGCCGCCGAAAGCAGCCGCCCCGCCGACGCCCTGCCGCGCCTGCTCGACTTCCTCGACAGCATCAGCCGCCGCTCCGCCTATCTCGCCTTTTTGCAGAAATACCCCGCCGCCTTAAAGCAAGTGGCCGAGCTGATGGCGCAAAGCCCCTGGCTGGCCGAATATTTGCAGCAACACCCCGTGCTGCTCGACGAATTATTGTCGGCCCAGCTCATGGAGCGCCCCAACTGGCCGCAATTCATCGGCGCGCTTTCAGGTAGCCTGCAAGCCGCCGGCGACCCCGAAGCCAAAATGGACGTGCTGCGCCGCTTCAAACACGCGCAAACCTTCCGGCTGACCGTGCAGGATTTGGCCGGGCTCTGGCCGCTCGAAGCCCTCAGCGACCAGCTCTCCTACCTGGCCGACATCCTGCTCGAGCACACCCTGCAACACGTATGGCAGGCCATGCCCAAAGTGCACCGCCCCATGCCGCAATTCGCCATCATCGGCTACGGCAAGCTCGGCGGCAAAGAGCTGGCCTATGCCTCCGATTTGGATTTGGTGTATCTGTATGACGACAGCGCGCCCGAAGCCGCCGACGTATACAGCAAATTCGCCCGCCGCCTCACCACCTGGCTCTCCGGCAGCACCGGCGCCGGCACGCTCTACCAAACCGATCTGCGCCTGCGCCCCAACGGCGACAGCGGCTTCCAAGCCCACAGCCTCGAAGCCTTCGCCAAATACCAGCACGAAAACGCCTGGATTTGGGAGCACCAAGCCTTAAGCCGCGCCCGCTTCGTGGCCGGCAGCCCCGAAGTGGGGCGCAAATTTGAAGCCATCCGCCGCCAAATTCTCAGCCTGCCGCGCGACGAAGCGCAACTGCGCCAAGAAGTGGCCGACATGCGCAACAAAATGCTGCCCACCCACCCCGCGCACGAAAGCAACGTGAAATACGCGCGCGGCGGCGTGGTGGACGTGGAATTCATCGTGCAATTCTGGGTGCTGCTCCACGCCCGCCGCTATCCCGAGCTTTTGGAAAACTACGGCAACATCGCCCTGCTCGACATAGCCGCCCGCCGCGGCCTGGTGAGCCCCGAAGCCGCCGCGCGCACCGCCGCCGCCTACCGCCACTACCGCCAAGTGCAGCACCGCCAGCAGCTCCACGGCGCCGGCGCCGTGCAGGTGGATGCCGCCCTGCTCGCGCATTATGCCCAAGTGGCCGAACTGTGGCAGACCGTATTCGGCGAAGCCATCCGCTAGGGCAGGCAAGGAAAAGGCTACCTGAAAAATGTCCGCTTGGCAGAACTTTGCTGCGCGGCATTTTAACTTCGTTGGAGCTCACGCTTTCAGGTAGCCTTTTGGGTTTGGCTTGGCGAGGTAGGGTGTGTGGCGCCAGCCATGCACGCGGATAGGGAATTTCAACAACGCGTGCGTGCGTTCCGCACACACTCTACACTTGCTTGCTGTGCTGGCTGCGGCTAATCCAAGCCACTCGCTGATTGGCGCGAGGCTGGCAAAAGGCTACCTGAAAAAGTTTTCAGGTAGCCTTTTGGGTTTGGGCTTACGGCTGGGAAGAGGCAGCGGGTTCGCTGGCTCGAGGCGGCGGGATTAAAACTTTACTCGCAAAAATAACTGTTTTCTGTTCATACGAATTTTCATCAGGGCAGCGTATCCCCCTGCCCCAAGGGTTTGGATTCTGCTCAAATTTGGAATAGCCTAATTCTGGCACAAAGGCATACATGGTTTTCTCAGCCATCAATTCATTGGTTTGGGTGTCAATCACCTTGATGGTTGTTCCCGCTATCCAATGTTTGCGGTTTTCCCAAGAAACATCGTTTTCGTAGGTAACAGCATAACGGGCGCGGGGATGGGGATTAGGCTGTTTATCCATAACCCAATTTCGATCTTCTCTTCGCGTACTGTAACGAATAATTGAGCCGTCTTTTTGTATAACATCAATATAAGCATACCTTGGTAACCCACTTGTAGCCCAAAGAAAAAACTCCTCAATATATGCCTCACGATCAAATTCACTCTCCACCGCCGCATCCTCCCACATCTGGTCTTTCCGCGGGTTGTAGAAGCTGTCTTGGTATTTCTCCCCCTCCCCGCGCACTTTCAGCAGCAGGATGCCGTCCACATTGTCTGCGGTGCGGTAGATCTTCTCGCCGGCGTTTTGGCACAGTTGGTCGAAGCGGGCTTTGGCAGGGTCGTAGCGTTTGCGCCATTTGGCTTCAGCCGCTTCGGCTTCCTGCCTCTCCTGCATTTTTTCTACCTGCCCTACCGCATAAAGCAGCCCGGCCACAACTAGCCCAGGCAGAAATATTAACTGCGGATTTTTATTAAATAATTTGGGGTTTATCTGATAACAGGCAAAACTCACGGCCACGATCAGCAATATTATCCCGCCCCAATGAAGCAGGTTATAAACAAAGAGGAAATCCTGTTCAGTAAACATGAATATTTGATTTACCTAAAATTAATGATAAATCCTACCTGAAAACGGCGTGCGAGCATAGCCCGGGCAAGATTGCTGCGCCGCCAAACCGCCCGCCGCCCAGCGCCAATCCAACCACGCTGCCGTCGGCTGAAGGCGAAAAGGCTACCTGAAAAACCGCAAACCGTTTTTCAGGTAGCCTTTTGCTGTGCCAAGCATCCGGGCTTATAAGCCGAACACACCCGTATCGCCCGCGCCCTGGCGGATGAGCTCGGTGCCGTTGGTCATGTCGATCACCGTGGTGGGCTCGGTGCCGCACCAGCCGCCGTCTATCACCAAATCCACGGCGTGCTCGAGGCGGTCGCGGATTTCGTAGGGGTCGGTTTGCGGCTCGGTGTCGCCGGGCAGCATCAGGGTGCAGGAGAGCATGGGCTCGCCCAGCTCGGCCAAGAGCGCGAGGGCGATGTGGTTATCCGGCACGCGCAGGCCGATGGTTTTGCGCTTGGGGTGCAGGGTGCGGTTGGGCACTTCTTTGGTAGCGGGCAGGATGAAGGTGTAGGCGCCCGGGGTGGCGGCTTTGAGCTGCCGGAATTGGCTGTTGTCCACCTTGGCATAGGTACCCAGCTCGCTGAGGTCGGCACACATCAGGGTGAGGTGGTGGCGCAAGTCGATCTGGCGGATGGCGAGGATGCGCTCCATCGCTTCTTTGTTGCCCATCTGGCAGCCGAGCGCGTAGCAGGAATCGGTGGGATACACGATAACGCCGCCCTGGCGCACGATTTCGGCGGCCTGCTTCACCAGCCGCTCTTGCGGGTTTTCAGGGTGGATTGCGAAAAACTGTGCCATGGCGGCCTCCTGCAAATCGGTGGGTGCGAAAGGGCGTATTTTAATCCTTCGGCGGGCGGCTTGTCTTGCTTTTGCGCGGGCGGGAGGCTACCTGGAAAGAACACGCCCCTGCGCTTGGGGCACGCTTCACGCCGGCGGTGTTTTTTAACCGCGCTGAAGCTGTAGCGAATCAAATTGGCTTTCGATACTAGGCAGCGAGCCGCAGGCAATACAGGAGTACGGCAAGGCGAGCTAACGCCGTAGCGAAAGTTAAGTTGGTTCGCTATAACGCTTTCAGGCAGCTTTTAAAATCCATTTACCTGTTTAAACCCAAGCCAACGGCAGGCTACCTGCCGCTTGCTATAATCTGCCCGCATGAACGAACGCCACACCCATACCATGTTTGAAAAAACCGCCCGTTTCCTCCTCCCCGCCCTGCTGCTGGCCGCCTTCGGCATCAGCGCCGCCACCGAAACCCCCAGCACCGAGCCCAAAGCGCCCGCCGATATCGCCTACCTCTGCCAGCTGCCCAACGGCCAAAGCGTGCGCACCGCCCTGCCGCAAGGCCGCTGCCGCCCCGTCCGCGCCAGCAGCCAATATGCCGAAGCCGCCGCTTCCGCGCCCGCCGCAGCCGACGCCGTGGCCATCCCCAACGGCCGCCCCGCCAAAGAGCAGGCCGACAACGGCGAGCTGCCCGCCGTGTGGCAGGAAGCCGTGGCCGCCGCCAGCGATGTGCAGCTCGCCCAGCCCGTGCCGATGCGCGTTACCCTGCGCCAGCAGCCCGTGCGAGCCGCCGCCATCCGCCCCGCGCCCGTGATGGCCGCCGCCAAACCGCTCACTCCCAAACAAATCATCACCCGCGACATCCAACGCGAAGAGCGCGCCCTCGCCCAGGCCGAACGCGAGCTGGCCAACGCCCGCCGCCACAACCAGGCCGACCGCGCCGGCAACCTGCAAATCCAAATCGCCGACCGCCGCTCCGGCCTGCATTCGCTGCGGCAGGAATTGCGCCGGCATCAATAATCCGGCTTGTCTGCCCATTCAAACTATCCGTTTTCAGGTAGCCTTTCCACAGCAAAAGGCTACCTGAAAATCTTTCGCCCCCGGCCACACAGTTGCACGCCGCCCGAGAACATGGCAGGCTACCTGAAAAATCTTTCCGAGGATCAACCATGTTTCAGGTAGCCCCTTCTTTTACCCGCCGGAGATGCGCATGAGCCGCCAAACCATCATTATCATCGGCGGCAGCGGCTTCATCGGCCGCGCGCTGGCCGCTTCCTATCAGGCAAGCGGAGACCGTGTGCTCATCGTGAGCCGCGATCCCGCCCGCGCCCGCCAAGCAGACCCGCGCTTCGAATACATCGCCGCGCTGCACCACCTCTACGAAACCATCCGCCCCGACGTGCTCGTCAACCTGGCCGGCGCTTCCATAGGCGAAGGCCGCTGGACGCCCGAACGCAAACAAGCGCTGCTGCACAGCCGCCTGCAAGCCCTGCGCGCGCTGGCCGGCTGGCTGCCCAAGCATCCGCAGCCACCGCGCCTTATCATCCAAGCCTCCGCCGTGGGCTACTATGGCTACGGCAGCGCCCAAGGCTGGCCGCCCTGCACCGAAGCCAGCCCGCCGCAGAAGGTGTTTGTGTCGCAGCTGTGCCAGCAATGGGAAGCGGCTTCGCGGCAATTGCAGCAGAGCAGCGGCATCCCCGTGGCCGTGTGCCGCTTCGGCGTGGTGCTGGGCGAAGGCGGCGGCATCTTGCCGCGGCTGCTCCAGCTCGTGCGCTGGTGTGCCGGCAAAATCGGCAGCGGGCGGCAGCCTATGGCGTGGATTCATTTGGGCGACGCGGTGGCCGCCATCCGCTTTTTGGCCGGGCAACAACACAGCGGCTGGCAGGCCTACAACCTCACCGCGCCCGAGCCCGCCAGCCAGCTCGATTTCGCCCGCGCCGCCGCCAAACGGCTGCACCGCCCGCTGCTGTTCCCCATTCCCGAAAAGCCCTTGCGCCTGATGCTGGGCGAGCAGGCCGATTTGCTGCTCGACGGGCAGCAGGTGCTGCCGCAAGCCTTGTTGCAGCAGGGTTTCCGCTTCTGTTTCACCAATATCGGCAGCGCACTGGACGACCTGCTGGGCTAGGCTTGCCCGATTCAATCGTTAGCCGCCTTAAAATCAGGTAAAATAGCGCTTTCCGTTTCCCTTTCCCGAAAGCCCGAACATGACCCAATCCCTCAGCTACCGCGATGCCGGTGTCGATATCGATGCGGGCGACCAACTGGTCGAAAACATCAAACCCTTTGCCAAGCGCACCCTGCGCCCCGAAGTGTTGGGCGGCTTGGGCGGCTTCGGCGCGCTGGTGGAAATCAGCAAGAAGTATCAAAACCCCGTGCTGGTGAGCGGCACCGACGGCGTGGGCACCAAGCTGAAACTGGCATTTGAATGGGATATTCACCACACTGTGGGCATCGACCTGGTGGCCATGAGCGTGAACGACATCCTGGTGCAGGGAGCAGAACCGCTGTTTTTCCTCGACTATTTCGCCTGCGGCAAGCTCGACGTGGCGCGCGCCACCGATGTGATTAAAGGCATCGCCGCGGGCTGCGAACAATCCGGCTGCGCCCTGATTGGCGGCGAAACGGCCGAAATGCCCGGCATGTATCCCGAAGGCGAATATGATTTGGCCGGTTTCGCCGTGGGTGTGGTGGAAAAAAGCAAAGTCATCAACGGCCGCAGCATCCGGCCCGGCGACGTAGTGCTCGGCCTTGCCTCTAACGGCGCGCACTCCAACGGCTATTCCCTCATCCGCAAAATCATCGAACGCAGCAATCCCGATTTGGATGCCGAGTTCGACGGCGGCAAAACCCTACGCCAAGCCGTTATCGCCCCCACCCGCCTGTATGTGAAACCGATTTTGGCCGCGCTGGAAAAATTTGAAATCAAAGGCATGGCACACATTACCGGCGGTGGCCTCACCGAAAATATCCCGCGCGTACTGCCTGAAAACTGCGTGGCGCAAATCGACGCTCACTCCTGGCCGCTGCCCAAGCTGTTCCAATGGCTGCAACAGGCCGGCAACGTGGGGCAACAGGAAATGTACCGCACCTTCAACTGCGGCATCGGCATGGCCGTTATCGTGCCTGCCGAGCAGGCTGATGCAGCGCAGGCCTTCCTCGCCGAACAAGGCGAAACCGTATACCTCCTGGGCATAATCCGCGAACGCGCGGGAAGCGAACATCAAACGCAGGTGGCATAAATAGTTTCAGGTAGCCTATTTGTTAGGATGGATAGGCTACCTGAAAAATCCAAGCATCTCTTATTTATTATGATTAACAAGGGGAAGCAATGGGCGTCTATCGCTGCAACCATTGTAAACAGCTAGGGGAACATTCTGTACAAGAAGGAGCCATATGCCAAAAATGTGGGCAGCCCGTTACCGTTTACGATACCGTGTATTTCATCAGTCAGTTGATTAACCGCTACGCTGCTGTTATGCGCGAACTAAATGCGTTGAAAGAGCAGGAAAGCGAACAGGCCTCTGATTCAGTCAATGAATCCACACAATCAAGTGATACCAATCCGCTGCATGGTATTAAATTGTCTGATACCGAGGTTCTAAGTACGGCACAACAGCATTTCGGATTGGCACAATGGTTCGCCGACAAACAAATTGCCCCAAATTTTGACTATTCTGCTGTAGATATGAGTGGCTATTACGATGAGGCTGCTGAGCGTATCGGGCAGCATTACAACGTATTCAAAGACATTATCAGCAGAATTACTTGGTCATACCGCAACAGCCATAGTGGGCTGAATGTGGATTTGAAGAAATATTCGCAAAAAGAAGCACAGCAAATTAACAACATCTGCCGCGAGTTTTATAGCCATACTCTGTTTTCCCGTTATTCTTACCAGAAGCAGGATAAGCTCATTCACTTAAAGTTACAAAGTGCCTCACCTATCCGCCAATTTTTTAGCGGTGAATGGCTGGAATGGTACGCGCTCGGGCAGATATTAAAAGAAGCCAAACAACGGGGGAAAACTTATTCTTTCTCTTGCGCCAGAAGCTTGGAAATTCGTTTCGCGAATGAAGACCTGCATGAACTGGATGTCGTTTTTCTGCCTGCTGGCAGGCAGCCTTTGGTAATCGAATGCAAAACCGGTGAATACCGTCGTGATTTGGATAAATACCTTACCCTACGTAAACGGCTGAATATTCCTGCCGAAAACTTTATCTTACTGGTTACCGACATAGACGAAGCACAGGCTAAGGCTTTCAGCAGTATGTATGAATTAACATTTCTGACCCTGCCCATGCTACCTGAGCACATTAAGATGCTAATGTAGGCAGAAGTACAAAAAACCATTTCTACCAATTAACAAATAAAGGCAACAACATTATGGCAAAAAATATCGTAGTAATCGGCGCGCAATGGGGCGACGAAGGCAAAGGCAAAATCGTAGACTGGCTAGCTGAAGAATGCGCCGGCGTGGTGCGTTTCCAAGGTGGCCACAATGCCGGGCACACGTTGGTGGTGAACGGCAAGAAAACCGTGCTGCGCCTCATCCCCAGCGGCATCCTGCATGAAAACCTGCATTGCTACATCGGCTCCGGCGTGGTGGTCTCCCCCGAAGCCCTGCTCAGCGAAATTGATGAGCTCACCGCCGCCAGCGTAAAAAACGTGGCTGGCCGCCTGCACATCGCCCCCACCTGCCCCATGATCCTGCCCTACCACGTGGCGCTCGACCACGCCCGCGAAGCCTCCAAAGGCGCTGGCAAAATCGGCACTACCGGCCGCGGCATCGGCCCGGCTTATGAAGACAAGGTATCCCGCCGCGCCATCCGTTTGGGCGATTTAGCCGATGCCAAACTGTTGGCCAACAAACTGCGCGCCAATCTCGAAGTGTACAACGTGCAGCTGCAGCATCTGCACGGCGCCGAGCCCGTGCAGTTTGATGATGTGATGGCCAAAATCAACGCCTTCAAAGAACGTATTCTACCGATGCTCGCCGATGTGTCGCGCAGCCTGCATGACACCATCCAGCGTGGTGAACGCCTGCTGTTTGAAGGGGCACAAGGCACGCTGCTGGATATCGACTACGGCACTTATCCCTTTGTTACCTCGTCCAACTGTTTGGCAGGTGCCGCTTCCGCTGGTGCAGGCGTACCGCCTCAGGCATTGGATTATGTGCTCGGGATCGTGAAAGCCTACACCACTCGTGTCGGCTCCGGCCCCTTCCCCACCGAACTGTTTGACGACACCGGCAAAGGTCTGGCCGAACGCGGCAATGAATTCGGCTCGGTAACCGGTCGCGCCCGCCGCTGCGGCTGGTTTGATGCTGCCGCCCTCAAACGCGCCATCCAAATCAACGGCATCAGCGGCCTGTGCATCACTAAGCTCGATGTGATGGACGGCATCCCCGAGATCAAAATCTGCACCGGCTACACCCTGCCCGACGGCAGCACCACCGACATCCTGCCCTTCGGCAGCGACGCCGTGGCCGGCTGCACCCCCATCTACGAAACCCTGCCCGGCTGGAGCGAATCCACCTTCGGCGTGCAAAGCTTCGACGCCTTGCCGGCCAACGCCAAAGGCTACCTGAAACGCATCGCCGAAGTGTGCGGCGCCCCCATCGCCATCGTTTCCACCGGCCCCGACCGCGTGGAAACCATCGTGCTGCAACACCCGTTTGCCGCCTAAGCCGCCGCACGAAAAGGCTACCTGAAAATCCCGGCTTCGCAGAAACTTTGCCGTGCCCTGTTCCCACTGCGTTGCAGCCTTTTTCAGGTAGCCTTCCGCTTGCCCGGCTTGCAAGGGCGAGCGGAGCTTGGCACGGCAAGACGGCCGCCCTCAGCGCCCGTGCAGGCCGCATGGCAACCGTTGCCCCAACGCCCAAGCACCAAAAGGCTACCTGAAAACGCAAGCTTCAACGCAATTCAAACCACCCCAAGGAACCCTCATGACGCAACAACACACGCCCCCGCCGCCCCGCCCGCATTCCCCCGCCGCCGCCTTCGGCGCGGAATGGCGGCGCTGGCGTATGCCCTTGATTTGCGGCCTGCTCGGCGGCGTGCTGCCCTTGGCTGCGTATTTGCTGCTCGCGGGCAAAGCGGCGGGCGGCGGGCTGCTGCCCCGCCTGCTGCTGTGGGGCTTCCTCTACGGCGCCGTGCCGGGCGCGCTCACCGGCCTGGCCGTGTCGCAGCTCGGATTGCGGCGCAACAAAAAAGGCGCGGCAGCCATGACGCTGATCGGCGCGGCCATTGCGGCGGCCTTCGGCACATTTGTGGTGCTGGTGGATTGGCCGCAGGTCGATATGCAGATGCGGCTGCTGGCGGTGGCGGCATTTGCCGGCTGCGGCGCGGCGGCAGCCTTGGTGCTATCGCGGTTTCTGCCCAAGGCGTGAGCGGGCGGGCGGCGGGTTTTTCGGCTGTGCAAAACATCGTGGCAGCGAAAGCCGCTTTGCTCATTTTCAGGTAGCCTCTTCTGAGCAAAGGCTACCTGAAAATAGCCAACACCGATGCAACAAACCGGCTGCGCAGCAACAGCATGGGCGGGCTGCCGTTTATATCTTGAGTTGAGTGTTTGTTCCAGCTGCGGCTCACTTGAATTTTATCGGGATTTTTGGTATACACGGCCAGCAGTCTGATCGTGTTTTCATTAGAAATATCCCAACCCTGAAAGAGGTATCCAAAATGCGTGTTTCCCAATCTGCCCTTGTTGTGTTGTCTGCTTTGGCCCTGCTCGCCGCCTGCCAAAAAGATCCCGAGCCCACCCCGCCGCCGCAGGCGCAAGAACAAGCCCCCAACCCCAATCCCGCGCCGCCTGCCCCCGAGCCCGCTTCCAGCACCAGCCTAATCCGCGAGCCGGCCGCCCCGCAGCAGCAGCAAGACCCGGCAGCAAATGCCATCCAGTCCAAACCGTTTGGCGAAGGAGGCACGCTGGCTTTAACCAAAGTGAAGGTGGTCGGCCAGATTCTGAATGTGGAATTTATGTATATTCCGCCCAAAAATGAAAGCGGCAATTATAAATTCACTAATGAGCATTCTGGCAAGGTTGCCGATTTTGCCTATATCGACGAAAGCACCAGCAAACGCATCAGCCTGCTGCAAGACGAAAGCGGCAAATACATGACCGACCCTACCCCCGGCGTGAGCAATACAATAAGTCTCACAGGCAGTTCGCCCAAAATCATCGCGCTGAAATTCCCCGCCCCGGCCGCCACCACGCCCACCATCACCATCGATTTCCCCGGTGCGGGCTCGTTTGATTCGGTGCCGGTGAGCCGCTGATTTCCACCCGGCGGCATATGGGCGGCCTAGCGCCGCCCCGCCGCCCCTGAAGGAGCTTGCTTTATGAAAACATTGCGTTTCCTTGCCTGTGTGGCGGCCGTTTCCGCCCTGTGCGCCTGCGGGCAGGAGCCTACTCCCGCCGACCAGCAATCGCAGCAGGAGCAAACCCTTGCCGCCAGCGCGGCCGATTTGCAGCAACCCGCGCCCGCCGCCGCTTCTGAGCAGGCATCGCCCGCCTCTTCTGCCGCAGCCGCCTCTTCTGCCCTGTCGGCGCAGGGCAGCGGCCTATCTTCTCAAGGCAGCGGCTTATCTTCCCAGGGCAGCGGCCTCTCGGCGCAAGGCAGCGGTTTGAGCGGCACCGAAACCGGGTTTAACATCGAAATCAATCTATCTTCCGATGTGCTGTTTGATTTCGACAAGGCCGATCTCAAGCCCGAAGCCGATGCCGAGCTGCAAAAAGCCGCCGAAGTGATCCGCCGCAAAGGCCAAGGGCTGATTCTGATCACCGGCCATACCGACAGCAAAGGCTCCGATGCCTACAACCAGCGTTTGTCTCTGGCACGAGCTCAGGCGGTGAAAAGCTGGTTTGAAGCACAAGGTCTGCACCAGAACTACCAAATCGAAGGCCTCGGCGCCACGCGCCCCATCGCGCCCAACACCCACCCCGACGGCAGCGACAATCCGGAAGGCCGTGCCCAAAACCGCCGCGTGGAGATTATTGTGAACAAAACCACGCAGCTGGGGAGCTAGGTTTCCGCTCTAGTTTGGAAAGAAAGAGGCCGTTTGAAAGCAGCAAAATCTGTTTTCAAACGGCCTGTTTTATCGGCTTCCGCTATTAAGGCTTATAGCGGGTATGGTAGCCCGGGTTTTCTTCGGGGCGCAGCTGGTTGGGGAACTGGCGGTCGGTGGTAATATCCACCGCGGTTTGCTGAATCAGCTTATATACTTCGTATGGTTTTTCAATCGCATACAGGGCATTGCGGTTGCCGAAGCGTATCGTGCCGCGCTTAAACAAGGCTTCCAGCACGCCCACATACACCCGCAAATTATGCACTTCCGGCAGCTCCAGGCTGGCAATATCCAGCCCGATCACGCCGGCGGTGAAATAGAGGCGCTTGTCGGTGAGCGCGTAATCGATGCGGTACCAGTTAAAAAAGCGGTAGATTGGCGAAAATATCGCATACCACACCGGCGCCATATGCAACAGCACAAAGAGGTTGGCATGCGGAAACATCCCGTGCGAGGCGGCGTTGAACTTAGTGATGAAAAACAGGTCGAACAGCCCCCAGCACAGGGCGAAAGGGTAAATCAGCGGGTTGCCCATCACATACAGCAGGCGGTGCGGCTTGCCCTGCCACAGGATGTTTTCGTTTGGGTCGGTGAATTCTTTCAGCATTTGCCCCTCCAGACGGTTCATGAAACGGGATGATTGTACCATCAAACAATATATTCAAATTTATCACGTTTCCCCCGGCGGCTGCAGAACGGTTTGCGGAGGCCGCATGATTTTTCAGGTAGCCTTTCCCGCAGCCTTCAGCCCTGAAGAGGCTACCTGAAAACGGCCAACACCATTCCGGCCAAACCGGTTCGCAGGTACAATCCGCGGGCAAAACAGCCGCAGCCTGAAAGCCCAGCCTGCCGCACACCACAAGGAAACCCCATGAAACAATACCTGCTTGCCTTCGCCGCCGTGCTGTCCGCCCATGCCTATGCCCAAAACCCGACACAAGGGCCGTTACAAACCAACCCGGCATTATGCGGCTATGGCTACAATCCGAATTGCTCACCCAATCAAAGCGCAAGCAAACCTGCCCCCGACTTCTCCCGCCGCACCGATTATTATGCCGCCATCGCCGTCAATGCCCAAACCGGCGCATGGGGCTGGTCTACCGGCTTTTTCGGCCAAGAAGCCGCGCAGGCTGACGCCGTGATGAACTGCGAACAATCCGGCCGGGGCGGATGCCGCGCCGCTGCCTTCCAGCGCAACGGCTGCCTCGCCATGGCCTCCTCGCCCAACCCAACCGGCGGCGCAAATTTCCACTTCTCCGCTTCCGGCGTGTGCGGCAGGGTGGAGCAGGAAGCCCTGAACCGCTGCCGCCACAGCGGCGCAGCCAGCTGCAAACTCGACATCCGCCAGCTCAATGCCCGCCACCAATATTATCTGCACCCATAACGGACACGCCCAAAAACCGCCAACCAGATGATTACACAGCCTTTCTTTTTCAGGTAGCCTCTCCCATCCGCCAGTCTGTTTGCAGATTACCTGCCAACCGCATGGGGAACTTCAAATATGAAAATCAAGCCCGAAGACGGCAGCATCATTCTGCCCGGCGGCCACGCCATCACAGCGCACACCACTTTGGATAACTGGCTTGCCCTGTTTCCCGAATCCTGCCCGCATCATCCGCAGGCCGGGATCACCTCTTTCGGCGTGTCGTTTACCGAGCAATCCACACAATATGCCCTTACCGCTTGGTTCGAGCAGCAGCGGCTGGCCAGGCTATCCCTATTTTTCTGCCCGATAGGCAAAGACACGGGCTGGGAGGCATGGTCGGAGGCGCACGAATGGCAGCGCAGAAAGCAGTTTGAGCAATGGCTGGATCGGCAGCTGGGCGATACTCCGTGCACCATTCACCCATCGGCAGCAGGGCAATGCCGCCGCTTTACATGGGGCGACGCAGGGGCGTATTACCACCCGCAAGACGGCGGCGCACGGATTGTCGTCAATTATTGCCGATAGGCCTTTTCCAGCGGCCTCCAGCCCAAAAGGCTACCTGAAAGCGTCAGCTTCAACGCAGTTAAAACGAAGTTAAACCGCCCCGCCTGCGCCCTCCCCGTTTCCCAACCGGCGCAGGCGTGGCACAATCTGCTTTCCCCGATTTTTCAGGTAGCCTCACTAATAGGCGAAAATTTGAGATTACAATGGCACAAAATAGGCGCAATAGGGGCTCAGCCAAGCCGGCATATGACTGGGGATTTCCCGCAGTTTGTCTAGCACTCGGTCCTCCGCTGGGGCTGTTCTTTTTGATGTGTGTGATTGGTTGGAGCATTGATGGCAGCCATACTTCAGGGCTGTTGATAACATTAATGTTTTTCCCTCTCGCCGTACCATTCAGCTATATTTACGGCGGCCTGCCTGCTTTATTGGTTGGGGTATTGATCATGATTTTGAATTTGCAGCGAAATTGGCTCGGCATATGTATTATGGTCATCCTTGGCACATTAAGCACGACCCTAGTTTGCTTTTTTTCATTAAGTGCAACAGGCGACGACATATGGATATTCATCAAATGCGGCGTGGCAGTTTCCCTAGTTTTATCAGCTTTCCTGCCTAGGCCAAGATGAAGCCGCCTAAGTTAGCCTTTCTTATTTTTCAGGTAGCCTCAACCGGAGCAGGCTGCCTTCTACACAAGGAACCCCATCATGACCCAAACCATCCTCATCACCGGCTCCACGCGCGGCATCGGCCGTGCGGCGGCTTTGGCCTTGGCGCAAGACGGCTTCGACATCGTGGTGCACGGCCGCAGCCGCATGGCGGAAGCCGAAGCGGTAGCGGAACAAATCCGTGCGCTGGGGCGGCAGGCGCGGGTGTTGCAGTTTGACGTGGCCGACCGCGCCGAATGCCGCCGCGTGCTGGAAGTGGATATTGAAGCACACGGCGCGTATTACGGCGTGGTGCTCAATGCGGGGCTGACGCGCGACAATGCCTTCCCCGCGCTGGAAGACGAAGATTGGGATCGCGTGCTGCGCACCAATCTCGACGGCTTCTACAACGTGCTGCACCCGCTCATCATGCCGATGATCCGCCGCCGCGCGCCGGGGCGGATTGTGTGCATGGCCTCCGTGTCCGGCCTGATCGGCAACCGCGGGCAGGTGAACTACAGCGCGTCGAAAGCGGGGCTAATCGGCGCGGCCAAGGCTTTGGCGGTGGAGCTGGCCAAACGCAAAATTACGGTAAACTGCGTTGCGCCCGGTTTGATTGATACGGAAATTTTGGATGAAAACGTGCCGGTGGAAGAGATTTTGAAGGCGATTCCGGCGCAGCGTATGGGGCGGCCGGAAGAAGTGGCGCATGCCGTGCGCTTCTTAATGAGCGAACACGCCGCCTACATCACGCGGCAGGTGATTGCGGTAAACGGAGGATTGTGCTGATGAAAACGAAACGGGTGGTGATTACCGGCGTGGGCGCGGTGTGCGCCTTCGGCCGCGAGTGGCACGAAATCGAAGCCGCCTTCCGCGCGGGCAAAAACGCTGTGCGCCACATGGAGGCGTGGGACGCCTTCCCCGAAATGGAAACCCGCCTCGGCGCGCCGCTGCCCGCCTATGCCCCGCCCGCACATTGGACGCGCAAACAGCTGCGCAGCATGGGCCCGCTGGCGCAATACTGCACCGACGCCGCCGAACAGGCCCTGAAACAGGCCGGTTTACTCGGCGACCCCGTCATCCGCAACGGCAGCATGGGCGTGGCCGCCGGCTCGTCCAGCGGCAGCACCGCCGACGTGCTCGACATCGGCCTGCTGCTCGCCCATCAGCCCAACAATTTCAGCGCCAACACCTATGTGCGCATGATGCCGCACACCACCGCTGCCAACGTGGCCATCTTCTTCGGCCTCACCGGCCGCCTGATCCCCACTTCCAGCGCCTGCACCTCCGGCAGCCAAGGCATCGGCTATGCCTACGAAGCGATCAAATACGGCAAAATCCCCATGATGCTGGCCGGCGGCGCCGACCAGCTCTGCCCCTCCGAAGCCTATGTGTTCGACAGCCTTTATGCCGCCAGCCTCCGCAACGGCGAGCCCGAACTCACCCCGCGCCCTTATGATGCCGCGCGCGACGGCCTCGTGCTCGGCGAAGGCGGCTGCATGATGGTGCTGGAAGAATTGGAACACGCCCAAGCGCGCGGTGCGCACATCATCGCCGAAATCGTGGGATACGGCGCCAACTGCGACGGCAGCCACATCACCCGCCCCGAAATGCGCACCATGCAGCGCTGCATGGAGCTCGCCCTCGAAGACGCCGCCCTGCCGCCCTCCGCCGTCGGCTATGTGAGCGGCCACGGCACCGCCACCGAACAGGGCGACATCGCCGAAACCCAAGCCACCGCCGCCGTGTTCGGCCACATCCCGCTCAGCTCGCAAAAAAGCTACCTCGGCCACACCCTCGGCGCGTGTGGTGCACTCGAGTCCTGGTTTGCCGTCGAAATGATGCGCAATGGCTGGTTTGCCCCCACGCTGAATCTGGACAACATCGACCCCCGCTGCGGCGAAGCCGACTACCTCACCGGCCAAGGCCGCCGCATCGACACCGAATACGTGATGAACAACAACTTCGCCTTCGGCGGCGTGAATACCTCGCTGATATTCAAGCGTTGGTAGGAGCTACCTGAAAGCGTCAGCTTCAACGAAGTTAAAACGATGTCTTGCGAAGCAAGGCTGAGTTTCTGCAAAGCTAAAACGCAAGCTGCAACGGCGTAACGCTTTCGGCACAAGCGCAAAGGCTACCTGAAAAATGCTCGGATGGTTTTCAGGTAGCCTTTAGCCCTTTACAGCAGCAGCAAACCCCACCGCCTGCAATCTGCACGGGCGGTGGGGTTTTGATTAATGCCGGCAAGCAGGCTAAACCCGTTCCACAATCATGGCGATGCCCTGCCCGCCGCCGATGCAGAGGGTGGCCAGGCCAGTTTTGGCTTGGCGCGCCTGCATGCCGTAGAGCAGGCTCACCAGAATGCGGGCGCCGCTGGCGCCGATGGGGTGGCCCAGGGCGATGGCGCCGCCGTTCAGGTTGACTTTGTTCATATCCAAGCCCAGCTCTTTGCTCACGCCCAGCGCTTGGGCGGCAAAGGCTTCGTTAGCCTCGATCAAATCGATGTCGGCCAAATCCAGGCCGGCTTTTTTCAAGGCTTTTTTCACCGCCGGAATCGGCCCCAGGCCCATTACTTGCGGATCCACGCCGGCGCTGGCGTAGCCGCGGATGCGTGCCAGCGGCGCCAAGCCCAGCTCTTTGGCCTTGCCCTCGCTCATCAGCAGCAGGGCGGCCGCGCCGTCGTTGATACCGGAGGCATTGCCGGCGGTAACCGTGCCGCCTTCTTTCTTGAAGGCGGTTTTGAGTTTGGCCAGCGATTCGGCGGAAGTGGCTTTGGGGTGTTCGTCTTGGGCGAATACGATGTCGCCTTTGCGCGTGGGGATGGTAACCGGCACGATTTCTTTTGCAAACGCGCCGGATTGGATGGCCTGTGCGGCCAGGGTTTGCGAGCGCAGGGCAAAGGCGTCTTGCTCTTCGCGGCTCAAGCCGTAGCGCTCGGCCACGTTTTCGGCGGTGATGCCCATGTGGTAGCGGTTCATGGCGCAGGTGAGGCCGTCTTCCAGCATGGTGTCGCGCAGGGTGAGGTTGCCCATTTTCACGCCGCGCCGCACCCTGCCATCGAGCACATAGGGCGCCTGGCTCATGTTTTCCATGCCGCCGGCCACCACGATTTCGGCATCGCCGGCCACGATGGCCTGCGCGGCCAAGGCAACGCTTTTGAGCCCCGAGCCGCACACTTTGCTGATGGTGAACGATTCGGCTTCTTCGCCGATGCCGGCTTTCAGCGCGGCCTGGCGGGTGGGGTTTTGCCCGAGGCCGGCCTGCAACACGTTGCCCATAATCACTTCGTTTACCTGCTCCGCGCCCACTTTGGCGCGCTGCAACACTTCGCGGATAACGGTGGCGCCCAAATCCACGGCGGGCACATCCGCCAGAGAGCCGTTAAAACTGCCGATGGCGGTACGCGCCGCGCTCACAATCACCACATTTTCCATATCCAGTATCCTTAAAATTTGTTCGCTGCGGGAGCCTGCTCCCGATTCCATGGCGGCCTGCTATGCCGTCTCTGCCAAGGATTAAAGCGCAGGCGACAGCGGAACTGAAATGCTTTTTGTGTGGCGGGCTATGTGTTTTCGGGATAACCGGAGAGGCGCGGCAATGGAAAGAGGCTACCTGAAAAACGCAATGTCTTTTTCAGGTAGCCTCAATTGGGGGTGGATGGGCACGGGGCTTATGTGGCCACGGGGATGGCTTCTTCCAGCCTGTCGCGCGAATCCTGCCAATGCTGCCGGAAGGTTTTCACAAACAGCGCGGTGGCGGGGTTGCTGTTTTTCCGGCTCCAAATCAGTTCCATATTGTAGAAATAGTCTTGCTCGGCCACTTCCAGCAGCACAGTTTCGCTGCCGAGCGAGCGGGCGCGGTGTTTGGGCAGCAGCAAGACGGTGTTTTTGTTGCGCTCCAGGTTGAAAAAGCAGGTGCGCAGGTTGGGGTATTCCTTATACAGCGTGTATTGCAGGCGGTAGGCGGAGAGGAAGTGTGTGCTGAATTGGTCGGAATGGGTGAAGGTTTGCGGGTTTTCGCGGATGAGCGGATAGCGGGCGATATCGTGCAGCGAGGGTTTGCCGCCTTTCTGCGCCAGCTCGTGCGAGCGGTGCACGGCCACGCACAGCGGGTCGGTGTGGAAGGGCAGGGTGTCGAAACCCTGCCATTGCTCCATCAGATTGGGGCGGACGATGAAGCCGATGTCGGCCTCGCCGCCTTCCAAGAGTTCCAGCAGCTCGTCTAATTCCACGTCGCGGTAGTGCACGGCGATGTCGGGATAATCCAGATTGAATTGCTCCAACACGCCGATCAGCAGCTGGGCAAAGGCTTCGCCGAGGTAGGCGATGGCGATGCTGCGCCGGCTCTGCCCGGTGAATTGTCGGATCATGGAAAGGGTGTGCTCATACTGCCAAACGATTTTTCTCGCTTCGGAGAGCAGCATCTCGCCCGCGCTGGTGAGCTTCACGCCGTGGGTATCGCGCAGAAACAGCGGCGTGCCGAAAAAATCTTCCAATTCTTTGATGTGCCGGCTTAATACCGGCTGGGTGATGTGGGATTTCTCGGCGGCTTTGGTGAAATTGAGGGTTTCGGCCAAAGTGATGAACTCGCGGAACAGGTGGATTTTCATGTGCTGTCTCCTTTGTATTGCCGCTTGAAACTGGAGTTTTACTGCTTGTAGTGCGCCAGTTTCAAGCGGACAAAGTATAACTTTGCGGGAATATGCTGCTCAACCGGCAGCAGCATATTCCCGTTTGTTTTTTTGATTATACCCAAAATGCATGACCGCCACTAAATAAAGAATTTCCAACGCCGAGCCTCCCTCTCTATATTCAGATGCACTTAATCATCCTCGCGGCCGAAACACCAATCGGCAGCCAACTTTTCTCCGCACAATTTGAGCGAGCAGGCCTATCGGATTGAACCGCATGCTTTTCCCTCGTTCGGCATCAACAAAAGGCTACCTGAAAAATTCAGCTTCACAGAAACTGCGCTGCATTGCGTTTTCAGGTAGCCTCTAAAGCAATCTGCATCTATTGTTTTCATCCGGACAGATACCAAAAAATTTCAAGCTTTCCAAAACGCACAGCCCATCCGTCGGACGGATTACCACTGACTACATAAGAGGTTCCGATACATTCCCGCTACTACCAGCAAGGAGTTATGTCATGAACAGCAAATACCCCCACATGTTTCAACCTTTAACCATCAAAGGCGTTACCTTCAAAAATCGGGTGTTCGCCTCCCCGATCACCACCAACCGTGTTGTTACCGAACAAGGCTACCCGACTCCGGAAGCCATTGATGTATATGAAACCAAAGCCAGAGGAGGCTTTGCAGAAGTAACAATCACCGAAAGCTTCATCGACCATGAATATTCTTGGCGGCATGAGCATGGTTTGAACCTGTGGGAAAACCCGATGTCCACCATCCACATGGAAGCTATCATGATACTGACCGAAGCAATCAAGGCGCACGGCGCGGTGGCCACCATTCAGCTCAACCACGTCGGGGCAATGAACCACCCTGATACCATCCCCGGCCATAAAAATCCCATCGGCCCATCTGCATTTGTCCGTGAAGACGGGGTGCAGGTAGAGGAGATGACGGTGGAAATGATGGAAAAAACAGCCGCACAATGGGCAGAAGTAGCTTGGGTATGCAAATCTTTAGGTTTCCAAGTCATCAACCTGCATGGCGGACACGGCTGGCTGCTGAACCAGTTTATCTCCCCCAAATTCAACCACCGTACCGACGAATTCGGCGGCAGTATGGAAAACCGGGCGAAATTTCCGATTATGGTGTGTAAAAAGATTCGCGAAGTGTGCGGCAATGATTTGCTCATCGAATACCGTTTGTCCGGTTCGGAACGGATGGAAGGCGGGATGACGCTGGAGGACGGCATCGAGTTTGCAAAGATTATCCAACACCATGTGGATTTGATCCATGTAACGTCCGGTTCTTATCAGGATCACGTCAATACCAAGGCTTTCAGCTCCATGTTTGATCCGCACGGCTGCAACTTGGATTTGGCCGAAGCCATTAAAAAACATGTTGATGTTCCGGTTATTTCAGTGGGCGGGTTTAATTCGCCGGAACAGATTGAAAAAGCCATTGCATCGGGGAAATGCGATATTGTCGCCATGGGGCGCCAACAATTTGCCGATCCCGATTTTGTCAACAAAACCCGCGACGGCATTGAAGACCAGATAGCGCCATGTCTGCGTTGTTCTTGCTTCAACCCGCTGAGCTCTGACCCCGATGCCCGCCCGATTCCGGCACTTTGGCATTGCACAGTAAACCCTCGCGGACAACGGGAATTGCGCTGGCGGAATGCACCACAGCCGAAAGGCCGCCGCCATGTGGTCGTGGTAGGCGGCGGGGTTGGCGGCATGTATGCGGCCGTTACCGCTGCGGAACGCGGCCATCAGGTAACTTTGCTGGAAAAATCAAACAACTTGGGCGGCGTGTTGTGGTTTACCGATATTGACAACGACAAAGAGTCGTTGAAGCGGTTTAAAGATTCTATGGTTGCCCGCTGCAAATACCACAATGTGGATATTCGGCTAAATACGGAAGCAACCAGAGAATTGCTTGCAGAGATGCAGCCGGATTATGTGATCTGTGCCGTGGGTGGGCGGGCTTATGTGCCCGATATCAAGGGTATCGAACATGCCAAACACGCGCTTTATGCCTATACCCATCCGGATGAGGTGAGAAACAAACGTGTGGTGATTATCGGCGGCGGCGATATCGGCTGTGAGTCGGGTTATTTCTTTGCCGCCGAATGGGGTGCGCATGTTTCGATTCTGGAAAGGCGGAAAGATGTGATGCTGGATGCCCTGCCTTCCCAACGCACTGCCTTGATGCCGCGAATGGCCAAAGTAGGGATGAACCTTCTTTGTTCCGTGCAAATACAGGAAATCACAGAAGACAGTGTGATTTATCTCAATAAAGAAGGCAAGCAACAGCAAATTGCTGCCGACCTGGTGCTGCATTGCTGCGGCAGCCGTTCAAATAAAGATTTGGTCAAACGGTTGGAAGGCGTTTGCCCGAGATTTATTGTAGTTGGCGATGCCCGGCAGGCTAGAACGGTAAAAGAAGCCACTTATGAAGGATTCTGTGCGGCAATGGATATTTTGTAAGCGCACAAGTTGAACGGCAAGATCTGTTTAACTGGCAAATACTAGTCTGTTTCCTGCCAATGATGGCGGAAGGATATGCAATCATTCCACCCATCAATCCGGCAGCAAAAGGCTACCTGAACTTTTTTCAGGTAGCCTTTGTTGATACGGGATAGGCTGCTTGAGCGGCATCCATCCCTATTTGTTTTTTTGATTATGTCCAAATTGCATGACCGTCGTTAAATAAAGAATTTCCGCCGCTATCCCCTCCCCCTCTATATTCGGAAGCACCCGATTAACTGCGGAGCAATCCGGTAAGGAGGTTGTTATGCATACGAATTTCAGATGGTTTGTGGCCTTGGTGATGTTTATCGTTACCGCGTCCACCTCGCTTCTTTTGATCGCGCCGGTAACGGTGGTGGGGAGCATCGCGCAGTCTTCGGGCATGGCGCCGCCCACCATCATCACCATCGCCATGAGCACCTTCAATCTGTTCATTGTGGCCGCCGTGATGCTCGGCGGGATGCTGGTGGACAAATTCGGCGTGAACAAAATCTATATCGGCGGCCTGCTGCTGGCGATTGTCGGCAATCTGGTAGGCCTGATGGCGGGCAATTCGCCCGTGGGCTTGTTTGTCAGCCGCGCCTTGCAGGGCTTGGGCACGGGGCCGATTATGGTGTCGGTGGCCGTACTTTCGCACCAGTGGTTTAAGGAAAACGAACACGGCATCGTGGCCGGCTTGCAGGGCATGGCGGTGTCGGTGGGGATTGCAGCGGGCTTCCTGCTGGTGCCGCGCTTGGTGGAAGCCGCTGCCGGCAACTGGACGCAGTCGTATCTTACTCTTTCCGGCATCAATGCGCTGGGCATCGTGCTCACCTTTGCGGTGATGCTCGGCCCGAAACCGGCTGTTGCGCAACACACCGGCGCCGCGCCCGACGCTGCCTCCCCGCCGCCGGAAAAATTCAAAATGCTTCAGCCTTTGGTCATTCTGGGCAGGCTGTGTTTCTTCGGCGGCACTTGGCTGCAGCAGTCGGTGAACTCCATCGGTTCGAGCTTTATCGGCGACGAGCTGCACATGGGGCAGCTGGCCGGCGCTGATTTGATGTTCTACTACGCCATCGCCTTCGCCGTCGGCTCGCCAATCAGCGGCTTTATTTCCGGCATGCTGCTCAAAGGCAAGAAAGACAATTTGGTGCTGGCGGCCGCGTTTGCCGTATCCGCCGCGTTCAGCTACCCGTTCTTTCGCCGATAGATAGGCTAAATACACGATTGCCACCTTGCTACCCAGAAACAGGGCGCTGATTGCAAACTCTTTCATGATTTATCCCCGTTCTGCTGCCGGTATTCAATCAATACCGGGTCTTGCTGTTTGCGTTCGTTAGCGCGTTGTGCCAGTACCGATAAATTTTCCAGCGCTTTGGCGCTGCGCTCGGAGTATTCCAAAAGCGACTGCTGGGTGGCGGCATCCTGTTTCAGGTGGCCCAACGCCTGCTCTTCCTGCTCGATGACTTTCGGTGTCATACCCATATCGGCCAACGACAGACCGTTTTTGCTCAAGAAATCCTGCAGGCTGCGAATCAGCGGATGGGAGTGAACTTCGTAAATCACCTTCATCTCGCCGCTGGCCGGGTCGAGGTATTCGCCGATCACCACATTGCCTTCCTGATCCACCTTCCAAGCGGGGGAGCGCAAGGCCACCCCGTCCGCCACAATCGTCTGCAATATCTGCTGGATAATGGCGGTGATAGCCGCCTGCATATCGGCATAAATCTCGGTCAAATACCGCGGGTCGCGCTGCTCGAACGCGGCGTGGTGCAGCATAAACAGCTGCGTCTGTTTCACACAGGCCGGCTGGTTGCGGCAGTATTCGCGGTCCACCGTGCAGGTGCGGCAAGCCGGGTAGCCGTCCGGCTTGGCGGGGAAATAAGTGGCAGTGCGGGCATTCATACCGTGCTTGAGCGCGTTGAAGCGGGTACGCCGCGTTTCCTCCGGCGTTGGGTGCCCTTCCAGATTCTTGCGCACCGCCGCTTTGCCTTCCGGCGTCTTCGGCCCGGTGGCATTTGCCCAGCCCTTCATCAGATTGCGGTGCCAGGCCGCCTGGGCGCAGGTCTCCCCGCATTTCGGGCAGGCGGCCTGATAGGTAAATGGATGCCATTCGCATTCAGGCGCATCCTGCACCGTCTGCGGGGCGCACTCGAAGGTGTGCTTGCAGGCGGCGCATCGGAAAACAACGGTATCGAGGGATTGGGAAGAATGGTCGACCATACGGGCATTAAACGACCAAAGACAAGAACAAAACAGGGGTATTTTTGGCACAGGATAGGCAGTAAAATCCACCCTGCACAGGGAAGGAAACTATGAAACGAGCAATTATCTACGTGCGAGTCAGTACCGCCCGCCAAGCCGACGAGGGCATTTCCATTGATGCCCAAACCGACCAATGCAAAAAGAAGGCCAAGGAGCTCGGCGCCAGCGTGCTGCAGATATTCCGCGACGAAGGCGTCACCGGCACTTCGGCCATGAAACGCCAGGCGTTCCAGCGCGCCATCCATTACTGTGCGGTAAACGATGTGGACTATTTTATTGTGTGGTCCACCTCGCGCTTCGCCCGCAACAAACTGGATGCCGCCAGCTACAAACTGCTGCTGCGCGAAAGCGGCACCCGCCTAGTGTATGCCTCAATGAATATCGATAGCGATACCGACGAAGGCTGGTTCACTGATTCGATTATGGAAATTATGGATGAACAGGTGTCGCGCCAAATCAGCCGCGACACCCGCCGCGCCATGCTGAAAAACGCGGAAGAAGGCTGGTTTAACGGTGGTCGCGCACCGTTCGGCTACCAAATCGCCAGCCACGGGAAACGGCGCAAACTGGTACCGAACAATGTCGAGAAGACACTGGTACAGGAAGCCTTCCGCCGCTTTGCTGCCGGTGAAGGCGCCATTGCCATCGCCCGCAGTTTTACCAGCCGCGGTTACACTCGGCGCGGGGCGGAGTGGCAGGCGGCCAGCCTGTCACATATGCTGAAAAACCGCGTTTATATCGGGCAGACCGTCTACAACAAGCGTAGCGGCAACAAAAACAATCCACCAGAAGAATGGATCATCCGGCAAACCCACGAACCGCTGGTTTCGGAACAGGATTTTGAGGCCGTGCAGAAGCGCTACCGCCCCGACTACAAGCAAACCGGCAGCCCGTCCAGCCATTTCCTATTCACCGGCCTGCTGCGGTGCGGCCATTGTGGCAAAGCGATGAGCATTGAAACCGCCACCAGCAAAACCAAACGCCGCTACAACTACTACAACTGCAGCGGCTTCAAAAAAGGCTGCAACTGCATCTCACGCCGCATTTCGGCTGAAAAATTGGATGGCTACCTGCTGAACATCGTGGTCGATAAACTGCTCACCCAAGAAGTGGTCAGCGACTTTATCGGCGAAGCCTACCGAAAATACACCGAGAAACGCAGCAGCGATGCCGAGCAGCGCAAATTGCTGCAAAGTGAACTCGCCGATCTGCGTCGCCGGCGCAATGCCCTATTCGAATTAGTGGAATCCGGGCAGGCAGGTTCGGACAGCCGCTCTCTACTCGAGCGCGTGGCCAGCTATGACGAGCGGGAACAAACCCTGCTCGTTGAACTCGACAAACTGGCTGCCGCGCCCGATGTTGAAGCGATACCGGAGATAGATGTCGATAGTGCCCTGCACACACTGAAAAACATCATTTTGAATACTACAAACGAAAAAAAACTCCGCATTTTATTGCAGAGCTTTATCAGAAAAATTGATATAAATCCCACCGAAGTGGTCATTCACTACAACCCCGAACGAATCATTAACGACCCAACAGGGGTTCATAGTACAGAAAATTGGCACGCCCAGGGGGATTCGAACCCCGGTTGCCGCCGTGAAAGGGCAGTGTCCTAGGCCTCTAGACGATGGGCGCATTCGTATGAGAGGCGCGCATTATACTGATGCGCGGCAGGCTGTCAAGCGCGGCGGCTTGGGGCGCTTGCGCTTAAACTTGCACGGCGGCTGGCGCTTTCAGGTAGCCTGTGGCGGCAACGGGTGGCGCGGGCGGGGCGAAAACGGCAAACGGACGGGATTGGCGGTATAATGCCACGCTTTGAAACAAACGGAAGCAGCAAGCAAAATGTGGTTTAAACAAGTCAGCTTTTACCCCCTGAATAAAGACAAACTGCCGGATGCGGAAACCCTGTCTGCCAAGCTGGAGGAGGCCGCGTTTGCGCCGCCGCAGGGCTTGGACTGGTTTGGCGAGGGCTTTGCGCCGCCGCAGGTTTTTTCGCCGGAATGGGTGTTTCCCGCCGATTTCACTTGGGGCGTGGCGCTAAAAAAATCGGAAAAGGTGCTGCCGGCCAGCGTGATCCGCGAGATTTTGGAAGAGAAAGTGGCCGAAATCCAGGAAGCGGAGGCGCGCACGGTGGGGCGCAAGGAAAAGCAGGAACTGAAAGAGCAGATTACCGACGACCTGCTGCCCCGCGCCTTTACCCGCAGCAGCAAAACCGAAGCCGTGTGCGACACGCGCAGCGGCTTCCTGTTGGTCAACCAAGCTTCCGCCACCCGCGCGGAAAACCTGCTGGCCAAGCTGCGCGAGGCTTTGGGCGGGCTAGAGGCCAAGCTGCCAAACACCAAGCAGTCGCCCTCTTCGCTGATGACCGAATGGCTGCTGCAAGGCGCGTGCGGCGGCGGCTTCGAGCTGGACGATATGTGCGAACTCAAGGGCGCGGGCGACGCGGCGCCCACGGTGCGCGTGTCGAAGCAGGATTTGACTGCCGAAGAAGTGGTGCAGCACGTGAAAAACGGCAAAACGGTTACCCAGCTTGGCCTGGTGTGGCGCGAGCAGATTGCCTTTGTGCTCACTCAGGATTTCACGCTCAAGCGCATTCAGTATTTGGATGTGTTGCAGGAAGAGGCGGAAAGCCACGGCGATGATGCGCCCAGCCTGGCTTTCGCTTCGCAGGTGCTGATGGCCGAGGGCTTGTCGGCGCTGTTGCAGGAGCTGGTGGCGCTGCTGGGCGGCTGGCAGGATTGAGTTTTCAGGTAGCCTGCTGCCTAAAGGCTACCTGAAAAATATCAGCCAAAAGGAAAGTATGATGACGCAACAAGAATACGCGGAATATCTGTTCAAACTCTTAGGCGAAGAGCCCCAACCCCCCGACCAATACGACGGCTGGGAAGATTTCTTCTACGGCCTGTTCCAAAGCTTCATGCCCGGCGGAGAAGGCGTGGCTACCGTGTTCGAACCGCTGGAACGCGGGCAGGAACTGCTGGCGCGTATTCTGCCCGTGTATCAAAGCACTTCCGAGCGCAACTCGGCAATCCTCGAAAGCGGCTATGCCCCCGGCTATTTCTGCCCGCCCGCGCAAAGTGAGACCGAAGCGCAAAAAACCGGCGAGAAGCTGTTGGCCGGCCTGCAAGAATTTGCCCGCTTTGCCGAAGACGAAGCATTGCTGGCCGCACTCGCCGCCGTTAAAGAAATACACTTCGGCGAGCCCGACGACGAATACAACGAAACGGCAGAGCTGCTTGGCGAAGCGTTTGACGAATGGCGGATTGGCAATACCGACCACGACAGCCCCGCACAAGTGCTGGCCGAAGCCTATTATTCGGTAGAATATAACAAACCAAGCATTTATAAGGCTTTCGGCTATATTTCCGTTCCGCAATCGTTGCGTTTGAAGTTAATTTTTATCCAATATAATCAAAGGCTGGAAATTTTTTGCGGAACGGATTCCCTACCTTGGCCATGCCTTTATTAACCCGTCATGCCGAGCCGCGCAGTCGTTATACAGATGCACCACCTCCAGCGCCCACGGCAGCATGACCTTGCCCGTGGTGCCGGACAATTCAGGTAGCCTAGGGCAGGGCGTAGCCAAGTCTGCGGGCGGCTCAATGGCGCTCGGCAATGGCGGCGTTGAGGACTGACACCCCGCTTGCATCCACACAATCGCCAGCAAACACAGGCCGCTCGATAATTTGTTGTACCACTTCACGCTGCACTCTCGCTTTCTCGTCCCGTTCGGACTTTCCTTGTTGATATTCCACACTCGCCGCCCGGGCGGTTTTTTGATGCTGCTGATGCTGCTCTATCATCTTGGCGGTGATGGCCGACGTGGCCGCATCGTAGCCCGCCTGATAGCGCAGTTTGCCGTAGTAGATTTCACCGCCGATTACGGCTATCAGCAGTACGCCGCCAAGCAGCGGCTTCCAGTATTTAAAAAACCACATCATAGAGACCCTTTTCAAGATGTTTCAATAGATCAATTCAAGATATATTCTGCTTGGCATAGTGCAAAAAGCATTGAATACAACATAAAAAAAATGTTAAATTCCAGTTTTTACAAATCAGCCGATCAAGATCATGGCGCCTTCTTTCAAACATTTTGACCTTCGACTGATCAACCCTAGTTTTGACTCCGAGCTGGTTGATGTCCTCAACGAGCTTGAGGTGTTGAGACATCTTCAGCTCCAAGGGGATGTTCCACCTTTAATCTTTTTACAGCTAAAGGCCGTATTCCATATGCTTGAGAGCCTCGGCTCTGCGCGGATTGAAGGCAACCATACTACCCTTGCTGACTATGTTGAAAGCAGGCTTGATTCTGTTTCTCTGCCAGAGGATCAGCTTAGTGAAATACGTAATATTGAAACAGCCATGCGGTATATTGATGACCATTTGCAGGCAGGGGATATGATTTCCGAACATTTTATCCGAGAGCTTCATGTTCTTGCTGTTCAGAATCTAGAGCGTGAAGGGGATAAGACACCAGGTGCCTATCGTCAAATACCTGTTAGTATTTCCCAATCTTTTCACCTGCCTCCTGATCAACTGCTTGTTCCTGATTATATGAAGGAACTTGTCAAATTTATCAACCAACAAGATAAACCTAAGTATGATCTGATGAAAATAGCTTTGGCTCATCATCGCTTTGGTTGGATTCACCCCTTCTGTAATGGCAATGGTAGAACAGTCAGATTATTAACATATGCTTTACTGGTTAAATACGGGTTTAACGTAAAGGTAGGTGGTCGGGTTTTGAACCCAACCGCGGTCTTTTGCAATGATCGTAGTCAATATTATGCGATGCTTGGTGCCGCTGACTCAGGGAAGCCCCAAGATTTAGAGCAGTGGTGCATCTACGTGTTATCAGGTATCTCTCAGGAGTTGAAAAAAGTAGATCAACTAACTCAATTTAGCTTTCTGAGTGAAAAAATTCTTTATCCTGCCTTAAGATACTCCATTGATAGAAAACATATTACCGTAGAGGAAGAGCAAATATTACGGATGTTGATAAAAAAGGGAGAAATTAAAGCTGGCGATCTTAAGGTGTTGTTCCCAAGCATGTCCCCCAATCAACGAACATACCAAATTAAAAAATTAGTAGATAAAAAATTTATCTCCCCAAAAGGGAAAGGTCTTCGCTCCTATGAACCCAATTTTATAAACTCCTATCTTATACGTGGTATTATTAGTTCGCTGAAAGAACAAGGATTTATTGGCGGTATCGATTAGTTTCCTCTTAAAACTACGCCTCGTTCCTGCTCACTTTCCCATCACTCTGCAACAGCGGCAGCGTATAACGCCCATCGGCAGGGTAGGCTGGCTTGCCGCCTTTGTTCGGCCACAGATAGGCCACTGCGCGGCTCTTGGCAAACGGTTTGATATTGACCGCATCGCCCTGGTTACCACCCAACACCATCAGGTTGCCATGCTTATCCTGCCCAA
>NZ_LXSL01000012.1 GCF_001648355.1 Eikenella longinqua | reverse complement strand
TTGAAACATCAATCCCATGCAATGCCCCAACCTGCAGAATTTGCACCTTCGGAATGCGGGCATCGCGCGCGCGAGGCAGGGGAAAAGTTTTGACTTGTGCAAAATGGGGGTATATTTGGGGGTATATCAACATAACATTAAAATAAAATATATTATAAACAATGAATTAAATCATTAATTCAAGTCTCATTGTCACCATCAAGCAAAAACAGCCCGATTTTTCGGGCTGTTTTATTTTGCATTATGGCTACCCGATTTTAGTTTCGCAGAAACTCCGCTGCGCTAAGTTTTCAGGTAGCCTTTCTATTCTTTCCCCACCCTTCTCCTTATTCTTTCAAACACTTTACCAAAGCCCCGAAGAGCGGCGAATCTGCCCGCCGGTCGGAATAGTAGAGATGGTAGCCCGTGTAGCTCATGCGCCAGTCGGCCAGGATTTCGGTGAGGCTGCCGTCGGCGAGTTCTTTTGCCACCATGTCTTTAGGCGTCCACGCGATGCCGATGCCTGCTTGGGCGGCGGAAACCAACACGGGCGAGGCGTTGGCGGTGAAGCGGCCTTGCGGGCGGATTTTGGCGGTTTTGCCGGTAATCGGGTCGAGGAATTCCCAAGCAAGCGTGCCGCCGGAAGACAAAGACAGGCTGATGCATTGGTGTTCAGTCAGCTCAAACGGCGTTTTGGGCGTGCCATATATTTTCAGGTAGCCCGGGGCGGCAACGGCGCACATCTGCATATCGGGCGACACGCGCACGGCAATCATGTCTTTTTGCACATCATCGCCCAAGCGGATGCCCGCGTCGAAGCGTTCGGCCACGATGTCGGAAAAGCGGGTTTCGCCAACCAGCTCCAAAGACACCAGCGGATATTACTGCATAAATCGCATGAATTTGTCGCGCAGGACGACGTTGAACACGTGCTCCGTGCCGTTAATCCGCAATCTGCCGCGCACTTCGCCGTCGGTTTCGCCCAAATCGTTCATCGCGCTGTCGATGCCGTCAAACAGCGGCAGCAGTTTTTGAAACAGCCGCTCGCCCGCTTCGGTGGTGGAAACGCTGCGGGTGGTACGCTGGAGCAGCTTGACTTTCAAACGGCTTTCCATGCCGCGTATGGTGTGGCTCAAGGCCGATTGCGACACGCCCACTTGTTGCGCGGCTTTGGTAAAGCTGCCCGCCTGCGCCACGGTAACAAAGGCGCGCAGGTCGTTGAGGTTTTCTTTCATTTGATTGCTCCGAATACTGATTGCTCCGAATACCGGTTTCATGAAATCCGCTCATAAGCCTAATCAAAAATCACCGGCTAATCAAGCACACAGGCGCCGCCTATAATGCACTTATCCCAACCAACCCAGGAGCCACAACACCATGCAGCATGTTTTAATCCTCGGCGCAAACGGCGGTTTGGCGCGCAGCGTGATCCCCGTGCTTTTAGACGAAACCGATGCCGAGCTCACCCTGTTTTTGCGCCATGCAAAGCGCCTGCAACACATGGCGGGCGGCCGCGTGCAAATCGTTGAAGGCGACGTGATGGACACCGGCACGCTAACCGCCGCCATGCAGGGCAAAACGCTGGTTTACGCCAATCTTTCAGGTAGCCTCCAAGAGATGGCGCGAAACACCGTGCGCGCCATGCACGCGGCGGGCGTGAAGCGGCTGGTGTGGATTAGCTCGATGGGAATTTACGGCGAAACGGGCGAAAGCCACGGCGCGATTTGGGAGCCCTACCGTCAAAGCGCGGCCGTGATCGAAGCTTCGGATTTGGACTACACCCTTATCCGCCACGCCTGGTTTACCTGTGCCAAAGAAATCAACTACCGCCTGACGCTAAAAGGCGAACCGTTCCAAGGCAGCCAGGTTTCCAAGTGCAGCATCGCCGACTTTATCGCCAAATTGGTGCGCGAGCCTGGGCTTTATGTGCGCGAAAGCGTGGGGATTGCCAAGATGTGAGCTTTAGGGGCTACCTGAAAAATCAAGCCGCGAACAAAATGCCCGCGGCTTGGTTTTTCAGGTAGCCTCTTCTTCCGGCAACACCTCCTGCAAAGCCTGAAACAGCTCCCGCTCTTCAAATCGCGCATGGCCGCGCAGGGTTTCGGCAAAGTTTTTCAGCCAATCCGGATTGTCCAGCTCGGGCGCGGCCAGCATTTGGCGCAGCAGCGCGTGATCGCTTTCAAAGCGCTGCCGCATGGCCGTTTGCGCCAGCTTGCCCCACCACGGTGCAAACAGCCGTTCTTCTTCGGCAAAGTGCGCCAGCAGGTCGGCTTGGTGGCCGAGGAAATCGGCGCGGTGGTCGGCGGCGGGGTCGCGCAGGATGCGGGCGCACATGGCCAGCGAATGATGATGGTCTTGCGACAGCGGAATCAGCAGCGGGTGGCGTTTCATGGCATGCGGCCTTTCAGGTAGCCTTTCAATGGTGGAAACATTATAGCCAGCGCCAAGCAAATCCGAAACCGCCGCCCGTTTCGTGATAGACTGCCCGCCATTTGCAACCTCCGTTTTCCCCAGAATGACTCCGAACCGACTCGTTATCGCCAGCCGCGAAAGCGCCCTGGCCATGTGGCAGGCCGAACATATCCAATCCCGCCTGCGCACCCTCTACCCCGGCTGCGAGGTATCCATCCTCGGCATCACCACCCAGGGCGATCGCATCCTCGATAAAACCCTCTCCAAAATCGGCGGCAAAGGCCTGTTTGTGAAAGAGCTCGAACAAGCCCTGGCCGACGGCCGCGCCGACCTCGCCGTGCACTCCATCAAAGACGTGCCCATGGCCTTGCCCGAAGGCTTTGCCCTGGCCGCCATCTGCGAGCGCGAAAGCCCCTTCGACGCCTTCGTGTCCAACAACTACCAACGGCTGGAAGACCTGCCCGACGGCGCCATTGTCGGCACCTCCAGCCTGCGCCGCGAAGCCCAGCTGCGCGCCCGCTTTCCCCGGCTTCAGGTCGCCCCCCCTGCGCGGCAACGTGCAAACCCGCCTCGCCAAGCTCGACCACGGCGACTACGCCGCCATCATCCTGGCCGAAGCCGGCCAAGGCGCGCTCGGCATCGAAATCGCCGCCCACCGCCGCGAGCTCATGCCCCTGCTCGCCCCGCTCAACCAAGCCCAAACCGCCGCCTGCGTCACCGCCGAACGCGCCCTCGCCCGCGCGCTCGGCGGCAGCTGCCAAGTGCCGCTGGCCGCCTACTGCACCGACCAAGCCGGCCTGCTCACCCTGCACGGCCTCGTTGGCCACCCCGACGGCTCCGTTATCCTGCGCGCCCAAGCCCAAGCCCCGAGCGAATACGCCGACACCCTCGGCCGCGCCGTGGCCAAAAAGCTCGCCGACGATGGCGCGCAAGAACTCATCGCCGCCGTACTGGCCGGGCAGGCTACCTGAAAACCGCCCACATCAAATGCAGACGGCTTTCCCCTAAGCTCAAAAATTTTCAGGTAGCCTCAAATAAAGGCTACCTGAAAATAAAGCGCAGTTTCTGTGAAGCTAAAATCAAACCATTCAATCTGTACACATTCAAGCTTCTTCATTATCTCCTATCCTACGGCCTATCCGGCGCAGAAATCCGAGCCACACTACACAATACCGGTGTTTGATGGTGCGCAGTATGTGAATGGAACAGCGTTTCACACTGTACCCGCGCCATTCTGCCTTTGAACTGCCGATACTGCCGGAAATGCTCGGGAGATGACATAGCCAACTGCATTATCCTCACGCCTGTTTCCGGCGTGTCTATACCATCATCATCCCCGGGTTTCGGCACAACAGTTATCGGCTTATCCAACACAATAGCCATCCAGCCCCCGCGCATCGTCTGTAATTTCCCAGTAAATGCTACCCATTCTCCATACTTGTACTCATAAGCCAAGGCAGGCAGGGATACACACAAGAACAACAAAGCAAGCAACCTCTTCATTCTCCATCTCCTTAACACAATCAAACACTCTGCCATCATACTCCAAGCTAACGAAAAAGGCAGCCAGCGATGTTCTTTCTCCCTACCTATGTCTCAGTAAACTGCTAAACACCTCCATCACGTCCTCATTAACCTATTGTTCACCCCCTATCCGCACTAACGCCGCACACAAAAAGGCTACCTGAAAACTATTTTTCAGGTAGCCTTTAGCGCAATCGGACAAACGCTTTATTTAATCGCCATCAGCCTTTGGTAAAGCTGGGTCATCAGGCGGCTGGTGTGCGCGTCTTTGGGCAGGATGACGTAGCTGTTGGCCATGGCTTCTTCGCTGGGGAAGATGGATTGGTCGTTGCGGTATTTCTCGGGCATCAGCTCACGCGCGGGCTGGCTGGCGGGAGCGTAGGTGACGAAGCTGCCGTTGGCGGCGGCCACTTTGGGGTCTAGGGTGTGGTTAATATATTTGAGGGCGTTGGCGGGGTGGTGCGCGTCTTTGGGGATCATCAGGGAATCAATCCACACGGCCAGCCCGGTTTTGGGCACGAGCACTTGGATGTCGATGCCGTTGCCGGCTTCGATGGCGCGGTTGCGGGCGATGTTGAGGTCGCCGCCGTAGCCGATGGCCACGCAAAGGTTGCCGGCGGCCAGGTCGTTGATGTAGGTGGCGCCGGTGAAGAGGCGGATGTCTTTGCGCACAGCGCGCATGAGGTCGGTGGCTGCTTGCAGGTCTTCGGGCTGGGTGCTGTTGGGGTCTTTGCCTAAGTAGCTGAGTGCCAATGGGTATTGCTCGAGCGGGCTGTCGAAATAGGAAATGCCGCAAGATTTGAGCTTGGCGGTGTATTGCGGGTTGAACACCAAATCCCAGGGGTTTTCGGGCAGAGGGGCGCCGCCCAGGGCTTTCTGCACCATTTGGATGTTGATGGCGAGGGTGTTGATGCCCCAGAAATAGGGCACGGCGTATTTGTTGCCGGGATCCACCTGCTCCATCAGCTTGAGCAGGTGCGGGTCGAGGTTGCCGTAGTTGGGGATTTGGCTTTTGTCGATGGGCTGGTAGGCGCCGGCCTGTATCTGGCGGCCGACGTTGGCAATGGAGGGCACCACCAAATCGTAGCCGCTGCTGCCGCTGAGCATTTTGGCTTCGAGGGTTTCGTTGTTGTCGTAATAGGCGGAGCGCACGGTGATGCCGGTTTGCTTGGTGAACTCGGTGAGCGTGGCGGGATCGACATAATCCGCCCAGTTGTAGAGATTGAGCACCTTGGCGCTGTCGGCGGCAGGCGCCGAGGCGTTGTTGTTTTCCTGTGCGCCGCCGCAGCCGGCCAGCAATCCGGCACACAGCGAAACCAGAAGCAGTTTTTTCATCGTTATTCCTTCCTTGGGGGCGGAGCGCGGTTTCCGCCAAATCAAATTTTGCCTATTAAACTTGGAAAGCTCTGCCTAGGCAAGTATTTTCTTTATCCGAACAGCAGATTGGCACTTCATGGCGCGGCATCCGCCCTTTGGCGGCAGGGTATATCCGGATTTTCAGGTAGCCTTGGCTATGGATAAAGCACATGTTATAGAGTATCATGCCGCCCGTTACAACATAACACGGCCACCGCTATGCACTCCTGGTTACTCGACAGCCTCCCCCGCCGCCTGCTTTTGGCGGCCGCACTCATCGCCCTGATGCTGGGCGTATTCGCCTGGACGGGCGCCGCGCTATGAGCATCGTGTTCGACAACCTCACCGTGAGCTACCGCCGCCACCCCGCCGTGCACCACATTTGCGGTGAATTCGCACCCGGCAGCATGTGGGCGGTGTTCGGCCCCAACGGCGCGGGCAAATCCACCCTGCTCAAAGCCATCATGGGCCTGCTGAAAACCAGCACTGGCGCCGTGCACTGGCAAGGCCTCGAGCGCCGCGACATCGCCTATTTGCCGCAGCAGTCCGACATCGACCGTAGCCAGCCTATTTCCGTGTATGAGCTGGCCGCCATGGGCTTGTGGTATGAAATCGGCTTTTTCGGCGGCGTCAAGCCCGCCCAGCGCGAACGGGTGCACGCCGCGCTCGAACGCGTGGGCATGGCCGACTTCGCCCGCCGCGGCATCGGGCAGCTTTCCAACGGCCAGTTCCAACGCGTGCTGCTCGCCCGCATGCTGGTGCAAAACGCCAAATTCCTGCTGCTCGACGAGCCCTTCAACGCCGTGGACGCGCGCACCACCTACGAGCTGCTCGACGTATTGCGCCAATGCCACCAAGACGAAGGCCGCGCCGTGATTGCCGTGCTGCACGATTATGAGCAGGTGCGCGCCTATTTCCCCCACACCTTCCTGATTGCGCGCGAAAAAATCGCCAGCGGCGCCACCGCAGACGTGCTCACCGAAGGCTACCTGAAACAGGCCGCCCACGCCATGCACCGCCATGCCGACAGCCGCGAATGGTGCGAAGCCTAGGTTTTCAGGTAGCCTATTTTCAGGTAGCCCATGTTTGCCGCCCGAGTGATTTTTTTCCAAAACCGCAGCGAAGATTTCCCCGCTGGAGCTTTTCCGCAGCGCATCCGCAGCCGGCCGCACTTTCCCGCCGCAGGCTACCGCCCACACTTCGCGCCCAAAGGCAGCCGCCAAATGTTCGGCATCGTGTTTGCCGAGTTTGAGCACAGCCGGCTAGGCAAACCGCTGCAAGCCGGGCTGGATTATCTCTACCCCGGCCGCGTGGATTATTCCGCCCTGCGCCCCGGCACAGAATTTTGGATTATGGAAGGCGGCACCGCCGTGGGCGAAGGCGTAATCACTGCCAATGACAGCCCGCCCGCCAAACAGGCTACCTGAAAACCGAATCGAACATCATGCCGCATATTCAAGGGCAGCCCCAACCAACAGAAAATGATGACATCAGCAGAATTAGTAAACCATTATCGAACCAAGCTAAACAGCTTACCCGAAGCCGCATTGATTGCAGACATCCCCGATGGCGCGCGCGATATTCCTCATCCATTGAAACAGCTGCTGATTCAAGAGCACCAAAATTTCCTGGCAATATGCAATGGCGGCTCGTTTGGGGATATTGTGCTTTGGAGCACGGCAGAGATTTTGGATAGGCAATACCGCGTTGAAGAACGCCTTAAAGGGGCGGTGTATGAAATCGGCCAGGTTTTGTATGCGCCGATATTTGCCGACATCCGTTCCGGGCAGATCAATTTTGAAGTAGATAAGCCGATAAGCTGCCCATTCAACGAATTTATCGCCCACTATATTTTTGGAGGGAAATATCCGGATATTTTCTCCAATGCAGCGGAAGATGATATGTGGTTTGCGTTTTTAACTAACAATCAACCCAAGCCGCCAGCATTAAAGGCTACCTGAAAACTGACACCGCCGCCCATTCCCACCACTCACTTGAGCCAAACACACACCATGACCCTATCCCAGCTCCTCATCGAACCCTTTGACGACGATTTCATGCGCTATGCGCTCGCCTCCGTGCTGTTTTTGGCCGTGGGCGCGGCGCCGGTGGGCGTGTTTTTGGTGATGCGGCGCATGAGCTTGGTGGGCGACGCGCTCGGCCATGCGGTGCTGCCCGGCGCGGCGGCGGGCTATATTGCCGCCGGTTCGCTCAGCCTGCCGGCGATGAGCCTGGGCGGTTTTGCCGCCGGGCTGGCGATGGCGCTGCTCGCCGGCCTAGTGAGCCGGCACACGAATTTGAAGGAAGACGCAAACTTTGCCGCGTTTTATCTGGCCAGCCTGGCCTTGGGCGTGGTGCTGGTGAGCAGCTACGGCAGCAATGTGGATTTGCTGCACCTGTTGTTCGGCTCGGTGCTGGCGGTGGACACGCCTTCGCTGATTCTGGTGCTGTGCGTGAGCGCGGTGTCGGTGCTGATGCTGGCGGTGATCTACCGCCCGCTGATGCTGGAGAGCATCGACCCGCTCTTCCTGCGCGCGGTAAACGGGCGCGGCGGGCTGTGGCATGTGCTGTTTCTGATGCTGGTGGTGCTGAACTTGGTGGCGGGCTTTCAGGCCATCGGCACGCTGATGTCGGTGGGGGTGATGATGCTGCCGGCGATTACGGCGCGGCTGTGGGCGCGCAGTATGGGCGGGCTGATTGCGCTCGCGGTGCTGATTGCGCTCGCGTGCAGCTTCTGCGGGCTGCTGTTTTCCTACCATGTGGACATCCCTTCGGGGCCGGCGATTATTTTGTGTTTGGGCGGCGTGTATGCGGTGTCGCTGTTTATCGGGCGCGAGGGCGGGATGCTGCCGAAATGGTGGCGCGGGCGGCATTTGCGGGTGTGAGGTTTGCTGTGCCCAACTGCACCCAACCAGCTTTAAAGGCTACCTGAAAATTTTCAGGTAGCCTCAAGGAAGAGCCAAACGGCTCGTTGATACAAGCCAATCAAAAGGAGCAAAAGATGAAATTGAAACATTGGAAACTCGGCCTCATCGCCGCCCTCTTCTCCGGCAGCCTCTATGCCGCGCCGCTGGAAGTCGTGTCCAGCTTCAGCATTCTGGGCGACGTGGCCAAGCAGGTGGGCGGCGAGCGCGTGAACGTGAGCAGCCTAGTCGGCCCCGACCAAGACGCCCACGCCTACAACCTCACCAGCCGCGACATGCACCGCATCCGCAACGCCAAGCTCGTGCTGGTAAACGGCCTCGGCTTCGAGCAGGCCGCCGTGATGCGCGGCATCCGCCAAAGCGGCACCCCCTTTGCCGAAGCCACCAAAAACATCCGCCCGATGAAAGCCGAAGAGCACGACGACCATGACCACGATCACGGCCATCACGGCCACGATCACCACCACCACGGCGAATTCGACCCCCACGTATGGAACGACCCCGTGCTGATGAAAACCTACGCCCAAAACGTAGCCGACGCCCTCATCCGGGTCGATCCCCAAGGCCGCGCCTATTATCAGCAACGCCTCACCAACTACCAAGGCCGCCTCGACGCCATGCACCAATGGGCGCAAACCCAATTCAACAGCGTGCCCGCCGCCCGCCGCAAAGTGCTCACCGGGCATGACGCCTTCAACTACCTGGGCAAACGCTACCGCGTGGAATTCATCGCCCCGCAAGGCGTGAGCACCGAAGCCGAGCCCTCCGCCCGCCAGGTTTCCGCACTCATCCGCCAAATCCGCAGCCAAAACATCCGCGCCGCCTTTAGCGAAAACATCAAAGATTCGCGCATGGTGGAACGCATTTCCCGCGAAACGGGCATCCGCGTAAACGGCAAGCTCTACTCCGACGCCCTCAGCCGCGGCGCCCCCGCCGCCACCTACGAGCAGATGTTCCGCCACAACGTCAGCTCACTGGTGAACGCGATGAAGCAGTAATTGCTTTGAAACCGGTTTGAACCGGGCATAGTAAAGGCTACCTGAAAAATAGTTTTCAGGTAGCCTTTTTGCATGCCGCAGTCGCCCGGGCATTCATGCTCGACAATCCTGCGTATGGTGTGGAAAACATTCGGCCTGCATACCCGGCCTACTTTTTTCAGGTAGCCTCTGCGGGCTGCCGGAGGCTACCTGAAAATTTCCGCACCGTTAACGCACGGCTTTCGGCCTTATCTGACTTTTGTGTACATAGCCATAAGTGTCGCCGCCTCTGCCTTGCACACCCACATAAAGCCAATCACCTCTGCGATTGGCGGGGCGCTCGATCAGAGTGGTGCCGTTGGGGATGCGTTGCTGTATTTCGGCGCGGATGTTGGCATTCATGCGCAGGTTGGCCGTGCCGTCGGCGCTGTGCACGATATAAACGTGGCGCAGGCTAACCTGGCTTTGGTGCACATAGCCATCGATGAGGCGCCGATCTTGCGGCTGGTACGGGCGCAAAGCCAGCTGCACACGGTACCACGCGCCATTTTTGCCGAGGATGGCGACCTCGCCCAAGTTGTCACACACGGCAAGGATGTCGGCGCGGGTGGTGGGCTGGGCGCGAATGTTTACGGTTTCATCGCCGTCGGTAACCAGATAGGTGGAGACAGAAGCGGGGCTGGGCAGGACGCAGCTGTCGGTGTCGGCACCGGCGACAGCGGAAGCGGAAGCTGCCAGCAGCACGGCGCTGAGGGCGGCGGTTCGGATGGTTGGGGAAGAAATCATGGGCTTGCTCCTATACGGGGTTGGGAAAATCTGGCGGCATTATCTGCCATCATGATGGCTGATATGTGCCGGATAAATTTCAGGTAGCCTGAGCCTGCATGGCAACACAGGCTACCTGAAAATGCGGTGCGGCCTTGCTTCTCAATTTTCGCGCTGCAACTGGCTTTTGTGCACAAAGCCCATCACCGGCTCGGTCACAAACAGCCAGCTGCCCATGCTCTGCTCAGGATACACCCACACCCGCGTACCCCTGCGCAGTTGGGCAATCGGCGGCTCGTCCATATAAACGCCGCTTTTATAGGCTTCGCGCACATTGGCGTAGCCGTCGCGGCTGCTCACGATATAGCTGTGCAGCAGGTGCACCACCTGGCTCTTGTGAATATAGCCTTCTATGTAGCCGCTGTGCCGGCGCTGCACGTGATACCAGTTTCCCTGTCGGCCCAAAATTGCGAATTTCTCGTTGCGATCTAGTTGCACCAATATCCCGCTTTGCGTGGTGGGCTGCGCGCGCAGGTTTACCCGATTGTCCGGCTGCATATGCGGATCAGTTTGCGCTACCGCAGATAAAGAGAACGCTGCCAGCAAAGCCATAGCGGAAGGCTGCCAACGTGATACGGAAGAAAACATAAGACACCTCCTCAGTTAATCGGCTACCCACAAACATTTCTTTACATACAGCCATCATACCTAAAATACTGGCCGAAATAAAGTTTCAGGTAGCCTGCATGGTGATACAGGCTACCTGAAAATGCAGCTTCAACACAGTTGAAACGGGCAAAGCGAGTTTCTACGCAACTAAAGCAGCGGTGTCCGCTTCTGTGGAGCAAAAACGGTGCACGGCTGCGCCGTCAATCAACGCTCAATCTGGCTCACATCCCTTACCGCGCCCCGGTCGGCCGAGGTGGCCATGAGGCCGTAGGCGCGCAGGGCTTGGGAGACGTGGCGGTCGCGGTTTTCCGGCTTCCAGGCTTGGCTGCCGCGTGCTTCCATTTCGGCGCGGCGGCGGGCGAGTTCTTCGTCTGATATGGCGAGGTGGATGCGGCGGTTGGGGATGTCGATTTCAATGGTATCGCCTTCGTGTACGAGACCGATTGCGCCGCCTTCGGCGGCTTCGGGGGAGGCGTGCCCGATGCTTAAACCGGATGTGCCGCCGGAGAAGCGTCCGTCTGTGAGCAGGGCGCAGGCTTTGCCGAGGCCTTTGGATTTCAGGTAGCTGGTGGGGTAGAGCATTTCCTGCATCCCCGGGCCGCCTTTGGGGCCTTCGTAGCGGATGATGACGATGTCGCCGGCGACGATTTGGTTGCCCAAAATGCCTTCTACGGCGGCTTCCTGGCTTTCAAACACGCGGGCGCGGCCGGTGAACTGCCAGATGCTTTCGTCCACGCCTGCGGTTTTGACCACGCAGCCGCGTTCGGCGATGTTGCCGAAGAGTACGGCCAAGCCGCCGTCTTGGGAGTAGGCGTGGGCGGCGTCGCGGATGCAGCCGTTGGCCCGGTCGAGGTCGAGCGTTTTCCATTGGCGGTTTTGCGAGAAGGCTTGGGTGGTGCGGATGCCGCCGGGTGCGGCTTTGAAGCGTTCGATGGCTTCGGTATTGGCGGGGTTTTCGATGTCCCAGCGTTGGATGGCTTCTTTCAGGCTGCCTGAATGAATAGTGGAGACGCGGGTGTCGAGTTTGCCGATTTGGTCGAGCTGTTTCAAAATGGCCATGATGCCGCCGGCGCGGTGCACGTCTTCCATGTAGTAGTCGTAGTTATTGGGCGCGGTTTTGCACAGGCAGGGCACGACGCGGCTGAGGCGGTCGATGTCGGCCATTTTGAAGTCCACGCCGGCTTCTTGGGCGACGGCGAGCAGGTGCAGGATGGTGTTGGTGCTGCCGCCCATGGCGATGTCGAGGTTCATGGCGTTTTCAAAGGCGGCTTTGGTGGCGATGCTGCGGGGCAGCACGGTGTGGTCGTTTTGCTCGTAGTAGCGGCGGGTGATGTCTACAATCATGCGCCCTGCTTCGAGAAACAGCTCTTTGCGCCCTGCGTGGGTGGCCACCAGCGAGCCGTTGCCGGGCAACGACAAGCCGAGCACTTCGGTGAGGCAGTTCATGGAGTTGGCGGTAAACATGCCTGAACATGAGCCGCAGGTGGGGCAGGCGTTTTGTTCGATTTCGCTCACAGCGGCATCGGATACGTTGTCGTCTGCCGCATCAATCATAGCGTCAATCAAATCCAAACGGCGGTCGGCGGCAATATTGATAGCACCGACCACTCTGCCCGCCTCCATCGGCCCGCCGGAGACGAAGATGGTTGGGATATTGAGGCGCATGGCGGCCATCAACATTCCAGGGGTGATTTTGTCGCAGTTGGAGATGCACACCAGTGCGTCGGCGCAATGGGCGTTCACCATGTACTCCACGGAATCGGCAATCAAATCGCGGCTGGGCAGGGAGTAGAGCATGCCGCTGTGCCCCATGGCGATGCCGTCATCGATGGCGATGGTGTTGAATTCTTTGGCAATTGCGCCGGCTTTTTCGATTTCGCGGGCAACGAGCTGGCCCATGTTGTGCAGGTGCACATGGCCGGGTACGAACTGGGTGAAGGAGTTGGCGATGGCGATAATGGGTTTGCCGAAGTCTTCGTCTTTGACGCCGGTGGCGCGCCAGAGCGAACGCGCACCCGCCATGTTGCGGCCGTGGGTGGAGGTTTTGGAGCGGTAGTCGGGCATTTGGGTGGTCCTTTGTTGGGCACGATGGTTTATAGAATAGTTGAGGCTACCTGAAAACGCCGGCTTCCACGCTTAGTGAAAACGGATTGGGCGCTTGGTTTTCAGGTAGCCTTTCGGTTGGGACGTATTTTAGCCGAATAGGGCGGGCTTGTTGCAAGTGTTGACTCAAAACGCTATGCGCCATTTGTTTTATATTTTATCCATATTTTTGCAATTTTATTCCACAAACTCTGTTTTCAATATGATTCCAAACCGTTTTCAGGTAACCTAAAACACAAATCGAGCAAATTCCTGCCTGTTTGAATCGGGTGTTTCCCACGCCGAGATTGCCTTGGCGGGCGGAAAATGATAGTTTGGCGGCTTCTTTACAAAAATTGTGGCACAAACTGCCAATGCAAAATTAGAGGAAACTGAAGTGAAAGAAGCAAAAGAAGCCTTGTTGGAAATGCGCCCGCGCGAGGCGGCGGTGATTGCCGCGCTGGTGGTGGCCGTGATGGGTATCACCATGATTCAGTTTGGCTGGGTGCCGCATTTGTCGGTGATTTTGGTGTTGTGCACGCTCTTGGTGTTCGGCAAAAGCAAGGGGCTGGAATTCGGCCAAATGCAGCTGAGCATGGCGCGCGGCGTGCTCTCGGGCATCGGCGCGATTTATCTCTTTTTCTTCATCGGCTTGCTGGTGTCCGCGCTGATGATGGCGGGTTCGATTCCCACGCTGATGTATTACGGCTTCGAGCTGATTTCGCCGCGTATTTTCTATCTTTCCGCCTTCGTGCTCACTTCACTGGTGGGCGTGGCCATCGGCAGCAGCCTCACCACTTGTGCCACCCTGGGCGTGGCCTTTATCGGCATGGGCACGGCGCTGGGCGCCAATCCGGCCGTGGTGGCTGGGGCGGTGGTGTCCGGCGCGTTTTTCGGCGATAAGATGTCGCCCTTCTCCGACACCACCAGCATCGCCGCCTCCATCGTGGGCATCGACCTCTTCGACCACATCCGCAATATGATGTACACCACCGTGCCCGCCTGGCTCATCACCGCCGTGTTGCTGTGGCTGCTCTCCGGCCACACCGCCAATGCCGACCTCGGCATGGTGGCCGCCTTCAAAACCCAGCTTCATGCCAGCGGCCTGGTGCACGGCTACACCCTGCTGCCTTTCGCCGTGCTCATCACCCTCGCCCTGCGCCGTGTGAACGCCATCTACACCATCATCCTCACCATCCTGGTGGCGCTCGCCCTCACCTATCTGCACAGCAGCCCCAGCATTGAGCAGCTCGGCGGCTACTTCTTCAACGGCTACCAAGCGCCCGAAGGCAGCGATTTGGGCGACGTGGGCAAACTGATTTCACGCGGCGGCATCAGCAGCATGTTTTTCACGCAAACCATCGTTATCCTCGCCCTCAGCCTCGGCGGCCTGCTCAACGCCCTGGGCATCCTGCCCGCCCTGCTCTCCGGCATCAGCCACATGCTGGTGAACGCCGGCCGCGCCACCTTCACCGTGGCCGCCACCTCGCTGGGCGTAAACGTGCTCATCGGCGAGCAATACCTCAGCCTGCTCCTGGCCGGCAACACCTTCAAACCGGTATACCAACGGCTCGGCCTGCATCCTCGCAACCTCGCCCGTACCGTGGAAGACGCCGGCACGGTAACCAACCCGCTGGTGCCCTGGAGCGTGTGCGGCGTGTTTATCCACCACGCGCTGGGCGTGGCCGTGATCGACTACCTACCCTATGCCTTCTTCTGCTACCTCAGCCTGCTGCTCACCCTCGTGTTCGGCTTCACCGGCATCACTCTGAGTAAAAGCGAAGCCGCGGCATAAAGCACACGGCCAAACCAAAAGGCTACCTGAAAGCGTGAGCTTCAACGCAGTTAAAACGAGCAACGCGAGTTTCTGCGAAGCTAAAATTTTCAGGTAGCCTTTCGCGCCCACGGGCCAATCGGCCTGCCTTGGCTTTGCAACTGCCGCCGTATCTCATCATGCCGAAACCAGAAAAACCTGGTTTCAGGCTACCTGAAAATATCCCCACCGTTTTTCAGGTAGCCTCTTCCTCCCCAAAATCAAACCGCCCGAGCCGAAGCCCGGGCGGTTTCTCAAACGGACGAACCGTTCAACCCAAAAACATTTTGGCAAACATCAGCCCCAGCACCAGGCTGAAGCCCATGCTCAAAAGCCCGGGCAGCATGAAGCTGTGGTTGAAAATATACTTGCCGATTTTCGTGGTGCCCGTGCTGTCGAAATCGATGGCCGCAATAATCGGGCCGTAGTTCGGGATAAAGAAATAGCCGTTCACCGCCACAAACGTGCCGATGATAATCGGCGCGGACACGCCCAGCGCAATCGCCACCGGAAACAGCGTGGCCACCGTCGCCCCCTGGCTGTTTACCAGCACGGAAAGCACAAACAGCGCAAAGGTAAATGCCCAAGGCGCGCTTTCCACCAAGCCCGATACCGCCATTTTCACCTCGTCCAAATGCCCGTGCATCAGCGTATCGCCCAGCCAGGCCACGCCAAACACGGCAATCACCGCGCGCATACCGGCATGAAACACCGAGCCCTGCGTAATCGCGTTGCCGTCCGGCTTGCAGGTGACGATAATCAGCGCCGCCGCGGCCAGCATCACGATTTCAATCGTGTGCGCCATGCCCATCGGCTTGTCGTTAAACACCGGGCGCAGCGAAGGCAGCGCGCCGAGCAACACCACCAAAATGGCGGCAAACAAGAAAATCCCCACCGAAATCTTAGCCTTGGCGCCCACTTCCGTATCCGCTACCGCCGTTTCCGCCTCATACAGCTTGCGGTAGGCCGGGTCTTGCGGGCGGCGCTGGTATTCCGGGTCGTCTTTCAGCTCCTTGCCCATTTTGTTCACCAGCACGCAGGCAATGCCGATGCCCAACACCGTGGAAGGAATGCTCACTTTCAGCACGTCCGCCATCGTGATGTGCTGCGGCTCCAAATAGCTCACGCAAGCCACCACCGCCGCCGCAATCGGACTGGCAATAATGGCAAACTGCGAAGCAATCACCGCCATCGAAAGCGGCCGCTCCGGGCGGATGCCGTTTTTGCGGCTCACTTCCGCAATCACCGGCAGCACCGAATACGCCACATGCCCCGTGCCGGCCAGCACGGTGAAGCTATAAGTAACCATCGGCGCGATAAAGGTGATGTATTTCGGATTTTTGTGCAGCACACGGGTAGCGATTTTAATCATATAGTCCAAACCGCCCGCCGCCTGCATGGCTGCCGCAGCCGACACCACCGCCATAATCATCAGCATCACATCAATCGGCGGGCTGGTGGGCTCCAGGCCGAAGCCGAACGACAGCACCGCCAAACCCACGCCGCCAAACACACCCAGGCCGATGCCGCCCACGCGCGCGCCGGCCAAAATGCACAGCAGCACCACGGCAAACTGGATGAAAAACTGCATATGTTGAGCAAAAAAGCCCATGTTGCCTCCAAAAGTAAATTTATGTATGCAAAACGAAGGCCGCAGTTTAGCAAAAATTAACAGCAAATAAAACAAGTTTTATGCCAGCCATGCCGCAAACCGCCCGCCCCTCGCCGAAATCATTTTTCAGGTAGCCTCACACGCAGAACGAAGGCTACCTGAAAACGCCAACAAAAATCCCACGCCAAACAGCGTGGGACAAATGGAGCGGGTAACGGGAATCGAACCCGCATAGTCGGCTTGGGAAGCCGGTGCCTTACCATTAGACGATACCCGCAAAACAGGAGTGTGCGCAGTATAGCAGAAGCCGCCGCACCTGCCCATGCCCGCATACCGCCTAATCGCGGAAAAACAGCTCGCGCAAAAGCCCATCCCGCGACGCCGCATCGCCTCCGGCCGCACACACCCAATACTCCCCTTCCGGCCGAATACAACGCCATTCCAGCTTCGCCCCTTCCTCGTTTCTGCCCGAAGCAGACAAAGCCTGCCCGTCCCGCTTCGCCTGCGGGGACTATTTCAGGCTTCAACAACACCGTATCCTTCCTCCACATCTCCCCCCTCGCCAACCCCGAAAGCTGCGCCAGAAACCCAAGCGCCTGCAGCCGGCACGGCCTGCAATACACCTACGGCAAAGACGGCCGCCTGCAACAAATCCAAATCTACGACCGCAGCATCATCCTCAAAGGCGAAAACAGCTACACCTTCCTCGCCAACGGCACCGCAAACGTATACGACCACAAGAGCAACAACGACACGGCAAACTTCAACAAAATCGACAACATCCCCGCCAGCGAAGCCCTGCGCCGCCTCACCACCCAGCCCCTCCAGCTCGCCGCCCAAGCAGCGCAACTGCCCGCCGGCTGCCTTCGCGTGGCATCCCTGCCCGAACCGGCGTTTTGGCGAAATTTGCTTTGCCTGCTTTCACTGTGTGGCAGCTTACCGTTTTAGCGAAACTCGCTTCGCTGGTTTTAACTTCGTTGAAGCTCACGCTTTCAGGTAGCCTTTATGCTTCCAGCCAATCAGCCAGGCTGGCGAGCCCGTCGAGCATGGCCAGGTGGGGCACGGTTTGCAACTGCGCGGGGGTGTGGGCGCCAGTGGTAACGGATACGGCGGGGCTGCGGGCGTTGGCCGCCATCTGCAAATCGTGGGTGGTGTCGCCGATCACCAGGGCTTCGCGGGGGTGCACGCCGAGCTCGTTGCAAATGGAGAACACCATGTCGGGCTGGGGCTTGGAGGCGCATTCGTCGGCGGTGCGGGTGGCGAAGAAGAGGCTTTGGGTGTTGGTATCTGCCAGCCCGGTGTCGAGTTTGCGCCGGCTGCGGCCAGTGGCGACGGCGAGCCAGTAGTGCTGCTGTAGCCGATGCAAAACATCGTAGGCGCGGTCGAATAGAATATCGGGGGGGCTGTGGTGGAATCGGTCGGTTTGGTACACCCGGCCGACTTCGGCAATTTGTGCGTCGTTCAAATCGGGGCAGAGGCGGCGCAGTGCGTCGTGCAGGCCAAGGCCGATGATGTCTCGGATGGCGGCTTCGCCCGGCGGCGTGCGACCGAATTCGCGGAACGAGGTTTGTACGCGGCTCACAATTTGGGCGGTGGAATCGGCCAAGGTGCCGTCCCAATCGAAAATCAATACGCGGTAGGGTTTCATGGGGGTTCTTTCTATTGGGTTGGATTGGGGCTACCTGAAAAAGCATGGCGGTATTTTTCAGGTAGCCTGATTGCGGTTTGCGCGCCGGGCGGATTATCCGCCATACAGCACCATCTCGCCCGATTTGTCCTCTCCCTCGGGCGCGTTTTCCAGCAAAAGATGCAGCAGGTGGTCGATGACCAAATCGTTGGGCGTGCTGCAATAGGGGCGGTTGGCGAAATAGCGGCTGTGGTGGCGGTATTGCCGTTTGATGACGGCGGCGTCCTGCAACAGCAGGCATTCAACAAAGGGGCGGAACAGCAGGGCTTTCACGGCAAGCGGCAGGCGGGTTTGGGGGAAATGCACGCGCACGCTCAGGCCGATTTGGCCTTTGTCCTGCGGGATAAAGAAGGCGGAGATGCGGTATTCGCAGCCGCGCGGGGACAGGTAGTCGATGCGCGCCAGCCCGGGGAAGGTGAAGGCGGCGTCGTTTACGGTGATGCCTTGGTCGAACAGCTTGTTAATCAGGCCGTTCTGCCGCTCGTGGAGGACGTAGCGGGTGGCAAAGCCGTTGGCGTGGCGGCTCTGGCTCACGGTCATGCCCTGCCGTCCCGCGCCGCGCAGCAGGCCTCGGTGGATATAGGGCGTGTGGGTGGGGTCGAGGAAGTTTTCGATGGCGTGGATGAAATCGCCTTCCATCTGTTTGGCGGCGTTTACGGTTTCAAAGCTGGGCGGCGCGTCGAAATCGGCATAGGGCGCAAACGGCACGTCGGGCGCAAGGCACACCCACACCCAGCCGCCGTGTTCGCGGCAGGGATGGGCGGGCACGGCGGAGGCCTCTTCGCAGGCGCACATTCCGCCCGGCACGGCGCACACTTTGCCCGCCGCGTCGAACTGCCAGCCATGGTAGCCGCATTGCAGCCGCCCCGACACGATTTTGCCCGCGCTCAGCGGCACATGGCGGTGCGGGCAGCAGTCGTCGAAACACACCGCCTGCCCGCCAAGCCGCGCCAACACCAGCGGCTGCCCCAACAGCTTGCGGGCAAGGGGCTTGTGTTTGAGTTTGGCGGAAGGCACCAGCGGGTACCAGGCGCGTTTCATTTTGGCGATGTTCATGCGGTGTTCCTGTGGTATTAAAAGCTGCTTGAAAACGGAGTTTCCGAAGGAAGCGAAGTTTCTGCGAAGCTAAAACGGAGTTTCTGCGAAGCTAAACGGCGTTTCCGGTTTTCAGGTAGCCTGATTGCGGTTTGTGTATATTCGGGCGGTTTGCCGCAGGTCGGGCAGCAATGCTGGCCTATCCGACTGCGGATTTGGAGGCTACCTGAAAAACAATGCCCTCTTTTTCAAGTAGCCTGAATTGCGCCCCGCCGCCTTAAAACCTGTCTTTAACCTTGTCGAACTCGATTGCAAAATCGCCCAGGCAAAACAGATATTCCCGCTCGAAATCGGGCGTGTCCCAGCCTTCGATATATTGCAGGAAGGAGAAAACGGCGGGGTCGGTTTCCGCGCCGGCGGACTCTATCCGCCCAAGCAGGGCGGATGCGCTTCGGGAGGCGGCTTCTCTGGATATGCTGCCGTCCAATACCGCTTCGGCCAATTGTTTGATTGCCTGGTTGGTTTCTCGGCTGATGTCTGCCATACGCATTCCTTTCGGATAGGGCATTGCCTGCCGCTTCCGTTTTGCCCTCCCGTGGGAGTATATGTAGGTTGGATTGCAAAACCCAACAAAACCTTTGAATTGTCTGAAATGTTGGGGCTTGACCCAACCTACCCTGCGGGCTTGGAGGCTACCTGAAAAACGATGTCGGTTTTTTTCAGGTAGCCTCCCGTTTCACAGGCCGTATTTCAGCAGCGTTTTCTTGTAAAACGCATGGCTCAGCGCGTGCAGCAGCGTCCAAATCGCTCGGCGCGGCGGCGGCAGGTGGCGGGTATAGACCGCCATGTATTCGATGGCGGGGGCGGCTCCGCGCACTTTTTTGAAATCGGGCGCGCCGGAGCTGAAATTCAACACCAGCCCGGCTTCGTGCGCGGTCTGCATCGCCTGCGCCATGCAGCGGCGGTACAGCCCTGCGCGTTGCGGCACGGCATCGTCGTAGCCCACGATGGGGGCGGTGGCGGTGTCGCTGTCCTTCACAATGCCGGACACGCCCGCTCCCGCGCCGGTTTCCGCGTCGCGCAGCAGATACAGGCTCAGGATGCCGCGCGCGGCGGCTTCACGCAGGAAGCGGGTGGCGAACTGCACGTTTTGCTGGGAATATTTGTGCAGATACAGACGGTTATAGCAATATAGGGTTGCCTGAAAATCGGCTTCGGGGCTGCTTGCGTCCAAACGTTGGAACACATAACGCCCGTCGTGCAGCAGTTTGCGGTCGCGGCGGGTGTTGGCTTTGGCGCAGGCGTGCGGCCAGTCGTCGATGATATAGACTTGGCGCGACACCAGCATCTGCCAGCCGAGCCGTTGCAGGCGGGCGATTAAATCCGCGTGCTGGCGCACGTTGAGCGAGCGGACGGAGAGGGCGTGGCGCGGCCATTTCTGCACGGCGGCATCGGTCAAATCCGCCATGGAGGCTACCTGAAAACGCTGCGAGAAGCTGTTGGTGGAAAGGCAGTAGTTGTTGAGCGTGGCCATGCGGTCGATTTGGTTGGCGCGCAAAATACCACCCAAGCCCGCCAGCAGACCTGCCGCCGCCATGCGCCGCAGCGGCGGCAGTTTCACCAGTTCGTCTCGGGCGTAATCCACAATGGCGGCGTGCGGCGAGGCGGTGTAGCAGTTGGGCGTGGTGCGGTCGATGACGGTGCAGGGGATGTTCAGGCTGCCTGTGTCGAGCTCTTCGGCGCGGGCGTTCATGTTGGCAAACAGTGCGTGCAGCGGCACGTCGCGAAACAGCGCGGCAAAGGCGCGGGACAAATCAGTTTCCATCGCCGTCGAACTCGATGTCGAAGGTGCTGGCGTTGGTGAGCGGCTTGCGGTATCTCGCGCTGCGCCAAACCATCTCGCCCAAGGCCAGCCATTGCGCGTAAAACGGCAAATCGGCAATCACGTCTTGGGCACGGCGGTAATCCTGCCAAAGCTCGGCCCATGTTCCGCGTTTCCATGCCTGCACGCCGAACAGCAGCGGCAGGCTCGCGCCCACGCGCAGGGGGCGGGGCGGGGGCGGGTTTTCCTGCGACACGAGGCTGCCTGCCGCATCAAACGCCAAACGGCCGCGCAGCAGGTGCAGCCCGCTGGTGGCGCGGGGGTTGCATTCGATGAGCCACAGGTCGCGCCCGTCGTCAATAAAGTCGAACGCCGCCTGCCCGTGGTAGGCGTTTTGGGCGGCAAAGCGGGCAACAAACTCGTCCAAGCGCGAATCGTGCAGCGGCTCGAAATAGGTGGATGCCGCGCCGTTGAGCAGGTAGCGCGGGCGGTAGGCAGCGTGCGCCAGCACCTTGCCGCGCTCGCACACGGCATAGTTGCACACGCCCTGCCCCGCGATGAATTCCTGCTGCACCCAGGGATAGTCCGCGCCGATGCGGAGGTGTTTCAGGCTGCCTTCGCGCACGCCGCGCACCACCGAACGCCCGAAGCGGGAATACACGGGTTTCAGCACCGTTTTGCGCGTATCGTCGTCCAAGCGCACTTCATCGGGCGAGGCCACGCGCCGCGTTTCGGGAAAGCGCACCGCCGTGCCTTGCGGCATCCGCGCGAAAAAGCGGAATTTGTCGTGCAGGGCGAACAGGGTTTCGTTGTCGGGCATCCGGCATTTCGCCCGTTCGGCGGCGGGTAAATCCAGCTTGGCGAGATAGAAAATGTCCTCGCAGGTGGGGATGACGCAGTCGGCCTGCGCCACCAGTTCCGCCATGGCTTGCGCGTAGCCCGCAAAATCGAGGCGCGGGGGCGGAATGCGGCGGTATTCGCCCAAGCCGGCAAACGCGCCCACGGGAAAGCGCAGGCTGTCGCAAAACACGACGCGGTGGCCGCCGCTGCGGGCGAAGCGCGCCCATTCGAGTGCCACGGGGGCGCGGGGGGAGGTGATGAGGAGGTTCATTGGGGGGGTCCTAGATTTCAGGTAGCCTTTGGTGGGTGGCATGGCAACGCGGTTTGATTTTTCAGGTAGCCTTGAACACGTTTCCATTTCATTCGGGGCAGGATTTAGTTTTTCAGGTAGCCAATTTCCACAGCCAAAGCAGCAGAGGCACAGCAAAAAACATACCTCGTTGCAGCAGAGTATTACGCCGTACAGCATCAACACATACGGCCGCAGCTCCGCATAAGCCGCCGGCCGGATATACGGATTATCCGCCACCTCGGCATGCCGCCACACCAGCCGCTCCACCGGCCGTGCCCGAAAACTCATCCCGCGGCCCATCATCGAATCCGGCAGGAAATAATCTTCCTTCACCTCCCTGCCCGGCGGCGCGGTGTGGCGATACCAGGCCAACAGCGGCGCGGCATATTTGTCCACATGCAGGCGCAATCCCAGCTCGATAATCAGCAGCAGCACGATGCCGCCGACGCAGGCGAAAAACCAGCTCATCGCGTTTCCTTATTTGGGTTCTGCCGCAACCGATATTTTTCAGGTAGCCTTCAATGCCCGTATTCCGGCGCGGCTTGATTTTTCAGGTAGCCTCTTTAAAGGCTACATTCTAACTTATTTCCCCGCCGCAGCCGCCCGCCCCTTTCAGCCCGTCCGCTCTTGCCTTACAATGCCGCCCATTTCCCACACGCACACCCGCCATGATTGCCCACTTGATTGATTTCGTCCTGCATATCGACCAACACCTCATCGAGCTCACCCAAAGCTACGGCGTTTGGATTTACGCCATCCTATTCCTCATCGTGTTTTGCGAAACCGGGCTGGTGGTCACGCCCTTCCTGCCAGGCGATTCGCTTTTGTTTGCCGCCGGGGCGGTGGCCGCGCTGGGCGGCATGAATGTGCACTTGGCGGCAGCGCTGCTGCTCGCCGCGGCGGTGATTGGCGACGCGGTAAACTTTGCCATCGGCAAATATTTCGGCGAAAAGCTGTTTTCCAAACCCGATTCGCGCATCTTCAAACGCGAATATCTGGATAAAACCCACGCCTTCTACGAAAAATACGGCGGCAAAACCATCATTCTGGCGCGCTTCGTGCCGATTGTGCGCACCTTCGCGCCTTTCGTGGCCGGCATGGGCGACATGCACTACGGCCGCTTTATCCGCTACAATATCATCGGCGCCGTGCTGTGGGTGGGTCTGCTCACCTATGCCGGCTATTTCTTCGGCGAGCTGCCGGTGGTGAAAAACAATTTCGGCCTGGTGGTGATCGGCATCATCGTGATTTCGGTGCTGCCGATGGCGGTGGAAATCGCCAGGGCCAAGTGGGGCAAAAAAGGCTAGTTTGCCCGCCCCGGCTGCCGATTTGTGCCGCGCGCATTTTTCAGGTAGCCTTCCCGCCCGCTTCCCCGCACCGAAGCTTTGTTTCTTAAAGAGAAAATTTTTCAGGTAGCCTCATCTTTTCCGGCAGCCTCATCCCGCTATGATTTACCCCTGGCAACAATCCGCCTGGCAGCAGCTGGCCGCGCAGTGGGCCAACCGCCCCAACGCCTGGCTGTTCACCGGCCGCCGCAACACCGGCAAAACCACCTTCGCCCGCCATCTAACGCAGGCGCTGCTGTGCGAGCAGCCGCAAGCCGGGCACCAGCCCTGCGGCAGCTGCCCCTCCTGCCACCTGTTCGCCCAAGGCAGCCACCCGGACTACTACGAGCTCACGCCCGAGCTGCCGGCCGAAGGTGAAAGCGGCCGCAAATTGCTGCAAATCAAAATCGACGCCGTGCGCGCCGTGCTCTCCCCCCTGCTGCAAAGCTCCGTGCGCGGCGGGCTGCGCGTGGTGCTGGTGCAGCCGGCGGAAACCATGAACATCCAAGCCGCCAACGCGCTGCTGAAAATGCTGGAAGAGCCGCCCGCCGCCGTGGTGTTCCTGCTGGTAACGCACAACAAAGACCGCCTGCTGCCCACCATCAAAAGCCGCTGCCGCCCCTTCCTGCTGCCCGCCCCGAGCGCCGAAGAAGCCTTGGGCTACCTGAAAACGCACGGCTCGCACGATGCCGCCCAGGCCGAAGCCCTGCTCGCCTTCCACTGCGGCGCCCCCCTGTTTGCCGCCGAGCCCGAGCAAGACGCCCTGCGCGAAGAGTTGTGCCAGCTGCTGGCCAAGCCGCGCCTGCTCGCCATGCTGGATTACGCCGCCGCCTTCGACAAGCAAAAATGGCCGCTCGCCGTATTCCTGGATTGGCTGCACAAATGGCTGGCCGACACCGCCCTCGCCCAGCAGCAGCTGCCCCCGCTGTATTACCCGCAGCACGAAGCCGCCCTTTTTCAGGTAGCCTCCCGCACGGCAGGGCAGCCCCTGTTTCAATTGGTGCAGCGCCTAAACCGCCTCAGCCCTTACGGCCGCCACACCTTAAGTGTTAGAATGCAGATTGAAAATTTGTTAATCGACTATCTCGCCTTCTGGCAAAACAAACCCTCTACTTACTAAACAACAAGGACATACCATGAGCACACCCGCCGAGCAAGCACCCGGCCGCATGATGAGCGTGAGCCTCAAAGACAAACCCACCGCCTACTACAGCTACATGCCCTTCCTCGAACACGGCGGCATCTTCGTGCCCACCAACGATCAATTCACCATGGGCGAAGAAGTGCTGCTGATTCTCGAGCTGTTCGACCAGTCTGAAAAATACTTCCTGCGCACCCGCGTGGTGTGGATCAACCTCAGCCGCACCACCAGCGGCCAGCCGCAAGGCGTCGGCCTCGCATTCGGCGACGACGAAACCGCCATCAAGTGTAAAAACTACATCGAAGACCAACTGCCCGGCCTGCTGCACACCGACCGCGCCACCTACACCATGTAGCCATGCTCATCGATTCGCACTGCCACCTCAACTTCCCCGAGCTCGCCCAAAGGCTACCTGAAATCCTCGGCAACATGGCCGAAGCCGGCGTGGGCAAAGCCATCGCCATCAGCGTGAGCCGCCAGAGCTTCGAAGAAGTACACGCCATCGCCCAAGCCCACCCCCACATCTACGCCACCGTCGGCATCCACCCCGACGACCCCGAAGCCCAAGAATTCAGCCTGGATGAGCTCTTGGCGCGCGCCGCCCTGCCCAAAGTGGTCGGCATCGGCGAAACCGGCCTGGACTACCACTGGTGCAAAGGCGATTTGGCCTGGCAGCACCAACGCTTCTCCCTACACATCGAAGCCGCCAACCGCAGCGGCCTGCCCCTCGTGGTGCACACCCGCGATGCCGCCGACGACACCATGCGCCTGTTGCGCGAGCACCAAGCCCACGCCGGCGTGATCCACTGCTTCACCGAAGACGTGCGCATCGCCAAGCTGGCCTTGGATTTGGGCTTCTACATTTCCTTCTCCGGCATCGTTACCTTCAAAAACGCCACCGCCATCCAAGAAGCCGCCCGCTACGTGCCGCTCGACCGGCTGCTGGTGGAAACCGACTCACCCTACCTCGCCCCCGTGCCCAAACGCGGCAAAACCAACGAGCCCGCCTACGTGCGGCACACTGCCGCCTTCGTTGCCCAACTGCGCGGCGACACCCTGGAAAACATCGCCCAAGCCACCACCGCCAACTGCCTGCGCCTGTTTCACAAAATTCCAGCAGCTTGATTAGTCCGATTCAATCGGCTTATCCGCCCAAAGGTATGGACGCAACAAAAGGCTACCTGAAAATTTTCAGGTAGCCTTTTACTATAAACCAAACCGGCTTAATCAGCTTGTCGGCGAATCACCGCCGGAATCTCGAAATCGTCCAGCACAGATTGGTTGGCAAAATCGGAAGCGGCCAAATTCATGGTGCGGGCGGTGCGGCCGGAACGGATCACGCTGTCGATTTCCGGGAAGCCGCCGTCGGTGCCGGTGGCTTGGGCGGCTTTCACCATACGCAGATTGCTGCTCTGGCTGTTGTCGCCCTGCTCTTTCAGGCCGGTTGCGATGATGGTAACGCGGATTTCGCCTTCCTGCATGGCCGCATCTTCGGCCGTGCCGTATTTCAGCTCAGCATCCGGGTGGGCATATTCGCTCACCACCGACATGATTTCTTTATATTCTTTCATGGTCAGGCCGTCGGGGGCGGTGGTGATGTTCACCAGCACGCCGCGCGCGCCTTCCAGCGTTACGTTGTCCAGCAGCGGGCTGGCAATCGCCTGCTCGGTGGCCATACGGGCGCGGTCGATGCCCTGCGCGAAGCCGGAGCCCATCATGGCCATGCCCGTAATGCCCATCACGTTGCGCACGTCGGCAAAGTCCAAGTTGATCATGCCCGGGCAGGTAATCACTTCAGCAATACCGGCCACGGCGTTGCGCAATACGTTGTCCGCGGCGCGGAATGCCTGGCGCACGGTTACGTCTTCGCCCAATGCGGTCATCAGCTTGTCGTTCGGGATAACAATGAGGGAATCCACCTGGTTTTTCAGGGTATCCAAGCCTTCTTTGGCAATCTGGATGCGTTTGCCTTCGTGCTCGAACGGGCGGGTTACCACGGCCACGGTGAGGATGCCCAGCTCGCGGGCGATTTCGGCCACCACGGGAGCGGCGCCGGTGCCGGTGCCGCCGCCCATGCCGGTGGTGATGAACAGCATATTGGCGCCCTGAATGGCATCGGCGATGGTTTCGCGGTCTTCCTGCGCGGCGGCACGGCCGGTTTCAGGATTGGCGCCGGCGCCCAAGCCTTTGGTCAGGTTGGTGCCCAGCTGGATGCGTTTGGGTGCTTTATTGCTCTGCAAGGATTGGGCATCGGTATTGGCGCTGATGAATTCGACGCCTTGTACCGTGTTGTCAATCATGTTGTTAATGGCATTGCAGCCGCCGCCGCCGATACCGATAACCTTAATGACCGCGGGACTGGCTGCGGATTCGACAACATCATAAACCAATTGCATTTAACACTCCTTGATTGTGCCCGGAAGGCTACCTGAAAACTGAAATCGCCCGTATTATAAAGGTTTGAACGGATTTTGTGTGCAAGAATAAGCAAAAAGGCTAGAAATTGTTTTTCAGCCACTCTTTAAGGCGGTAGAAGACAGAATCGCCCTCGCCGCCCTGCCTGCCGGCGGGATGCGCGGCGTGCTGGCTGCCGCCTTGTTCCGCCGCGGTCTGCAACAGGCCGATAGCGGTGGCGTAGCGCGGGTTGCGGATGCGCTCAGAGAGGCCGCCCATTTCCTTCGGCACGCCGATGCGGGCGGGCAGGTTGAACACGTCTTCTGCCAGCTCCACCACGCCGGAGAGCAACGAAGCGCCGCCGGTGAGCACCACGCCGGAAGTGAGCACTTCTTCGGGGAAGCCGGAACGGTGCAGCTCGTTGCGGGTGAGCTCCAAAATTTCTTCCACGCGCGGGCCGATCACGCTGGCCAGCACGCGGCGCGAAATCTGGCGCGGCTGGCGGTCGCCCACGCTGGGCACTTCGATCATTTCGTCCAAGCCGTCGCCGGTGGCCAATGCCACGCCGTGGTTGATTTTGATGTATTCGGCGGCGCTGTAGGGCGTGCGCAGGGCTTGCGCCAAATCTTTGGTGATCAGGTCGCCGGCCACCGGAATCACGGCGGTGTGTCGGATGGCGCCGTTGGTGTAAACGGCAATATCGGTGGTGCCGCCGCCGATGTCGATCACGCACACACCCAATTCTTTTTCGTCTTCCGTCAACACTGCGCGGCCGCTGGCCAGGGGCTGCAAAATCATATTGTCGATATGCAGGCCGCAGCGTTCAATACATTTCTGGATGTTCTGCATGGCGGTAACGGCACCGGTAACGATGTGGATGCGCGTATCCAGGCGCACACCGCTCATGCCGATGGGCTCGCGCACGCCGGGCTGGTTATCGATGATGTATTCCTGCACCACGGTGTGCAGAATCTGATGATCCGGCGGGATATTCACGGCTTTGGCGGTTTCGATGGCGCGGTCGATGTCGGCCTGCATCACTTCGCCTTCTTTGATTTTCACCACGCCCTGCGAGTTCATGCTGCGGATATGGTTGCCGGCAATGCCGGTAACCACGCTGCCGATTTGGCAGTCGGCCATCAGCTGGGCCTCTTCCATTGCCTGGGTGATGGCTTGGGCGGTGGCATCGATGTTGGTGACCATGCCGGCTTTGAGCCCGTGCGAGGGCGCTTGGCCGAAGCCGATGATGTGGATTTCGTCGTCATCTTGCACTTCGCCGATCAAAACGATGGTTTTGGAAGTGCCGATGTCCAGCGCGCCTACCAGTTGTTTGTTGTTTGCCATGATGTTTGTCTCGCTTGTTGCTTAAATTATCGGATTGTTGAAATGGTTAGTCGGCCGCCTGATTGCGGGGTGTGGTTTCGTTGTCGTTTTCGTTATCGTTGCCTTCGTTATCGGCGCCTTGCCGGTAGCGTACGGCAAAGCCGTCGCGGTAGCGCAAATCCACGTAGCGGATGTCGGCAGCGCGATCTTTCAGGATTTCGTGCCAAGCCTGCACGAAACGGCGCAGGCGCATGGACGCCTCATTGCGCCCCAAGTGCAATTGGATGCCGTTGCCCAAGGTCAGCACCCGCGACGAGCGCGGGCTGTAGTCCATCCGGCTGATGCTTTGGCCGGTAGGCGCCAAAATGGCCTGAAATTCGGCAAATTCGTCCACCATAATTTTACGCATTCCCGGCGTGCCTGCAAATATGGGAAAGTTTTCGTCGCTCGGCGCATCGAAACCTTTGCCTTCGCTGTCCACCAAGCCGCCGCCTTCCCAGCGCGCCACGGGTTTGCGCTCCACCACCTGAATCTGCACCGTATCCGGCCACAGGCGGCGCACTTCGGCTTTGGCCACCCACGGCAGCGCTTCAAACGCCTGCCGCGCTTCGTTTAAATCGGCTTTGAAAATATTGCCGCGAATATGCTGGCTGGCGGTTTGTTGCAGCTGGGCGGCGCTCAGGCGCTGGAGCTGGCCGTCGATTTTCACCAGTTTAACAGGGAAATACGGCGAATTCATCATCCACATCACGGCAGCCGCCACCAAGCCGATGCCGGCCAAGAGGTAGAGGCTGCTGTTGATGCGTTTTAACGCGCCGGCATTATCCCAAAGTCGCATGGCTCAGCACTTCAACGCATAAGTCGGCAAAATCCAAGCCGGTTTGTGCGGCGGCCTTGGGCACCAGGCTGTGGCTGGTCATGCCGGGCACGGTGTTGATTTCCAAGAGATACAGCTGGCCTTCCTTGCTGCGCAGAAAATCCACCCTGCCCCAGCCGCGCCCGCCGATGGCTTCGAAGCCGGCTTTGGCCAGGCGGCGGATTTCGGCTTCGCCTGCCGCGTCCAAATCGCTCGGGCATTGGTATACCGTGTCGTTGCGGAAATATTTGGCGTCGTAGTCGTAAAACTCGGTGGCGGGGATGATGCGGATGCTGGGCAGCGCCTGCTTGCCGAGCACGGCGCAGGTGTATTCGCCGCCGTCGATGAAGCGTTCGGCGATGATTTCGCCGTGCAGGTGGCGTTCGCGCAGCTCGCGGTACACTTTGGGCAGCTCGCCGGCCTGCTTCACTTTCACCACGCCCACGCTGCTGCCTTCGGCGGCGGGCTTCACAAACATCGGCAGCCCAAGCTCGGCTTCCACGGCGGCAAAATCGCTGTCGTCGTGCAGCACGGCGAAATCGGGCACGGGCAGGCCGAGCGCCTGCCAAATCAGTTTGCAGCGGTATTTGTCCATACCCAGCGCGGAGGCGGCCATGCCGCAGCCGGTGTAGGGGATGCCGATGGAATCGAGCAGCGCCTGCACGGTGCCGTCTTCGCCGTAGGTGCCGTGCAGCACGTTGAAGGCTACCTGAAAACCCTGCGCCTTCAGTTGCAGGATGTCTTGCTCTTTCGGATCGAACCGGTGGGCGTCGATGCCCCGGCCCTGCAAGGCGGCCAACACGGCGGCGCCGCTGTCGAGCGACACTTCGCGCTCGGTGGAAAACCCGCCGTTCAACACGGCCACTTTGCCAAACTGCTTGTTCATTTGCTTTGCTTCTTTCTTGCTAAAACTTTTTTCAGGTAGCCCCTTTGCCAGACGCCCGTCTGAGAGGCTACCTGAAAACTTAAAACCGATAATGCCGCCAGTTCGGATCGTATTCGCAATCCACCTGCGGCTTGAGCTGCGCAAACCGTGCGCATATCTCCTGCGCCTTAGCTGCCAGCCGTTCCGGCTCACCGGTGGCGGCAAACACGGTGCGCTCGCCGCGCGTGAGGTTGGTCACAGACAAGGTAACGATGCCCTGCTGCTGGTGGGCGGCTTCGGCATCGAGCTCGTCTTGCAACTGATAGGCGGCGGTGAGCCCCTCTTCGCCGTCGATGCTGCACTGTACCGACACCACCCAGCCCATGTCCGCGCGGCCGAGCAGGCCGTTGGCCGATTCGTTGCGCAGCAGCACCAGCGCATCGCGGCCGGCTTCTTCGTCTTCGTCGCACTGGTAGGCGGCAAACTCCCATTCCGGCTCGGGATAGAGCGCGTCGCGCCCCAAGGCTTTCCACACTTCGTCTAATTTTTCAGGTAGCCTGTTGAGCGGCACGGCATCCGGCGGCACGGCATCTACAAAATCCAGCGCGCCCACTTTCACCACCGCGTCCCACTCGCCCAGCACATGGTCGAGCATGATGATGGCCAAGTGCTGCACCGCAGCCTTGTCTTCTTCCTTCGGTGGGGCGGCAAACGCCATTTCCAGCGCCGGCAAACCCTGCCACTCCTCGCAGCGCACCAAAATATCCGCCGCGCGCAAATCCACGCCGTTCATGCGGATGGCAAACTGCTCCGAGGCGCCCACCCGCTGCCGGAAGCACACCACCGAGCGCTGCGTGCCCTCCGCCGCTTCGGCCACCAGCGCCAGCACCTGCGGAAACCGCGCAATCACACCGTTGGCGCTGAACACCAGCGCGCCGTTGGCCGGCTCTCCGTCCAGCTCCACCACCACTTCCGGGCAGTGGCGTTGCAGCAATTCGTTGGCTTCGGTTACGAAGGCCACGGCATCGGCAAGCGCCGCCAGCCGTGCTTCTTCCTGCTGCCAATCCGCCCAGAAGCAGCGGGCGTTGGCATTTAATTCATCCAAACGTACGCGGTAGGAGCGGGCGTTGCCGCCGGATTCTGACGAACTCATATTTTGTCCTTGCAAAGGCTACCTGAAAATTGTTCAGCACAGCCTGAACTATCCACAATCAGGCTACCTGAAAGCGCCAGCTTCTGCGAAGCTAAAACTACGCCGCGCCCGCCAAATCGCGCAAAGCCTGCGGCACCTTGTTGATGCTGCCAGCGCCCATGTTCAACAGCAGGTCGCCGTCTTGCAGCAGGGTGAGCAGGGTACTCGGCATATCGGCCACATCGGCGCAGTAAATCGGCTCCAGCCGCCCGGCCACGCGCAGGGTGCGGATGAGCGCACGGCTGTCGGCGGCCACAATCGGATCTTCGCCGGCGGCATACACATCGGTGAGCACCAAGGCGTCGGCGGTGTTCAGCACGCGCACAAAGTCTTCAAACAAATCGCGGGTGCGGGTGTAGCGGTGGGGCTGGAAGGCCAGCACCAGGCGGCGTTCGGGATAGGCGCCGCGCGCGGCGGCCAGGGTGGCGGCCATTTCGGCGGGGTGGTGGCCGTAGTCGTCGATCACCAAGGCGCTGCCACCCTGGGGCAGCTTGATTTCGCCATAGCTCTGGAAACGCCGACCCACGCCGCCGAAGCCGGCCAGCCCGCGTTGGATGGCTTCCACATCGGCGCCGCACTCCAGCGCCACGCCGATGGCGGCCAGCGCGTTGAGCACATTGTGCCGCCCCGGCGCGTTCAGGCGCACGTCAAACGGCGCGATATCGCGGTTTTTCAGGTGCACGGTGAAGCACATCTGCGCGCCTTCGTTGCGCACATTGTCGGCATAAATATCCGCTTCGGGGTTGAAGCCGTAGGTGGCGAAGGGCTTTTGGATACGCGGCAGGATGGCACGCACATGCTCGCTCTCGATACACAAAAACGCCTTGCCGTAGAACGGCATACGGTGCACAAACTCCACAAAGGCCTGATGCAGCTTGTCCACGCTGTGGCCGTAGGTGTCCATGTGGTCGGTGTCGATATTGGTCACCACGGTGATCACGGGCGTGAGGTAGAGGAAGGAGGCGTCGGATTCGTCGGCTTCGGCCACGATATATTTGCCGCCGCCGAGCTTGGCGTTGGTGCCGGCCGCCATCAGGCGCCCGCCAATCACGAAGGTGGGATCAAGGCCGGCGGCGGTGAGGATGGAGGCGGTGAGGCTGGTGGTGGTGGTTTTGCCGTGCGTGCCGGCGATGGCAATGCCTTGGCCGAAACGCATAATCTCGGCCAGCATCATGGCGCGCGGAATCACCGGAATCTTGGCCGCGCGCGCCGCCAGCACTTCGGGGTTGTCTGGCTTGATAGCGGTGGAAGTAACCACCACGTCCACGCCTTCGATGTTTTCCGCCGCATGGCCGTTGAACACTTTAATGCCCATATCGGCGAGCTGGCGCGTTACCGGGCTTTGCGCCTGGTCGGAGCCGGACACGTCGAATTCTTTATACAGCACCTCGGCCAGGCCGCACATACCGGCGCCGCCGATGCCGACGAAATGGATGCGTTTGACACGTTCTTTCATAATCTGCCAACTATTCTTGCGGCCGCCGCGCGGCAGCCGGTGTGTAAAAAAGCGTTATTGTAAATGCCGCCGCCCAATCATGCCATGTTTTCCACAAATTAACACACGGCTGAAGAGGCTACCTGAAAACTTCTACGCCGATTTTCAGGTAGCCTACTATTGCATCTTTCAGGCTAGTTGAAAGCATGGGCTGCAGCGCAATTAAAACGGGCGAGCGAGTTTTTACTAAGCTAAGGCAGCTTCTCCAGCAGCGCCGCCACTTCCCCGCGCGAAGCAGTAAACAGCTTCTCCCGCAGCTCGGCCACCAAGCCCGGCGGCAAGGCCAACACCTCGCCCTCATGCCGACACCAATACAGTACATCGTCCGCGCCTAAGCCGATAAAATCACCATCGGCAATTTCCCGCAACCGCAGATAGCCTAGCCCCGCGATTTCCACTTCATCCAGCACCGCCGGCACGCTGCCAGCAAAACCTAGTGTCTCCAAGCGGCGCAGGCCAGTCTGCTCTTCCGCCGAAGCCGCTCGGGTAATCGAGCCGACATCCGCCGACAGGGGCTGCGTGAAATCAAATCCTGCATGATCAAACGCAATGCCCGCCGGCAGATTGTCGATTACCACAAGCTCCAGCCGCGTTTGCTGACCGTCGGCATTGCACACCTCAATCCCGCGAAACACCGCATTCCGTTTCGGTAACAGCGCTTCATATTCTGCTGCACAGGGTGAAAAGAACACGTCAAATCGGTTGCCCACGCCGCGCGAAAACCGCTCCACCGCCCCATTTGCCACTGCCTGCCGCAGCCGCTACTCGCCAAGCTGCGCGAACACTTCTGCCAGCAGCGCATTCAACCGCTCGGTTTCGCGGCGGCTTTTGCTTTTCAGCCAATTAAACATGATTGCATTTCCCTGCCGTTCTGGCTACCTGAAAAATCCAACACTGCTTCTATTTTTCAGGTAGCCTCATCCGGCAATCAGCCCACGGCCGCCAGCGCTGCTTCCGCCACTTTGGCCGCGCTGTCGGGCTTGGCCATCTGCCGTGCATGCTCCGCCCATTGGCGGCAGGTGTCGCGGTTCAGGCCGGCCAGGGTGGAGGCCAGCTTCTGCGCCGTGAGCTCGCCCTGCGGCAGCAGCAACCCCGCCCCGCCGGCGGCCACGAAGCGCGCATTGGCGGTTTGGTGGTCGTCCACTGCGTAGGGATAGGGCACCAGCAGCGCGCCCACGCCCGCCGCCGCCAGCTCGGCGATGGTAAGCGCGCCGGAGCGGCACACCACCAAGTCCGCCGCGCCGTAGGCCGCCGCCATATCGTCGATAAACTCGCTGCATTCGGCCTGCACGCCCGCTTCGGTATAACGCTGCTGCAAACCTTCCAGCTTGCCGCGCCCGCTCTGGTGGCACACCTGCGGGCGCTGCTCTTCGGGCAGCAGCGCCAGCGCTTCGGGCAAGAGGCGGTTTAGGATATCTGCGCCCAGGCTGCCGCCGGTAACCAGCAGCTTGAGGCTGCCTTCGCGCTCGGCAAAGCGCTCTTCGGGCGCGGGCAAGGCGGCAATATCGGCGCGCACCGGATTGCCCACCAGCCCGTCTTCCCCGGCAAAGGCTCTGGGGAAGGCATACAGCACGCGGCTGGCCAGCTTGGCCAAAATGCGGTTGGAAAGGCCGGCCACCGCGTTTTGCTCGTGAATCACAATCGGCACGCCGCAGAGCTTGGCCGCAATGCCGCCGGGCACGGTGACGAAACCGCCGAAGCCGATCACGCCATCGACATGGTGCTGCCGGATAATCCGTTTGGCCGCGCAAACGGTACGCCACAGCGTGAACGGCAGCGCGAGCTTGCGCTTGAGGCCGTTGCCGCGCACGCCTTTGATGGCCAGCGTTTCGATTTCAATGCCGTGCTGCGGCACGATGCGCGTTTCCATCGCGCCCTCGCTGCCCAGCCACAGCACGTTCTGCCCGCGCTCCTTCAGCGCGGCGGCCACCGCCAGCGCCGGAAAGATATGCCCCCCGGTGCCGCCGGCCATCAGCAAAAATGTTTTGCCGCCCATATTCCGTCCTTTACACATTAAACCCGCGCATTTTGCGGCGGTTTTCATAATCCACGCGCAGCAGCAGCGCCAGCGCGATCAGCATGGCCCACAAAGCCGAACCGCCGAAGGAAATCAGCGGCAGGGTGAGCCCCTTGGTGGGCAAGAGGCCGATGTTCACGCCGATGTTGAAAAAGCTCTGGATGCCCAGCCAAATGCCCACGCCGCTGGCCACGAAGGCGCCGAAAAACAGCTCCAAATCGCGTGCCATCTTGCCGATGGAAAACGCGCGCCACACCAGCCACAAATAGCAGGCGGTGAGCGCCATCATGCCGAGGAAGCCGAATTCCTCGCCGATTACCGCGGTGATGAAATCGGTGTGCGCCTCGGGCAGGTAGAAGCGTTTTTCCAAACCCGCGCCCAAGCCCACGCCCGTCCAGCCGCCACGGCCGATGGCCATCAGCGCGTGGGTAAGCTGGTAGCCGCTGCCCAGCGGGTCGGCCCAGGGGTCGAGGAAGGCGGTTACGCGCGCCATGCGGTAGGGCGAAATCAGCACCAGCGCGCCCATGCCGCTCAAGCCCGCCAGCACCACCACGATAAACCAGCGAAACGGCAGCCCCACCAAAAACAGCAGCCCGATGCTGATAACAGACACCACCACAAACGAGCCGAAATCCGGCTGCAACATAATCAGCCCCAGCCCGCCGCCCACCGGCAGCGCCACCCAGCACACCTTTCTCAAATGCTGCAACACTTCCGAGCGACGCATAAAAAAGCCCGAAAGATAAAGGATTACCGCCAGCTTGAAAAACTCCGTGGGCTGCAAATTGATCGGCCCCACATGAATCCAGCGGCGCGCGCCGTTGATTTCGCGCCCCACCACCAGCACCACCATCAGCAGGATCAAGCTGCCCAAGAGCAGCGCCATCGAATATTTCTGCCACACCCGCATCGGTATCTGAAACGCCGCCCAGGCCAGCAGGCCGCCGCCGCCGATATACGAAGCCTGGCGGATCAGGAAAAACCATTTGCTGCCGTTGGCCTGCCCGGCATACGCCACCGAGGCGGAATACACCATCACCAGGCTGAAGCCCAGCATCAGCACCACCAGCCACAGCAGCGATTGATCGACAGTGTGGCCGTGGCGAAGGATTTTGCGGTCGAGGAGTTTGGATTCGGTAATCATTCGGGTGTTTCGGGTTACTTCAAAAATCAATGGGAAAACTTTTTCAGGTAGCCATTGCGGCTGCGGAGGAGGCTACCTGAAAACACCAGCTTCAGCGAAGCTCAAACCAAGCAGCGGTTTTCAGGTAGCCTCAAAATTTGAAAGGCTACCTGAAATTCAACCACCCGCCTACAGCGCCTCAAACGCCTCGATAAACACCTGCGAGCGGTGCGCATAGCCTTTAAACATATCGAAGCTGGCACAGGCGGGGCTGAGCAATACGATGTCGCCGGGCTCGGCTTGGCGGTAGGCGGTTTGCACGGCTTCCTGTAAGCTGGCGCAATCGATCATTTCCACGCCGCAGCCGGCGAGGTCGCGGCGGATTTGCGGCGCGTCCACACCGATGAGCAGCACGGCGCGGGCTTTGCCGGGCAGCACGTTTTTCAGTGGGGTGAAGTCCTGCCCTTTGCCCTGCCCGCCGGCAATCAGGAAGAGTGGGCTTTGCAGGCCGGCGATGGCGGCTTCGGTGGCGCCCACGTTGGTGCCCTTGCTGTCATCGATAAACACCACGCCGTTTTTCTCGCCGATTTTTTCCACGCGGTGTGGCAGGCCTTTGAAAGTGCGCACGTGGCGCAGCAGTTCGGCGCGCGGCAGGCCGACGGCTTCGCACAGGGCGAGCGCAGCCAATACGTTGGCGGCGTTGTGCAGGCCTTGCAGCGGGATGTCGGCGGCGGCAATCAGCGTTTCGGCGCCGTGTTTCAGGTAGCCCGAGGCGGCGTCAAACCAATAATCGGCCTGCTGTTGCAGCGAAAAACGGCGCACTTCGCGCCCGCTGCGCTTCATGGCGCGGCACAATGGGTCGTCGGCGTTGAGCACTTGCACGCCGCTGCCGCGGAAGATTTTATCTTTGGCGTGGGCGTAGTCGAGCAGGTCGTCGTAGCGGTTGAGGTGGTCTTCGGAGATGTTGAGCACGGCGGCGGCGGCGGCGTTTAAGTGGTCGGTGTTCTCCAGCTGGAAGCTGGAGAGCTCGAGCACCCACACGTCGGCGCTTTGCTCCTGCCTGTCTTCATAAGCTTCGAGCACGGGCGTGCCGATGTTGCCGGCCACCACGGTATCGAGCCCGCATTCTCGGCACAGGTGGCCGACCAGGCTGGTAACGGTGGTTTTGCCGTTGCTGCCGGTGATGGCGATGATTTTGTCGCGCCTGCCGGAAAGCTCGTGGGCGAGGATTTCCACGTCACCCAGCACGCGGCCTCCGGCCTGCTTGAAGGCTTCGATCTCAGGCGTGCGCTCGCTGATGCCGGGGCTGAGGGCAAGGATGCCGAAGCCTTCGGCCAGGGCGTTTTTCAGGTAGCCTGTGTGGCAGGCGAGGCCGGGGAAGCGTTGTTGCAGCTCGGCCTGTTTGTCGGCGGGGAAGTCGGCATCATAGGCGGCCACCTGCGCGCCTTTGCGGCGTAGGAAGTCGAGCATGGAAATGCCGCTGCCGCCCATGCCGGCCACGAGGATTTTTTGGTTTTGCCATTCGCTTTTCATTTTGTTCTCCATGCCGCGCAGCTTGCCTGCGGGCGGCGGTTTTCTCTCTTCATTAGGTTTGGTTTTGCCAAAGCCTATTTTTAGCTTTGCAGAAACTCCGCTTCCTGCGGAAACTTCGTTTTCAGGTAGCCTTTATTGCCCGCTCATGCCAAGCAACAGCTTCATCAGCAGCAGCCACGACAACAAAATCCCGCCGATGCACACCATCAGCCACAAAATCAAACTGTCGGTTACCCGCCGCAGCAGGGCCAAATAGCCCCAGGAATACAAGCCCCAAAACGCCGCGGCAATCAGCGCCGCCGCCATATTGCCGTCTGTCAGGCCAAACAGGAAAGTGATGCCGGCAAAGGCCAGCGCCCACTGCCAGGCGCGAGAGTTTTCGGAAAAATCCTGCATCTTGGCAAAGGTCAGCAAAATAAGCAGGTGCAGCAAGCCCATAACAAAACCTCTCTATTCAGTTCAATCTATTTCAGCTTCGCAGAAGCTTGCAATGTCTGTTTTCAGGTAGCCTCTTAGCCTGTTGAGGCTACCTGAAAACCGTTTAGCGGATTTTCAGCGTGCTCAAGCCCACCAGCACCAGCACGATGGTGATGATCCAAAAGCGCACCACCACCTGCGTTTCCTTCCAGCCCTTCTGCTCGAAATGATGGTGGATGGGCGCCATCAGGAAGATGCGCTTTTTCGTCTTCTTATACCAGCCCACTTGCAGCATCACGCTCAACGCTTCCACCACAAACAGCCCGCCCATAATCACCAACACAAACTCCTGCCGCACAATCACCGCCACCGTGCCCAGCGCCGCGCCCAGCGCCAGCGCGCCCACGTCGCCCATAAACACCTGCGCCGGCGCCGCGTTGAACCACAAAAAGCCCAAACACGCACCGCACATCGCCGCGCAAAACACCATCACCTCGTTCGCCCCCGGCACGAAAGGCAGCTGCAAATAGCGCGCAAACTGCCAGTGCCCCGTGGCATAAGCGAAAATCGCCATCCCGCCGGCCACCAGCACCACCGGAAAGGCCGCCAGCCCGTCTAAGCCGTCGGTGAGGTTGACCGCATTGGAGGTGCCCACAATGGTGAAATACGACAGCACCACAAAGCCCACCACGCCCAAAGGCAGCGCCACCTGCTTGAAGAAAGGCACAATCAAAATATTGTTGGCCGCATTGCTCGCCACATAAAACAGCAGCAGGCCCGCCGCCAGCGCCACGCTACTCTGCCACACCATCTTAAACTTGGCCGACACGCCGTGCGGGTCTTTATACACCACCTTGCGCCAGTCGTCGTAGAAGCCCAGCGCGCCCGTGCCCAGCAGCACGCCCAGCAGAATCCAGATATACGGGTGCGACACATTGCTCCACAACAGCGTAGACACCGTAATCGACACCAAAATCAGCACCCCGCCCATGGTGGGCGTGCCCGCCTTGGCCAAGTGGGTTTGCGGGCCGTCGCTGCGGATGGCCTGCCCCGCCTTCAGCTCGGTGAGCTTGCGGATGGTCCACGGCCCCAGCATCAGGCTGAACAGCAGCGCCGTGAGCGCCGCCATCACCGCGCGGAAAGTGGTGTATTGGAAAACATTCAGCGCCGAAATCCAATTGCTGAGCTTGGCCAACCATAAAAACATAAAACTTCCTCAAAATCGTTTTGAAACAGGCTGCCTGCAAGCTGAGGCTACCTGAAAATTATTGTGCACACGCTGCGGCAAACAGCACAAACTGCCAAAAGGCAGCATTATAAACCAGCCGCCGCGCTCACGCCGACCCGTCCTGCAAGGCCTGCACCACCTCTTCCATCGCCATAAAGCGCGAGCCTTTCACCAGCACCGAAGCGCGCTCCGGCAAATCGTACGCGAGCACCTGGATCAGCGGGTCTTTGGCGGCAAACCACAAGCCCGCCGCGCCGAAGGCTTCCGCAGCCTCCACGCTGAAATCGCCCACAAAATAGGCGGCCTCGATGCCCTTATCCCGCGCGTAGCGGCCGATTTCGGCGTGCATGGCCGGCGCTTCGTCGTCGCCCAGCTCGCCCATGTCGCCCATCACGAATACGCGCGGCGCAGGCAGCTCGGCCAGCACATCCAGCGCGGCCTTCATGCTGTCGGGGTTGGCGTTGTAGGTGTCGTCGATGAGCGTGGCGCCGCGCAGGCCGGCTTTGCGCTGCAAACGGCCTTTGATGTTGGCAAAATCGGCCAGCGCGGCAGCAATTTCAGGTAGCCCCACGCCCGCCTGCAAAGCCAAGGCGGCAGCGGCCACGGCGTTGGCCACATTGTGTTTGCCCGGCACGGGCAGCGCCACCGCCGCACGTTCGTTGTGCCACACCAAATCGAATCGGCAGCCCAAGGGCAGCAGCTGCACGTTTTCAGCGTAAATCTCGCCCTTCTCCACACCAAACTCGATCTGCCGCACATTCAGCGCGCGGCAGGCGGCGCGGAACACTTCAGCGTATTCGTCTTCCGCCGGAACCAGCGCCGTGCCGTTTTCAGGTAGCCCACGGTAGATTTCGCTTTTGGCGCGGGCAATGTCGCCCACGCCGTCGAAGCCGCAGCCGATGTGCGCGCGCAGGGCGTTGTTTACCAGCGCGGCATCGGGGCGGGCGAGGCGGGTGAGCGCGTCGAGCTCGCCGAAGTGGCTCATGCCCATTTCGATCACGGCGTAGCGGTGCTGCGGGCGCAACGAGAGCAGCGTGAGCGGCAGGCCGATGTGGTTGTTGAAATTGCCGGCGGTGGCCAGCACGGCCGCTTCGCCAAATTGGCGGCGCAGGATGGCGGCCAGCATTTCCTTCACCGTGGTTTTGCCGGAAGAGCCGGTGATGCCGAGCACCAGCGGGTTCACCGCTTCGCGCCAGGCCGCCGCCAGCGTTTGCAGCCCGGCCAAGGTGTCGGCCACTTGCAGGCTGCCCGAAAGTGCGGCGCAGTCGGCGCGCGATACCAGCGCCAAGGCGCCCTGCTCCAGCACGGCGGGCACGAAATCGTGGGCATCGTGTTTCTCGCCGATCAGGGCCACGAACAAATCGGCGCCGCGCTCGTCGGCAGCGGCGGCTTGGCGGCTGTCGGTGATCACGCGGCGGATGAGGAGGTTGCGCTGCGGCGCGGGCAGGTTTAGGGCGCGGCAAACGAAGGCTAAGTCGAGTGTGGGCATGGGAAGTTCCATTAAAAATATGCGGTGGGGCAGGCCGAAACGGGCAGGCTACCTGAAAAAGTTTCCACGCTTTCAGGTAGCCATAATCGCCATGAGGCTACCTGAAAATGAAGGATGGGAGCGGCAAGGCCGGCCTGCTCAATCAGCAGGCTACCTGAAAATCTGATGTGCCGTTTTTTCAGGTAGCCTTTGTTGTTTAAGCAAGCTCGGCCAATGCGGCTTCGGCGATTTCGAAATCGGAAAAGTGGTGCTTCTCGCCCTGCACGTCCTGATAGGTTTCGTGGCCTTTGCCGGCAATCAGGATGATGTCGTGCGGCGCGGCGCGGCGGATGGCGGTTTCGATGGCGGCGCAGCGGTCGGCTTCCACCAGAGCGGGCTGCGGCACGGCGGGCAGGATGTCGGCGATGATGTCTTGCGGCTCTTCCATGCGCGGGTTGTCGCTGGTTACCACTACCTTATCGGCGCCCTGCACGGCGGCGGCGCCCATCAGCGGGCGTTTGCCGCGGTCGCGGTTGCCGCCGCAGCCGAACACGCACCACAGGCTCGCGCCCTGCGGCTTGATTTCTTGCAGGGTGGCGAGCGCTTTTTCCAGCGCGTCGGGCGTGTGGGCGTAATCCACCACCACCAGCGGGCGGCCGGGATGGCTGATGCAGTCCATGCGGCCGGTGGCGGGCTGGATTCGGGCGAGCACGCGCAGCACGTCGACCAGCGCGTAGCCCTCGGCGCACAGCAGGCCCACGCAGGCGGCGAGGTTTTGCGCGTTGAAACGGCCGAGCAGCCGGCTGTGCACTTCGCCGCTGCCCCACGGCGTATCGAAGGCCACCTGCATGCCTTGGGCGGAGGCGGCAAAACGGGTGATGCGGACGGAGGCTTCTGCGTTGAAGCCGTAGCCGTACACTTGCAATTCGGGGCGCTCGGCGCGCAGTTGGGCGGCCAGTTCGCGGCCGAAGGGGTCGTCGGTGTTGATGACGGCGTGTTTGAGGCTTTGCCAGTAGAACAGTTTGGCTTTGCTCGCGCCGTAGGCGGCCATGCTGCCGTGGTAGTCGAGGTGGTCGCGGGTGAGGTTGGTGAAGATGGCGCTGGAGAAAGGCGTGCCGACCACGCGGTTTTGGTCGAGCCCGTGGCTGGACACTTCCATCGCCACGGCGGCGGCGCCTTGCTGCTTGAACTGGTGCAGCAGGGTTTGCACGCGCACGGGGTCGGGCGTGGTGTGGGTGGTGGCTTCAAGCTGCCCCCAGAAGCCGTTGCCCACGGTGCCGATGATGGCGCATGGCGTGCCGAACAGGCCGGCGGCTTGGGCCAGCCATTGCGTAATCGAGGTTTTGCCATTGGTGCCGGTTACGCCCCAGCAGGAGAGGCTACCTGAAAAATTGCCATACAGTTTGGCGGCAAGCAGGCCGGCATTCTGCTTCAAATGCGGCACGCCGCAGTTGGCCACCTGCCATTCGGGCTGCCAAGAGAAGCCGTCGCTGCTGTCCCAAAACACCATCACCGCGCCATTGGCGATGGCGGCGGGGATGTAGTTGCGCCCGTCGGCATATTCGCCCTGGCAGGCCACAAAAATATCGCCGGGGCGCACCAGGCGGCTGTCCATACGCAAAATGCACCCCGCCGCCACAGCGGGCGGCAGAGTGCAGTTGTCGGGCAGGGGAAACTGTTTGTCCTTCAAGCAATACATGGTCGGCTCCAGCACCGATTTATTTGGCAGCCACGCGCTGCACGGGTTTGGTGGGCGTTACGCCCAGGATGTTGAGCGAGCCGGCCATGATGTCTTTAAACACCGGCCCGGCCACGATGCCGCCGTAGTAGCCGTTTTGCGTGGGCTCGTCGATGTTCACCGCCACAATCACGCGCGGATGCTCGGCGGGGGCGAAGCCGATGAAGGTGGCCATGTGTTTGTTGTCGGCGTAGCGGCCGTCCACCAGTTTGCGGGCAGTGCCGGTTTTGGCACCCACGTCGAAGCCGGGCACGGCGCCGTGCGTGCCGGTGCCACCGGGCTCGGTTACGGCCACCATCATGCGGCGGATGGCGCGCGCAGTTTCCGGCTTGATCACCTGCTCGCCCTGCGGCGCGGTGCTCTGGCGCAGGAAACTCACCGGCAGGAGTTTGCCGTCGCTGGTGAAGATGGTGTAGCCGTGCGCCAGTTGCAGCAGGCTCACCTGCAAGCCGTAGCCGAACGACATGGTGGCCTGCTCGATCGGGCGCCAGTTGCGCCAATCGCGCACCAAGCCGGGCGATTCGCCGGGGAAGCCGGAATGCATGCGGCGGCCGAAGCCCACGGATTGGTAGAAATCGTGCATTTCTTCCGGCTTAAACATGGCCGAGAGCTTGCTCACGCCCACGTTGGACGATTTCTGCATGATGCCGCGCAGGGTGAGCGAGGGGTAATTGTGCGTATCGCGCACGGTGGCCGCGCCGATATTGTAGGTGTTGGTGTTGAACACCATGTTTTCGTTTACTTTGCCCGAATCCAAGGCTTTGGCAATCGGGAAGGGCTTCATGGCCGAGCCGGGCTCCAGCATATCGGTTACCGCGCGGTTGCGGCGCAGGGCGCTGTCGGCCTCGCCGGGCTGGTTCGGGTCGTAGTCGGGCAGGTTCACCAGCGCCAGAATCTCGCCGGTTTGTGCATCCAGCACCACGGCGGTGCCGGCTTTGGCCTGATGGTAGGCAATGGCCTGCGCCAGCTTCTCATGCGCCAGCGACTGGATGCGTTGATCGAGCGACAGCACCATATTGCGCCCGTCCACTGCATCGCGGTTGCGCGGCGAATCCAGCGAATCCACATAATTGCCCTTGTTGTCGCGCAGCACCACGCGCGCGCCGTCTTGGCCGCGCAGGTCGTCTTCACGAGACAGCTCCAAGCCTTCCTGGCCTTTGCCGTCGATATTGGTGAAGCCGATCACGTGCGAAAACAGGTTGCTCATCGGATATTGGCGCTTGGATTCGGTTTGGAAGGCCAGGCCATCAATCTTCAGCTCGCGCACTTTGGCGGCGGTCTCTGCCGTCATCTGGCGCTTGAGGAACACAAAATCGCTGTTGGTGCGCGCCAGACGGTCGGCAATGGTTTCCACCGGCACGTCGATCAGCGCGGAAAGCTGCTCCAGCTGCTCCTGGCTGGGCATTTTCTCCATGGCGGAGGGCACGGCATACAGCGAATCGGTGGGCGCGCTCAAGGCCAGTACGGCGCCGTTGCGGTCGGTGATGGTGCCGCGGTTGGCCGGCTGCACCAGCGTGCGCACGAAGCGCTTGTTGCCTTCTTCCTGCAGCCTGTCCTGTTCCACCGTGTGCAAATGCACGCTCCAAGCCACCGCTGTGCCGAAAGCCAAAGCAAACACCAGCAGCACAAAGGCAATCCGGCCGTTGGTGCTCACCGGTTTCTTCTGCTTGGCCGGCTTCTGCCGCATCTGCGGTTTGTAGTCGCTTTTGATTAACATGGTCTGTCCATACTCTCTGCTGCCGCCTGCTGCCGACAATTCAACTCATTATTTTATTTAGCTCACCCGCATCAATAGCTTAAGCGGACGATTTTGGTATTCTGCATGGTGGGCGCCTGCAACTGCTGCTTCTGCGCCACATCCTTGATAAAGTCGTGGTTGGCCAATTTGGCCTGCTGCCATTGCAGGCGGCGGTATTCTTCTTCCAAATCCGCCTGCCGCTGGTTTTCTTTTTCCAGCGCGATAAACGATTCGCGCGAGCTATCTTGCACCGACACTACCGCCAGCGCCGACAACAACACCAGCACAAACAGCAAAATATTCAGCTTATTCATCGGCAAACTCTCCCGCCGTCCGTTCGGCCACGCGCAACACGGCAGAGCGTGCGCGCGGATTGGCGGCCACTTCCGCCGCCGAAGCCTTTTGCGGCTTGCCGATTTCCGCCAGGGGCGGCATCTGCCGCTCGCTCTCGCGCACCATCACCCACTTGGGCAGCGGCGCCGGCCGGCTGTGGCGGCGGATAAACTGTTTCACAATCCTGTCTTCCAGCGAATGGAAGGCAATCACCGCCAAGCGCCCGCCGGTTTTCAGGTAGCCTGAAGCCTGCGGCAGCACGGCGGCTATTTCTTCAAGCTCACGGTTGATGAAGATCCGCACGGCCTGAAACGTCCGAGTCGCCGGGTCTTGCCCGCGCTCACGAGTACGGACGACTTGCGCCACGAGCTGCGCCAGCTGGCCGGTTGTAGCGATGGGGCGCTCCTGCCGCTGCTGCACAATCGCACGCGCAATCTGGCTGTTAAACCGCTCTTCACCATAATCTCTGATTACCTCGCGAATCTCTTTTTCGTCGGCTTCGGCCAGCCACTGCGCGGCGGTTTGGCCGCGTGTAGTGTCCATGCGCATATCCAGCGGCGCATCGTGGCGGAAGCTGAAGCCGCGTTCGGCGTTGTCGATTTGCGGCGAAGACACGCCCAAATCAAACAGCGCGCCGTCCACCGCTTCGATGCCCAGCTCTTGTAAGGCTACCTGAAAACCGGCAAAGCCCCCGTGCACTACGTGCACGCGCTTGTCGGTTTCCGCCAGCTGCCGCGCCACGGCCACCGCCTGCGGGTCTTTATCGAACACCACCAGCCGGCCGTGTTCGCCCAGCTTCGACAAAATCAGGCGGGAATGCCCGCCCCGGCCGAAAGTGCCGTCCACATAAATGCCGTTCGGTTTCACCGCCAAGGCGTCCACCGCCTCGTGCAGCAGCACGGTTACGTGCCCCCATTCCTGCTGGCTCATAAGCGGAACCCGGCCTTATCCAGCTGCGCGGCCAATTCGTCCGGATCCATATCCAGCACCGCATTCATATTGGCTTCCCACTGCTCGCGGTTCCACAATTCCAAGCGGTCAGCGCGGCCCACCAGCGTTACTTCCTTATCAAACTGCACGCGGCGGCGCAGGCTCGGCGGCAGCAGGATGCGGCCGGAAGCATCCAAATCCAGCGTTTCGGCGTGGTTCAGCATCAAATCGCGGAACATTCTGGCCGCCGGATTGCCCGACACATTCATCGCCTGCAAGTTTTCCGCCGTTTTCTGCCACTCCGCCTCCGGATACATCACCAAATGCGTGCGCGCCTCCACGGTTACCACCAAAGACGGCGTGTAGTGGCACGCAAGCAGATCGCGGAACTTGGCCGGAATCGCCAAGCGCCCCTTGCTGTCAATGCTCAATTCATGTACGCCGCCAAACACTTTGCCCCACCTTCGGTTGATTTCCGGAATTGTAAAGGCACTTTGCCCCACAATTCCCCACGAAACGACACTATACGCAAAGCCGCCCCCACGGTCAATTGCCAATGCGGCAAAAATGCAGGATTAACAAACTGTTTTTACATAAAATAGTTTGCCCCGCCCGCCCCGCTGCCGATTTTATTGCCGCCCGTTATTTCGCCTCACGGCAGCAAACCTTTATAATCCCGAATGTTTTCCGATTTTTCATGTAATTGCTCTATGAACCGCCCTGCCCTGCCCGAGCCTTCCGCCGAAGAAAGCGCCTCCTCCCGCGCCCTGTGTGGCTTGATACAACAACACATCCGCGAGCGCGGCGGCTTCCTGCCCTTTGCCGACTTCATGCAGCTCGCCCTCTACCAGCCGCAATACGGCTACTACACCGGCGGCGCGCACAAAATCGGCGCCGGCGGCGACTTCATCACCGCCCCCGCGCTCACCCCCCTGTTTGGGCAAACCCTCGCCACGCAGCTTTTGCCCCTGCTGCCGCAAACCGCCGGCAACGTGTATGAATTCGGCGCCGGCACCGGCGAGCTCGCCGCCCAGCTGATTAGCGAACTTTCAGGTAGCCTCAAGCACTACCACATCATCGAAGTCTCCCCCGATTTGGCCGAGCGCCAACGCCGCCACCTCGCCGCCACCGTACCGCAATATCTGCACAAAATCAGCTGGCTGGCCGAGCTGCCCGCCGAGCTCGACGGCATCGTGATCGGCAACGAAGTGCTCGACGCCATGCCCTGCGACATCGTGCGCCGCGAACACGGGCAATGGCGGCTGATGGGCGTGAGCCTAAACGAAGCCGGGCAATTCCAATGGCAGAGTACCCCCCTGCCCGCCGAGCTTGCCGCCGAAGCCCAAGCCCTCCTGCCCGACATCGACGGCTACACCAGCGAGCTGCACCTGCGCCAGCAAGCCTTCGTGCGCACCCTCGCCCAGCGGCTCGCGCGCGGCGCCCTGCTCTTTATCGACTACGGTTTCGACGCTGCCCAGTATTACCACCCCCAGCGCAGCGGCGGCACTCTCATCGGCCACTACCGCCACCACACCGTGCACAACCCCTTCGAGCGCGTCGGCCTCACCGACCTCACCTGCCATGTGAACTTCACCGCCCTCACCGAAGCCGCCGTGCAGGCCGGGCTCGACCTCATCGGCTACGCCACCCAAGCCGCCTTCCTGCTCAACCTCGGCCTCACCGAACGCCTGGCCGCGCAGGGCAGCCCCGAAAGCGAAGCCTACATCCGCGCCGCCGCCGCCTGCCAAACCCTGCTCGCCCCGCAGGAAATGGGCGAGCTGTTTAAAGCCATCGCCTTCGGCCGCCGCATCGACCCCGACTGGCAAGGCTTCGCCCTCGGCGATTTGTGCCACAAACTCTAGCCGCCGCTTGAGCCGCCTTGCAGCCGGTGTTTCAACCCCGTTGAAGCTCACGCTTTCAGGTAGCCACCCTGTCTCCGCCAACAGCAAAACGCTTGCAGAACCTTATCCTGCAAGCGTTTTATAGTGGATTAAATTTGCCGAAACCCGCCAATCCAACCCAAGGCGGCCTAAAATCCTGCGCCGAAAAATTTTCAGGTAGCCTCTGAGCGCTTAGAGGCTACCTGAAAACCTATAATCCGGCGTGTTTACACATCCAGCCGGTAGAAGTTGAAATCCTCAATCCGGTGGAAGCCGGTTTTCGGATAGAACGCGTTGCCCGGGGCGTTGGTTTTGGCGGTGTCCAGAATCACGCCGGCGGCGCCAGTATCCTGCGCCAGGCGTTTGGCTTCGGCAATCAGCTTGGCGCCGCAGCCGTGGTTGCGGCATTCGGGGCGCACAAACAAATCGTTCAGCATCCACAAGGGCTTGAGCGCCAGCGAATCAAACAGCGGGTAGAGCTGCATAAAGCCCACCGCCTGCCCGCTTTCTTCGCACAGGTAGAGCCGCGAATCGCCGTTTTCCAGCCGCTGCCGGAGGAAGGCGCGGGCTTTTTCGGGCTGCGATTCCACTTGGTAAAACACCAGATAGGCGGCAAACAGCTCGGTTAAGGCATCCAAATCCTGCAAAGTGGCGGCACGAATCATTGCTTTCTCCTTTCGGTAGTGAGTTTTGGCCGATAATGGCGAGTTTGATGATATACTTAACAAGGGCGGCAAACCAGCAGATAAATCAAGGATTGCTGGCTTGGAATTGCGGTTGGCGCTTTCAGGTAGCCTTTGCTTGCGAAAAGGCTACCTGAAAAACATCCGCCCAAAATTTTCAGGTAGCCTCCGCATCGGGAAGGCTACCTGAAAATTTTTGCCTGTGCCGCACCTTAATCCTGCTCGGCCAGCCAATCCACATAGCGGCGCACGCCGGCGGCCACGTCGTCGAAATCTTCGGCGTAGCCGGCTTCGCGCAGGGCGCCGATGTCGGCCTGGGTGAAGCTTTGGTATTTGCCTTTGAGCGCCTCGGGGAAGTCGCTATACACAATCAGCCCTTGCGCCACCAATTCTTCCAGCGGCAGCTCGGGCTTGCCTTCGCGGGCGCGGCAGGCGTTAACGGTGGCGGCGGCGAGCTCGTTGAAGGTTTGGCTGCGGCCGGTGCCGCAATTGAAGATGCCGGAGATGTCGGGGTGGTCGTAGAAGAAAAGGTTCACTTTGGCCACGTCTTCCACGCTGATGAAGTCGCGGCTTTGCGCGCCGGCGGGGTAGCCGTCGTAGCTGCCGAAAAGGGTAACGCGGCCGTGCTCGCGGTATTCGTGGAAATGGTGGAAGGCCACGGAGGCCATGCGGCCTTTGTGCTGCTCCTGCCGGCCATACACGTTGAAATAGCGCAGGGCGACCACTTGGCTGTGCAGCCCCTGCGCCATGCGGCGGCGCAATACTTGGTCGAACAGGAATTTGGAATAGCCGTACACATTGAGCGGGGCTTCGAGCTCGCGCTGTTCGCGGAAGGTTTGGCCTTTGCCATATACGGCGGCGGAGGAGGCGTGGATGAGGCGGATGCGTTCGTCTTGGCACCAGTCGAGCAGGTCGAGCGTGTATTGGTAGTTGTTGTCCATCATATACACGCCGTCGTGGCACATGGTGTCGGAGCAGGCGCCCTGGTGGAAGATGGCTTCGATGTCGTCGCCGTTGATTTGGTGGGCGCGCACTTGGCGGATGAATTCGTGTTTGTCGAGATAATGGGCGATGTCGGCATGTACGAGGTTGCGGAATTTGTCGGCGCGGCTGAGGTTGTCCACCGCGATGATGTCGCTGATGCCGCGCCGGTTGAGCGCGTGCACAATGTTGCTGCCGATGAAGCCGGCGGCGCCGGTAACGATGATGGTCATGCGTATCTCCTGTTCAATCCAGTATCGGCGCGTATTCTAACCGATTTCAGGCTACCTGAAACTTGATATTCCGCCACCCGCAGCCATATTGCAGCCCAAGCTCAATTCATAACGATAAGGAAAACCCATGACCACCCATCCCGCCGCCGACCTGCGCACCCGCTTTATTTTCGACGACCAGCCCGTGCGCGGCCTGCACGTGCACCTGCAACACGTATGGCAACACATCGTGCAGCGCAAACACTACCCCGCCGTTATCCAAAGCGCACTGGGCGAGCTGCTGGCCGCCGGCGCCCTGCTCTCCAGCAACCTCAAGCTGCCTGGCAAACTCATCTTGCAAATCCAAGGCCAGGGCGACCTCAAAATGCTGGTGGCCGAAACCGACTCCAACCACAGCTGCCGCGCCACCGCCCGCTGGAACGAACAAGCCCGGCTCGACGACGGCCGCAGCCTCACCGAGCTGCTCGGCGAAAACGCCATTTTCGGCATCACCCTCCAGCCCAACGAAGGCGAGCCCTGGCAAGGCATCGTGCCCCTCGAAGGCAGCAGCATCGCCGCCATGCTCACCGCCTACATGCGCCGCTCCGAACAGCTCGACACCCACATCACCCTCGCCGCCTCCGAGCACGCCGTGGGCGGGCTGCTGCTGCAAAGGCTACCTGAAAAACAAATCGACGCCGACGCCTGGGCACACTACACCACCCTCGCCGACACCCTCACCGCCCAAGAGCTGCTCAGCCTAGACGCCCAGCACCTGCTCTACCGCCTCTTCCACGAAACCCCGCCGCGCGTGTTCGAGCCCGAAGCCCTCGAATTCGCCTGCACCTGCTCGCGCGGCAAAGTGAGCGACATGCTCCTGCTCCTGGGCGGGCAGGAAGTGGGCGGCATCGTGGCCGAGCAAGGCAGCATCGCCATCGACTGCGACTTCTGCGGCGAAAAATACGTGTTCGACGACACCGACATCCAAGCCCTGTTCGGCATGGAAATCGAAGCCATGATCGGGCAGCAGCTGCAATAATATCCGTATGCTTTCCACAATCAAGGCTACCTGAAAACTGATTTTCAGGTAGCCTTTCCCTTGCACTGCCGCAAGCCAAGCCCCCGCCGTTCGGGTACAATACCGGGCGTTCCGCCACCAATCCAAGGAGACACCATGCCCAGCACCCAAACCCAAATCGCCGGTTTCCAATTCAACAACTGCCTGATGAACGCCGCCGGCGTGGCCTGCATGACCATTGCCGAGCTCGAAGAAGTGAAAAACTCCGCCGCCGGCAGCTTCGTCACCAAAACCGCCACCCTCGAGCCCCGCGCCGGCAACCCCGAGCCCCGCTACCGCGACGTGCCCCTGGGCAGCATCAACTCCATGGGCCTGCCCAACCAAGGCCTCGCCTACTACCTCAACTACCTGCTCGACCTGCAAAACCGCGAGCCCGAGCGCACCTTCTTCCTCTCCCTCGTCGGCATGTCGCCCGATGAAACCCACACCATCCTGCGCCAAGTGCAGGAAAGTGGCTTCACCGGCCTCACCGAGCTCAACCTCTCCTGCCCCAACGTGCCCGGCAAGCCCCAAATCGCCTACGATTTCGAAACCACGGAAAAACTCCTCGGCGAAGTATTTGCCTATTTCAGCAAGCCGCTGGGCGTGAAGCTGCCCCCCTATTTCGACATCGTCCACTTCGACCAGGCCGCCGCCATCTTCAACAAATTCCCCATCAAATTCGTCAACTGCGTCAATTCCATCGGCAACGGCCTCTATGTGGAAGACGAAACCGTGGCCATCCGCCCCAAAAACGGCTTCGGCGGCATCGGCGGCGAATACATCAAGCCCACCGCGCTGGCCAACGTGCACGCCTTCTACCAGCGGCTCAACCCCGCCATCCAAATCATCGGCACCGGCGGCGTGCTCACCGGCCGCGACGCCTTCGAACACATCCTCTGCGGCGCCAGCATGGTGCAAGTGGGCACCACCCTGCACAAAGAAGGCGTGTCCGCCTTCGCCCGCATCACCGAAGAGCTGCAAGCCATCATGGCCGAAAAAGGCTACGAAACCCTAGAAGACTTCCGCGGCAAATTGAAATACCTCGGCTAAGCCCAAGCCGCCGTTGCAACGACAAAAGACTACCTGAAAACATCAACTCACATTTTCAGGTAGCCTTTGTATACCCCGGCTCAAACATTCATGCCCAATATTTACCGCAAGGCATTAATACTATGGTTTTCCTACAAGACTTAGTTGCCCAATCTGCCGAATTCTATTCAGCAAAACAACGGTTGGATAGATTGCTGACTCATTGCCATAGCAAGATTAAAGAATTAATCCAATCCATGCAGCAGGCAGATTTTGAAGATGCCGGCGAAATATTTACAGAATTATTTGCCATACAGCAGGCCTTGTCCGCCGCCAAGCACAAATACCTGCCCGATTTGGAGCTAAGCAGCTTCTTGAACGATTTCCTCTACTTTTTCGACAGGCAGGACGAATACAACAAGCGGTATTTGTATACCCATTTCCAACAATCCAATGATTTACCAGATTAATTTGCCTATTCCCCTATTTCAACAGGCTACCTGAAACTTCAAATCCTTCGTAGGGGCGGATTTTATATCCGCCCTTTTCGCTTGTTTCCAACGGCGTGGGCATGCCGATATTCGCGGTGCGGGCGGATGTGAAATCCGCCCCTGTGGCGTGGCGGCGTGCTGCCGAAACCATTACGGCAAACCGTATGCGCATTCCGCACGCCCTGCCCTTTCCGCAACAAAAGGCTACCTGAAAACGATGTCTTGGCGCAGCCAAGGCTGAGTTTCTGCGAAGCTAAAATTTCAGGTAGCCTTTTTGCGTGTTGCACCAAACAATTATGCGGCTTAGCGCAATGCGCGGATGCCCACGGCGTCGCGCACTTGGTCGAGCAGCTCGCGGGCCTGTTTGCGGGCTTTGGCGGCGCCGGCTTGCAGGATGTCTTCGATTTGCGCGGGGCGGGCTGTGAGCTCGTGGAAGCGTTCGCGTTTGGGGGCGAGCTCGGCGTTGAGCTTGGCGCCGAGCAGTTTTTTGGCTTCGCCCCAGGCCAGGCCGTCGGCGAGCATTTGGGTGAATTCGGCGGTTTCGGCGGGGGTGGCGAAGGCTTTGTAGATGTCGAACAGGGGGCTTTCGTCGGGGCTTTTGGGCTCGCCGGGCTCTTTGAGGTTGGTGATGATTTTGTTCACGGCTTTTTGCAGCTTTTTCTCGCTTTCAAACAGGGGGATGGTGTTGCCGTAGCTTTTGCTCATCTTGCGCCCGTCGAGGCCGACGAGGAGTTCGACGTTGTCGTCTACTTTGGCTTCGGGCAGCACAAACAGTTCTTTGAAGCGGTGGTTGAAGCGCTGGGCGATGTCGCGGGTCATTTCCACGTGTTGGATTTGGTCGCGCCCCACGGGCACCTCGTGGGCGTTGAACATGAGGATGTCAGCGCTCATAAGGATGGGGTAGCTGTAGAGGCCCATTTCCACGCCATGGTCTTGGTCGGTTTGGCCGGCGTCGAGGTTGGCCTGCACGGCGGCTTTGTAGGCGTGGGCGCGGTTCATCAGGCCTTTGGCGGTGATGCAGGTGAGTATCCAGTTGAGCTCGGGCACTTCGGGGATGTCGCTTTGGCGGTAGAAGGTGGTGCGCTCGGGGTCGAGGCCGCAGGCGAGCCAGGTGGCGGCCACGGCTTGGGTGGAGGCGTGGATGACTTCGGGGTCGTGGCATTTGATGATGCCGTGGTAGTCGGCGAGGAAGAGGAAGGATTCGGCGTCTGGGTTGGCGGCGGCGGCAATGGCGGGGCGGATGGCGCCGACGTAGTTGCCGAGGTGGGGGATGCCGGTGGTGGTAACGCCGGTAAGGACTCGTTTTTTCATGGGGAGCTTTCGTGTGGTTTGCGGGGATGGGGGGCCGCGGTGCGGGGGCGGCGGGAAAGTGGGGGATTATAGTGCAAGGGAGGGTAGCGGTCATGCCTGCTGCGGGGTGGCGGAGAAATTTTTTAGCTTCGCAGAAACTTGGCTGCGCTATGTTTTCAGGTAGCCTTTGTTTGGGGAAAGGCTACCTGAAAATTAGAATGATGGTGTAGGCAACCCGTTGCCTACACTACCCGTCTTCACTTTCTTATATATATCAGCATTATGCCGTAATCCACTTTTGCGAGAGGGGCGCATAAATTTTTGCATTTTTATTAAATGTATCGTATTCGGTAATCAGTTGCTTAAATGCCGATATTTCTTCAAAAAATACATCTTTGCCAACTGAAAAACCCGATATATACAATTCATCCGACGATAACCGCGCAAGTTCTAACGAACGCTGAATAGCCTGAAGGAAGATTGGAATATTCTCCTCAGTCTGTAAATAATCCTTCAGCGAAACTAGGATACCGACAACCCAATGAGGCAACAATTCTTCAATTTCTGCTCGTAACGCCACCATTTTATCGGGATGTTTTTCAGTTCCTCCAACAGAATGGCAGCAAAGACTTCGCCTGTTGCATTGTGTATCCAGAAATATTTTTCTTTGTATGCAATTGCCATTGTTCCCATTAGCCCCTAGTCTTCGGTATCTTTCCTTCATGTATTAATATTAAAAAAGGCTACCTGAAATTTCAGCTTCGCAGAAACTCTACTGCGCTGTGTTTTAACTGCGTTGAAGCTTCGTTTTAACTTCGCTGAAGCTGGCGCTTTCAGGTAGCCCTCCATTCCATCACATCAACCCTGCTCCAACTCAATCGAAGCCGCCAAGAGCGAGAGCCGCGCCATCACGCCGTACACATACAGCCGGTTGTTGGCGCAGTCGCAGCCCTGGTTGTAGTCGGGCAGGCCGAGCGTTTGCCACTGCTCGAACACACGCTTGCTGCCGGCGAGGTATTCCGGGTCTTCGCCGCTGCTGTCGGTTTGCGGCATATTGCGGCTCAGGGGCACGAAGCGCATGCCGCTGGCGTTGAGGTTTTCATCCGTGCCCCTCCCTTCGTGCACGCGGAAGAAGCCGCCCACCACGAAGCGGTCGATCATATACACCACCGGCTCGGCCACGGCGCCGTTGAGCGTTTCGTAGGTGTAAATCCCTTCCTGCACAATCACTTCGCTTACCGCCAAGCCTTCCTTCACGGTGGCCATTTTGTTGCGGTTTTTGCGGTTGAGCGCGCGCACTTCGTCGGCGGATTTCACGCTCATCACGCCCATGCCGTAGGTGCCGGCGTCGGCTTTCACAATCACGAAGGGCTGGTCGGTGATGCCTTTTTCGTTGTACTTGGCCTGCGTTTTGGCCAGCACGCGCTCCACGGCGGCGGCCAGCGCATCTTCGCCTTCGCGCTCGTGGAAGTTCAGGCCGGACACTTTTTCAAAATAGGGGTTGATCTGCCATTCGTCCACGCCGATCAGCGCGGCAAATTCGGCGGCCACTTGGTTATAGGCGGCGAAGTGGGCGGTTTTGCGGCGGGTGGTCCAGCCGCCGTGCAGGGGCGGCAGCACGGTGTGGCGGATGCCCTGCAAAATTTCGGGCACGCCGCCGGAGAGGTCGTTGTTCAGCAGCACGAGGCAGGGAGAGAAGCCGTCGGCCAGGTGCACGCGCTCGCGGGTGCGTTGCAGGGGCTCGAGCAAAATGGTGTGCCCCAGTGCGGTTTGAAACTCGGTGGGCGCGGTGATTTCGGGGTTGAGGCTGCCCAAGCGCACGGCAAAACCGGCCTGGCGCAGGATATTGCTCAGCGCATACACGTTTTCCAGATAGAAGGTGTTGCGCGTATGGTTTTCCGGCACAATCAGCACGGATTTGGCCGATTCGCAATAGCGCTCCACCGCGTCGGTGGCGGCAGCGGCGGCCAGCGGGCTGAACTGCGGGTTGAGGTTGTTGAAGCCGCCGGGGAAGAGGTTCATGTCGATGGAAGCCATTTTGTAGCCGCTGTTGCGGATGTCCACCGAGCCGTAAAACGGCGGTTTGTGCCGCTTCCACTGGCTGCGGAACCAGGCTTCGATTTCGGCTTGCTTTTGCAGGATGAGTGTTTCAAAATCCCGCAGATATTGCGCGTATTGCGGGGAAATGGCCGGAATGCCCATGCTGATTATCCTTTCAAACGGTGCGTGCAGACGGCAGGCATTATACTCCAAGCCCGCGCCGCAATCGGCAATCCCCTTATATCCCGCAAGGCTATCCCATGCTCGACAACATCCTCCCCTTCGCCCACCGCCTGCTCGCCCAAGCCACGCCCGAGGGCGGCACCGCCATCGACGCCACCGCCGGCAACGGCCACGACACGCTGTTTCTGGCGCAATGCGTGGGCGCGCGCGGCCGCGTGTATGCTTTCGACATCCAGCCGCAAGCCCTCGCCGCCACGCAAACCCGTTTGCAGGAAGCCGGAGAGGAGCAGCAGGTGCGCCTGATTGCCGACAGCCATGCCCGGCTGGCGCACTATGTGCACGAGCTCGCGCACAGCATTGTGTTCAACTGCGGCTACCTGCCCGGCGGCAACAAATCGCTCACCACCGAAACCGGCAGCACCCTCGCCGCGCTCGGCCAAGCCGTGCGGCTGCTACGCCCCGGTGGGCTGCTGGCCGCCGTGCTCTACCCCGGCCACGCCGCCGGCGCGCTCGAAGCCGAAGCCGTATCCGCCTGGGCGGCCGAACTGCCGCAGCAGCAGTTTGCCGTATTGCGCTACGGCTTCCTCAACCGCCGCAACCGCCCGCCTTATCTGCTGGCCATCGAAAAACACGCCGCAGCCGCAGCAAAGGCTACCTGAAATCTGAAACGGCAACTTCATCCAAGCTCAAACCCTATGTCTAAAAAACGAAAACGCCAATCCGCCCCCGAATTTCCGCCCGCCCTCTTCCCTTATATCCAACAAGCCAGCGATGACACCCTGCGCCGCATCAGCCGCTTCGACTACGGCATGGAAGCAGAGCGCCACTTCAATGCCCTGCACCAAATCGTGCACGAGCAAAACGGCTACGTGAGCTTGGGTTTAGATCAAGCCTTCTACCCCGGCGACGTGATCGAACTGGCCGCCTTCGACCCGCAAGACGCTTTCGCCTACACAGTTTGCCACCTCATCATGATACAGAGCGAGCTGGCCGAAACCTGCCGCTTCACCCTCTCGCCCTACTGGAAACGCTACCGCACAGGCGAACGCGAAGCCCTGCCGCCCACCATGCAGGCCCAGCTCGACGCCGCCTACCGCCTCGCCGACGAACGCGGCTGCCTTGACCACGATTGGTAATGCCGAAAAGGCTACCTGAAAATACCCGCCATATTTTCAGGTAGCCTTCCCCATTTCACCCCAAAGGGCTATTGGCTGTTCTCATACTTTCAGGTAGCCTTCCGCCTGCCAACTAAAACACCCACACACAAACACCACCGGAGCCGCCATGTACCCCATCGTCAAACACAGCCACCTGCTGTTCGTGATCATCACCGTTATCCTGTTCAACCTCCGCTTCTGGCTGCGCACCGCCCGCCCGCAGCGCCCCGTGCCCAAAGTGCTGCGCTTCCTGCCGCACATCAACGACACCCTGCTGCTCTTCACCGGCATGATGTTGATCGCCCTTACCCGCTACACCCCCTTCGGCAACGCCAACTGGCTCGGCGTGAAGCTGATTTTAGTGGTGGTGTATATTTTTCTCGGCATGTTCTGCCTCAAAAGCCCGCCGCGCTCCGGCAAATGGTGGCTCGGCTACGCCCTCTCGATGGCCTGCCTCGGCCTCATCTACTGGCTCGCCACCTACAAACCCCTGTTTTAACGCCCACCCGATTCAGCCAACAGGCTACCTGAAAAATCCAGCCGCCCTATTTTCAGGTAGCCTAATTTTCAGCTAATTCACCCCTGCTATACTGCCGCCATCTTTTTCAGGTAGCCTCCCACCATGCGCCTCCTCCTCATCGAAGACGACACCATGATCGCCGAAGCCGTAGCCGGCAGCCTCCGCGACAGCGGCCACGCCGTCGATTGGCTCGACAACGGCCACAGCGCCACCGCCGCCCTCAAAAGCCAAAGCTACGACCTCATCCTGCTCGACCTCGGCCTGCCCGGCCAAGACGGCCTCAGCGTATTGCAGCAACTGCGCGGCAGCGGCAACCCCACCCCCGTGCTCATCCTCACCGCCCGCGACGACCTCCACAGCCGCCTATCCGGCCTCGACGGCGGCGCCGACGACTACCTAGTGAAACCCTTCGACATGGCCGAGCTGCAAGCCCGCATCCGCGCCATCCTGCGCCGCCACCACCGCCAGGCCAACCCTGCCCCCGGCAACGGCGCCCTCACCCTCCATCCCGCCGCCCACCAAGTGCACATCGCCGGCCAAAGCGAGCCCGTCATCCTCAGCAACAAAGAATTCGCCATCCTCGAAGCCCTGCTCCAACGCCCCGGCACCATCCTCTCCCGCAGCAGCCTCGAAGACAAAATCTACGGCTGGGGCGAAGAAGTGGAAAGCAACGCCATCGACTACCTCATCCACGCCCTGCGCAAAAAAATCGGCAAAGAACACATCAAAAACATTCGCGGCGTCGGCTGGATGGTGCCCAAAGAGCCCCAGCCCGACTAAACCCGCAAACCCCCCATCAGGCTACCTGAAACCCGCAAGCCGCCCAAAATCAGCATATTAAAAGTTTCAAAACACCCAAACCCCATGAAGCTCCCCCTCCCCTTCCGCCACTCCCTCCAGCTGCGCCTCGCCGCCGCCCTCATCGCCGGCGGCTTCTCCTTCTACGACAGCTACCGCAGCACCCACAAGCTCCAAGACGACCTCCTGCGCCAAATCGCCGCCCACATCGACCCCCAAAGGCTACCTGAAAACACCGAAAGCCAGCGCGATGCCCACATCCGCATCCAAACCCCCGCCGGCGAGCAAGCCCGCGCGCATCATCAAGACAAAGACGACGAACACATCACCCTCCCCCCCAACCTCCCCGAAGGCCTCCACACCTTCCAAGAGCCCGGCGACAGCGACACCTACCGCGCCTACATCCGCCACACCCCCCAAGGCCCCATCGCCGTCTTGCAAGAAAACGAATTCCGCGAAGACATGGCCGAACACGCCGCCTGGAGCAGCGCCCTGCCCCTGCTCCTGCTCGCCCCCCTCTCCATCCTCCTCACCATCCTCATCGTCCAGCGCACCATGCAACCCGTGCGCCGCCTCTCCCAAAGCCTCGACACCCGCCCCAGCGCCGACCTCACCCCCCTGCCCGAAGCCGGCCAGCCCCACGAAATCCGCGGCTTCATCCGCGCCATCAACCACCTGCTCGCCCGCACCGAAGCCGCCATGCAGCAGCAGCAACGCTTCATCGCCGATGCCGCCCACGAACTACGCAGCCCCATGACCGCCCTCTCCCTGCAAGCCGAACGCCTCGCCGCCCAGCCCCTGCCCGAGCCCGCCGCCGGCCAGCTCGCCACCCTCCTGCAAGGCATCCGCCGCAACCGCCATCTGCTTGAGCAGCTCCTCTCCCTCACCCGCGCCCAAGCCCCCGAAGCCCAGCGCCCCAAAGCCCTCCTCAGCAGCCAAGCCCTCTTCCGCAGCGTGATTGAAGACCTCCACCCCCTCGCCGAAGCCAAACAGCAAGACCTCGGCGTAGCCAGCCCCGCCGACCCCATCTTCCACGCCAACCAAGCCGAGCTCTACACCCTCGTCAAAACCCTCACCGACAACGCCATCCGCTACACCCCCGCCGGCAGCCAAATCGACCTCTCCGCCGCCGAAACCCCCGGCCACATCATCCTGCGCATCGAAGACAACGGCTCCGGCATCCCCCCCGCCGAACGCAGCCGCGTGTTCGACCCCTTCTACCGCATTCTCGGCAGCGGCCAAGAAGGCACCGGCCTCGGCCTCTCCATCGCCCGCACCATCGCCGAACGCCACGGCGGCCGCATCGAGCTTTCCAACAGCCCCCGCTTCCCCAGCGGCCTGCTCGTCAGCGTTTACCTCAGCAAAAGCCATCTCGGCTAACCGTCTTTAATCACCAGCAAAATTTTCAGGTAGCCTTCCATCCAACAAAGACTACCTGAAAGCGCCAGCTTCAGCGAAGCTAAAACACCGGCTTCCACGAAGCGAAAACCACCCGCCCCAACCATCCAAACCAGCCTGCCCGCCGCTACCGCCGAAGCACAAAAAGGCTACCTGAAAATGTTCCCACACATTTTCAGGTAGCCTTTTAATTTGACACAAAATACCGCTGCCGCTAACGCCGCACCACCACCGCCGTGGCCAGATAGCGTTGCGCGCCAGCAGTAATCGCGCGGGCGGCTTTTTGGCGGAACTGGCTGCTGGCCAGCATCCGCTCCTCGGTGGGGTTGGAGATGAAGGCCGTTTCCACCAAAATCGAAGGAATATCCGGCGCTTTGAGCACGGCAAAACCGGCCTGGTCCACATGGCCTTTGTGCAGGCGGTTGATTTTGCCCATTTCATCCAGCACCGATTTGCCCAAGCGCAGGCTGTCGTTGATGGTGGCGGTTTGCACCAGGTCAAACAAGGTATGGTCCACCTGCCGGTTGCCGCTCACGCGGATGCCGCCGATTTGGTCGGAAGCGTTTTGCGACTGCGCCAGCCAGCGGGCGGCGGCACTGGTAGCGCGGCCGCGGCTGAGGGCATACACGCCGGTGCCGCGCGGCTGCGGCGTGGTGAAGGCATCGGCATGAATCGAAATGAAAATATCGGTCTTGCGGCTGCGCGCCTTGGCCACGCGCACGCCCAGCGGGATAAACACGTCTTCGTTGCGCGTCATGTATACCTGGTAGCCGAGCCGTTCCATTTCGCGCTTGGCCTCGCGTGCAATGGAAAGCACCACGTCTTTCTCGCGCAGGCCGCTGGGGCCGACCGCGCCGGAATCTTCGCCGCCGTGGCCGGGGTCGAGCATCACCACCAGCCTGCGGTTGCCGCGCCGCGTGTTGGCGGCATGGTTCTGCACCGGCGGCACGCTGGTTTGCGCCTGCGCGGTGGCGGTGCCGTCTTGGCGGATGCGGCCGTTGGTGTAGTCTTGCAGGAGCGCCATCAGCGGGTCGTTGGCTTCCTGCGCTAGCGCCACGGCCTGCGTGGGATAGAGGTCGATCACCAGGCGGTGTTTGAAATTGGCCACCGGCGCGAGTGCGAACACTTGCGGATTGACGGCGGTTTTCAAATCCATCACCACGCGGATGGTGTCGGGATTGAACTGCCCCACGCGGATACCGGCCACATACGGGTCGTTGCGGCTCAGCTTCTGCGGCAGGCTCTGCACCACACCGTCGAGGCTGGCGCCTTGGATGTCCACCACCAGGCGGCGCGGGTTATCCAGCAGAAAGTATTTGTGTTGCAGCGGGCGGGTGGATTCGAGCGTGGCGCGGGTGTAGGAGGAGGCCGGCCACATGCGCACGGCCACAAATTGTGGCGCGGCGTGTGCTTCGCCGGTGGGCGTGATGCTCAAGAGCAGCAGGCCGGCGGCGCTGTGGGTTAGGAAAGTTCGGCGGGTAAGTTTTGCCATAATGCGAGGAGTTGTTTGCCTTTTTCGGAAGCGGCGCTAAGGGTGCAGATGCGGCCACCGCCTTGCATTTGCAGGGCGATGGAGAGGTCGGCCTCGGGCACGAAGCCTGCGGCGCGCTGCGGCCATTCGATGAAGTGGACGGCGGGGGCGGCGAATAAATCGTCGAGCCCGGCGTCTTCCCATTCTTCGGGCGAGGCAAAGCGGTATAAATCGAAATGATGTACCGCCAGGCCGCCCGGCTCGTAGCTTTCCACAATGGCGTAGGTGGGGCTTTTCACCGCGCCGGTGTGCCCCAGGCGGCGCAGCACGGCACGCACCAGCGTGGTTTTGCCGGCGCCCAAATCGCCTTCGAGCCACAACACCAGCGGCGCGGCCAAATCGGGCGCAATGCGGGCGGCGAGGGCTTCGGTGGCGGATTCGCCGTTGAGGAAGAGGGAAAGCTTGTCCATTGCAGGATTATACCCTGAAATATTGTTGGGAAAGTTTAAGCGGCGCGGTGCTAGGCAGGTTTCAGGTAGCCCTTGGCGGCCTTGGCTGAGGCTACCTGAAAATGCGGGTGCGGCATCATTCAAAGTTGGCCTGCCCTTTAGCGTGGAAAATTGGCCGCTCCCTTTCTTTTTGGATTTTTCAGGTAGCCTCTTCTTCGTTGGCGGCGGCCGGCCCGTTTTCAGGTAGCCCGTGCGCCGCCTGCCATTGCGCAAACCATCCGGCCACCACTTCGTCCACTTCTTCCATGCCCTGCTTTTTCAGGCTGGAAAACAGCTGCACGCCCACGGCCTGCCGCTCGGCAAAGGGCTGGAGTGCGCGGCGCACGGCGGCGAGGGTTTTGATTTGCTCGTTTTTGGAAAGTTTGTCGGCTTTCGACAACAGAATATGCACGGGCTTGCCGGTGGCGGCAAAAAAATCCAGCATTTGTTTGTCGAGTTCTTTGAGCGGGTGGCGCGCGTCCATCACCAGCACCAGCCCGATCAGCTGGGGGCGGGTTTGCAGGTAACCGCCGAGCAGCTGAATCCAATGCGCGCGCACGGCTTCGGGCACTTGCGCGTAGCCGTAGCCGGGCAAATCGGCCATGTAGCAGCCGTTGGCGAGGCGGAAGAAGTTGATGTGCTGGGTACGGCCCGGGGTTTTCGACACGAAGGCCAGGCGCGTGTGGCCGGTGAGCGTGTTGATGGCGCTGGATTTCCCGGCGTTGCTGCGCCCCACGAAGGCGATTTCGGCGGGCGTATTCGGCAGGTCTTTGAGGTGGTTTACCGTGGTGAAGAATTCGGCGTTTCTAAAAAGCGGCATAAGCTGGAACAAAAAGTAAAATTTAGTATAGAATACCACGTTTATAACAATATCGGTTTCAATCGGGCTGCCCGGTTGGAAAACAGAGTATTTGGGAGGGCGCGGCAAACAGCGCCCCGCTGATTCGGAGCATATTCATGAAACACACTACCCTTGCCGGCCTCCTGCTGGCCGTTTCCGGTTTCGCCCTGGCCGCGCCGCCCGCTGCCGACGCCGCCCGCGGCAAACAGATTGCCGACACCGTGTGCGCCGCCTGCCACGGCGCCGACGGCAACACCAACATCGCCATGTATCCGCGCCTTTCCGGCCAGCATCCGGCCTATAGCATCCAGCAAACCCTGGCCATCAAGGCCGGCCAGCGCAACACCGGCGCCGCCGTAACCATGCGCCCCCTGGTGGAAAACCTGAGCGAGCAGGATATTGCCAACGTGGCCGCCTATTTCTACCGCCAGATTCCCAAATCCGGCGAAACCAACCCCAAAGAAAACCCCGAACTGGGCGCGCGCCTGTTCCGCGGCGGCATCGCCTCGCGCGGCATTCCCGCCTGCATGTCGTGCCACGGCCCAGGCGGCGCCGGCATCCCGGGCAACACAACCCAGCAAGAAAGCACCGTGGCCTACCCGCGCCTGGCCGGCCAGCACAAATCCTACATCGTAGACCAACTGCGCGCCTACCAGAGCGGCCTGCGCGGCAACACCATCATGGGCGACATCGCCAAGCGCATGAGCAACGAAGAAATGGACGCCGTGGGCAACTTCATCCAAGGCCTGCACTAAACCTTAGCCCCTTGCCCGCAGCCAACAGCCGTATCCCCCCCCGGATACGGCCGTTTTATTTTTCAGGTAGCCTTTAGCAGGTTTACAAAACTTTCCACTTCCCTAATTTTCAGCTAAACCACCCTCCCTATAATGCGAACCATCAAATCAAGGGCAACACCCGTTGCCCACTTTTTAAACCTCCCACCTCAAAAAAGGAAAACATCATGAAAAACGCTCTGCTCCTCACCGCCCTCTTGGCCGTATCCGCCACCGCCTCCGCCGGCTTCTCCGAAAACGGCCAGCCCGCCGCCGCCCAGCCCGCCGTTAGCCGCGTGGCCGACCTGCGCGGCCTGCCCGACGACGCCCGCGTTACCCTCGAAGGCCGCATCGAACGCCAAGTGCGCCGCGAACACTACATCTTCCGCGACGCCAGCGGCGCCATCGAAGTGGAAATCGACGACGACGTATGGCGCGGCCTGAACATCACCCCGCGCGACAAAGTGCGCCTCGAAGCCGAAATCGACCAAGAATGGCGCCACACCGAAGTGGACGTGAAAGCCGTTACCCGCATCCAGTAATCATCCCCGGCAGGCTACCTGAAAACGAGCTTCGCGAGTTTCTGCGCAGCGCTAAAACATTTTCAGGTAGCCTTTCCCTTTGTTTGCCACACCCCAACCGAAAGGACGCCCATGCCCGCACGCAAACCCTCCCTGCTGCTGCTCGCCGCCACCCTGATGGCCGTCTCCCTGCCCGCCCTGGCCGACCGCCACGACCATGATGACCACCATCACCACCATGGCAGCCACGCACAGCAACACCGCCCGCAGCGCGCCCAAGCCAACCGCACGCGCCAAGGCTACATTTCCAGCGCCCGCGCCGCCAACATCGCCGCCCGCCACACCCGCGCCCGCGTTACCGACGTGGATTTCACCACCTGGCGCGGCCGCCGCGTGTATGAAGTGGATTTAGACGCCCGCCGCGGCGACTACGAAGTGATCGTGGATGCCCGCAGCGGCCGCATCCTCTCCTCCAAATTCGACCCCGACGATTAACCCCCTTGCCCGCCTAGCGCACAAAGGCTACCTGAAAAAGCGAAAACCACTTTTCAGGTAGCCTTTCCCTTCTCTGCAAATCCGCCGAAAGTTTGCGCTAAATCAGGTATAATTCCATTATTTTATCCCTTTTCCGCCCGGCCGGATTTTCGGTTTATGAGTACCCCGCCCGCCCCCGCCCAAACCCCGCTGTTGCGGCGGCCTTGGTTTGCCTTCCTCAGCTCCATGCGTTTCGCCGTGGCGCTGCTTTCGCTGCTGGCGCTCGCTTCCGTGATCGGCACGGTGTTGCAGCAAAACCAATCCGAAGTGGCCTATTTGGTGGAATTCGGCCCGTTTTGGCACCAGATTTTCCGCTTCCTCGGCCTCTACGACGTATATTCCGCGCCATGGTTTGTGGCCATCCTCGCCTTCCTCATCCTCTCCACCGGCCTGTGCCTCTGGCGCAACATCCCGCCCTTCCTGCGCGAAATGCGCGGCTTCCGCATCAACGCCTCCGCCCGCTCCTTGGCCGCGATGAAACACAGCACCCAGCTCAGCCAAGCCCCGCAGCCCGACATCGCCGAACGCTACCTGAAAGTATCCGGCTTCGCCGTGCGCCGCGAGCAACGCGCCGACGGCAGCCTCATCATCGCCGCCAAAAAAGGCAGTATCAACAAATGGGGCTACATCTGCGCCCACGCCGCCATCATCGTCATCTGCCTGGGAGGCCTCATCGACAGCAACCTGCCGCTCAAGCTCGCCGTATTTTCAGGTAGCCTCAAGCCCGACAAAACCGCCCAATTCTCCAACGACTTCGGCGCACAAAGCCGCCTGGGCAGCGGCACGCTCTCCTTCCGCGGCAACGTAAACATCCGCGAAGGGCAAACCATCCAAGAAATCTTCCTCGACACCGGCAACGGGCTGCTGGTGCAGGAGCTGCCCTTCAGCGTCACCCTCAAGCAATTCCACGTGGAATACTACGACAGCGGCATGCCGAAAAACTTCGCCAGCGACCTCGTCGTTACCGACAAGCAAAGCGGCGACACCTACACCCCCACCCTGCGCGTGAACCACCCCTTCACCCTGCATGGCATCACGCTCTATCAGGCCAGCTTCGGCGACGGCGGCTCCGGCCTCACCTTCCGCGCCTGGAACCTCGGCGCGGCCTCCGCCGCATCCACCGAGCTCAAAGCCGCCTCGCTCAGCGCCTTCCCCCTGCATTTGGGGCAAAGCCAGCCCGATAAGCAATACACCCTCGAATTTGCCGAGCTGCGCCCGCTGAACGTGGAAAACGAAGAAGAAGCCGACAGCAGCAGCGCTCCGCAACAGCCCGGCAGCCTGCAACAGCGCCTAAACGACGCCCGCAGCGTGCGGCAGGCCGACGCCCAGCGCAACGTCGGCCCCACCATCACCTTCCGACTGCGCGACCAGGCCGGCCAGGCGCGCGAATACGTCAACTACATGCTGCCCCTGCGGCGCGGCGGCGACTACTATTTCGCCACCGGCGAGCGCGCCAGCAACGCCGAGCCCTACCGCTGGCTGATGATTCCCGCCGACAAACAGGGTAAGCCCGACACCTTCATGCACCTGCGCGCCGTGCTGCTCAATCCCAAACAGCGCCAAGCCGTGCTCGACCGCGCCGTGGCCGATATGCCCGAGGCCTCCAAAGCACGCTTCCGCGACGCGCTCAACAACATCTTGGAACTCTTCGCCCGCGAAGGCCTCACCGGCATCAACCAATTCGTGCAAACCCAAATCCCCGCCGCCGAGCGGGAACGCATGCGCGAGCTGTTCTACCAAATGCTGTTTGGCGCGGGCAACATCGCGCTCGATCAGGCGCTGGCCGAGCAAGGGCTGGAATGGCCGCAGGGCGAGGAGCGCAACCGCTTCCTACTCAACAGTTTCGACGCCTACACCGGCCTCACCCGCTTCGGCTCACCCGTGCTGCTGCAATTAAACGGCTTCAACGAAGTGAAATCCTCCGGCCTGCAAATGACCCGTTCGCCAGGCCAAGGCTGGGTGTATCTCGGCTCGGCACTGCTGATATTGGGCACGTTTTTGATGTTTTACATCCGCGAGCAGCGCGCCTGGCTGCTGTATCACAACGGCAGCGTGCGCTTTGCCATGAGCGCCGCCCGCCACCCGCGCCGGCTCGAACAATCATTTAGCCAACACACACAACACCTCACGCGCCTCGCACAGGAGCTCAACCATGACCAACCCTGATTCCCCCACCCGCGTTCTGCCGCAGCCGCCCGCCATGGCGCAGGCTCAGGCACACGATGCCTACGCCCCGCCCGAGCTGCCGGCGCACGAACTCTTGCAGGAGCGCCGCTTCTGGAAACGCCTCACTTGGGCCGACTGGCTGTTTGCCGCCCTCATGCTTGCCATTGCCGCCGCGGTGCAGATTCTGCTGCCGCACCGCATGGATGCGTATGAAGTGTGCATTTTGTGGGGCAGCGCGGCAGCGGCGATCGCCTTGGGCTGGTTCGACAAGCCCTTGCGCTGGTTTATCCCGCTGTGCATCGCGCTCGCTTATGCCGCCACGCAGCTCTATGCCGGGCAGATGGCCAACGGCGAACGCTTCCTGCTGCGCTATTTCCTGGCCAGCCAATCGGCCATCGGCTGGCTGTGCGCGCTGGTGCCGATGGCCTGGCTGTGCTACGCGCTGGGCCTGCTCGGCGGCAAACGGCAGGCTGCCGATGCGCCGGCCACGCCGCTGCTGCGCATTGCGCGCGCGCTGGCTTGGGCAGCCGCCGTGGCCGGCTTCACCGGCATGCTGGTGCGCTGGCACGAAAGCTACCTGCTCAGCCCGGGCAACGGCCACATCCCGATTTCCAATCTGTATGAAGTGTTTATCCTGTTTATCGTGATCACTTCGCTGATGTTCCTCTACTACGAAGGCAAGTTCCGCCTGCACCGGCTGGGCGTGTTTGTGTATGCCCTGCAAACGATTTTGGTGGGCTTTGTGCTGTGGTACACCTTCAGCCGCAACGCGCAGCAAATTCAGCCGCTGATTCCGGCTTTGCAGTCGTGGTGGATGAAGCTGCACGTGCCGGCCAACTTCATCGGCTACGGCGCGTTCTGCCTGGCGGCGTTTCTCGGCGTGGCCGAGCTGATGAAGCTGAGCCGCCCCGCGCTGCGCCTGCCGGAAGCGGAAGTGATTGAGGAGGTGATGTATCAGGCCGTGGCCGTGGGCTTCCTGTTTTTCACCATCGCCACCGTGCTCGGCGCGCTGTGGGCGGCAGATGCCTGGGGGCGCTATTGGAGCTGGGACCCGAAAGAAACTTGGGCGCTGGTGGTGTGGCTCAACTATGCGGCCTGGCTGCACATCCGCCTGGTGCGCGGCTGGGGTGGCAGGCTTTTGGCCTGGTGGGCGATTATCGGCTTCTTCATCACCGCCTTCGCCTTTGTGGGCGTGAATATGTTCCTCAGCGGGCTGCACTCCTACGGCGGGCTTTGAGGCTACCTGAAAAATAAAATCTTGCCTTGGCAAATGCTTAACAGCCTTGCCTGGCACTAAAAGGCTACCTGAAAATAGTTTGGTTTTTCAGGTAGCCTTTATTACGCCTCAACGGGCTACAGCCTTGGGCAATATGCTTCCTATCTATCGGGGCGGCGGATTTTATATCTGCCTGCTGTTTGCCTGATTGCATGGGTAAGCAACCATTCAATTCGTCAGCAACTAAGGGGAAATTGAAAATCCGCCCCTGCCATGTGCTGCACCAAAGAAAGGCTACCTGAAAATCAGTTGGATAATTTTCAGGTAGCCTTTTGCCATTCCGGCTGCGGCTTGCTGTTTGCGCCTTATGCTTCCTGCTCTGCCCGCTGCCTATCTTCTTCCGTTACCGAGGTCAGTTTTGCCAGTTTGGGGGCAAGATAAGCCCGCAAGTCGTCCATCAGGGAATACACCACGGGTACGAAAATCAGGCTGAGCAAGGTGGAGCTTGCCAGGCCGCAGATAACGGCAACCGCCATCGGTGCACGGAATGCGGCTCCAGCACCGCCTGCAAATACGGCGGGAATCATGCCGGCTATCATGGCTATAGTGGTCATCATAATCGGGCGTACGCGCTCTGCGCCGGATTGAATAAGCGCGGTAAAGCGTTCTATGCCTTGGGCACGTTTTTCAATCACGATGTCCACCAGCAAAATGGAATTTTTAGTAACGATGCCCATCAGCATCAGGATGCCGATGACGGACGACATATCCAATGCCGCGCCGTAGAGCCACAACCCCGCTGCCGCGCCGCCGATGGAAAGCGGCAATGCAGTGAGGATGGTGAGCGGTTGCAGGAAGTCTTTAAACAGCAGCACCAACACCATCAATACCATTACTACGCCGAAGCCCATGGCCGCACCAAATTTTCCAAACATTTCATCCATATATTCTGCTTCACCGTATTGCGGCACGCGCACGCCTTCGGGCAGGTTTTGCATAATCGGCAGTTGGTTTACCTGTGTGAGTGCCGTGCCGATGGTCTGCCCGACTGCCAAATCGGCTTCTACGGCAATGCGGCGTTCGCGGTCGAAGCGTTCGAGGCTTGCCGATCCTGTGCCGAAAGAGATGTCCGCCACGGTATGCAGGGCGACGGTTCCGCCGTTTGAGGTGGGAATGCGGAGCTGTTTGATGGTGTCCAAACTGTTGCGATCGGCGGCAGCGAGGGTTACGCGTATCGGCACTTGGCGGTCGGGGAAGGTAAAGCGTGCGGCGTTGCCGTCCACATCGCCCACGGTAGCGATACGCAAAACGTTGCCGACAGATTGCGCGCTCACGCCTGCTTTGGCGGCTTCGTCTTCGCGTAATTTGATACGCAGCTCGGTTTTGGCAAGTGGTGCGTTGATTTGCACATTTTCCAAAACATCCAGCCCCCGCATTTGGGCTTTGAGTGCTTGTGCCGCCTGATTGAGTTTGGCAGGGTCGTTGCCCGTGAGTATGACGGACACGTCGCGCGCCGCCATTTCATTGCGGAAGGCAAAGCGGATGTCGGAAAGTTTTGCCAATTCGTCGCGCAGTTTGTCTTCAAACTCTTTCTGCGTGATGCTGCGTTGGTTATGCGGTTTCAAACGGATAAGCACTTCGCCTTTGTTGGTTTCGCTGCTGCCTGCGGTGATAAAGGTCAAGGCTACTTCGTCAAACCGGCGGATGGTGCGGTCGATTTCCCGCAAAGTGTCGTCGGTCTGTTTCAAACGGCTTCCCGGCGGTAGGGTAAAATCGATTTGGCTCATGCCGGTGTCGCCTTTGGGGATAAAACCGGTGGGCAGAAACGGCACGATTGCAAACGACAACGCCAAAAACACACCGCCCAGCAACAAGGTGGTTTTACGGAAACGCAGAGCTTTATCCAATAATTTCAGGTAGCCTGTTTTCAGACGGCCATGCGGCGTATCGTGCGGCTTGGTCTGTACAGGGTGCAGGATGTATGCTGCCAAAAGCGGGGTAACCAACCGCGCCACCAGCAATGAGGTCAACACAGCCGCAGCCACCGTAATGCCAAACTGGGTGAAATACTGCCCTACCACGCCGCCGATGAAGCTCACAGGCAAAAATACGGCAACAATGCTCGCGGTAATCGCCATCACTGCCAAACCGATGGCGTCGGATGCGTCCAATGCCGCCTGATACGGGCGTTTGCCCATGTGCAAATGCTGTTCGATGTTTTCGATTTCGACAATCGCGTCATCCACCAAAATACCGATGACCAGCGTAATGGCGAGTAGGGAAATGCTGTTGAGCGTGTAGCCTAAAAGGTGCCTGGCGGCAAAAGTGGGCAGGATGGAAAGCGGCAGCGCAATGGCCGCAACCAATGTGGCACGCCAGTTTCGCAAAAACAGCCAAACCACCAACACAGTCAGCCCCGCCCCTTCCAGCAGGGTATTGATGGCAACGTTGTAGTTTTCCTTGGTGGTGTCCACCGAGCTGTACACTTCTTTAATCCGCACGTCGGGATACTGTGCGGCAAGCTCCTGTAAGGCTTGTTCCACGCCTTTTGCCACCACCGTATCGCTCGAGCCTTTGGTGCGGTACACCTGAAAGCCCAATACTTCGCGTCCGTTCAAACGCGCACGGCTGCGTACTTCGGCGTGTGCGTCACGTACAAGGGCGAGCTGCGACAGCTTCACTTTGCGGTTGTCATTCAAGGCGATTTCGGTATCCGCCAAATCCTGTACGGTTTTTTTCGCACCCAATACACGTACGGACAATTCCTGTCTGAACACATCCGTCCGCCCTGCCGGTACGTTGGCATTGGTCTGCGCCAGCTGCATACTCACCTGTTCCGCACTGATACCGTAGGCGTTGAGTTTTTCCGCTTGCAAATCCACGCGGATTTCGCGTTTTTCCCCGCCCAGGCGTTTGACCTGCTGCACGCCGTTTACCGACAACAATGTACGGCTGACGTTTTCATCGATAAACCACGCTAAATCGGTCTGTGTCATATTCGGCGACTGCACCGCATAATAGCCCAACGCCCCGCCCTCGCTATCCATCCGTTCCACCACGGGGTTGGTGATGTTGGACGGCAACTCATCGCGGATTTGCGTAACCGCGTTGCGTACATCGTTTACCGCACGGTCTGTATCGGTTTCCAATTGGAATTCAACTGTGGTAACGGACGAGCCTTCTGTAATCGAAGAAGTGATGTGCCGCACGCCCGCCATCCCCGAAAGTGCGTTTTCCACGCGGCGCGTTACCGAGTTTTCCAATTCGTCGGGCGAAGCCCCCGCCTGCGAAATCGTTACGTTTACCACAGGGAAATTCACATTTGGATCGGCATTAACGGGTAGTTTTTGAAAAGCAAAAATACCTACCAGTGTTAAAACAAAAAACAGCACAATGGTGGGAATCGGACGACGGATTGCCCAAGAGGAAACGTTGAACGACATTATTTCTCCCCCTGTAAAACCGGCTCGACCACATCGCCCGCCTCGACAAATGCTCCCGCCTGCCGCACGACACGTTCGCCTGCTTTCAGACCGGAAACGATTTCCACCGAATCGCGGTACACCGCGCCGATCTCCACATGCCGGATATGCACTTCCCCTTGCATATCCACAATTTTCACGAAAGTCTTGCCCTCATCATCAAAACCAATTGCCGAAAACGGCAGGCTGCCGTTTACCAAACGTGCAGGCAGGCGCACGGCTACCTGAACATAGCTGCCGATGGTGCTGTCCAACACGCCCTCCGTCGAAATGCGGATTTTCGCCACACGGCTAATGCTGTCGATTTCAGGCTGAATCAGTCGGATACTGCCCTTGCCGATATTGCGGTTGTCGGCGGTGATTTCCGCTTCCAACCCGAGCGAGAGCCGCTCCAAATCTTCCGCCCCCGCTTCCGCCTGCACTTCCAGCACGCCGTTTTGGGCAATGTGAAACAAAGCATTACCGCCCGTAAGCGTACCTGCTTCCACGGCACGGCTGGTAATCACGCCGCCGACAGGTGCGATAACTTGTGCTTTTTGGCGCTGATACCGGCTGTCGCTCAATTGTGCCTGCATCTGGGCGATTTCGGCCTGTGCCGCCTGCACTGCGGCTTTTGCCGTTTGCGCTTTGGCACGCTGTTGATCCAGCTCCATGCGGCTTACCGCATCGCCGTCGGCCAGCGCCTGATAGCGGTTTAGCGTGGCAGCCGCCTCGCGCCAAGCCGCCTGCTGGGAAGCTAAGTTGGCACGCGCGCGCTTAAGCGCGGCTTCATTTTGCGCCAGCTGCGACTGCACGGCGCTGTGTTCCAGCACAGCCAGCACCTGCCCCCGCTCCACGCGCTCGCCCACGTCGGCCTTCACCGACAGCACCTGCAAGCCTTGCAGCGGCGTGCCCACAGCCACGTCTTCCTTCGCCACCACCCGGCCGGAGAGCAGCAGAGTTTGTTCCTGCCCGCCCTGCCGCATCTGCACCACATTGATTTTCATCGGTGCAGCCTGTGCCGTGTCGTCGCCGTTACTTTTGCCGCAGCCAGCCAGCACCATGCAGCACAAGCCGAGCAGAATTATCCGTTTCCCACGCATTATTCAGTCCTAAAAAATACTATTACACATCCATGCAAAAAGTGTTAATATGCAACCAATCATCTAAAAATATAGGATTTTCCATGCACAGTTCAGAATTAATCGGCAAACACGTGAGCGAAATCGATGCCGTGTTTGACGACTGGATTACACAGCTCGGGCTAAGCTATACCCACTTCGCCGTGCTCTACAGCCTTGCCGCCGTCCCAGAAGGGCAGTGCACGCAAAAGCAGATTTGCCAGGAATACTTCCTGCCCAAACAAACCGTGTTCAACGTATGCAAGGAATACCGTGAAAAAGGTTGGATCGAATTCCACCCGAGCACGACCGACAAGCGCGAACGCATTATGCTGCTCACCGAAGCCGGCCGGGCACAGGCCGAGCCCGTGATGGCGCGCACCAACCGAATGTGCGACAACGCCATCGCCGCCTTCGGCAAAAAGAAAACCGAGCAGATGTTTGCCCTGATGAGCGAATTTTGCCAAATATGCCGCACAGAAATGGGAAAGCCAGGCTAATCCGAGCCGCCAACTTGGAGGCTACCTGAAAACTGCCCTCCTTCCACAAATGAGCCTCCTCCATTTTTCAGGTAGCCTTCCCTGCCTCCAACAGGCTACCTGAAAACAGTTTGACTCAGGCCAAGGCAATACCTCTGCGAAACTGAAAACAAAACACTGTCCGGCTTCTGCCAAGCCAACATAACAAACCGATACAAAAGAGAGAAAAAGGAGAACACAAAGAAAAGTTGCACCTTTCGCAACAACGGGAAAACAGCAATACTGACCAAAGGGATGGCAATATGAAAACAATAAAACCAGATAAAAACCCGGCAATCACCGACGCCTCATGCCTCACAAAATATGTGGCCGAGCGGATTCCAAAGCTAGATCAATCCATTAAAGGCCGATTTCCTGAGAAAAACGCTGTTTTTATATTGGAACTATCCGAAAACACAAGCACAGGCGACTTCTACGGCTATCTATTCAACCGGTACAGCGGCAAGATATACCGCTTTGCATACGAGGCAAACGAACTACTGGTGCTGGAAATGAAGCCGATGTTTTAACGCCTGCAGGCTACCTGAAAAACAGTTTGCCGTTTTCGCCTCGCAGCAGCCCGGCTTGGGTATCGCCCAAATATCGTCTTAGCTGAGCAGAAACTCAACTTCGGCTGTGCCAAACCCCGTTTTCAGGTAGCCCTTCCCCCTCCTAAGTGGCTGCCGCATGGGGCTTGCGGTATAATCCGCCTCCCCACAACAATCAAAACAACAGGCTGCCCCGGCCGTTTCCGCACGCCATCTCAACCCTTTCCCCACTCCGGTTTATTAAGATGACGCCCCCTCTCCCCTCCCCCGGCACCGCCAACCCTCCCCCCATTGATCACGAACAGCAGCAGGAAATCTCCCGCCTGTGCATCCAAGCCGCGCTTTTGCTGCTGCAATACGGCGCGGAAAGCACGCTGATCGACCAAATCGCCTTCCGCCTCGGCCGCGCGCTGGGCATGGATGCGGTGGAATGCGCGCTCACGCCCAACGCCATCGTGATCACCACGCTGTGCAACAACCATTGCATTACCACCACGCGCAAGAATTTCGACAAGGGCATCAATATGTCGGTGATCACTTCGGTGCAGCACATCGTGATCGGCGCCGAGCGCGGACTGTATGGCGTGCGGCAGGTGCGCGCGCGGCTGGATGCGGTGAAGCCGGTGAAATACAACCGCTATCTGGTGGTGTTTATGGTGGGGCTTTCCTGCGCCAGTTTCGCCCACCTTTCCGGCGGCGACCCGCTGATTTGCGGCATCACGTTTATCGCTTCGGCCTGCGGCATGTGGGTGCGGCAGATTTTGTCGGCGCGGCAATACAATCCGGCGGTGGTGTTTGCGGTTACGGCGTTTGTGGCTTCGATGGTGTCGGGCATGGCGCTGAAATACGGCTGGGGTGCGCGCCCGGAAGTGGCAATGGCTTCGAGCGTGCTGCTTTTGGTGCCCGGGGTGCCGCTGATCAATTCGCTGGCCGATATTCTGAAAGGCCATGTGAACATGGGCATCAGCCGCTGGGCGGTGGCCACGGTGCTCACATTCAGCACCTGCCTGGGCATCGTGCTGGCTTTGAGCCTGCTAAACGTTTCCGCTTGGGAGTGAGCCATGCTGCTGCTGGATTTGTTAGACGATATGTTTTTTGCCGCCATCCCCGCCGTGGGCTTTGCGATTTTGTTCAACGTGCCGCGCAATGCGCTGAAATATTGCGCCTATTTGGGCGCGCTGGGGCACGGCACGCGCACGCTGCTGATGCATGCGGGCATGTCGCAGGGTTTGGCCACGCTGTGCGCGGCTTCGCTGGTGGGCTTCATCGGCGTGTATTTGTCGCAGCGCTATAAGGCGCACCCGAAGGTGTTCACCGTGGCTTCCATCATCCCGATGATTCCGGGGGTGTATGTGTATAAGGCGATGATTGCGCTGGTGCAGATGAACCACAAGGGCTTTTCCGAGCAGCTTTTGGTGCAAACGGTGGATTATTTTCTGAAGGCGGGCTTTGTGATCGGCGCGCTGGCTTTCGGGCTGGCGCTGCCGGGGCTGCTGTTCTACCGGCAGCGGCCGGTGGTGTAGGCCGTATTACGCATCGTGCCGCAATCTGCTACACTTGCCCCATCTTGTTTCCCCCTCTCCGATATGCACCCTGCTTCCCCCGCCCCTTTAGAGCCCGAGCCTGCCGCTGCGGCGGCTTCGGCCTGCATATCGTGTGATGAAAGGCTACCTGAAATTTTTCAGGTAGCCTTTGCTTGTTTCCACAACCTGTTTAGCAAGGAATTGTATTCATGGATTTCTCCTGGCTGGCCGACCCGGTTACCTGGCTGGGCTTCGCCACGCTGATTATTCTCGAAGTGGTGCTCGGCATCGACAACCTCGTGTTTGTGGCTATTTTGGCCAGCAAGGTGCGCCCCTCCCAGCGCGACCGCGCCCGCGTTACCGGCCTGATGCTGGCCGTGCTGCTGCGCCTTCTGATGCTCGCCTTCATGAGCCGCATCATGCAGCTCACCGCCCCGCTGTTTTCCCTGGGGCGGCTGGAAGTGGCCGGCAAAGACATCATCATGTTTCTCGGCGGCCTCTTCCTGCTCTACAAAGCCACCACCGAGCTGCACGAGCGGCTCGAAGGCGCCAACCACTACGCCGTGTCCGACACCGACCACCGCAAAAAGCATTCGCCCTTTTGGAACGTGGTGATTCAGATTTTGGTGCTCGACGCTGTGTTTTCCATCGACGCCGTGGTCACCGCCGTGGCCGTGGTGCAACACATCCAAATTGCCATGGCCGCCGTGGTGGTGGCGATGGCGCTGATGATTTGGGCCAGCAAGCCGCTCACCGACTTTGTCAACCGCCACCCCACCGTGGTGATGCTCTGCCTGGGCTTCCTGCTGATGATCGGCTTCAGCCTGATTGCCGAAGCCTTCCACGTGATCATCCCCAAAGGCTACCTCTATGCCGCCATCGGCTTCTCCGTGCTGATTGAAGTGTTCAACCAAATCTCCCAGCGCAACACCGACAAAAACGCCTACGGCAGCCGCTCCTGGCGCCGCCGCACCGCCGAAAACGTGCTCGGCATGATGGGCATCCGCGAAACCATGCTGGCCAAAGCCGGCGAAGAAGGCAGCGACAGCAGCCATTTTGAAGAAAACGAAAAATCCATGATCCGCAGCGTGCTCACCCTCGCCGAGCGCCCCCTGCCCGGCATCATGGTGCCCCGCCGCGACATCGAACGCCTCGACCTTTCCCAAAGCCGCGAGCAGCAATACGCCCAGCTGCAAAACACGCCCTACTCCCGCCTCCTGGTGGTGGGCAAGGCCGGCGCCGACGAGCCCCTGGGCTACATCAACAAAAAAGACCTGCTCAACCAGCTCCTGGCCGGCGAAGAGCCCAACATCCAAGCAGCCCTGCGCCAGCCCCTCATCCTGCCCGACAGCACCAACGCCCTCTCCGCCATCGAGCAGTTCCGCCACAGCGGCGCCGACTACGCCCTGGTGGTGGACGAATTCGGCGCCGTACAAGGCATGGTTACCACCAAAGACCTGCTCGAAGCCATCGCCGGCGAGTTTCCCGAAGCCTTCGAGCGCCAAGAGCAGCCCGACGCCCAAGCCCAAAGCAGCAACACCCTCATCGTAGACGGCAGCCTCGAATACGCCGAGCTCGCCCCCCAGCTCGGCCTCCCCCCGCCCGAAGAAGACGCCGACTACCACACCGTGGCCGGCCTGATGATGGAAGAGCTGCAAACCCTGCCCAACGTGGGCGACACCCTCGACTACCACGGCTGGCGCTTCACCGTGAGCAGCAAAGAAGGTCAGCGCATCGAGCAAATCAGCATCAGCCCCCTGCCCGAATAATTTTCAGGTAGCCTCAACCCTTGGCAAACAAACAAACGGCAGATACAAAATCCGCCGCCACAAGAAAACCATAAGCCCCACAGGCTACCTGAAAACCAAATCAAGCCGCTTCCGCAAAACCGCACCCGTCTCCCTTGAACCCATCCCACTTTGCCAAAACATTTTTCAGGTAGCCTTCCCCCTCCCACCACTTAAGGACTGCATCATGCCCGCCCCCATCCTCCCCTCCCAGCCCACCCTCGCCACCGCCCTCGCCCACCGCTCCATCCGCCAATTCACCGCCGAGCCCGTTGCCCCCGAACAGCTGCAAGCCATCCTCGAAGCCGGCCGCGCCGCCTCATCCTCCAGCTTCATGCAGTGCATCCACATCATCCGCGTTACCGAGCCCGCCCTGCGCCAACGCCTCTGCCAAATCGCCGCCAACCAAGAATACGTGCGCCTCGCCCCCGAATTCCTCGTATTCTGCATCGACTACAGCAAACACCGCCGCCTCGTGCCCGACATCCAAACCGGCTACACCGAAGCCCTGCTGCTCGGCGCCGTGGATGCCGGCATCACCGCGCAAAACGTGCTGCTCGCCGCCGAATCGCTCGGCCTGGGCGGCGTATACATCGGCTCCCTGCGCAACGACATCGCCGCCGCAGCCGAAGCCCTCGGCCTGCCCGACACCGCCGTGCCCCTGTTCGGCATGTGCATCGGCCACCCCGCCCAGCAGCCGCTCTACCGCCCGCGCCTGCCGCTGGAAGCCATTGTGAGCGAAAACCGCTACCGCGAATGCAGCCCCAACACCCTCGAAGCCTACAACCGCGAGCTTGCCGCCTACTACCAAGCCCGCAGCGGCCTCGACCTTGATTGGACGCGCCAAATCGCCAACACCCTGGCCAAACCCCTGCGCCCGCACATCCTGCCCTTCCTGCAACAGCGCGGCTTTGCCAAGCAATAAATCCGGCAATGAAAAGGCTACCTGAAAATTTCGCTGCGCAGAAACTCCACTGCATTGCGTTTCAGGTAGCCTCTCTCCCCGAACATGGAGAACATCATGAAAAAAGCATTGTTTTTCTTAATCGGCGCACCCTTTTTCGTTTGGCTGTTTATCCTTGCCGCCAAATATGCCATCTTCGGTCCGGATCCTTATCCACCACGCACTTGGCAGGAAGAGGTGCGCCTCAGCGATGGCACGGTGATTCTTACCGAACGCTATGCCAATTGGGAAACGAGGGACAGCCTGGCAAAACAAAGCATCCGCGTGATTGATGCCGAAGGGCTGGATCTCCCGCCGGAATGGTCGGATAAATGGGAGCTGCTAATCCTGGATCGGGATAAACAAGGTGTATGGAACCTCATTGTTCGGCCAGGCCTTTGTTACGACTGGAACGAAACTTTCGCCTATCGCCAATATCAGGCCGTCAATGGCCGCTGGCAGCGGGTAGAGTTTGACAAAACCCTGCATGGCCGCCCGGCGAATTTGGAAGGGGATATTTATGTGCAGCTTAAGAATATGCCGAGATTCATAGGAGTGGACGAAAAACAATTTATTTCTACCGAACCCCACCCGGAAGTGAGCAAACCTCTAGATGATTTTTCTTGGCGAGGAATAAATATCCACGCACTTTCTGGATGCGATCTCTACTGCTGGTTGTATGGAGAGAGAAAGTTAGGTATCCGTTGTGAAAAATACGGGTTCTGCGAACAGCCAGGGAATGAAAGCAAACCGCAATGTTATCGATATAAGGAAACGCCCAACTCTTTTTAGCGGGCAAGCCGACAGTTTCGTTTTCAGGTAGCCCCTACTTGGAAATAATCTCCTGCCGTCCACACAAAAAGGCTACCTGAAAATTTTCAGGTAGCCTTTTTTGATTACCGCTCAGCTTACATATGCTGGGTGAAAGTGCGGGTGATCACGTCGCGCTGCTGCTCCGGAGTCAGGGAGTTGAAGCGCACTGCATAGCCGGATACGCGGATGGTGAGCTGCGGATATTTTTCGGGGTTGGCCGCAGCGTCTTCCAGCATTTCACGGGTCAGCACGTTTACGTTCAGGTGTTGGCCGCCTTCCACTTTCGGGGCAACGCGCACATCCACGGGCACTTCTTCATAGTTCACGTCGCCCAAATCGCTCAGGGCAACCACTTGGTCGGCCACAAAATGCTCGTCGTTGCTGCACAAGCAGCGGGCTTGCTGGGTTTCGTCGTCCAGCAGCCAGAAAGAACGTGCCAAAGCAGGATGTTGTGCGGATTGGGTGATTTGAATCCCTTTAATCATGATTTATATCTCCAAATAAAAGCCCTTGCGAGCCATAAGGTTACAAACAGACTACAAACAAACTTCAAAAATCCTCATCAACCCCCAAGCGGGAAGCCGATGCGGCAAAACAAACTTTATAAACAGCATTGGCCGAAGCGCAGTTTCTTATTCAACAGCGCGTTGTAACACAGCTGTTTCACCACCAAGATGGAAGTGTCGTTTTCCAAGGCTTCGATCACGTGCGTTTCGCCCGGCTCGATGCGCGCCAGATTCATGCTGTGCAAATCAATATGCCCCTGCTCGGTTTTCACGCGGGCCGCGCCGGCGAGCACCACCACGGTGATGATGGCTTCGGCGGAATACGGCGGCACTTCGTTGCCTTTTTGCAGGTTGAGCTGCACGATTTGCTGATCGGCATCTTCCACTACGATGCCGCCCAAGGTTTCTTTCGGGTTCAGTTGATAGCCTTGCATGATTTTCTACCTTTGAAATACGTTTGGCGGCGCAGTGAAGCCGCTTTTCCTGCCTGCTATTTTATCCGATTTTCACCCGCAGGCTCAAGGCGATACTGCATGAATGATAAAAGATTCGGCAGCAGTGTGCCGATTGGGCAAAAGTGGGGATGGCGGGCTTGAGCAAGCTGCCTAAAACATTAACTTCAATACTGCCGAACAAAGCCTGAAATAAAGGAAATAGCGTTCCAATTAGGAAGAAATATTCACTTCTTTGTCAATCCGATTTTCAGGTAGCCCCGGGCGGCGGAATCACAAACAGGCTACCTGAAAACGAATAAAGCCAGTTTTCAGGTAGCCTGTTCTGAGGGCGGGTATTACTCAATCAGTGTGCGTTTGGCATCTGCCGCTTGGTTATCCAGCCAGGCGGCGGCGTGCTGGCCGCTATAAAACTCCTGTTTCCAAATCGGCACTTCCGCCTTCACTGTGTCGATGATGAAGCGGCAGCCGGCGAAGGCTGCGTCGCGGTGGCCGGCGGTTACGCCCACCCACACCGCCATGTCGCCCACTTCCAGCCGCCCGTAGCGGTGCACGCACACGGCTTCGGCCAGCCCGAAGCGGCGTTTGGCCTCTTCAATCACGGCCTGCCCCTGGCGGCGCGCCAGCTCTTCATACACGCTGTACACCAGATAATCCACGCGCTGCCCGTCGTTTTGGCGGCGCACCCAGCCTTCGAAGCTGAGGAAGGCGCCGCATTGCTCGTTGTTTAGCAGCCTTTGGCGCAGGGCTTGGCTATTGATGGCCTGCATAGTCAAATCAAACATTTCAGCCTCCGGCCACGGGCGGGATGAAGGCCACGATGTCGCGCTCGGCCAGCGGCTGCGCCCAATCGGCAAAGGCATGGTTTACCGCCGCGCGCACTCGCTCTTGCGGCAGGGTGAAGCCGTATTGCTGCGAGAGTTGGCCATATAGCGCGGCGGGGGTGCTGCCTTGGGCAACGGCGAGCGTTTCCTGCTCTTTGCCGGCCTGTTCGCGCAGGGCGGCGAAATACAGCACGGTGATTTCAACGGTTGAACTCATGTTTGCCTCCGGATTTGTGAATCAGGCGGATGTCTTGGATTTGGATGTCGTGGCTCAAGGCTTTGGTCATGTCGTACACGGTGAGCGCGGCCACGGATACGGCGGTGAGCGCTTCCATTTCTACGCCGGTTTTGTGGCTCACGGCCACTTCGGCGCGGATGTTCAGGCTGTGCGCGGCATCGTCGTAGGCCAGCTCCAGCTTGCAGCGCTCCAGCATCATCGGGTGGCACAACGGAATCAGGTTGGCAGTGTTTTTGGCCGCCATGATGCCCGCCAGCCGCGCCACTTCGCTAATCGCGCCCTTGGCGGTTTGGCCGTTGGCGGCCTGGATTTGGGCATACACTTCGGGCGGGAACACCACGCGCCCGGCAGCTGCGGCCACGCGGCGGGTAACGGCTTTATCGCCCACGTCCACCATGCTGCTGCGGCCTTGTTGGTCTAAATGTGTTAGCAAAATCTTGTCCTTAATGGAAAATCAATGATCGGAGGCTACCTGAAAGCTGCCCATCTGTTTTCAGGTAGCCTTTTTATATTGGGGCTGGGCGCGGATGAATCAGGCTACCTGAAAAACACTCGGCCAAATAATTTTAGGCTTGGCGGAAAGTTGCCTCTTCGTTTCACCTGCGCTGAAGCTTTTTAACTGCTTTCAGGTAGCCTCTACATATCACGCCAAGCCGATAGAGGCTACCTGAAAATACACTTCAGCCTTGCGCCGACAGCCACTCCGCCTGCGCCACCGCCTGCTCAAACTCCTGCGGCGTATTGAAATTGCACAACGGCCGCCACTCGGCCGGCAGCGGCGCGGCGGCAAACGGCACGGTTTCCAGCCAAGCGGTTACACGGCGCTGCCCGCTTGCCAGATACTGCCGCAGCGGCTCGGCCAGCGCCGCCGACCAATGCGCCAGCAGCGGATACGTCCGTTCTCCGTCCTGCAAGGCCGCCACGCCGTCGCACCAGGCCGCGCTGCCCCGTGCCTGCTGCAAACAATCCGCCACCTGCTCCGGCAGCAGCAGCGTATCGCAGGAGAGCACATATACGCCGCTATATCCCTGCGCCGCTGCCCGATCCAACGCAGGCAGGATGGCCGACAGCGCGCCCTGCCGTTCGGGCAGGGCATCGGGCAAATAGTGCGCCTGCGGAATATTGGGAAAACGCTGCCCGGCAGCGGCCAGCCACAGCGGGCGTTGCGCCGCCGCCAAACGCTCAATCAACGGCACGCCGCGATAGGTCAGCAACGGCTTGGGTCGGCCCATGCGCCGGCTGAGCCCGCCGCACAAAATCAGCAGCGGTTCGCGACAAGCCGCCGTGGAAGCCATGGTTTTATTTGCCCCACGCGTTCAGCACGCGGGTGAAGCCGCAGCTATTGATGCGCGGGTCGAGCTGCGGGGCGATGATGTTTTCCCAGGCGGTGCGGCAGGCGCCGGTGGAGCCGGGCAGGCAGAAAATCAGCGTTCGGTTGGCAATGCCGGCCACGGCGCGCGATTGGATGGTGGACATGCCGATTTCCTGCAAAGACACGGCACGGAACACTTCGCCGAAGCCGGGAATGGCTTTATCGAACAGGATTTCCACCGCATCGGGGGTTACGTCGCGGTCGAACATGCCGGTGCCGCCGGTAATCAGCACCGCGTCGGTGTGCGGCTCGGCAATGGCAGCAGACACGCGGGCGCGGATGTCGTAGAGCTCGTCGCGACACCATTCGCGCGCGCGCAGCTCGTGGCCGGCGGCTTGCAGGGCTTCGGCCAGATAGTTGCCGCTGCCGTCTTCTTTCGGGCTGCGGGTGTCGGTAACGGTGAGCAGGTGGATGCGGAAGGGGCGGAATTCGGGTGCGGCGCGGTACATGGTTTAGCCTCCGGTCATGGAAAGGTTGGTGATGAGGCCGACTTTTTTGTCGTGCAAATAATGGTGTTCGGGCTTTTCGGCGATGGTTTGGTGCAGATACTGCCGCAGCCCGTGCTCGTCGCCCGCGCGCAGGAAGGGGCGCAGGTCGTAGGCGATTCCGCCAAACAGGCAGAGGTGCATTTTGCCTTGGGCGGTAACGCGCAGGCGGTTGCAGCTTTTGCAGAAGTCTTGGCTGTAGGGGGCAATGAAACCGATGCTGCCGGCAAAATCGCGGTGGAAATATTCGCGGGCGGGGCCGGCATGCGGCTGGCGCGGGGCGAGCTGCCAGCCCTGCTCTTGCAGGCCGCGCTCGATTTCGGCGGCGGAGAGGTGCTGGCTATTAAAGAAGGCGCCGTTGTCGCCGGTTTGCATCAGCTCGATAAAGCGCAGGGTAACGGGGCGGGCGCGCACGAAGGCAAGCGCGTCTTGCAGCGTGCGGCCGGCGTAGCGGCGCAGCAGCAGGGTGTTCACTTTCACGCCGTAGAAGCCTGAATCCAAGATGTCGTCGAGGGCACGCAGGATGTTGGCGCATTCGCGTTTGCCGGTGATTTGGAAGAAGGTGTCGGGGTCGAAGCTGTCGACGCTGATGTTGATTTTGTCGAGCCCGGCGGCGCGGTAGGCGGGAAAGAGCTGGGCCAGGCGGAAGGCGTTGGTGGTGAGCGCCACGTTTTCAATCAGCGGGTTGGCTTTGCATGCGGCGATGATGTCGGCCAGGTCGCGGCGCAGGGTGGGCTCGCCGCCGGTGAGGCGGATTTTGCGCGTGCCGGCGGCGGCGAATACGTTCACCAGGGTTTGGATTTCGGGCAGGCTGAGCTCGTCGGGCTTGGCTTTGCCTTGATAACCGTTGGGCAGGCAGTAGGTGCAGCGGTAGTTGCACAGGTCGGTAACCGACAGCCGCAGATAGCTGAGGCGGCGGCGGTAGGGGTCGGTGAGCGGGGGCTGGGCGGTCATGGCGCGGTCTTTGGGGTGTGCGGTGTGGATTATTATGTGTGGCTTGGGCTGAAAGGCTACCTGAAAACTAGCAACGAGGCTTGGAGAGATTTTCAGGTAGCCTGCTGTGCTACAGAAACGCTTCTGCAAAAGGCTGCACGGTCACTTCCGCGCCGGCCGGCAGCGAGCCGCTTTCGGCGGGCAGAATCAGATAGGCGTTGGCGCGGCTCACTTGATAGATGCGGTGCGAATCCTGGCTGCCGAAGGGGGCGGCCAGCCAAGTGCCGTCGGGCTGGCGGCTGATGATAGCACGCTGGATATCGGTGCGGCTGTGGTTCTTCACGGCGGGCTCGGCCAGCTTGGCGGCAAAGCGCAGCGGCTGCGGGATTTCGGCCGCGCCGCAAAGCTGCCACAACGCGGCTTTCACAAACATATCGAAGCCCACAAAACCCGACACGGGGTTGCCCGGCAGGCCGAAACACCAAGTGTTCAGCATTTGCCCGAACACAAAAGGCTTGCCCGGCTTGAGCGCCACTTTGTAGTGGTGGATGCTGCCCACGCGCTCCACGGCCTCGCGCATAAAGTCGTAATCGCCCACCGACACGCCGCCGGTGGTAATCAGCACGTCGGCCTGCTGGATCACCTTATCCAGCATTTTCAGCACGTCTTCCAGCTTGTCGGCCACCTGCCCGAAGTCAATCACCTCCACCGGCAGCGCCGACAGCCGCGCCATCAGCATGTAGCGGTTGCTGTCGTAAATGCTGCCGCTGCGCGTAGCGGGCTCTCCCGGCTCCAGCAGCTCATCGCCGCTGGAAAGCACGGCCACGCGCACTTTGTGGAACACTTCGATTTCGGCGCAACCCAGCGCGGCCAAGAGCATGATGTCGGCCTGGCGCAGAATCCGCCCCGCCTGCAACACAGTTTCGCCTGCCGCGATTTCCTCGCCGCAGCGGCGGATGTTGCCGCCTTCGGCCGCGTCTTTTTCCAGGCGGATGATGCCGCCGTCCGCCTGCACGTTTTCCTGAATCACCACGCTGCGGCAGCCGGCGGGCACCACCGCGCCGGTCATAATCCGCACGCAGCCGCCTTCCGGCAGGCTACCTGAAAACGGCTGCCCGGCCACCGATTCGCCCGCTATCCGCCACTCGCTGCCTGCGGCAGCGGCTTCGGGCAGCGCGTAGCCGTCCATGGCGGAAATGTCGGCGGGCGGCAGATTGAGCGCGGAAGCCACGTCCTGCGCCAGCACGCGCCCCAAAGCAGACACCAGCGGCACGCGCTCGCTGGCTGGCGGTTTGCGGGCGGCGGCAATTTTTTCGTGAATCCGCGCTTGCAGTTCGTGAACGGGTGTGAGGGCCATGATGTTTTCCTTGTTGATCAAACCGTGTGTGCGGCGGGCGCTAAAGGCTACCTGAAAACGCAGTTAAAACGGAGCGAAGCAGCGTTTCTGCGAAGCGAAAAACGGTTGGCGCATTTTTCAGGTAGCCTCTACTTTAACACTTCGCTTCGGCATGTTTGCGGGCGTAATACCACCAATTGATGGCGGCGCACACCACATAGAAGGAAACGAAGCCGATGAGGGCGGCGTTGGCGCTGCCGGTGAGGTCCAGCGAAGTGCCGAAGCTTTTCGGAATCAGGAAGCCGCCGTAGCCGGCGAAGGCAGCGGTGAAACCGATGACTGCCGCCGCTTCGCGGTTGGCATCCTGCACGGCTTTTTCGGGGGTGGATTTACCTTCGGCCAAGAGCTTCTGGTGCATGCCGGAGAAAATCAGCGGCACTTGCACAAAGGTGGAGGCGTTGCCCAGGCCGCTGAGCGCAAACAGCGCCATAAAGCAGACGAAGAAGCCCCAGAAGCTGCCGCCCTGGCCGGGCGCGGCGGGCAAAAAGGCCAGCACGCCGAGGATGCCGACAATCATGCCCACAAACACCACCTGCGTGGTTTTTGCGCCGCCCAGCCTGCTCGACACCCAGCCGCCGGCGGAGCGGGTGAGCGCGCCGATGAGCGGGCCCAAGAAGGCATATTGCGCCGGGTTTACATCGGGGAACAGGGTTTGCGTGAGCTTGGGGAAGCCGGCGGAAAAGCCGAGGAAGGAGCCGAAGGTGCCCAAATAGAGGATGCACATCAGCCAGTTGTGTTTGCGCGTGAAAATCACCGATTGCTCTTTGAAGCTGGATTTGGCACTAGCCAAATCGTTCATGCCAAACCAGGCGGCGGCGGTGGACATGATGATAAACGGCACCCACACGAAGCCGGCATTTTGCAGCCACATCTGTTTGGTTACGTCGCCTTTGGCCCAGGTTTGCGCCTCGCCGCCAAGCGCGCCGAACAGGCCGGCGGTAATCGCCAGCGGCACGACAAACTGTACGGCAGACACGCCCAAATTGCCCAAGCCCGCATTCAGGCCGAGCGCGGTGCCTTTTTCGGCTTTGGGGAAGAAGAAGCTGATGTTGGCCATGCTGGAGGAGAAGTTGCCGCCGCCGAAGCCGCACAGCAGCGCCAGGATCACCATGGTGAAGTAGCCGGTGTCCGGGTTTTGCACGGCGAAGCCGATGCCCAGCGCGGGCAGCAGCAGGCTGGCGGTGGTGATGGTGGTCCACTTGCGGCCGCCGAAAATCGGCACCATAAAGGAATAAAACACGCGCAGGGTGGAGCCGGACAAAGCGGGCAGCGCGGCCAGCCAGAAGAGCTGGTTATCCGTATACTTGAAGCCGATATTGGGCAGATTGAGGATGGTAACGCTCCACACCTGCCAGATGGCGAAGGCGAGGAACAGCGCGGGGATGGAAATCCACAGGTTGCGGCGGGCAACGGGTTTGCCGGTGTGCCGCCAAAACTCGGCGTCTTCCGGCCGCCAGTCTTGAATCAGGTGGGACGACATGGGGTGCTCCTAATGAAATATGGGTTTGCTAGAGGCTACCTGAAAACGGTAAACCCTGTTTCAGGTAGCCTTCTCCGGCTTACTGGCCGCGTTTGGTTTTAAACGAGAAGTGCATCCAAATCAGCGACACGCACACCGTGCCGTAGAGCAGCATGAAGGTGGTGGAGCGGATGCCGGTGAGGTCGAGCAGCATGCCGAACATAATCGGCAAGAGAAAGCCGCCCAGGCCGCCCGCCAGGCCGACAATGCCGGACACCGTGCCGATGTCGTTCGGGTAGTCGTCGGCCACAAATTTGAACACCGAAGCCTTGCCCACCGCCATGGCGATGCCGGCGGTAAACATCAGGATGGTGAACAGCACCACGTTCAGCCCGATATGGAAGCTCTGCGGGCCTTTGGTGGTGGCGATCACGAAATCGGTTTGCGGGTAAGAGAGAATAAAGAAGCACACCCACAGCACCCACATCACACCCCAAGTAACTTTATATGCGCCGTATTTGTCCGACAGCCAGCCACCGATGGCGCGCAGCACGCCGCCGGGCAGCGAGAAGCAGGCCGCCAACAGGCCGGCGGTGGCCATTTCGAGGCCGTATTCGTTGATGTAGTATTTGGTCATCCACAGCGCCAGGCCGACGTAACCGCCGAATACCACGGAATAATACTGGCTATAGCGCAGCACGCCCGGGTCTTTCAGCATGGCCAGCTGCTCTTTGAGCGAGGCCTTGGGCGCGGTATTCGGGTTGTGCGGGGTGGGATAAGTGGTAAACCAAAACAGCACGGCGGTGGCGGCCATAATGGCGGCATACACCTTGGGCACAATCACCCAGGCCGCCGCGCCCGCGCCGGCTGCTGCCGAATATTTAATCAGCGCGGGGGCGACGAATTTATTGATGGCGCTGCCGGCATTGCCCGCGCCGAAAATGCCCATCGCCAAGCCCTGCTGCTGCTTGGGAAACCAGCGCGCCACATAGGGCGTGCCCACCGAAAACGAGCCGCCGGCCAAGCCCATCATCAGGCCGATGGCGATGAAGTGCCAGAAATGCGTGGCATAGGCCATGAGGAAGATGGCGGGCACAGACAGCACCATCAGCACAAACATCACAATGCGGCCGCCGAATTTGTCGGTCCAGATGCCCAGCGGCACGCGGATGAGCGAGCCGGAAAGCACCGGCACGGCCATCAGGATGCCGGTTTCCGTTTCGTTCAGGCCCAGCTGCTCCTGCACCTTCACGCCGACAATCGCCAGCATCATCCAAACCATAAAGCAGACGGTGAAAGCGAACGTGCTGGAGGCCAGCACCGAGTAGCGTTTGTAGTTTTCTGATTTCATTTTCTTGTTCTCTATGCGTGATTAAAGCGGGCAAAGCGGCAGGCTACCTGAAAACGAGAACCGCAAATTCTCCAAATTTTCCCGTTTAAACATCAGCTTAAACAGGCTACCTGAAAACCGCCATTCCGGCAGAAATTCTAAAGCAAAGCCCTGCGTGAAATAAGCCCTGTTGTAGCTAGCCCGTCTAATCCTTTCGGATTAGGCGGGCGGCCTACTTTTGCCTAGCTCAAAAAGTGAAACGGTTCGCGCGTATAATGCTGCTTAACTAGGCCGGCCTCAGCCGCCGTTTTGCCAGCCCGATTCCGCCGATGAAACCGTTGAAAAGCCTCTCCGTCCGCCTCAAACTGCTCACCCTGCTGTGGCTGGTGATTGCCGTGGCCTCCATCAGCTACACCCTGCTTTTGTCGTGGCGGCTGGAAGGCAGCGCGGCCGCCATCAACGACATCGGCAGCCTGCGCCTGCGCAGCTACCGCATCGCCCTGCTCATCCGCGAAAACGCCCCGTCTGCCGAAATCGAGCAACGCCTGCAGCAATACGACAGCATCCTGGCCAACGTGCGCCACGGCGACCGCCGCCGCCCGCTCTTCCTGCCGCCCGACGACATCGTGTGGCAGCGCTTCAATGAGCTGGATGCCCATTGGCAGCAGCGCATCCGCCCGCGTTTTCAGGTAGCCTCCACAGAACACCACCCCATCACCGACCAAGAGCTGCAACCCTTCCTCAACCGCCTCGACAACGTGGTCTCCGCCGTGGAGCAGGCCAACACGCGCTATATTTCCTGGCTGCGCCTGTTTCAGAGCAGCCTGCTGGTGCTGGTGGTGATGAGCGCCGCCTTTATGGTGTTCCTGCTGTATTGGTGGATTATCCGGCCGCTGCAACACCTGCAACAGGGCGTGGCCGCCATCCACGGCGGGCAGCTCGGCATCCAGATCCCCATCGACCGCTCCGCCGAATTCGCCCGCGTAGACAACGGCTTCAACCAAATGAGCAGCCGCCTCTCCCAGCTCTATTCCCATCTGGAAGAAGAAGTGGCCGAGAAAACGCGCGATCTGGAAGCCAAACACCACACGCTGGAAACCCTCTATTTCTTCTCGCACTTCCTCAGCCAAACCCAAACCACCACCGAAGCCGCCGAAGTATTTTTAAAAAGAATGCTCGAAATGGTGTCGGCCGACGCCGGCAGCATCCGCCTGATTGACTTCAAACGCCAGCGCATGGATTTGGTCACCCAAATCGGCCTGCCCGATTCGCTGCAAACCGCCGAAGCCTGCCAGCGTTTCGACGACTGCCTGTGCGGCCACGCCGTGATGCAAGACGACTGGCAGCCCATCCGCTTCGTGCGCCATGCCGAAGGCGAAAGCGAAACCGACGGCCAAACCGCCGCCGATAACGGCAACGAATGCAGCCGCCTCGGCTTTTCCCAGCTGCGCATTTTCAAAATCCGCTACAAAGCGCAAGATTTCGGCATGGTTACGCTCTATTTCAAACAGAAAGAGCCGGTGGCCGTGGCCGACGGCGACTTGTGGGAAGCGCTGTGCAGCCAGTTCGGCGTGGTCATCAGCAACCTGCGCCTCATCGACGAAAGCCGCCAGCTCGCCGTATTGCAGGAGCGCAACCTGATTGCCCAAGGCCTGCACGACAGCATCGCCCAGGCGCTCACCTTCCTCAACCTGCAAGTGCAGATGCTGGAAGCCGCCATGCAAAACCACGAGCAGGGGCAAATCAACGAAAACCTGCAATACATCAAAGATGGCATCCAGGAGTGCTACGACGACGTGCGCGAGCTGCTCAACAACTTCCGCACCAAAATCAACAACAAAGACTTCGCCGGCGTGGTGCAGGCGCTCACCGAGCGCTTCGAGCGGCAAACCCGCACCGCCGTGCGCCTGAGCTGGCACGGCAACGGCCCGCCGCTGAGCACCGAGCAGCAGCTGCAAGTGGTGTTTATTTTGCAGGAGAGCCTCTCCAACGTGCGCAAACATTCCCAAGCCGGGCAGGTGGACATCCGCTTCGACAACGGCCAAGATTTCATCATGAGCATCCAAGACGACGGCTGCGGCTTCGACACCGAACGCATCAAAGAGCGCAACGGCCATCACGTGGGGCTGCACATCATGCGCGAGCGCGCCAGCCGCATCCGCGCCGAGCTCACCCTGCAATCCGCCCCGGGCGGCACCCGGGTAACCCTGAAACTTCCCTCCGAAGAAAGAAGGCAGGTATGACCAACACGATCAAGATCGTCCTCATCGACGACCACACCCTGTTCCGCAGCGGCATCAAAGCCCTGCTCGCCCGGCAGGAAAACTACGAAGTGGTGGGCGAAGCCGCCGACGGCTTGAGCGGCGTGAAGCTGGTGAGCCAGCTTGAGCCCGACGTGGTGCTGCTGGATTTAGACATGCCGGTGATGAACGGGCGCGAAGCCTTGGCGCAAATCCTCAGCAGCCGCCCCGAGCAGAAAGTGGTGATGCTCACCGTGTCCGAAGACGGCGAAGACCTGGTGGAATGCATGCGCCTGGGCGCCTGCGGCTTCCTCTTAAAAAACATCAACGCCCACTTCCTCATCGACGCCATCGGCAAAGCCGCCAACGGCGACAACGTGTTTTCGCCCGAAATGATGGCCTGCATGGTGCAATCCCTCATCCGCCCCGCCCAGCCGCAATCCAAAAACGCCCTCGACACGCTCACCTCGCGCGAGCTGGAAGTGTTGCGCTACCTCGCCGTGGGGCACAGCAACAAAATCATCGCCAAGCGCATGGATTTGGCCGAATCCACCGTGAAGGTGCACGTGCAAAACATCCTGCGCAAACTCGAGCTCGGCAGCCGCGTGCAGGCCGCCGTGTATGCCGTGCAGCACAAGCTGCCGCTGCCCGAGGAAGAGCCCAAGGCATAAGGTTTTCACCGTCGGTTCCACGCAAGCAAAAGGCTACCTGAAACCTGGTTTGGGTTTTTCAGGTAGCCTGAAATAAAAGGTCGTCTGAAAAGGTTTAAAAACTGTTTTCAGACGACTTTTTTGATTTTAAAGAATATCAGACGCCCAACTTTAGCGAATTGAGCAATTGTTTGGTGCTTTGCCAATTGGGTAAAAACGCATCCATATGTGCCATAAACCGCTCGTTGTGATGCCGCTCCAGCAGGTGGGTCAGTTCATGCACGACGATATATTCCAAACATTGAGGCGGTTTTTTGGCAAGTTCCAGATTCAGCCAGATACTGCCTGTTTGCGTATTACAGCTCCCCCAAAGCGTTTTCATTTTTTTCACACCGAAACGGCTTGCCCGGACACCCATTTTTTCCTGCCAAAAATCTAACAGTTTGGCGATTTCCCGCTTCAGCTCATTGCGGTAAAACTTCTCAAGCACTGCCATTTGCTTGTCTTGGGCGGTTTTTTTGCCGACAAACAGCTTGATTTTATGATGCGTTATTTCAAGACGATGCTTGCCCGTAGTGGGCAATACTTCCAGCAGATAGCGTTTCCCCCATAAATAATGGCTTTCTCCGGAAACCATTTCGCGCCTGGATTCCCGGGCTTGATTTTCAAATGCACGCTGCTGCTTCTTTATCCATGTCAAACGGCTGGCAACTGCCATACGCACCGCATCATCGCTCATTTTCAGCGGTGCGGAAACGCGTACCGAGCCATGCGGGGGCAAAACGGCGATATGCAGGTTTTTAATGGATTTTCTGCGTATTTCTATGCTTAATGTACCGATTTGCATGATTAAGCCCTGTATTCTGCTTGTTGAATGATTAATTCAAACATTTTCTCAACATCCAACCCTTTTTCCTGTGCCAGCGGCTCCAAGCAGGTTTTCAAATGTTTCTGTTTCATCTTATTGGCGAGGTAGCCGTCCTGTTTGCGACTTTGAACCGTATCATGCACACGCTTCACCCAACCGGTATCTTGGCTCAAATTGTCAAAAAGTGCCTGTTTGCCGAAAGTATCGATTTCTTTGGGGTAACTGCTTTGCACCGGATTTGAAACCTGCTCGGCAAGGCGGGCTATCTCTTCCAAATATTCTTTATAGTCAATTGATTCCTGACGACGCTGCTCGATCAATTCATCCAGAAGTATCGACATTTTTTCAAAGTATTTCGGATTGGTCGGATTTTCGTCCACAATTCTTTTTCTGACATTATTTTCAATCGTTTCTGCAATACTGCTTTCATCGGAGCGGATAGATTCGGGCAAGTCTTCAACCGCTTCGCCGCCCTTTCAGACGACCCAATACTGTCCAGTAGGCTTCAAGGGCGTCTATGTCGCGCGCGGGGATGCCGCCGTAGAGGTGTGCCGCCAGGTCCTGGATGTCTTCGCGTTCGCCGCTGTCGATGTAGCGCGGCAGGTTGAGGTTGTAGTCTTGGGCGGCGATTTCGCTGAGGTGGACCAGGCGGCTGTAACGCGGGATTTCAAGCTGTCGGGTGAAGGTGTCGATGATTTTGTGGATGTCTTGCTCGCGCAGGCGGTTTTTGTTGCCGTCTTTGATGTAGCCGCGTGAGGCGTCAATCATGAAGACGCTGCCGCCGCTGATGATTTGCTGCGGGTCGTTGTCGGCAATTTGTGCGGTTTGGGCGTGGGCTTTGTCGATGACGATGATGCAGGCGGGGATGCCCGTGCCGTAAAAGAGGTTGGCAGGCAGTCCGATGATGCCTTTTATCAGCCCTTGTTTGAGCAGCTCGGCACGGATGCGCGCTTCGGCATTGCCGCGAAAGAGTACGCCGTGCGGCAGAATGATGGCGCCTTTGCCGGTGGGTTTCAGGCTTTTGACCAGGTGCAGCAGGAAGGCGTAATCGCCGTTTTTCTCGGGCGGTATGCCGTAGGTGAAGCGGCTGTAACGGTCGTCTGAAGGGAGCAGCCCGTTTGTCCAGTTTTTGCTGGAAAAGGGTGGGTTGGCAACGGCAAAATCAAAGGTTTTGAGCATGCCGTGTTCGAGAAATGAGGGTTCTGCCAGTGTGTTGCCGGTATGGATTTCGGCGGTTTCGTTGTGGTGCAGAATCATGTTCATGCGGGCAAGGGAGGTGGTGGATACGTCTTTTTCCTGCCCGTACAGGCTGATTTGGTTGCGGGCTTGGGCGGCAGCTTTGAGCAGCAGCGAGCCGGAGCCGCAGGTCGGATCGTAAACGGTGGTGCTGGCGGGACTGTCGGGGTCTATGCCGATGATTTTCGCCATGATGCGGGAAACTTCGGCAGGCGTGTAAAACTGCCCTTTGGATTTGCCCGATTCGGTGGCAAAGTGGCGCATCAGGTATTCGTAGGCGTCGCCCAGCAAATCATCGTCTTCGGCTTGGTTGGCGGAAAGGTTGAGTTTTTCAAAGACGCCGACCAGGTTGCTCAGGCGGTCAACCATGTCCTTGCCTTTGCCGAGCTTGTCCTCGTCGTTGAAGTCGGCAACGTCAATGATGCCTTTCAAGTCATTGGCTTCGGCGATTTTGGCGATGGTTTTGTTGATGTTGTCGCCGATTTCGGGGGTGTTTTTGAGTTTGGCGATGTCGTCAAAGGTCGTGCCGGCAGGCAGGTCTATCATGCCGGTGCCGGTTTTGTGTTTGTCGGAAATGTATTTGAGAAACAGAAGGGTCAGTACATAGTCTTTATATTGGCCGGCGTCCATCCCGCCACGCAGTTCGTCGCAGCCTGCCCATAGGGAAGCGTATAGCTGTGTTTTTTTGATTGCCATAAGATTTTGTTTTGATAGTGGAAATTAATGGGTATTTTAACATATCCTAAAAAATTTTAGGGCTGTACTAGATTAGCAGTTACGTTACTCTCAAAATATGAAGATAACACTCCGCAAATTAAAGAAAAAACCCCTGAGAGAACTGCTTCGCTTTTTTGTGCTCGAAGTTACCACCCGTGCCGCTGCTGATATTTTGGGCATACAGCCAAACTCTGCTATCCTGTTCTACCGTAAAATCCGTATGGTCATCAGCCATCATCTGGCATTGGCAGCCAATGAAATTTTCGCCGGCCCGGTCGAATTGGACGAAAGCTATTTCGGCGGACGCCGCAAAGGCAGACGCGGGCGTGGTGCGGCAGACAAGGTAGTGGTATTCGGCATCCTGAAACGACAAGGACGGGTCTATACCATTGTGGTGGATAACGCCAAGTCTGAAACGTTACTGCCTGTCATCAAAAAGAAAATCATGCCGGACAGCATTGTCTATACCGACAGCCTGAGCAGTTACGACAAGTTGGGCGTGAGTGGTTTTATCCATCACCGTATTAACCATTCCAAGGAATTTGCAGACCGTCAAAACCACATTAACGGCATTGAGAATTTCTGGAATCAGGCAAAACGTGTCTTACGCAAATACAACGGAATCGACCGCAAATCTTTCCTGCTGTTCTTGAAAGAATGCGAATTTCGGTTTAACTTCGGCACACCGTCCCGGCAGCTTAAAATCCTGCGGAGATGGTGTGGAATTTAGGGCTAATCTACGTCAGCCCCAAATTTTGACCGCACTTTTCAGACAACGTTCGGCTTGAAAGATCGTCTGAAAGCCCAAACCGCAGGAAAACGCCATGCAAAGCCGCCCCCTCGCCATCCTCACCACCGCGCTCGCTCCCTTGATTTGGGGCAGCACTTATCTGGTTACCACCGAATTTCTGCCGCCCGACCGCCCGTTTACCGCCGCGCTGATACGCGTGTTGCCGGCGGGGCTTTTGCTGCTTTTGTGGACAAGGAAAATGCCCAAGTGCGGGGAATGGGCGACGGTTTTGCTGCTCGGGTTTTTGAATATCGGCTTTTTCCAAGCCATGCTGTTTGTGGCGGCGTACCGGCTGCCTGGCGGTTTGGCGGCGGTATTGAGTTCCACGCAGACGCTGATGGTGCTGGTGTTTACCTGGCTGATTGGAAAAACCATGCCGCCCAAAGCGGCTTGGGCTTGGTCGGCGGCGGGTGTGGCGGGGATTGCACTATTGGTTTTGTCGCCCACGGCACGCTATGACGCGGCGGGAATTGCGGCGGCACTGGCGGGCGCGGCGGCGATGGCTTTGGGCGTTTATCTGTCCAAACACCGCCAAACGTCGCTGCCCGTGCTGGCGTTTACCGGCTGGCAGCTTCTGATTGGCGGCGTGTTTCTGCTGCCCGTTGCCCTGCTTGCCGAGCCGCCGCTGCCACATTTGACTGTTGCCAATATCGGCGGTTATTTATATCTTTGCCTGTTTGGTGCGGTGTTGGCTTATGCACTGTGGTTTGACGGCATTGCGAGGCTACCGCCTGCTGCCGTATCTTCGTTGGGATTGCTCAGCCCGGTGTGTGCTTTTGTGTTGGGCTGGCTGTTTTTGGGGCAGGGGATGGACGGCAAATCGCTGGCGGGGTTTGCGTTGGTGTTGGCTTCTATTTGGGGCGTGCAGCGGGCAGTGGCGGAAAAGGCTACCTGAAAAATGATGCGGCGATTTTTCAGGTAGCCTTTTACCGCTGTGCAGCCGTTATTCTGCCACGCCGTGCATCAAGCGCCCTGCCACCATTTCAGCCACTTCTTCGGCCAGCGCGGCGCTGTCTTGCGGATCGTGGGTGATGAGCAGCATGGGGAGGTCGAGCTCCTGTTGCAGCGCGAGCAGCCATTGGCGCATTTGGGCACGCAGGCCGGTGTCGAGGGCGGCGAAGGGTTCGTCCAGCAGCAGCCAGCGCGGGCGGGCAATGCAGGCGCGGGCCAGGGCTGTGCGCTGGCGCTGGCCGCCGGAAATCTGGTGCGGATAGTGCGCGGCCACGCGTTCAAGCTGCATTTTGTCCAGCCAGAAGGCGGCCAGCCGCGCGGCCTGTTTGTGCCCGGGCGTGGGCCAGCTGCGCTTCAGGCCGAAGGCGATGTTTTGCGCCACGGTAAGGTGCGGGAACAGGGCGTAATCCTGAAACACCAGCCCGGCCTGCCGCTGCTGCGGCGGCAGCCAGAGCTTGCGCGCAGTGTCGCCGTAGCAGGCGCCGTTGATGCGCACATGCCCGGCCTGCGGGCGCAGGAGCCCGGCCAGCAATTGCAGGGTGAGGCTTTTGCCCGAGCCGGATGCGCCCACGATGGCCAGCCGTTTGGCGCGGCTTTGGCAGCGGCAGTTTAAATCGAAGGTTTGCCCGCCGCCGGAAATTTGCAGGGCGAAGGCGAAATCGAACACCGGCGCAGCGCTCATGCCCGCCCCCTTGCCCCGCCCAAGCGGTTCACGCTCCACAACACGACCACGCACACCGCGGAAATCAGCAGCACCAGCTTGCCCGCCAGCGCATCATCGCCCGCCTGCACGGCTTCATACACGGCGATGGAGAGCGTTTGCGTTTGGTTCGGAATGCTGCCGGCAATCATCAGCGTGGCACCGAATTCGCCCAGGGCGCGGGCAAAGGCCAGAAGCAGCCCGGCCAAAATGCCGCGCCAGGCCAACGGCAGGGTTACCCGCAAAAACACCGCCCATTCGGGCAGCCCGAGCACCCGCGCCGCCTGCTCCAATTGCGGGTTCACTTCTTCAAACGCTGCCCGCGCCGGCTTGCAGATGAGCGGGAAGGTAACCGCCATCGCCGCCAGCACCGCGCCCTGCCAGGTGAAAATCAGGCTCAGGCCGAAATATTCGCGCAGCCATTGCCCGAGCGCGCCGTTGCGCCCGAACAGCACCAGAAGGTAGTAGCCCAACACGGTGGGCGGCAGCACCATCGGCAGCGTGAGCAGCACGTCCAGCAGGTCACGCCCGAAAAAGCGGCGGCGCGCCAACAGCCAGCCGCAGGCCACACCCAAGAGCAGGTTTAGCCCGCTGGCCCAAAACGACACCTTCAGCGACAGCAGCAGCGCGGGCAATACGTCTTGCAACACTCAAATTCCTTCAATTAAATCAATGGCAACAGGCTACCTGAAAACGCAATGTGCTTTTTCAGGTAGCCTTTGCCGGATATTCCAATTCAACGCACGGCCGGGTTAAACCCATATTTCTGCAAAATGCGGCGGCCTTCGCGCGAGCGGATAAAATCCAGATAGCGCGCCGCTTCGGCGGCTTCTTTGCTGGAAGCGGTAACGGCAATCGCGTAGGACACCGGCGTTTCCAGCGGCACGGCGCGCACGATGCGCACCTTGTCGCGCATCAGCATGGCATCGGTGCGGTACACAAAGCCCGCGTCCACCTCGCCGCGCGACACATAATCCAGCGCCTGGCGCACGTTTTGCGTGGCAATCATCTTCGCGCCCACCGCGTTCCACAGCCCGGCTTTTTCCAGCGCAGCCTTGGTGTAGCGGCCGGCCGGCACGCTGGCCGGGTTGCCCACCGCCACGCGCTGCACCTGCGCGTTGGCCAAATCCTGCAAACGGCTCACGCGGAAGGCGGCGCGGTTTGGCTGAATCAGCACCAAATCGTTCAGCGCGAAGGTGCGGCGCGTGGCCGGGGCGATGACCTTGGCTTCGGCGGCCTTGTCCATCGTTTCCTGGTCGGCGGTGGCCAACACGTCCACCGGCGCGCCCTGCACCAATTGTTGCAGTAGCACGCCGGAAGCGGCGGTGTTCAGCCGGATTTGCGTGCCGGGATGGGCGCGGCCGTAGGCGGCATTGATTTCCTGAAACGCCTCTTTCAGGCTGGCGGCAGCGGATACGGTGAGGTCTTTGGCCAAGGCCAACGGCGCGGCGCACAGCAGCGCGGCGGCCAGGGCAAGTCGGGGGAAGCGGGGCATGGTTTTCTCCTGATGAACATGATCTGCGGGCGGCAGCCCGGCAATGCTTGAGGCTACCTGAAAATACGGCGGCAAATTCTAGCAAGCGGGTTTTGCCCGACAATAGTTATTCCGGCATAGGCCGGAAGGATTAGGCAGGCTACCTGAAAACGAGCTGCGCGAGTTTCTGCGAAGCTGAAATTTTCAGGTAGCCTTTATTGCTTGGCTCGAATCGGTGCCGGGCAATTTTTCAGGTAGCCTCAGCCTGCCGCCTTACTTGCCCAATAGCTCCGCCAGCAAAGCCTTACTCTGCCGCAGATCATTAATCTGCCCGTCTATCGCCGCCAAACGTTCGGCCAGCCTGCCGCGCAGTGCGGCGCAGAAATCCTGCGGTTCATCGCGCAGGCAGTCGCTCATCAGGGCAAGGTCTTTGAGCGGCACGCCGGTTTTGTTGAGCAGCACGATTTTGCGCACCACGGCCACATCGCCTGCATCATAAATGCGGTAGCCGTTGCCGCCGCGCTTGGGGGAAATCAGATTCAGTCTTTCGTAAAACCGAATCATGCGCACGCTGCTGCCGCAGGCTTGGGCAAATTCGCCGATTTTCATGCTTGACCTTTGCATTGTGTCAGGGTTCAAAATGGCGATTCTAAACCAAACGGAGCACCTCATGATCAAACTCTGCATGTGCGTCAAACGGCTGCCCGCCATCAGCCGCGAAGCATTTTTACACTACTGGCGTCACCACCATGCGCCGCTGGTGGCCGAACTGCGCGAAGACTTGGGCATTGCGCGCTACGCCCAAACCGTGCTGCTGCCTGATGATGCCGTCCAGCAAGGCTTGGCAAAATCACGCGGCACCTTGGCCTACCCTTTCGACGGGCTGGGCGAAGTGTGGTGGCACAGCCTGGCGCAAATGCAGGCGGCACGCAGCACACCCGCCGCCCAAGCCGCCAGCCGGCGGCTGTATGAAGACGAACGCCGCTTTGTGAACCACGCCGAATCGTATTTGTGGCTGGCGCGGGAAGACGTGATTTTCTAAGGAGACGCCATGAACCGACGCCAATTCTGCCTAACCGCCGCGCTGGCATTATCCGCCTGCGCGCTGCCCCGTGCCAAACAAACAGCCCGCACCCAACGCGCCTTCATCATCCACGGCTGGGGCGCCACCCCCGACGACCATTGGTTTGCCCGCCTTTCGGCCGGCCTGAAAGCACGCGGCTACAACGTGGACGTGCCCGCGCTGCCCGATAGCCGCCACGCCGATTTTCAGGCTTGGCAGCGCACGCTCGCCGAACACATCGGCATGCCGCAGCCAGATGATTTATTCATCGCCCACAGCTTGGGCAACATCAGCCTGCTGCATTATCTTTCTCACACCCGCCCGCCCGAAATCGGCGGTTTGGTGTTGGTGTCCGGCTTTGCCGGGAAGCTGCCCCGGCTGCCCGAAATCGAAGGCTATTCGATCGACCGCTATGTGGGGCAGGCCCGGCTCGATTTGCCGGCCGTCCGCCGCATGACGGCCAACATCGCCTGCATCATCAGCGCCAACGACCCGATTGTCGCCCCGGCCGAAAGCATGAAGCTGGCCAACGCATTGGGCGCACGCGTGATAACCGTGCCCGATGCCGGGCATTTCCTGGCTTCCGACGGCTTTACTGAGCTGCCGCAGGCTTGGCAGGCGCTGGACGGGTTTGCAAATAAGGCCGTGCTGCGCATCCGGCCACAACCAAAGGCTACCTGAAAAACAATCCATGCGTTTTCAGGTAGCCTTCCAATATCCAGCCCTTCGGCCAACTAGCGCCGCGCCCTGCCGCGGCCTTCCCACAGCCTCAGGATAGACTGTTTCTGCGCGGGCGGGATGGCGGTGTCTTGCAGCAACACGGTTTCTTTGCCCTGCAAATCGCGGATGGTGATGCGGTATTGCTGGTGGGTGGTGCCGGATTGGTAGAGCCACGGCGCCTGCTGCGGCGTGAGCCTGCGGGCGGCGGTTTGGCCGATCCAATCGTAGGTGCCGTCGCCGTTGTTGTAGAGGTAGGAACGCGAGCCGTCGGCGTGGCGCTGCCAGCCTTTGGTGGCGGTGGTGGGGCTGCGGCTGTCGTCAAACACCACGCCAAGCTCGCCGCCTCGGGTGCGCTCAATGCGTACCGAAGCCACGCGCGGCGCGTTTTTCAGGCGGATGCCGAAGCCGTAGCGGTAGCTCGAAGCGGCCGCGCTGCGCCCCACCTCGGCCTGCACCCCGCCTGCCACTTCCATTTTGTAATCCGCCGTTTGCTGCCCGCGCGGCATACCGCCCCCGCTCGAGCACGCGCCCAGCAAGGCTGCGGTGGCCAAAGGCAATAAGTAGTTGGCTGCTTTCATTTAAACCTCCTTCTGTCGATAAGGAACTCCATTCTATAGTGAATTCGATTTAAATCAAGGCACGGCAACGAAGCCGCAGGGCAATATGAATGCTACACGGCAAGTCGCAGCAGCGCATTCCACGCTATAATCCGCTCCCCCAAGCACCCTGCCCACACCGCCATGAACGACCGCCAACTGCTGCGCTACAGCCGCCACATCCTCCTCGACGAAATCGGCATCGAAGGCCAGCAAAAGCTGCTCGATGCCAGCGTGCTCGTGCTCGGCTGCGGCGGGCTGGGCAGCGCCGCCCTGCCCTATCTGGCCGCCGCCGGCGTGGGCCGCCTGCTGATTGCCGACCACGACCTCATCGACGACACCAACCTCCAGCGCCAAATCACCTACCGCGAAGCCGACATCGGCCGCCCCAAAGCCGACGCCATGGCAGGCCACCTGAAACAGCTCAACCCCGCCTGCCAAATCGAAACCTATGGCAAATTGGGCGAGGCCGAGCTGCTGCGCCTGCTGCCCCAATGCCAAGTCGCGCTCGATTGCAGCGACAACTTCGCCACCCGCCAAGCCCTCAATGCCGCCGCCTGCGCCACCCGCACCCCGCTCGTCTCCGGCGCCGCCACCCGCTTCGACGGCCAAATCACCGTATACCGCCCCGACCTGCCCGGCCAGCCCTGCTACGCCTGCCTCTTCGACAGCGAACAGGCCGGCGACGGCGCCTGCGCCCTGTTCGGCGTATTCGCCCCGCTGGTGGGCATCATCGGCAGCAGCCAAGCCGCCGACGCGCTGAAAATCCTGCTCGGTCTGCCCGCCGAACCCGGCGTGCTGCGCTGCTACCACGCCCTCTCCGGCCGCTGGCAGCACTTCGCCATCCCGAAAAACCCCAAATGCCGCGTGTGCGGCGGGGAGCGGGCGTAAACCCTGGTCTGCCGCGTTCGGCAAGGCAAACAGGCCGCAGGATAAGCGTTTTATCCTTGCGGCCTGTTTTGATTTGATTTGCTTGCGGCTAAAGTTTTCAGGTAGCCTCACTTGGGATTGGAAAGGCTACCTGAAAAATCGAGGCTTTTGGTTTTCAGGTAGTCTTTCCGCTTGGCTGGCGGCTTAGGCCGGGCTGTAGCAGAACACATAAAGATGGTAGCCCGTGGTAACGACAATCAGCACCAGCCAAGAGCCGTAATACAGCACCGCGCCGGGTTTAACCCAGCGGATGCCTTTCAACATCATCTCAATATCCCCTTTGAAGGAATCCAGCACCATGAATTCGTGCTGCCAAATCGGTTTCTGCTGCCACTCTTCCCTCGGCCGGAAAGACTGGATTTCATAGCGCTTCAGCACATGGGTTTTGTGCTTGGCAAAATCGAGCCCGTTTTTTTCACTGCCTTCGCCTTTATAGGGGGTATTGTTACAATTCCGCGACGCGCCATCCCCCATCACGCCCGCACCGATAACGAGCGCAATGGTAATACAGAACCCGAAAGCAATCGTAAACCCGTTCAGCGGGATTTCCAGCCCGGTTTTCCGATTCAGCAGCAGGTTGAACAGCGATACGGCAATAAGGAACTGCCCGTAGCGTTTAAAAAAGATGCCAAACTGCTTATCCAGCAGGGAAGCCTTGCGCCACCATGCCACCGTGTCCGCGTCGGGGATTTGGGTGTAGCGCGTGTCTTCCTGCTGTGCGCGCCGCAGCCGACGGCAGCCGTCGCGGTAGCGGTAGCAGCCGGCAGCTAGTAACAAGAGATATAGGAAATCAATCAGATAAAGCCTATCAAGCCAGTCAAACATAAGCCCTTCCCCGCAATATTCGCAATAAAACCGCATGATAGCCGCCCGCACAAGCGGAAAGGTTACCTGAAAAATCGAGGCGTTCGGTTTTCAGGTAGCCTTTCCGCTTGGCCGCGCGTTATGCCAGCACGCCCAAAATCACGCTGCCGGCCTTAAACACGGCAGTGGCGCGCTGGCCGGGGTGCAGGTCGAGCGTTTCGGCGCTGTGCATGGTGATGCCGGCGGTGAGGGTGAGGCCGCCGCCGATGTCGATGCCCACGATGGAATTCACCGCGCCGCGCTCCACTTGGGTGATGATGCCGTGAAACTGGTTGCGCGCGGAAAGTTTCATCGGGTGCAGGTCGGTGGCCACGATGATGCTGCCCGCCTTGATGAGTGCGGTGGCCATGCCGCCTTCGGCCAGGCCGAGTTCGCGGCAGCTCTCTTCGGTGATGCTGGCCACAAGCTCGACGCCGTTGGCCAGCTGCAAGGTGATTTCGCTGCTCACCGGGCCGTGTTTGACGGCTTTAATCTGGCCGGGAAGCTGGTTGCGTGCGCTGGTTTTCATGCTGGAATGCCTCTTTGATGTTAAACGGAAACGCGGCCATCTTAACCGATTTCTCCGCCGCGCCGGTATTCCCGCCGCCGCCCTAAGCCGAAACGGCAGGTGGGTATACTCCTTTCGGCGTAGGCCGCCCCTAGCCCAATGCATGGCGCTTAAACCTGTTGGAAGCATATTTTTTGCCCTGCTCCTCCTCTATACTCCAAGCACTTATAACCGGTTTTGAGACAAGCTTTGCACGGCGCTGCCGCTGCACGGCATTCGTTGGCAAAGCCTAATAACGACAGGGATAGAACATGAGCCATTTCCTAGACCGCCTCACCTTCTTCAAGCAGAAACGCGAGCCGTTTGCCAACGGGCACGGCATCCTCACCACCGAAGACCGCAAGTGGGAAGACGCCTACCGCAGCCGCTGGTCGCACGACAAAGTGGCCCGCTCCACCCACGGCGTGAACTGTACCGGTTCGTGCTCGTGGAAAATCTACGTTAAAAACGGCATCATCACCTGGGAAACCCAGCAAACCGACTACCCGCGCACCCGCCCCGACCTGCCGAACCACGAGCCGCGTGGCTGCCCGCGCGGTGCCTCCTTTAGCTGGTATGTGTATTCCGCCCAGCGCATCAAATATCCGATGATGCGCGGCGCGCTGGCCGAATTGTGGCGCGAAGCACGCCAAACCAAAGACCCCATCGAAGCCTGGAAATGGATTGTGGAAGACCCCGAGCGCGCCAAATCCTACAAATCCCAGCGCGGCCTGGGCGGCTTCGTGCGCTCCAACTGGGACGAAGCTTATGAAATGGTGGCAGCGGCCAACTGCTACACCATCAAGAAATACGGCCCCGACCGCATCATCGGCTTCTCACCGATTCCCGCCATGTCGATGGTGAGCTATGCTGCCGGCGCGCGCTATCTCGGCCTCATCGGCGGCGTGCCGCTCTCCTTCTACGACTGGTATTGCGACCTGCCGCCCGCTTCGCCGCAAACTTGGGGCGAGCAAACCGACGTGGCCGAATCCGCCGATTGGTACAACTCCAATTATCTTTTGGTGTGGGGTTCCAACATCCCGATGACCCGCACCCCCGACGCCCATTTCTACACCGAAGTGCGCTACAAAGGCACCAAAACCGTGGCCGTATCGTCCGACTTCGGCGAAATGACCAAGTTCAGCGACATCTGGCTGGCGCCGCGCCAAGGTACGGACGCCGCGCTCTCGATGGCGATGGGGCACGTTATCCTCAAAGAATTCCATATCGACAATCCATCCGACTATTTCCAAGACTACTGCCGCCGCCTCACCGATATGCCGGTGCTGGTGTGCCTGAAAGAAGACGGTGAAGGCTACCGCCCCGAATACACCCTGCGCGCCTCGCAGCTGGGCGGCAATTTCGGCGAAGAGAAAAACCCCGACTGGAAAGTGCTGGCGTGGAACGAAAAAACCGACAGCCTGATGCTGCCCAACGGCTCCATCGGCTTCCGTTGGGACGGTAGCGGCAAGTGGAATCTGGAAACCAAGGCGCAGGATGAGCAAGACGTTCAGGCGGCTTTGTCGCTGAAAACGTGCGCCGATGACGTGGTGCGCGTCGGCTTCGACTACTTCGGTGGCGAATTCGACGAAGAAAAAACCTTCCGCAAAGTGCCGGTGAAACGCATCACCCTGGCCGACGGCAGCAGCCAGTTGGTGGCCACCGTGTTCGACCTTCTGGTGGCGCAATACGGCGTGGACAACGGCTTGGGCGACGAAAACGTGGCCAAAGATTATTTCGACGACAAGCCCTACACGCCGAAATGGCAGGAAAAACACACCGGCGTGAAAGCCGAACAGGTAATTCAGGTAGCCCGCGAGTTTGCGCAAAACGCGCACGACACCAAGGGCCGCTCGATGATTATCGTGGGCGCCGGCATCAACCACTGGTACTACCTCGACATGAACTACCGCGGCATCATCAATATGCTGATGATGTGCGGCACCATCGGCAAATCCGGCGGCGGCTGGTGCCACTATGTGGGCCAGGAAAAACTGCGCCCGCAATCCGGCTGGGCGCCGCTCACCTTCGCGCTCGACTGGCACCGCCCCGCGCGCCAGATGGCCGGCACCGCCTTCTTCTACGGCCACACCGGCCAATACCGCCACGAAACCGTATCCGCCGACGAGCTGCTCACCACCGACGCCGGCGACGACATGCGCCGTCTCACCATGATCGACTACCACGCCAAAGCCGCCCGCATGGGCTGGACGCCGAGCGCACCGCAGCTGGAAACCAACCCGCTGGACGTAACCGACGCGGCCGAAAAAGCCGGCATGAATCCGGTGGATTATGTGGTGAAAGGCCTGAAGGAAGGCACGCTGGATATGTCGTGCGACGATCCGGAAAACCCGAAAAACTGGCCGCGCAATATGTTTGTGTGGCGCTCCAACATTTTGGGTTCTTCCGGCAAAGGCCACGAATTCTTCCTCAAATACCTGCTCGGCACGCAAAACGGCCTATTGAGCAACGAAGAAGACTGCCTGAAACCCACCGAAGTGAAGCAGCGCGACGGCGTGGAAGGCAAGCTGGACCTGTTTGCCCTGCTCGATTTCCGTATGAACACCACCTGCCTGTATGGCGACGTGATTTTCCCCACCGCCACCTGGTATGAAAAAGACGACTTGAACACGTCCGACATGCACCCCTTCATCCACCCGCTCACCGAAGCCGTGCAGCCGCTGTGGCAGAGCAAATCCGACTGGGAAATCTACAAAGGCCTGGCCAAAAAATTCAGCGAGCTGGCCAAGGATTACCTCGGCGTGCGCAAAGACATCGTGCTCACCCCGCTGATGCACGACAGCCCGCAGGAGCTCGGCCAGCCCTTCGACCCGAAAGACTGGAAGCTGGGCGAATGCGAGCCGATTCCGGGCAAAACCATGCCGGCCATGACCGTGGTGGAGCGCGACTACGGCGCAGTGTATGAAAAATTCACCGCCGTCGGCCCCCTGCTGGAAAAAGTGAACAACAACGGCAAAGGCATGGCTTGGGACACCAAGCACGAAGTGGAATTCCTGCGCAAACTCAACGGCGTGCAGCCAGAAGGCGCGGGCAAGGGCCAGCCCAAGCTGGAAACCGCCATCGATGCCGCCGAGATGATCCTCACGCTGGCGCCGGAAACCAACGGCCACGTTTCCAAAAAAGCCTGGCAGGCGCTGAGCAAAAACACCGGCCGCGACCATACGCACCTGATCAACAGCAGCGAGCACACGCAAATCCGCTTCCGCGACATCGTGGCCCAGCCGCGCAAAATCGTTACCTCGCCGATTTGGTCGGGCGTGGAAAGCGAAGAAGTGTGCTACACCGCCGGCTACACCAACGTGCACGAGCTGATTCCGTGGCGCACGCTCACCGGCCGCCAGCAGTTCTACCAAGACCACAAATGGATGCGCGATTTCGGCGCGGGCTTCTGCGTGTACCGCCCCGCCGTGGACACCAAAACCACCAAGCAGCTCTTGGGCAAAATGCCCAACGGCAACCCGGAAATCACGCTCAACTTCCTCACCCCGCACCAGAAATGGGGCATCCACAGCACCTATTCGGAAAACCTGCGCATGCTCACGCTCTCGCGCGGCGGCCCGCACGTGTGGATTTCCGAAATCGACGCCAAAAAGGCCGGGCTGGTGGACAACGACTGGGTGGAAGTGTTCAACACCAACGGTTCGATTGCCTGCCGCGTGATTGTGAGCCAGCGCATTCCCGAAACCATGATTGTGATGCCGCACGCCCAGGAAAAACTGGTGCACACTCCCGCGGCGGAAACCACCAAAAAACGCGGCGGCATCCACAATTCCGTTACCAAAGCTGTGCTGAACCCCACCCACCTCATCGGCGGCTACGCCCAGCTGGCCTACGGCTTCAACTACTACGGCACGGTCGGCTCCAACCGCGACGAATGGGTGATTGTCCGCAAGATGAAAGACATCGACTGGATGGACGAACCCGCCGAGTAAGGCTGCAAAGTTTTTCAGGTAGCCTCCTGCATCAACAGGCTACCTGAAAACCGAAAAGGCTACCTGAAAACCGAAAAGGCTACCTGAAAATCGAAAAGGCTACCTGAAAATCGAATATGAGGAATAAAACCATGAAACTGCCGCAGATTATCCATTTTGCCGACTACTTGAAAGAAGGTTCCGCCGAAGCTGTGCGCACCGTGCTGCACCAAGACCCGCACGACAACATGGTGCTGTGGCAGATTCCGCCGCAAACCATGCTGCCCGCCCACCGCCACCCGCACGGCGTGGACATTTGGATTGTGTTGCAGGGCGAAGCCGAGCTGGTGGACGACGCGCAAAGCGGCCGCATCATCCGCGCCGGCGAAGCCGTGGTGGTGGGCGACCACCAAATCCACGGCGCACGCAACAACGGCAAGGAAGGCGGGCAAGACTGCATCCTGGTTTCCATCATCAGCCCCAAAGCAGGATTCGAAAAGGCATAACAAATTTTCAGGTAGCCTCAACAGGCTTGCAACCGGCTGCAAAAGGCTACCTGAAAAACCACTTGAAGGAACACAATATGAAAATCAGAGCGCAAATCGGCATGGTGCTGAATTTGGACAAATGTATCGGCTGCCACACCTGCTCCGTTACCTGCAAAAACGTGTGGACAAGCCGCGACGGCGTGGAATACGCCTGGTTCAACAACGTGGAAACCAAGCCCGGCATCGGCTTTCCGAAAAACTGGGAAGACCAGGAAAAATGGAAAGGCGGCTGGGTGCGCAAGCCCGACGGCAAGCTCGTGCCCAAACAGGGCGGCCGCTTGAAAATCCTGTCCAACATCTTCGCCAACCCCAACCTGCCGCAGATCGACGACTACTACGAACCCTTCACCTACGACTACGAGCACCTGCAAAACGCCCCGCGCATGAAAACCCCGCCCACCGCGCGGCCGATTTCCGTGCTCACCGGCAAGAAGATGGACAAAGTGGAATGGGGCCCCAACTGGGAAGACGACTTGGCCGGCGAATTTGAAAAACGCGCCAAAGACACCCTGTTTGAAGGCATCCAGAAAGAAATGATGGGTGCCTTCGAGCAAACCTTCATGATGTATCTGCCGCGCCTGTGCGAACACTGCCTGAATCCGACCTGCGTCGCCTCCTGCCCCTCCGGCAGCATCTACAAGCGTGAAGACGACGGCATCGTACTCATCGATCAAGACAAATGCCGTGGCTGGCGCATGTGCGTGTCCGGCTGCCCGTATAAAAAAATCTACTACAACTGGGTGAGCGGCAAAGCCGAAAAATGTATTTTCTGCTACCCGCGCATCGAAGCGGGCGAACCCACCATCTGCTCCGAAACCTGCGTCGGCCGCATCCGTTACTTAGGCGTGCTGCTGTATGACGCCGACAAAATCGAAGAAGCCGCCTCGGTGGAAAACCCGCAAGACCTCTACGAATCGCAACTGGGCGTGTTCCTCAACCCGCACGACCCCGAAGTGCAGCGCGAAGCCCTGAAGCAGGGCATCAGCCAGAGCTGGCTCGATGCGGCGAAGAAATCGCCGGTATACAAAATGGCGATGGAATGGAAAATCGCCTTCCCGCTGCACCCCGAATACCGCACGCTGCCGATGGTGTGGTACATCCCGCCGCTCTCCCCCATCCAATCCGCCATCGAAAACGGGCTGGTGGGCGAAAACGGCATCATCCCCAGCGTGGACGAAATGCGCATCCCGCTGCGCTATCTGGCCAACCTGCTCACCGCCGGCAAAATCGAGCCGATTAAAGACGCGCTGGAGCGCATGATTGCCATGCGCCGCTTCAAACGCGGCCAAACCGTGCACGGCGAAACCTTGGAGCAAACCCTGGAAGGCACCGGCCTCACCCCCGCCATGGTGGAGGACATGTATCAAATCATGGCCATCGCCAACTACGAAGACCGCTTCGTCATCCCCAGCAGCCACAAAGAGCAGGTGGAAAACGCCTTTGAAGACAAAGCCAGCTGCGGCTTCTCCTTCGGCAACGGCTGCTCCGGCGGCAGCACCAAAGAAAGCCTGTTCGACAAGCCCAAAGCCTCGCCCATCGTCTTCTTCGACCGCCGCAAAGACCTCGAAGAAAACCGCGAAAAAGGAGTGCGCTGATGCAGGGTAACCCGGTGTACAAATTTCTCTCGGCGCTGCTGTGCTATCCCGAAGCGGAGATGATTGAAGCGCTGCCCGAATTTCAGGTAGCCCTCGATACGCTGCCCGAGCTTTCCGGCAGCCGCGAAGGCTTGCAGGCGCTGCTGGATTACTTCGGCAGCCGCAGCCTGCGCCAGCTTCAGGAAGAATACGTTTCCACCTTCGACCGCAACCGCCTGCACGCGCTCTATATCTTCGAGCACGTATTCGGCGAAGACCGCGACCGCGGCAGCGCCATGGTGGACCTGCTGGAAGAATACCGCCGCCACGGCTACGAATTGGGCGACGACGAGCTGCCCGACTACCTGCCCGCGCTCTTGGAATTCTTCTCCCGCATCCCGCCCGCCGAAGCGCAAAAGCTGCTGGGCGACGCCGTGCACGTGGTCAACCACATCGGCAAAAACCTGCGCGCCGCCGGCTCGCCTTATGCCGCCGTGCTCGAATGCGCCGTATCGCTCAGCCCCGTGGCGCCGCAGCCGCTGATCGAGCCGCCCGTGCGCGACATGGACGAAGCCATGGAAACCTTCGGCCCCGACGCCTCCGGCATCGAGCCGCTGCTCAAACCGAGCATCCAAACCGTACAGTTTTACCCCAAAGGCAAGTAAGCCTGCCTGCTTAGGAGTATTGATATGAGCAACCTGCACCTCTTTTTCTTCGCCATCTATCCCTATATCTGCCTGGCGGTGTTCTTCCTCGGCAGCCTGGCGCGCTTCGACCGCGAGCAGTATTCGTGGAAAAGCGATTCCAGCCAGCTGCTCTACGACGGCCAATTGCGCCTGGGCAACATCCTGTTTCACGTGGGCGTGCTGGCCGTGTTTGCCGGCCACTTCGTCGGCCTGCTCACCCCGCTGTGGTTTTGGGACGCGCTGGGCGTGAGCCATTCCGCCAAGCAGCTTCTGGCCATGACCGCCGGCGGCATTTTCGGCAGCATGGCGCTGGTGGGCCTGCTGATTTTGATCAAACGCCGCTTCACCATCGACCGCATCAACCTCAACAGCACCTGGCGCGACAAGCTGCTTTTGCTGTGGATTTTGGCCACCCTGCTGCTCGGCCTCTCCACCATCTTCGTGAGCGCCGGCCACCTCGACGGCCACGAAATGACCCTGCTCATGCAGTGGGCGCAACACATCGTTACCCTGCGCGGCGTGGAAGCGGCCGGCTTTATCGAGCACGTGCACATCCTCTTCAAGCTGCACATGTTTATGGGCATGACCTTCTTCCTCATCTTCCCCTTCACCCGCATGGTGCACGTGTGGAGCGGCTTTGCCAGCGCTCTGTATGCTTTCCGCCCCTGGCAGCTGGTGCGCCGCCGCTGAAGCCATATTTTCAGGTAGCCTTCCGCTGGCCGGAGGCTACCTGAAAACTGTTTATAGTGAATTAACAAAAAACGCTGCAGCGTTGGCTCGCCTTGCCGTACTACCTGTACTGCCTGCGGCTCGCCGCCTTGTCCCGTTTTTTGTTAATCCACTATACCGCACACAAAAGGAACCTAAACCATGATCGACCGCGAACTCTGGCAAAACGCCCCCGACGGCGCCATCATCGACCACATCCTCCCCCGCTACCACGACACCCACCGCCGCCAGCTGGAAGAGCTCCTCCCACTGGCCGAAAAAGTGGCCCGCGTGCACGAAGGCAAATTCCCCGCCGAAGCCGTGCCCCTGCTGCACGCCATCCAAAGCGAGCTGCTCAGCCACATGATGAAGGAAGAACGCATCCTCTTCCCCATGCTCAAACAAGGCGCCGGCGCCGCAGCCGCCATGCCCGTGCGCATGATGATGCACGAGCACACCGAGCACAACGCCGCCCTCGAACGCCTCCTGGAAATCACCGGCAACCTGCAAGCCCCCGCCGACGCCTGCCGCAGCTGGCAGCGCCTCTACAGCCTCGCCCGCGAGCTGGTGGACGACCTGCACGACCACATCGACTTGGAAGACAATATCCTCTTCGCCCGCGTGTTGGCTTAACTCTCCCGCGTAAGCAAACGGAAGGCTACCTGAAAACCGATTGCGGTTTTTCAGGTAGCCTTTTTGCCTTCCCCGCCGCCTATATAACTCCCCTGCATTTGCAAACAACCAACCGTTCTTTCTATTTTTCCGCCGCCTTGTTTATAGTTCGGGCTACCTGAAATTGTGATGGCGGAACCTATGCGCTTATTGAAAACCCCCAGCGTGCTGCCCGGCTTCAACCTGAGCCTGGGCATTACCGTATTGTGCCTGTCGCTTTTGGTGGTGCTGCCGTTTGCCATGATGGCGGTGAGCACGGCGCAGATGGGCTGGGCGGCGTTTTGGCACACGGTGGCCGAGCCGCGCGTGCTCGCTTCGGTGTGGCTGAGCCTGCGCATGTCTTTCTTCGCCATGCTCACCAATATCGTGTTCGGCACGCTGGTGGCCTGGGTGCTGGTGCGTTATGAGTTTCCGTTTAAGGGGCTGGTAAACGCGCTGGTAGACCTGCCTTTCGCGCTGCCCACAGCGGTAACCGGCATTGCGCTGGCCACGCTGTATGCGCCCAACGGCTGGATTGGGCGCTGGTTTGCCAAAATGGATATTCAGGTAGCCTTCACGCCCAAGGGCATTTGGATTGCCTTGGTGTTTGTGAGCCTGCCGTTTATCGTGCGCGCGGTGCAGCCGGTGTTGGAAGAATTATCCGGCGAATACGAAGAAGCGGCGGCTTCGCTGGGCGCGGGGCGGCTGGCCACCTTCCGCCGCGTGATCCTGCCGGAAATCGCGCCGGCGCTGCTCACCGGGGCAGGCATGATGTTTGCCCGCGCCACGGGCGAATTCGGCTCGGTGATTTTCATTGCCGGCAACATCCCGATGGAATCGGAAATCCTGCCGCTCATCATCACCGGCAAGCTGGAGCAATACGACGTGCAGGGCGCATCGGCGGTGGCGCTGTTTATGCTGCTGATTTCCTTCTTTATCCTGCTCGCGCTGAATTTGAGCCAGTGGGCGCTGGGCAAACGCGGAGGCGCCAAAGCATGAAAACCAATCCGAATATCACCGAGCCGCGATGGCTGCAATGGCTGCTCATCGGCATCGCACTCGCCTTTTTGCTGCTGATGCTCATCATCCCGCTCTCGGCGGTGTTTTACGAAGCCTTGCGCGAAGGCTGGCAAACCTATCTCGCCTCGCTCACCAACCCCGAAGCGCGCGCCGCCATCCGCCTCACGCTGATTACCGCCGCCATCGTGGTGCCAGTAAACGCGGTGCTGGGCATCGCCATGGCCTGGCTGCTCACCCGTTTCGACTTCCGCGGCAAGCAGCTGCTCACCACGCTGCTGGACCTGCCCTTTTCCGTATCGCCCGTGGTGGCCGGCCTGATGTTTGTGCTGCTGTTCGGCGCGCACACAGCGCTGGGCGGCTGGCTGGAGGCGCGGGGCATACAGGTTATTTTCGCCATTCCCGGCATTGTGCTGGCCACGCTGTTCGTCACCTTCCCCTTCGTGGCGCGCGAGCTGGTGCCGCTGATGCAGGCGCAGGGCGACAGCGAAGAGCAAGCCGCGCTGATTTTGGGCGCGGGCGGCTGGCAGATGTTTTGGCGCGTTACCCTGCCCAACATCAAATGGGCATTGCTCTACGGCATCATCCTCACCAATGCCCGCGCCATGGGCGAATTCGGCGCGGTGAGCGTGGTGTCCGGCCACATCCGCGGCGAAACCAACACCATCCCGCTTTTGGTGGAAATCCTCTACAACGAATACCGCTTCACCGCCGCCTTCGCCCTCTCCAGCCTGCTCGCCCTGCTTGCCATCGCCACGCTGGTGCTGCAAGACGTGCTCACCCGCATCCAACACCGCAAACTGGCCGCCGCCGAAAGGAACCAGCCATGAGCATCACCATCCAAAACATCAACAAACACTTCGGCAGCTTCCAAGCCCTGCACAACATCCGCCTGGAAGTGCCCACCGGCGAGCTGGTTTCCCTGCTCGGCCCTTCCGGCTGCGGCAAAACCACCCTGCTGCGCATCATCGCCGGGCTGGAAAACGCCGACAGCGGCCAAATCCTGTTCGACGGGCAAGACGTTACCCGCTTGCACGTGCGCGAACGCAAAGTCGGCTTCGTGTTCCAACACTACGCCCTGTTCCGCCACATGAACGTGGCCGACAACGTTGCCTTCGGGCTCACCGTATTGCCCCGCGCCCAGCGCCCGGGCAAAGCCGAAATCCGCGAAAAAGTGGCCGGCCTGCTCAAGCTCGTGCAGCTCGAACACCTCGCCAAATCCTACCCCCACCAGCTCTCCGGCGGCCAACGCCAACGCATCGCGCTGGCCCGCGCCCTGGCCGTCGAGCCCAAGCTGCTGCTGCTCGACGAGCCCTTCGGCGCGCTCGATGCCAAAGTGCGCAAAGAGCTGCGCACCTGGCTGCGCAACCTGCACCACGAGCTCGGCATCACCAGCATTCTGGTTACGCACGACCAGGAAGAAGCGCTGGAAGTGTCCGACCAAATCGTCATCATGAACCAAGGCCGCATCGAGCAGGCCGGCAGCGCCGACACGCTCTACAGGCTACCTGAAAACGCCTTCGTTACCGAATTCCTCGGCGAAACCGACTCCTTCGAAGGCCGCATCGAACGCGGGCAGTGGCACTACAACGGCTTCGCCTGGCCGCTCGACCCCAAGCGCCGCTGGCAGGAGCAAAACGCCCGCGGCTTCGTGCGCCCGCACGAATGGCAGATCGCCCCCGAGCGCCCCATGCTGCACGCCCGCATCGACCACCTGCACATCTCCGGCGCCCTCACCCGCCTCACCCTCTTGCCGCAAAACGCCCCCGACCGCCGCGCCCTGCACGCCAGCTTTGCCAGCAGCGAAGCCGCCCGCCTCGGCCTCGCCGCCGGCCAAGTGCTGCCGCTTGCCCCGAGGCAGATTTATGTGTTCAGCCAAAGCGATTTGATCGAATACGCCATTTAGCGCCACCACTCCGGCATACGGCAAAAGGCTACCTGAAAACCTGTGCCGCAATGCAACGGCGTTGCTGCAAAGCAGAAGTTTTCAGGTAGCCTTTACTGTTCCGCCATGCAGGCGCAGCAGCATTCCTCTTCTCAACTGCGCTTTCAGACGACCTCCCGCCGGATTTCCCGTATCACTTTCGCCGGCACGCCGCCGACGATGGTGTTGGGCGGCACGTCTTTGCCCACCACCGCGCCCGCCGCGACAATGGCGTTTTCGCCGACGGTAACGCCCGGCAAAATGGTTGCGCCCGCGCCTATCCACGCGCCTTTTTTGATGACGACGGGCTTCAAGATTAAACCGCGACGCATGGCGGGGTCTTCTGGGTGGTTTACGGTCAAAATGCTGACGCGCGGGGCGATTAACACGTCGTCTTCCAGTGTGATGCCGCCCAAGTCGGTAAACATCGCGCCCGAGTTGATAAACACGTTTTTGCCGATGCGGATGTGTTTGCCGAAGTCGCTGTAAAACGGCAGATTGACGTGCAAATCGTCGGGGATGTCGCTGCCCGTCATCTCGGCAAGCACGGCGCGGATTTGCTCGGGCGTGCGGAACGTGCCGGAGAGTTCGGCAATTTTCGGCGCGTTGTGGGCGACGATGGCGTGGATTTCGGCGAAGATTTCGCTGCCTGCCGGGATATATTGGTTTAGGGGGTAGTTGTGCATTTTATTTTCTCCTTAAGAGGTCGTCTGAAAGCAGGTCGGTCATAGATACTCAAGTTGTCTTTTCAGACGACCTTATCGGGAAAACCGCACCGCCGTATTCCCCGCACCGAGTGCCGCTTTCAGCCCCGCCGCGTCGGTGATTTTGCCGATACGCGTGTAGCGGTAAGGCGTGTCGAAACTTTCGTAGAACACGACGATGCTGTTGCCTTGCCACAAGAGAATATCGCCCGCTTCAATGCGTTTGACGGCGGTGTCGGCGGCGGTCAGGGTTTTAGGCAGTGTGGCGACTTTTTCGTTGCGGTTGTAGTCGGACATATCCAACGCCAGCGGCAGAAGTGCGGCAAATTCGGCGGCGGCTTTGGTATCGGCAAACTCGGCGGCGAAGGTTTGTCCGTTGATGGAAAGGTTCATGCTTGCTCCTTGATTGGGATTGGTTTTTTTGGATTGGGCGGAAGCGGGCGGCTTCGCCTGCAAAGTGTCGGGCGTGCAGCCCAAGCAGGCAAGGGCTGTGGCGATGATAAATAATTTCATGGAGTTCTCCTTGTTGATATAGGTCGTCTGAAACCGTTTTTCAGACGACCTTTCAAACCGCAATTACAAGCTCGCCATATCAATCACAAACCGATATTTCACATCGCTTTTTTCCATCCGCACAAAGGCTTCGTTGATGTCTTGCATGTTGATGACTTCCACATCGGAAACGATATTGTGTTCGCCGCAGAAATCCAGCATTTCTTGGGTTTCTTTAATGCCGCCAATCATCGAAGCCGCGATGGAGCGGCGACCCGGCTGCATCAGCACGGTGTTAATCGACTCTTCCAATTCGCCGACCAAGCCCACCATCACCAACGTACCGTCGAGGGCAAGCGTTGGCAGATAGGGTTTCAAATCGTGGGTATAAGGCACGGTGTCGATAATCAGGTTGAATTCGTTTGCCACGGCGTTCATTTGATTTTTATCGGTAGAAAGTACGACTTTGTGCGCGCCAAGGCGGAAGGCATCATCGGCTTTATTCGGGCTGCGGGTGAACAGGGTAACTTCCGTACCCAAGGCTCGTGCCAGTTTAATCGCCATATGCCCCAAGCCGCCCAAGCCGACTACCGCAACTTTGCTGCCAGCGCCGATATTCCAATGTTTGAGCGGCGACCAGACGGTAATGCCCGCACACAGCAACGGTGCGACGGCTTGCGTATCCAGATTTTCCGGCACACACAGCACGAAGTTTTCGGTCACGATAATACGTTCGCTGTAACCGCCGTAAGTCATCAAACCGTCGCGGCGGTCGGGCGTGTTGTAGGTTTGGGTCATGCCCTCTTCGCAGTATTGCTCCAAATCGTGCGTGCAGGCGTGGCAATGTCCGCAAGAATCCACCATGCAACCCACGCCGACCAAATCGCCCGCTTTAAAACGACTCACTTGCGAACCGACGGCACGCACGCGCCCGATAATTTCATGTCCCGGCACAATCGGGTAGTTGCTCCAGCCCCAGTCGTTGCGGGCTTGGTGCAAATCGGAATGGCATACGCCGCAGTAGAGAATGTCAATATCTACGTCGTCAGGACGCAGCTCGCGGCGTTCGGCTTGGAACGGGGCGAGCGGGCTGCGGTTGTCGTATGCGGCAAAACTTTTTACTTTGAATGTCATTTTCTTTTCCTTTTGTCTGCTTAAATTAATGGCTGGTCGCCGAAAATAAATTAATCACCAATACGCCTGAAATAATCAGTCCAATACCAAGCATTGCAGGCGTATCGAGTTTCTGCCCGAAGGCAAAGTAGGCAACGATAGCGGTTAAGATAATCCCCACGCCCGACCATACGGCATAAACCAAACCGACAGGCAGTGTGCGAAAAACAATCGACACCAGATAAAACGACAAGGCATAAATCAATAACGCGCCTGCGCTGGGAAAGGGTTTGGTAAAGCCGTCGCTGAGTTTGAGCAGGTTGGTGGCGACGATTTCCAAGCCGATAGAGCCGCCGAGTAAAATCCAAGGGTTCATGATTTCTCCTTATTTTCGGTAAAAAAGCAGCCTGCAACTTGTCAGCAAAGTGCAGGCTGCTTGGATTTCATGCCGCTGAAACTGCGTTTCAGGCAGCCTGAACGGCGGTGGGGAAATTGTGCTCGCGGAACACCTGCCAGCGGCCTTCGGCGTTCACAATGTCCTGCACGGCGAAAAAAGTTCTTGGTCAAATTCCATCGCTTCGCCCTTTCTCTGCTTGACGGGATTATCTGCGGGTAATAAAGGCTACCTGAAAATTCGGCCGGCGGTTTTCAGGTAGCCTTATATATATTTCGCGCCGTCGGGGGCTAGTCCTGACGGTATCTTTGCCAGACAGGCATTATTCACATCATAAGGCTGGACTAGCTCTCTTTGATCAAGCTAACTCAAAGGAGCTTTTTTCATGTCTTACCACCNTCCCAC
>NZ_LXSL01000011.1 GCF_001648355.1 Eikenella longinqua | reverse complement strand
GGTGAGAACGTAACCATTACCGTAGAACTGATTGCCCCGATTGCGATGGAAGAAGGTCTGCGCTTTGCGATTCGCGAAGGTGGCCGTACGGTAGGTGCCGGTGTGGTTGCTTCTGTGATTGCTTAAGGTTTAGAGGCCAGTAGCTCAATTGGTAGAGTATCGGTCTCCAAAACCGAGGGTTGGGGGTTCGAGACCCTCCTGGCCTGCCAAAAAAAGACTAACCGGCTCGCCGGTTAGTCTTTAATTTTATAAATTCATTATGTAGATTTAGGGTGGTTGCTATAATGAGAGATCGTAAACAAAAAGTAAAGGAGATGCTTGATGCGGTGTCTGCAAAGCCATCTCGCCAAGAGCTGCGTAATCGTGCGCAGGGTGGTCAAAAGAAAAGTCGGTCAGGAGATGCGGTCAAAATATTTTTAGCTGTAGTGCTGGTTTTTGGGAGTGCTATAGGATTTTCTCTTTTGGCTAATCAACCGCTTTATATTCGCTGGCTATTGTTGGGTGGTGGGATTTCATTGGCAGCACTGATTGTTTTTGTATGGTGTGATATTGGGGTAAATCTGATTCGGTATATTAAAGATTCGATTACCGAGATTAAGAAAGTAGTGTGGCCTGCTAAGAATGAGGCATGGCGTAATACATTTTTTGTGCTGATGTTTACAGCGGTCATGACTGTGTTTCTGTGGTTAGTAGATACATTCTTGGTGTGGCTGCTACTTACGCTGAGTGGTGGCAAATAAATTTTAAAAGGTGGTTAGAGCGATGGCTAAGATGTGGTATGTCATTCAGGCTTATTCCGGATTTGAGAAGAATGTTCAAAAAACCCTCAAAGAACGGATTGCTAGAGAGGGAATGGATGAGTTTTTTGGCCAGATTTTGGTGCCGGTTGAAGAAGTTGTTGGTATCAAGAATGGGCGGAAAACGGTTAGTGAGCGTAAATTTTTTCCAGGTTATGTTTTGATTGAGATGGAAATGACTGATGAGTCGTGGCATTTAGTCAAGAGTACGCCTCGAGTAAATGGGTTTGTTGGCGGTACGGCTAATCGGCCTTTGCCTATCTCACAGAGAGAGGTTGATGCCATTATGTCTCAGGTTGCCGATGCTTCCGGTGGCGAGAAGAAACCGAAACCGAGAGTAGAGTTTGAGGTTGGTCAGCAGGTTCGTGTAGGGGAAGGGCCTTTTTCTGATTTCAATGGTCTCGTGGATGATGTGGATTATGAGAGGAATAAGCTGCGGGTTTTGGTTCAGATTTTTGGGCGAGAGACGCCGGTTGAGTTGGATTTTAGCCAGGTTGAAAAAATTTAATATCGTGCGCTTGGCAATAAGCTAGAAATTCCCTTATAATGCAAAGTTCAATTTTTGGGGAGCAGAAGGTTCTGCGTATTTACCCGTTTAGGAGCTAATTGTGGCAAAGAAAATTGTAGGTTACATCAAACTGCAGATTCCTGCAGGGAAGGCAAACCCTTCTCCGCCAGTTGGTCCGGCGCTGGGCCAGCGTGGTTTGAATATTATGGAGTTTTGTAAGGCATTTAATGCGGCAACACAGAATGTGGAACCAGGTTTGCCGATTCCGGTGGTGATTACTGCTTTTGCAGATAAGTCTTTTACTTTTGTAATGAAGACTCCGCCGGCAAGCATTTTGCTGAAAAAAGCAGCAGGATTGCAGAAGGGTAGTTCAAACCCGCTCACTAATAAAGTGGGTAAGGTTACTCGAGCTCAGCTTGAGGAAATTGCTAAAACTAAGGAGCCGGATTTGACTGCAGCTGATTTGGATGCTGCGGTACGTACGATTGCAGGTTCTGCCCGCTCAATGGGCTTGGATGTGGAGGGTGTGTAATGGCTAAATCATCTAAACGCTTCCAAGAGATTCGTTCGGCTATCGATTCAAATGTGCACTATTCAATTGATGAGGCAATTGGCTTGGTGAAAAAAACCGCTACAGCCAAATTTGATGAGTCTATTGATGTTGCTATCAATCTGGGTGTGGATTCACGCAAATCTGATCAGGTTATTCGTGGCTCTGTAGTCTTGCCTAAGGGTACCGGCAAAACTGTTCGTGTTGCTGTGTTTACTCAAGGTGCCAATGTTGAGGCCGCCAAGGAAGCTGGTGCTGATATTGTAGGTTTTGACGATTTGGCTGCTGAAGTGAAGCAAGGCAATTTGGATTTTGATGTGGTCATTGCTTCTCCGGATGCAATGCGCGTTGTGGGTCAATTGGGTACTATTTTGGGTCCGCGCGGTTTGATGCCGAATCCGAAAGTGGGTACGGTTACCCCTAATGTGGCAGAGGCGGTGCGCAATGCCAAGGCTGGTCAGGTTCAGTATCGTACTGATAAGGCAGGTGTGGTTCATGCTGCTATCGGCCGTGCTTCATTCGATCCGGCTGCCTTGCGCGAAAACTTTGATGCCTTGCTGGATGCGGTAATTAAAGCTAAACCAGCGGCGACTAAAGGGCAATATCTGAAGAAGGTGGCTCTGTCCAGCACTATGGGGCCGGGCGTGCGCGTAGATGTTGCCAGCATCAATGGTTAAGTGAAATTTTCAGGTAGCCTTTGGTTGGATTGAGAGGCTACCTGAAAACGGACTACTTATACTTGTTATAAGTAGAGTCCAAGACCGTAGGGATCGCAAGATTTAATAATTACCCTACGCAGACGGTGGTCCTGAAGTGTATGCAATTGGTTGTTTGCAAAATGTCTTTTCAGGTTGCCGAACTGGTGGAATACCTGTGGGTATTCTTTGATAAACAGTAGGAGGTAGACCTTGAGTCTTAGTATCGAAACTAAAAAAGCAGTGGTGGAAGAGATTGTTGCCGGTATTGGCAATGCTCAGACCATGGTGCTTGCCGAATACCGCGAAATCAGTGTTGCCAGTATGACCGAATTGCGTGCTAATGCACGTAAGGAAGGTGTGTATCTGCGAGTGTTGAAAAACACTTTGGCGCGACGTGCGGTGGAAGGTACCTCTTTTGCTGAGCTGGCTGAGCATATGGTTGGCCCGCTGATTTATGCCGCTTCTGAAGATGCGGTTGCTGCAGCAAAAGTATTGCACCAATTCTCTAAAAAAGATGAGAAGCTGATCGTTAAAGCAGGCTCATATGACGGCAAAGTATTGGATGCCGCTCAAGTGGGTGCACTGGCAGCTATTCCGAGTCGTGAAGAGTTGCTGTCTAAATTGCTGTTCCTCATGCAGGCTCCGTTGTCTGGCATAGCTCGCGGCATGGCTGCTTTGGCTGAGAAAAAAGCTGGTGAAGAAGCAGCTGCTTAATCGAAATTTATTTGATCTTTGTTATTTATTTAATTAGGAGTTTTATAGCATGGCTATTTCTAAAGAAGACATTTTGGAAGCAATCGGCAGCCTGACCGTAATGGAGCTGAACGATTTGGTTAAAGAATTTGAAACCAAATTCGGTGTTTCTGCTGCTGCAGTTGCAGTTGCTGCTGGTCCTGCTGGTGCTGCTGGTGAAGCTGAAGCCAAATCTGAAGTAGATGTAATTTTGGCTGCTGCTGGTGATCAGAAAGTTGGCGTGATTAAGGTGGTACGTGCCATTACCGGCTTGGGCTTGAAAGAAGCTAAAGACATGGTTGACGGCGCTCCGAAAACCATCAAAGAAGGTGTTACTCCGGCTGAAGCCGAGGAAATTAAGAAACAGCTGGAAGAAGCTGGCGCTAAAGTCGAAATCAAATAAGCTGTTTATTGCAAACGGGCTGGCAGTTTTCTGCCAGCCTTGTTTCGCTTGGAAAATATAAATTGCCAGTAATTTACATATATTTGCTATTTGGCCTGTGTTTAACAGCAAATATATGTAAATTTAGGCGGTGGTGTGTTTGCTGCGCCTTGATAAAGATGGAATCCATATCTCTTATTCTTTGGAGTGTTTAGTAATGAGTTATTCGTTTACCGAGAAAAAACGCATCAGAAAGAGCTTTGCTAAGCGGGATAGTGTGCTGGAAGTGCCCTATCTGCTGGCAACGCAGTTGGAGTCTTATCATAAGTTCCTCCAGCAAGATTGTGCTTTTGACAAGCGCCAAGATGAGGGCTTGCAAGCAGCGTTTAATTCGATTTTCCCAATTGTCAGCCACAATGGCTATGCCCGCCTAGAGTTCGCCCATTACATCTTGGGTGAGCCGCTGTTTGATATTGCAGAGTGCCAATTGCGCGGTATCACTTATGCGGCGCCGCTGCGTGCCCGTATCCGCTTGGTTATTTTGGATAAAGAATCTTCCAAACCAAATGTGGTGAAAGAGGTTCGTGAGAATGAAGTGTATATGGGCGAAATTCCGCTGATGACACCCTATGGTTCATTCATTATCAATGGTACGGAGCGCGTGATTGTGTCTCAGCTGCACCGTTCTCCTGGTGTGTTTTTTGAACACGACCGCGGTAAAACGCACTCGTCCGGTAAGCTTCTGTTTTCTGCCAGAATTATTCCATATCGTGGCTCTTGGTTAGATTTGGAGTTTGATCCGAAAGACCTGCTGTACTTCCGTATCGACCGCCGCCGCAAGATGCCGGTAACCATCTTGCTGAAAGCCTTGGGCTACACGACAGAGCAAATTCTCGATACTTTTTATGATAAAGAAACCTTCTATCTAACCAGAGAAGGCGTAGAAACCGATTTGGTGTTGTCTCGCTTGAAAGGCGAAACGGCCAAAACCGATATTTGCGATCAAGAAGGTAAAGTATTGGTGGCTGCCGGCAAGCGTGTAACGGCTAAGGCACTGCGCGACATCGAGAAAGCCGGCTTAAAACGCCTGCACGTGGAAGCGGAAGCTTTGATTGGCAAAGTGTTGGCCAAAGATGTAATTGTTCCCGATACCGGCGAAGTGCTGGCAGAAGCCAACAGCGAGATTACCGAAGAACTATTGGCTCAGCTGGAAATCCAAGGTGTAAACGAAATCCAAACTTTGTACATCAACGAGTTGGGGCATGGTGGCTATATCTCCGCCACGCTGCGCGTTGATGAAACTGCCGATCAGGCGGCTGCCCGAATTGCGATTTACCGCATGATGCGCCCCGGTGAGCCGCCGACCGAAGAAGCGGTGGAAATGCTGTTTGACCGCCTGTTCTTCAACGAAGCCAGCTACGACCTATCGCGTGTTGGCCGCATGAAGTTCAACACCCGCACCTACGAGCAGAAACTGACCGAAGACCAGAAACATTCTTGGTTCGGCCGTTTGTTGAACGAAACGCTGGCCGGTGGAGCCGAAAAAGGCGGTTTCATCCTCAGTACAGAAGACATCGTGGCTTCCATCGCCACCCTGGTTGAGCTGCGTAACGGCCATGGCGAAGTGGATGATATCGACCACTTGGGCAACCGCCGCGTGCGTTCCGTGGGTGAACTGACCGAGAACCAATTCCGCTCAGGTTTGGCTCGTGTTGAGCGTGCCGTGAAAGAGCGCCTGAATCAGGCCGAGGCCGACAATCTGATGCCGACCGATTTGATTAACGCCAAACCGGTATCCGCCGCCATCAAAGAATTCTTCGGCTCCAGCCAGCTTTCGCAGTTTATGGATCAAACCAATCCGCTGTCGGAAGTGACTCATAAGCGCCGTGTGTCTGCGCTCGGCCCGGGCGGCTTGACCCGTGAACGTGCCGGCTTCGAGGTGCGCGACGTACACCCGACCCACTATGGCCGCGTGTGCCCGATCGAAACGCCGGAAGGCCCGAACATCGGTTTGATCAACTCGCTGTCGGTTTATGCGCGCACCAATGATTACGGCTTCTTGGAAACGCCGTACCGTCGTGTGGTGGACGGCAAAGTCACCGACGAAATCGATTACTTGTCTGCCATCGAAGAAGGCCGTTATGTGATTGCGCAGGCCAATGCCGAAGTGGATAAGAAAGGCTACCTGAAAGGCGATTTGATTACCTGCCGCGAAAAAGGCGAAACCATCATGGCCAGCGCCGACCGCGTGCAATACATGGACGTGGCCACCGGCCAGGTGGTGTCTGTGGCAGCCTCGCTGATTCCCTTCCTGGAGCACGACGACGCCAACCGTGCCTTGATGGGTGCCAACATGCAGCGTCAGGCCGTGCCCTGCCTGCGTGCCGAAAAACCGCTGGTCGGCACCGGTATCGAGCGGTCCGTGGCCGTGGACTCGGCCACCGCCATCGTGGCTCGTCGCGGCGGCGTGGTGGAATATGTGGATGCCAACCGCATTGTGGTGCGCGTGCACGACGAAGAGACTGTGGCCGGTGAAGTGGGTGTGGACATTTACAACTTGGTGAAATTCACCCGTTCCAACCAGTCCACCAATATCAACCAACGCCCGGCGGTGAAAGCCGGCGACGTGTTGCAGCGCGGCGACCTGATTGCCGACGGCGCTTCCACCGATTTGGGCGAACTGGCGCTCGGTCAGAATATGACCATCGCCTTCATGCCTTGGAACGGCTACAACTATGAAGACTCGATTCTGATTTCCGAGAAAGTGGCCGCTGCCGACCGCTACACCTCCATCCACATTGAAGAGTTGAATGTGGTGGCGCGCGATACCAAGCTGGGTGCGGAAGAAATCACCCGCGATATTCCCAACCTGTCCGAGCGCATGCAAAACCGCCTGGATGAAAGCGGCATTGTGTACATCGGCGCCGAAGTGGAAGCCGGCGACGTATTGGTGGGCAAGGTGACGCCCAAAGGCGAAACCCAGCTTACGCCGGAAGAAAAATTGCTGCGCGCCATCTTCGGCGAAAAAGCTTCCGATGTGAAAGACACTTCCCTGCGCATGCCCACCGGCATGAGCGGCACGGTTATCGACGTGCAGGTGTTCACCCGTGAAGGCATCCAGCGCGACAAACGCGCCCAGTCGATTATCGACGGCGAATTGAAACGCTACCGTCAAGATTTGGGCGACCAGTTGCGTATTTTCGACAACGATGCTTTCGATCGTGTCGAGCGCATGATTGTTGGCCAGAAAGCCAACGGCGGCCCGCTGAAGCTGGGCAAAGGCAAAGAAATCACCGCCGAATATCTGGCTTCCCTGCCCACCAAACACGACTGGTTCGATATCCGCGTGGCCGATGAAGACATCGCCAAACAGATGGAGCTGATCAAGCTTTCGCTGCAACAAAAACGCGAAGAAGCCGACGAACTGTACGAAATCAAGAAAAAGAAAATGACCCAGGGCGACGAACTGCCCCCGGGCGTACAGAAAATGGTGAAAGTGTTCATCGCCATCAAACGCCGCTTGCAGGCGGGCGACAAAATGGCCGGCCGCCACGGTAACAAAGGCGTGGTATCGCGCATTCTGCCGGTGGAAGACATGCCCTACATGGCCGACGGCCGCACCGTAGACATCGTGCTCAACCCCTTGGGCGTACCGAGCCGCATGAACATCGGCCAGATTCTGGAAGTGCACTTGGGCTGGGCGGCAAAAGGCATCGGCCAGCGCATTGAAAAAATGTTGGCTGAAGAGCGCAAGGTGAAAGACATCCGCGCCTTCCTGGAAAAACTGTACAACGGCAGCGGTAAGAAGGAAGACCTCAAATCGCTCAGCGATGCGGAAATCCTCGAATTGGCCGAAAACCTGAAGAGCGGTGCCACCTTCGCTTCGCCCGTGTTCGACGGTGCCAAAGAGCAGGAAATCTACGACATGCTCGAGCTGGCCTACCCCAGCGACGACCCCGAAGTGCAGAAGCTCGGCTTCAATGACACCAAAACTCAGATCACCCTCTACGACGGCCGCTCCGGCGAACCGTTCGACCGCAAGGTAACCGTGGGCGTGATGCATTATCTGAAGCTGCACCACTTGGTAGACGAAAAAATGCACGCCCGCTCCACCGGCCCGTACTCACTGGTTACCCAGCAGCCGCTGGGTGGTAAGGCGCAGTTCGGCGGCCAGCGTTTTGGTGAGATGGAGGTGTGGGCACTGGAGGCTTACGGCGCCGCCTACACGCTGCAGGAAATGCTAACCGTGAAATCGGATGACGTGACCGGCCGTACCAAAATGTATGAAAACATCGTGAAGGGCGAACACAAAATCGAAGCCGGCATGCCGGAGTCCTTCAACGTGCTGGTGAAAGAAATCCGTTCGCTGGGCTTGGATATCGATATGGAGCGGTATTAGGCGGAAGTTTTCAGGTAGCCTCTGAGGCTACCTGAAAATGGCCGAGGCTGGTTTGGGCACGCGATATTTCATCCGCCGAAGCAGCCCGGCAATCTTCCCGCCAAACTGCTATTCCATATTTTTCAGGTAGCCTGAGGCTACCTGAAACAGAGTGAGCAAAATATAAAATCCTGATTAGGAGCAAAAATGAATTTGTCGAACTTGTTTAACCCCCTGCAAGCCGCAGGCATGGAAGAAGAATTCGATGCCATCAAGATCGGCATCGCCTCGCCGGACACCATCCGCTCTTGGTCTTACGGCGAAGTGAAAAAGCCGGAAACCATCAACTACCGTACCTTCAAACCTGAGCGCGACGGCCTCTTCTGCGCCAAAATTTTCGGCCCGGTGAAAGACTACGAATGCTTGTGCGGCAAGTATAAGCGCTTGAAGTTTAAAGGCGTGACCTGCGAAAAATGCGGTGTGGAAGTTACCCTGTCCAAAGTGCGCCGCGAGCGCATGGGGCACATCGAGCTGGCCGCGCCCGTGGCCCACATCTGGTTCTTGAAATCACTGCCCTCCCGCCTCGGCATGGTGCTGGACATGACCCTGCGCGACATCGAGCGCGTATTGTATTTCGAAGCCTTCGTGGTAACCGACCCCGGCATGACCCCGCTGCAACGTCGCCAGCTGCTCACCGAAGAAGACTACTACGCCAAGCTGGATGAATACGGTGAAGATTTCGACGCCAAAATGGGTGCCGAAGGCATCCGCGAGCTGCTGCGTTCGCTGGACGTGCCTGCCGAAATCGAGATTTTGCGCCAAGAGTTGGAAAGTACCGGCTCCGAAACTAAAATCAAAAAGTTGGCCAAGCGTTTGAAAGTATTGGAAGCCTTCCACCGTTCCGGCATGAAGCTGGAGTGGATGATTATGGATGTGCTGCCCGTGTTGCCGCCCGATTTGCGTCCGCTGGTGCCTCTGGACGGTGGCCGCTTCGCCACTTCCGATTTGAACGACCTGTACCGCCGCGTCATCAACCGCAACAACCGCCTGAAACGCCTGCTGGAGCTGCATGCGCCCGACATCATCGTGCGCAATGAGAAACGCATGCTGCAAGAAGCCGTGGACAGTCTGTTGGACAACGGCCGCCGCGGCAAAGCGATGACCGGCGCCAACAAACGCCCGCTGAAATCCTTGGCCGACATGATTAAAGGCAAAGGCGGCCGTTTCCGCCAAAACCTGCTGGGCAAACGCGTGGACTACTCCGGCCGTTCCGTGATTACCGTTGGCCCCTACCTGCGCTTGCACCAGTGCGGCCTGCCGAAGAAAATGGCGCTGGAGCTGTTCAAACCGTTTATTTTCCACAAGCTGGAAGTGCGCGGTTTGGCTGCTACCATCAAAGCCGCCAAGAAACTGGTGGAGCAGGAAGTGCCGGAAGTGTGGGACATCTTGGAAGAAGTGATCCGCGAACATCCGATCATGCTCAACCGTGCGCCGACGCTGCACCGCTTGGGTATCCAAGCCTTCGAGCCGATTCTGATCGAAGGCAAGGCCATCCAGCTGCATCCTTTGGTGTGCGCTGCGTTTAACGCCGACTTCGACGGTGACCAAATGGCCGTGCACGTGCCGTTGAGCCTGGAAGCGCAGATGGAAGCCCGCACCCTGATGCTGGCCTCCAACAACGTGCTCTCGCCTGCCAACGGCGAGCCGATTATCGTGCCCTCGCAGGACATCGTATTGGGTCTGTACTACATGACCCGCGACAAAATCAACGGCAAAGGCGAAGGCAGCCTGTTCTCCGACGTAAAAGAAGTGCACCGCGCTTATTACACCAAACAGGTGGAGCTCGGCACCAAGATTACCGTGCGCCTGCAAGAATGGGAGAAAAACGACCAAGACGAGTTTGAGCCGGTAACCAAGCGCTACGAAACCACCGTCGGCCGTGCGTTGCTCTCCGAAATCCTGCCCAAAGGCCTGCCGTTTGAATACATCAACAAGGCGCTGAAGAAAAAAGAAATTTCCCGCCTGATTAACGCCTCGTTCCGCCTGTGCGGCCTGCGCGACACGGTGATTTTCGCCGACCACCTGATGTACACCGGCTTCAGCTTCGCGGCCAAAGGCGGCATCTCCATCTGCGTGGACGACATGGAAGTGCCGAAAGAAAAAGCCAAGCTCTTGTCTGAAGCACAGAAAGAAGTGAAGGAAATCGAAGACCAATACCGCCAAGGTTTGGTGACCAACGGCGAGCGCTACAACAAAGTGGTGGATATTTGGGGTCGTGCCGGCGATAAGATTGCCAAAGCGATGATGGACAATCTTTCCAAACAGAAGGTGATCGACTGCGAAGGCAAGGAAGTGGATCAGGAGTCGTTCAACTCCATCTACATGATGGCCGACTCCGGCGCCCGCGGTTCCGCCGCCCAAATTAAGCAGCTTTCCGGTATGCGCGGCCTGATGGCCAAGCCGGACGGCTCGATTATCGAAACGCCGATTACCTCCAACTTCCGCGAAGGCCTCACCGTATTGCAATACTTTATCGCCACCCACGGTGCGCGCAAAGGTTTGGCCGATACCGCGCTGAAAACCGCCAACTCAGGCTACCTGACCCGCCGTTTGGTAGACGTTACCCAAGATTTGGTGGTGGTGGAAGACGATTGCGGCACCAGCGACGGCTTCGTGATGAAGGCTGTGGTACAGGGCGGCGACGTGATTGAAGCCCTGCGCGACCGCATTTTGGGCCGAGTTACCGCGCAAGACGTGGTGGATCCTTCCAGCGGCGCCACCTTGGTGGAAGCCGGTACCCTGCTCAACGAGCAGCTGGTGGATTTGATCGACCGCTCCGGCGTGGACGAAGTGAAAGTCCGCACTCCGATTACCTGTAAAACCCGCTACGGCCTGTGCGCCAAGTGCTACGGCCGCGATTTGGCACGCGGCAAACTGGTGAACACCGGCGAAGCCGTGGGTGTGATTGCCGCACAATCCATCGGCGAACCGGGTACCCAGCTGACCATGCGTACCTTCCACATCGGTGGTGCCGCCTCGCGTGCCGCCGCTGCCAGCCAGGTGGAAGCCAAATCCAATGGTACCGCCCGCTTCAGCAGCCAGATGCGTTATGTGGCCAACAATAAAGGCGAGCTGGTGGTGATTGGCCGCTCCTGCGAATTGGTGATTCACGACGAAGTGGGTCGCGAACGCGAGCGCCACAAAGTGCCCTACGGCGCCACCTTGCTGGTGCAGGACGGCTCTGCGGTGAAAGCCGGCCAAACCCTGGCCACCTGGGATCCGCACACCCGCCCGATGATTACCGAATACGCCGGCCGCGTGCGCTTTGAAAACGTGGAAGAAGGCGTAACCGTTACCCGTCAAACCGACGAAATCACCGGCCTTTCCACTTTGGTGGTGATCGACGGCAAACGCCGCTCCAGCAGCAGCAAACTGCTGCGCCCGACCGTGAAACTGCTGGACGAAAACGGCGAAGAAGTCACCGTGCCCGGCACCGAAACGCCAGTATCCATGGCCTTCCCCGTGGGCGCGGTGATTACCGTGCGCGAAGATCAGGAAGTGGGCAAGGGCGACGTGCTGGCGCGTATCCCGCAGGCTTCTTCCAAAACCCGCGACATCACCGGCGGTCTGCCGCGCGTGGCCGAGCTGTTTGAAGCCCGCGTGCCCAAAGACGCCGGCATGCTGGCCGAAGTAACCGGCACCGTCTCCTTCGGTAAAGAAACCAAGGGCAAACAGCGCCTGGTGATCACCGATTTGGAAGGTGCGGCACACGAAACCCTGATTTCCAAAGAGAAACAGATTTTGGTGCACGACGGCCAAGTGGTGAACCGCGGCGAGATTATCGTGGACGGCTCGGTGGATCCGCACGACATCCTGCGCCTGCAAGGCATTGAAGCCCTGGCGCGCTACATCGTGCAGGAAGTGCAGGAAGTGTACCGCTTGCAAGGCGTGCGCATTTCCGACAAGCACATCGAAGTGATCATCCGCCAGATGCTGCGCCGCGTGAACATTGCCGACCCCGGCGAAACCGGCTTCATCACCGGCGAGCAAGTGGAACGCGGCGACGTGATGCAGGCCAACGAACGCGCGGCTGCCGAAGGCAAAGAGCCAGCACGCTTCGACAACATCCTGCTGGGCATCACCAAAGCCTCGCTCTCTACCGACAGCTTCATTTCCGCCGCTTCCTTCCAGGAAACCACCCGCGTGCTCACCGAAGCCGCCATCATGGGCAAGAAAGACGACCTGCGCGGCCTGAAGGAAAACGTGATTGTGGGCCGACTGATTCCCGCCGGCACCGGCTTGACCTACCACCGCAGCCGCCGCGCGCAGTGGCAGGCGCACCACGAGGCGCAGGTAAACGAAAAGGTGGACGAAGCCGCCGAATAAGGCTTGAGGCTACCTGAAAATAAAAGGCTGAAACCGCATGGCAGGTTTCGGCCTTTTGTTTTCAGGTAGCCGCATGGCTGGCGGGATGGGTGGCACACAGCAGGTGGTGTGTAGCGGGCTAAAGGCTGCCTGAAAGCGTGGCGCGGCAAAATTTCTGCAGCGCCAAAGTTTTCAGGTAGCCTTTTCTTGAGTTGAGGCTACCTGAAAACGATACATGCTTGTTTTCAATAAGGTTGAAGCCGTATTTTCAGGTAGCCTTTTGTTTGGAATCCGGCAGGCGTTTAGGCGGGCTTGCGGCTGCACACGGCGATAAAGCCCAGGCTTTGCGCGGGGTCGTTGAAGGTGCAGTACATGCACTTGAAGGTGGCGCGGTTTTCGGCTTTGAGTGCGTTTTTGAGGATGTGCAGGGTGCGGCGCCAGCCTTCGTCGTGCAGTAGGCCGGCGGGGGAGAGCAGGGTCATGCCGCCGCTGAGGGTGGTGATGTCGGCAAAGCCGCCTTGGCGGAACAGCTCCGTCCAGGCGCTTTCGGTGAGCGGGGTAACTTTAACTTGGATGGTGTCGCGCAGGCGCTGGACGGCGGCTTCGGTGTCGTGCGTGCTGACGACGACGTCGTGGGTGAGCAGCACGCCGCCGGGTTTGAGCACGCGGAAGTATTCGGCCACGGCCATTTGTTTGTTGGCGAGCGGGAGCATGGTGAGCATGGCTTCGTTGATGACGATGTCGAAGCTGTTGTCGGGGAAGGGCAGAGCGGTGGCGTTGGCGTGCTGCACTTGCACGAGCTGCTCCAGGCCGGCGGCGGCGATGTTCTGCCGGGCTTTGGCCAGGGCGTTTTCGTCTAAATCGACGCCGGTGATATGGCAGCCGAAGCGTTGGGCGAGGCCGACGGTGGTGGTGCCCATGTTGCAGGCTACTTCGAGCACGCGGCTGTCGGGGGTGAAGCGGGCTTGGCTGATGAGCCAGTCGGTGGCGCGGCGGCCGCCGGGGCGCAAGCGGGTTTTGCCGAGGCGGGCGAGGAAGTGGTGGCCGGTTTGGTCTTTGGACATGATGCTCTCCTGTGTGGTGTGGACGGGGTTGCCGGAGAGGCTACCTGAAAATAGGCGCAGGCGGCTTGCTGCGGCAGCGGGGAAGGCTTGGAGAGTGGTTTGAAGCGCCGGATGATTATTAGTGTGCGAAAGGGCGGCGCTGATGGGCGTTTATACTGGAAAAGGGCGGGGGCGGCAAGCGGGTGCTGGAGGCTACCTGAAAAAAGGTGGCTTTGGGAGGAGGATATTTTCAGGTAGCCTATACGCGTTGGTTTGGGGTAAGGGAAAGGCTACCTGAAAACGGAGTTTTGGTTTTCAGGTAGCCTTTGATGCTCAGCTTAGGCCGGGCAGTTTAGTCCAGCTTGCCGTGGCATTGTTTGTAGCGCAGGCCGCTGCCGCAGGGGCAGGGGTCGTTGCGGTGTACCAGTTGGCCGCGGGCGGCAAGGGCGGCGGGGCTGAAGTCGTCGCTGGCAAATTCGGCGGCGGCTTCGGGGCTGCCGTTGGCGGCTAGGAAGGTAACATCGGGCGCGGGGGCGTGGGTTTCCTGGTAGTCCACCGGGATGGGGGCGCTTTCTTCCGCCGCGGGCTCGTTCAGCTCGAAACGCACTTGCGACAGGAGCTTGGCGGTTTCGCCGCGGATGCTCTGCCACAGGTTTTGGAACATTTCGAAGGATTCGATTTTGTATTCCTGTTTCGGATTTTTCTGGGCATAGCCGCGCAGGTGGATGCCTTGGCGCAGATAATCCATGGCGGAGAGGTGTTCGCGCCATTGGCTGTCCATCACTTGCAGGAAGATGTTGCGCTCGAATTGATGCATCAGCTCGGGGCCAACGAGGTTGGTTTTGGCGGTGTAGGCGAGGTCGGCCAGCTGCCAGGCGCGCTCTTTTACGTCTTGGTTGTCGAGCGTGGGGTCTTGCTTGAGCCATTCGGACACGGGGGCGTCGATGAGAAATTCGGCGCGCAATTGTTTTTCCAGCGCGGGCAAGTCCCATTGTTCTTCGATGCTGTCGGCGGGCATGTAGAGATCGACCAGGTTGTCTACGGCTTCGCGGCGGATTTCGGTCATCAGCTCGGAGTTGTCTTCGGTTTCCAGCACTTCGTTGCGGCGGCTGTAGATGACTTTGCGCTGGTCGTTGGCCACGTCGTCGTATTCCAGCACTTGTTTGCGGATGTCGAAGTTGCGGCCTTCCACTTTACGCTGGGCGCTTTCAATCTGGCGGGTGAGCAGGTTGGCTTCGATCGGGATGCCGCGTTCGGGGGCGAGCTTGTCCAGCAGGGCAGCGTGGCGGTCGAGGGCGAACAGGCGCAGCAGCGGGTCTTCAAACGAGAGGTAGAAGCGGCTGGAGCCGATGTCGCCCTGGCGGCCGGCGCGACCGCGCAGCTGGTTGTCGATACGGCGGCTTTCGTGCCGCTCGGTGCCGACGATGTGCAGGCCGCCGGCGGCAATCACGCGGTCGTGCTCTTCCTGCCAGCCGTCTTCCAGCGCTTTGATGCGCTGTTCTTTTTCTTCTTCGCTCAAATCGGGGTTGTTGCGGATGATGTGGCTGAGGTGTTTCACGTTGCCGCCGAGCACGATGTCGGTGCCGCGGCCGGCCATATTGGTGGCCACGGTAATCATGCCGGTTTTGCCGGCCTGCGCCACGATGTCGGCTTCGCGGGCGTGTTCTTTGGCGTTCAGCACGTTGTGCGCCAAGCCGGCGCGGGAGAGCAGGTTGGACACCAGCTCGGAGTTTTCGATGCTGGTGGTGCCCACGAGGATGGGCTGGCCTTTGGCATGGCGCTCTTTGATGTCGGCCACCACGGCTTCGTATTTTTCTTCGGCGGTGCGGAACACTTGGTCGTTGTGGTCTTTGCGGATCATCGGCCGGTTGGTGGGGATGATCACGGTTTCGAGGCCGTAGATGCTTTGGAACTCGTAGGCTTCGGTGTCGGCTGTGCCGGTCATGCCGGAGAGTTTGCTGTAGAGGCGGAAGTAGTTTTGGAAGGTGATGGAGGCCAGGGTTTGGTTTTCTTTGCGGATTTCCACGCCTTCTTTGGCTTCCACGGCCTGATGCAGGCCTTCCGACCAGCGGCGGCCGGTCATCAGGCGGCCGGTGAATTCGTCCACAATCACGATTTCGCCGTCTTGCACCACGTAGTGTTCGTCTAAGTTAAACAGGCTGTGGGCGCGCAGGGCGGCCATCAGGTGGTGCATGAGCGCGATGTTGGCGGCGGAATACAGCGATTCGCCTTCTTTGAGCAGGCCCATGCGGGTGAGGATTTGTTCGGCGTGTTCGTGGCCGGCTTCGCTGAGCAATACGGTGCGGTTTTTCTCGTCTACCCAGTAGTCGCCTTCGCTGTCTTCTTTTTCCTGGCGGGTGAGCTGGGCGGGCACTTTGTTCATGATCAGATAGAGATCAGTGTTGTCGTCGGCCTGGCCGGAGATGATGAGCGGAGTGCGGGCTTCGTCGATGAGGATGGAGTCCACTTCGTCCACCACGGCGAAGTTCAGCTCGCGCTGCACTTTGTCGCCCAGCTGGTGCACCATGTTGTCGCGCAGGTAGTCGAAGCCGAATTCGTTGTTGGTGCCGTAGGTGATGTCGGCGCCGTAGGCTTCGTGCTTGGCGTCTTGATCCATATTGGCCACGATCACGCCCACTTTCATGCCAAGGAAGTTGTAGAGCGGGCTGAGGATTTTGGCATCGCGCGAGGCGAGGTAGTCGTTTACCGTGACCACGTGCACGCCTTTGCCGGAGAGCGCGTTGAGATACACGGCCAGCGTGGCCACCAGGGTTTTGCCTTCGCCGGTGCGCATTTCGGCGATTTTGCCTTGGTGCAGCACCATGCCGCCGATGAGCTGTACGTCGAAATGGCGCATGCCGAGGGTGCGGCGGGAGGCTTCGCGGCACACGGCAAAGGCTTCTTCCAAAATGCCGTCGAGGGTTTCGCCCTGGGCCAGCCGCTGTTTGAATTCGTCGGTTTTGGCTTGCAGTGCGGCATCGTCGAGCGCTTGGATGGCGCCTTCCATGCCGTTGATGCGTGCCACGGATTTGCGGTATTGTTTCAGAAGCCGGTCGTTGCGGCTGCCGAACACTTTTTTGGCCAGTGAAGTAATCATAAAATATTTAATCCCTTAAGCGGTATTGCCGTTGCCGGTAGTAGAATAGTGGGCATACAAAATAAAAAGAGCCTTGCTACGCCGTTTTATTTTGGATGAACATAACGGGCAATTTTAGCATAATCAAACCCGTTCGCGCTGGTAATATGGCCTGCTTGGGCGGGATTTCAAGCGCGGCGGGCGGGGTTTTTTGCCGGGAGCGGGCCGGACGGCCTGGCGATTGGTTTCGGCCGGGCTTTTGTTGAGCCGTTGATGGTTTGTTTTCTTTTTTCAGGTAGCCTTTTATGTCTGAACTCGACCGCCTTAATCTGGAGCGACACAGCCGCCACGGCCGCGATAATTTGAGCCGCGGTGATGCGGTGCTGCACGATTTGATTGTGCGGGCGGAAAGCTGGCGGCATACGGCGCAAGCGCTGGAGGCGCGGCTGCCGGCCAAGCTGCGCGGCTGTTGCCGGGCGGTGCGGGTGCGCGAGGGGGTGCTGGTGTGGTATGCGGATAACAATATGGCGGCGGCGCGACTGCGGATGCTCTCGCCTAGTTTGCTGGGGGCTTGGCAGGCGGTGTGCCCGGAGGCGCGGCAAGTGCAGGTGAAGGTGAGCCCGAGGGAGCAGGAGCGGGAGCCGGTGAAACAGGCGCATTTGAGCCGGGCTGCGGCGGAAAAGTGCCGCGAAATGGCGGAGGGCTTGGCGCGGCATCCGGAATTGGCTGAGGCGCTGCGGCGTTTGGCGCGGCATGCGGATGAGGATGTGGAGGAGGATTGAGGCGGGTGCTTAGGTTTGGATATTGTGGATTAACAAAAACCAGTACGGCGTTGCCTCGCCTTGCTGTACTACTTGTACTGTCTGCGGCTTCGTCGCCTTGTCCTGATTTTTGTTAATCCACTATAAGCGCTGCCTTGGCTGCGTCAAGATATCTTTTCAGGTAGCCTTTTTTAGTTGGTTTGTATTTTCAGGTAGCCTTTTGGGGTTTCAGGTAGCCTGTTGCTAAAAAGAAAACAGCATGATGATGAGTCATGCTGTTTTGAATTGGAGGCTACCTGAAAAATGGTGGGCTACCTGAAAAAGGTTTTACCCCGCTTCCGCTGAGCGCGGAATCTTCAGGCCCAGCCATTTGATGTGGCTGTGTTCGTCGAGCTCTTTCACGGTGATTTCGATGCCGCCGATGTTGATGCGGTCGCCAGCCACGGGCACGTCGCCAAAGCGCTGGCGGAACAGGGAAACCAGCTGCAGCCCGGCTTCTTCCGGCTTGGTTTGCAAGCCGTAGGCCTGCGCCAGCTCGTCGGCGCGGGCATCGGGGCGCACCACGAATTCGCCGTAAAACTGCTGCCGGCCAGGCACGTTGCCGGCAAATTGTTCGGCAAACTCTTCGCCTTTGTCTTCCGGCAGCACATACCACACCACATCGCCCGCCTGCATGCGCGTGCTCATATTGGTTTGCAGCATTTCCCCGTCGCGCACCAGGGCGAAGAAGCGGCTACCTGAAAAATCCGCACTGCGCGTCATGGCGTAGGGGTGGCTGTTTTCCGCATCGGAACCGGCTTCCACGGCAAACGACTGCATCAGCACCGGCAGCGTGCGTGTGAGCCACAGCTCGCGGCTGGCCTGCGGCTCGGGCGCGGGCGGGATGACCACGTCCAGCCGACGTGCCGCCACCGGAATGGTGGTGCCCTGCACCAAGAGCGACAAAATCACCACCGCGAAGGTAACGTCGAACAGCAGCATCGAGCCCTGCACGCCCATCATCAGCGGCATCAGCGCCAGCGTTACCGGCACCGCCCCGCGCAGCCCCACCCAGCTGATGTAGATCAGCTCGCGTTTGGCGTAGCGGAACCAGCGGATGGAAAGCCACACTGCCAGTGGCCGCGCCACCAGCATCAGAAACGCGCCGATGGCCAGCGCCTGCCAGCCGTGGTCCAGCAGCCGCGAGGGCGACACCAGCAGCCCCAACACCAAAAACAGCGCCGCCTGCGCCAGCCAGGCCAGGCCGTCCATCACATTCAGTACGTGCTCCGTGGCATTGTTGCGCGAGTTGCCGATAAGCAGCCCGGCCAGATACACCGCCAGAAAGCCGCTGCCGCCGAACATATTGCTCACCGCAAACAACATCAGCCCGCCCGAGGCAATCATCAGTGCATACAGCCCTTCCGCCAGCCGGATGCGCTTGAGGATGAAGGCCAAGAGTTTGCCCGCAGCCAGGCCGAATATCACGCCCAGCCCAAGCTGCTGCACCAGCATAATCAACACCTGCCACAGCCCCGACTGTTCCGGCTGCGCAATCAGCCCGGTAAGCGCCGTAACCAGCAGGATGGCCATCGGGTCGTTCAGGCCGCTTTCCAGCTCCAGCGTGGCCGACACGCGCGAATTGAGCCGCACGCCGCTGTTGCGCAGCAGCGAAAACACCGCCGCCGCATCGGTGGAGCCCACGATGGCCGCCATCAGAAAGCCCAGCTTCCAATCAATGCCCAGGAAAAAGGTGGCAAACAAGCCCAGCAGCAGCACGCTGCCCGCCACGCCCGCTGTGGCCAGCACCGACGCCGGCTTGAGCGCGATGCGCACCGTGGACATCTGCGTGCGCAGGCCACCGTCGAGCAGGATGATGGCCAGCGCCAGCTGCCCCACCAGCGCGGCGGCGGTGTAGTTGTTGAAACGGATGCCGCCGATGCCTTCCTCGCCCGCCAGCATGCCCACGCCGAGGAACACCAGCAGCAGCGGCATGCCGAGCCGCGCCGACATACGTGTGGCCACCACGCTCACAAACAGCAGCGAAGCCATAATCAGAAACAGGGTGTTGAACTGTTCCATGCGGGAATCCTTATGGGTGAAACGTTGCGGGGGAAATGCCGAATGGCAGCAATTTTGTTGCCAAAGCAGGCGGGAAAGAGGCTACCTGAAAATTATTCGCTGCCGATGCCGTCGAATTCGGTACCGTTTTTTAAATAAATTTGAATGCCGCAATCTTCTAAGCCGCCGATCAGCCAGCCTATCGACAGCAGCATATCGGTGCCGTTGCCGTAATAGCTGCGTTTATCGTTTGGGTTGTCCAGCATGATGGTTTCGGGGTTGAGGAATTGCCATATGTTTGCGGCAGTGATTTCGGGCAAATCGGGCATATCCCACTCGCCGCTGTTCAAATAGGCTGCCAATTCATCGCATATCCGGCCCGACATTTCATTGCGGTTTTGGTAAAAATTCTGCAACACATTTTGCTGGGCTGCCGTTGGGCCGTTTAATTCGCCATAAATGATCACATTAAAATCATCTTGCCCCAATTCGGGTATCCCCCATCGGCCTTCCCAAATTTTGCGCTGCCCTTGCATGGTTAATTGGCCGATAAGGGGGAAATCGATGGTGTGTTTCAGCATAGGTGTTTGATGGGGTGATGAGGTGAAGATTGCTGGAAAAAGGCTACCTGAAAATAATTGCTTTGATTTTTCAGGTAGCCTTTTGCGGATAGGATGCTCCGGATTACACTAGGAATTTCTTGATGTCGATGCCCTTTTCCTGGGCTTCCACAATCCATTTCGGCCGTTTGCCCACGCCGCCCCAAGTGGCGCCGGTTTGCGGGTTGCGGTATTGCGGGCGGCTCTGCTTTTCTTTCAGGCCAGCTTCTACATCGCTCAGGCTGATATCGAAGGTTTGCATCAGGGAAACGATTTGGTTGACTTTTTTCTTCTTCTCGGAAGCCAGGCGGCGCTGGATGCGGTCTTCCAAGGCTTTTTTCTGTTCTAAAAGTTGATCGAGGGTTTCACGGCTTGCCATGATTTTTCCTTTGCTGAAGGTTGTTGGAACAAATGTGCGGCCGATTATACGGAATATGGCTTTTTTATGGAAGAAAATAATCAGCCCGCCACGGCTTTTTTATGCGCTGCGGCGGGCTGGTTTGTTTTCGGGAAACGGCGCTTAGGCTTGCAGCAAGGCTTGCAGCAAGGCTTGCAGCTCGCCGGCTTCGTACATTTCCATCATGATGTCGGAGCCGCCCACGAATTCGCCGTTTATATACAGCTGCGGAATGGTGGGCCAATCGGCATATTCTTTGATGCCTTGGCGGATTTCGGGATTTTCCAATACGTTGACGGTGAGGAAGTCGTTGCAGCCGGCGGCTTGCAGGATTTGCACGGCGCGGGAGGAGAAGCCGCATTGCGGGAATTGCTTGGTGCCTTTCATAAACAGCACCACGCGGTTGCCGCTCACGATTTGTTTGATTTCTTCTTGAATGCTCATGGTTTTCCTTTTGGGATTAAATCGGGATAAAAATAATGTGTATGCCGAACTGCAAACGGCCGGTTGAAACGGCGGGCATTATAGCGGATTTGCGGCGGCTTAATCAGCTTTATTCGGGGCGCGCCCACACGGCGGCGAAGAAGCCGTCGGTGCGGTGGGCGGCGGTATCGAGCTGGAGATAGGGGCTACCTGAAAACAGTTCGGGGCAGTCGGGCAGCAATTCGGCGGCGTTTTCCAAGCGCCAATCGGGGTGGGCGGCGCCGAAGCGTTCGGCCTGCCTTTCGTTTTCGGCGGCGAGCACGCTGCAGGTGGCATACACCAGGCGGCCGCCGGGGCGCACCAGGCGGGCGGCGGCTTCGAGGATGGCGGCCTGCTGTTTTTCCAGCTCGGCAATGCGCTCGGGCGATTGGCGGTATTTCAAATCGGGATTGCGACGCAGCGTGCCCAGCCCGGAGCAGGGTGCGTCCACCAGCACGCGGTCGGCTTTGCCGGTGAGGCGGTCGAGGCGGGGGTCGGTTTCGCTGCCGATGCGCTGCGGGCTGATGTTGGTGAGGCCGGCGCGCACCATGCGCGGTTTGAGTTTGGCGAGGCGTTTTTCGGCGATGTCGAAGGCGTAGAGGCGGCCGCTGTTGTTCATGGCGGCGCCCAGGGCGAGGGTTTTGCCGCCGGCGCCGGCGCAGAAATCCACGATGATTTCGCCGCGCCGCGCGCCGGTGAGGCGGGCGAGCAGCTGGCTGCCTTCGTCTTGCACTTCGATGCTGCCGTCGAGGAAGAGCGGGTGGCGCATGAGGGCGGATTTGTCGTGCAGGCGGATGCCCCACGGCGAATAAGGTGTGGCTTCGCAGCGGATGCCTTCGGCTTGCAGTTGGGCGAGCACTTTGTCGCGCTTGGCTTTGAGGGTGTTCACGCGCAAGTCGAGCGGGGCGGGCGTGGAGATGCTGCGGCCGAAGGCGAGGATGCGTTCGCTGCCCCAGCCTTGAGCTTGCAGTTGGGCGATGAGCCATTCGGGCAGTTCGGCGGCGGTGTTGAGCTGCGCGGCAAACTCGGTTTTGCGGGCTTTCAGGCTGCCGAGGAATTGGGCTTCGTCTTCATCGGTGCAGCCGGCGAGGGCGGAGATGCTGAGGCCGCGGCCGAGCACAAGGGCGGCAAGTGCGGCACGGCGGGACTGGCGCACGGGCTCGGGCAGGGCGCTTTGGATTTTTTGCAGGTGGCGCAGGGCGGCGAATACGGTTTCGGCGATTTCGTGCCGGTCTTGGCGGCCGAGCTTTTTGTGGTTGCGGAAATAGGCGGAAACGAGGGCGTCGGCGGGCTGCTCGAAGCCGAGGACTTGGCCGAGCAGGGTGCTGGTGTGGAGGAGTTGGGCGGGGGTCATTTGGTGTGGTTTGGGATTTCAGGTAGCCTTTGGGATGCGGGTAAGGCTACCTGAAAATTTGTGGATAAGAAACAGACAGGCTGCGGTGCAGCTTGTCTGTTGAATTTTGGGCAGCCTGAGTGCGGCTTTATTTGGCCGGCTGGATGGGTTGGCCGTCGATTTTGCCGCTGCGCAGTTTGAGCTCGTAGGTTTTGCCGTCGTCGGTGTATTTGATGCGGGCGGGGATGTTGGCAAAATCGGGGGCGAAGGCGTATTCGATGGTGTCGTCGCCGCGCTGCACGCGGAAGCGGTTGACGGGAATGCTGGCGCCGTTGATGTTGTAGCGGGCGGGGGGTAGGCGGGTCATGCCGCGCACGGGATAGACGCGTTTGCCGTTGGTGATGTGGAGGTTGGCGGGGAGCTGGCCGTTGTTGAGGGCGAGCTGCCAGGCGAGGGTGAAGAGGTCGAAGGTGGGGCCGCTGATGGGCTGGGTTTCGGTTTGGCCGGTTTTGCCGTAGGTGATGGTTTGGGCGCCGTAGTTGAAGGTGGCGCCGGCGTAGGGGCGGCCTTTGCGGGTGTCGCTGTAGCGGGCGGGCTGGAGGCGTTTGCCGGTGATGCTGCCGTTGGACGAAAAGCGCATTTTGTAGAGGGGCACGTTGATGTCGGCGCTGACGCTGTAGCGGCCGCCGTTTTGGCTGAAGTTCATCACGGCGGGCACGCCGTAGGGGCCGACGTAGTGCAGCTCGGCGTTTTGCGGGAAGGGGGTGTCGGCCACGGCGGGGGTGGCGGCGAAGGCGGCAGCGAAGAGGGCGGCTACGGCGGTGAGGCGGAGGGTGGTCATGGGCTTTCCTTTGGTTAGTCAGTTGGCTAAGGAAGGTGTGTTTCGGTTAGGCTGCGCGGCGGCGGCTTTGGGGCGGCATTATAGCCCTAAGTGCGGCGGCGGGGGCGGGCGGTTACATGGTTTGACGGGATTTTTCAGGTAGCCTGTGGCGGGGAGGAGGCTACCTGAAAAATCAAACTTTGGTTTCAGGTAGCCTTTGTGCGGCAGCGGCGCGGCGGCAACGGCCGGCTGCGGGCTTACAGTTTGGAAGACGGCTGGGGTGGTTTCCAAAGGTATTCGGGTTTGACGATGTCTTCGAGCCAGTTCCAAGACACCACTAAATTGATTTCGCCGTAGGCAAAGCCGGCAATTTCATAGGGCGGGTAGCGGAATTCGATGCCGTCGGCGGAGAAGAGGAAGTTGTCGGTGAGCTCGGGTTTGCCGGTGAGGCAGTTACATTGCTGCTGGTATTGGTCGTATGCTTCTTTCAGGCGTTCTTGCAGCTTGCTTTGCTGGCCGGGGCGGATGATGTCTTGCAGGCTGAGGGCTTGTTGTTTGCTCAAATCGACCATGAGGTATTGGCTGCTATATTGGCTGTGTGCGCCGCCGGTATAATCATCGTGGGAAACCTCGAATACGGCGGTGTGGCCGCGCTGGTAGAGGAAGTGGACTTGGTCGGTGTGGTTGTTGTATTGGCCGAGCGCGGATTTTTCTTCGGCATAAAATTGTACTCCTTCATACAAATCGTTTTGGATTTGCTGGTAGGCTTGGCGCAATTCTTCGTCGTTTTGGATGAGTATGTTTTCGGTGGAGTAGCGTAAGTATAGTTTTTGCTTGAGAAGCTGGTCGAGCCAGGCTTGGCTGGTGTCGGGCAGGGTGAGGCTGGTTTCGGCGCAGTAGTCGTCTTTTTGCACGCAGCGTTTTTGGCGGAAGAAATCGTGGGATGTGGTGGCAAGCGCGGGAGAGGTGGCTGCGGGCTGGGCAAGGCTGGCAGGAGAGGATGCGCCGGAGGCAGCATCGGGTTGGCCGGAGGGCTGGCCGCAGGCGGCGAGCAGCAGGACGGCGAGGGGAAGCAGGCGGGTGCGCATGATGGCTCTTTCTGTATGAACGGATAGGGTTTCAGGTAGCCTGATTATAGGCTGGAGGGAGTCTGTCTGAAAGTGGTGCAGGCGGGGTTATGGCTATATTTCATTGATTGGGATGATGAGACGTGAAAAGGCTACCTGAAATTTTCAGGTAGCCTTTCTTTGCTTCCTTAAAGGGTGTTAGCGCCCGGGGAACATGCCTTTCATGCCCTGCGCCATGCGCATGAGTTTGCCCATGCCTTTGCCGCCGAACATTTTCATCATTTTCTGCGACTGCTCGAACTGCTTGAGCATTTTGTTCACTTCCTGCACGCTGGTGCCCGAGCCGGCGGCAATGCGGCGTTTGCGGCTGGCTTTGAGCAGGGCGGGGTTGGCGCGCTCTTTCGGGGTCATGGAATTGATGATGGCTTCCACTTTGCCCATGGCTTTTTCGGCTTCGCCTTCGGGGATTTGCGCGGAGAGCTGCCCCATTTCGCCGGGCAGCTTGGACATGAGCGACTGGATGCCGCCCATATTGCGCATCTGCTGGATTTGGGCGCGGAAGTCGTTGAGGTCGAAGCCTTTGCCTTTGTGCAGCTTTTTGGCCATACGCTCGGCCACTTCCTGATCGATGCCTTTTTGCACGTCTTCAATCAGGGTGAGCACGTCGCCCATGCCGAGGATGCGGCCGGCGATGCGGTCGGGGTGGAAGGGCTCGATGCCGCCCACTTTCTCGCCGGTGCCGATGAATTTAATCGGCTTGCCGGTAACGTGGCGCACGGAAAGTGCCGCGCCGCCGCGCGCGTCGCCGTCCATTTTGGTGAGCACCACGCCGGTGAGCGGCAGGGCTTCGTTGAAGGCCTGAGCGGTGTTGACGGCATCTTGGCCGAGCATGGCATCGACCACAAACAGGGTTTCCACCGGGTTTACGGCTTCATGCAGCGCCTGGATTTCGGCCATCATGGCTTCGTCTACCGCCAATCGGCCGGCGGTATCGACCATCAGCACGTCGTAGAAATGCTTTTTGGCGTAATCGAGCGCGGCCTGGGCGATGGCCACGGGCTGCTGGGAAGTGTCGGAGGGGAATAAATCCACGCCCACTTGTTCGGCCAAGAGGCGCAGCTGCTCGATGGCGGCGGGGCGGTATACGTCAGCCGACACCACCAGCACTTTCTTGCGCTGCTTTTCTTTGAGCAGGCGGGCGAGCTTGCCCACGGTGGTGGTTTTACCCGCGCCCTGCAGGCCGGCCATCAGCACCACGGCGGGCGGCACGGCGGCCAGGTTCAGGCTGCTGTTTTGCGTGCCCATCAGCTCGGTGAGGGCTTGGTTTACCACGCCGATAAAAGCCTGGCCGGGGGTGAGGCTGCCGATGACTTCGTGGCCGACGGCGCGTTCTTTCACGCCGGCCATGAAGTCTTTCACCACGGGCAGCGCCACGTCGGCTTCCAAGAGCGCCATGCGCACTTCGCGCAGGGCTTCTTTGATGTTGTCTTCGGAGAGGCGCGCTTGGCCGCGCATTTTCTTGGCCCACTGGCTGAGGCGGCTGGATAGGTTGTCTAACATAGGGTTCCTTATGCCAGGCGGGCGCGGCCTTGGCTGGTGTGCCCGCCCGGCGGATAGAAAAGGGGTGGTTGGGGATGCGGCAGGGTTTGGTTTTACAGAAACTCGCTTTGCTTGCTTTCGTTGCGTTGCAGCCGGTGTTTTTCAGGTAGCCGCTATCTGCCGCAAAGTTTGCTAAAATCGCGGCATTTTACACTATGTGCGCGGCTTGCGCTTTGCTGTTTGGGCAAATGCCGCCGCCGCGTGAGACGGGATGAAAATGGCCGGATTGTTTGTGTTGCTCGGGCTGCTGTATGGCGGGCTGGGCGGCTTTGCCTGGTGGTTTGGGCGGCGAAGCGGGAGAGGGGATTACCCGCTGAAGGCGGAGCTGCTGGTGTTGGCGGCGGCGTTGCCGGCGCATGCGGTGGCGGTGTGGCAGCCACTGCTGGATGGGCGTTTTCCCAGCGGCATCGGCTATGCGCTGAGCCTGCTCACTTGGCTCACGCTGCTTTTGTATTGGTGCGGCAGTTTTTTCTATTCGCTCAAGGGGCTGCAACTGCTGCTTTATCCGGCGGCGGCGCTTTCTATGCTGGCGGCGGCGCTGTGGCCGCAGCCGGGGGCGGGCTATGCGGTGGGCAATCCGGCGTTTGCGCTGCATGTGGCTTCGGCGCTGCTTTCCTACAGTTTGTTTGGCTTGGCGGCATTGCTCTCGCTGCTGATTCTGCTGCTAAACCGCCGCCTGCGCGCGCACCGTATTTCGCCGCTGGTGTCGTTTCTGCCGCCGCTGCTGAGCTTGGAAAAGCTGATGTTTCAGAGCATGTTGGCGGGTTTTGTGCTGCTCACGGTGTCGGTGGGCGGGGGATTGCTGTTTTCGCCGGAGATTTTCGGCAAGCCGCTTTCGCTCACGCATAAGAGTGTGTTTGGGGCGCTTTCTTGGCTGGTGTATGCGGCCATCCTGCTGCTGCACCGCACCCGCCGCTGGCGCGGGCGCACGGCGGCGCTGTGGAGCTTGGTGGGCTTTGTGTGCCTGATGCTGGCTTATGTGGGCAGCAAGTTTGTGTTGCAGGTGTTGCTGCATCGGGTGTGAGCTTGGCTGTGGAAAAGGCTACCTGAAAAATCCGTTGGGGATTTTCAGGTAGCCTTTATCGTTGCCGCCGGGCTAAGCCTTAGGCTTCGTCTGCCTTATAGCCTTTGAGCGCGAAAAACAGGATATACACATAGCAGGCGGCGGGCACGAGGTAGGAAATCATCAGGCCGACGTGGTCGATGATGTAGCCCTGCGCCACGGGCACCAGCGCGCCGCCCACGATGGCGGTGGAAATGATGCCGGAGGCGGTGCCGGTGAATTTGCCCAGGCCTTTGGTGCCCAAGGAGAAAATGGTGGGGAACATGATGGAGTTGAAGAAGCCCACCAGCAAGAGCGACCACTGCGTGAGCGCGCCGCCGCCTGCGGCAATCACCGCCAGCAGCAGCAAGATGGCCATGGCGGCGTTGAAGCCGAGGTATCGGTTGGGCGCGATTTTGTTCATCAGGCCGGCGCCGATGAAGCGGCCCACCATGGCGCCGCCCCAATAGATGGAGAGATAGCCTGCGGCCTGGTCGTGGGTGAGGCCGGCGGTGTGTTCTAACACGTTCACCATCAGCGAGCCGATGGCCACTTCGGCGCCCACGTAGCAGAAAATGCCGATGGCGCCCAGCACCATGTGTTTGTATTGCCACACGCTGGTTTTGCCGTCGTGCGCGGCCTCGGTTTGCTCGGCGGCGATTTGGCGCGCATCGGGCAGCTTGATCAGCCCGATCAGCACGGAGAGCAGCACCATAAACCCGGCCAAGCCCAAGTAGGGTATTTGCACGGAGGAAATGCGTTCGGCCTGGCTGGCGGCGGCATCCACAAAAATCAGCGCGGCACCGATGGGCGGGGCCACGGTGGTGGCCAGCGAATTGAAGGCCTGAATCAGCGTGAGCATCACCGATTCTTTGCCCTGGGGCGCGAGCAGGGTAACGTAGGGGTTGCCCGCCACTTGCAGCAGCACGATGCCGGAAGCGAGGATAAACAGCGCACCCAAGAAGATGGGGTAAGACGCGCTGGCGGCGGCGGGGTAAAACAGCAGGCAGCCGAGCGCGGCAATCAGGAAGCCGCCGATGATGCCGGCCTTATAGCCCATTTTTTCCACCAGCTTGCTCATGGGGAAGGACATCACGGCATAGGCGGTGAAGAAGCAAAACTGCACCAGCATGGCCTGAGTGTAGTTGAGCTGGAAGATGGCTTTGAGGTGCGGGATGAGGACGTCGTTGAGGCAGGTGATGAAGCCCAGCATGAAAAACAGGGCGCCCACCACGGAAAGCGCGAGCGTGTTGCCGCCGGAGGGGGTGCGGGGTTGGGTGGATGCGGTCATAAGGTTCTCTTGAATTAGGGTGAGTAAGCAAACGGCGGGGATTATAGGGGTTTTTGAGAAAAAGGCTACCTGAAAATGCGGATTGCTTTGACAGGCGGTATTTCAGGTAGCCTGATTTGGCCGTGCGGGCTTACGGCTGTTTTGCCGCTGCCTGCCGGTAGCGCTCGATCAGGGCGGCGGTGGAGGCGTCGTGGCGGGCGGCGGGGGCGCCTTGCAGCTCGGGCAGGATGGTTTGCGCCAGCACTTTGCCGTATTCCACGCCCCATTGGTCGAAGGAATTGATGCCCCACACGGTGCCCTGCATAAATACTTTGTGCTCATACATGGCGAGAATCATGCCGAGGGTGTAGGGCGTGATGCGCTCCACGAGGATGGTGTTGCTGGGGCGGTTGCCGCTGAAGCTGCGCTGGCTGGCGAGGGCGGCTTGTTGGTTTTCAGGTAGCCCTTGGTGTGCCAGCTCGGCGCGGGCTTCGGCCTCTCTTTTGCCGCGCATCAGGGCTTCGGCTTGGGCGAAGGCGTTGGCCACCAGTTGGCGGTGGCGGCCGTCGTCTGTCCCTTCGCCGAGCAGGGGCACGATGAAATCCACGGGAATCACCTGCGTGCCTTGGTGGATGAGCTGGAAGAAGGCGTGCTGGCAGTTGACGCCGGCTTCGCCCCAGATGGCGGCGCCGGTGGCGCAGTCGGCGGGGCTGCCGTCGCGGCGGCAGTTTTTGCCGTTGCTTTCCATGTCGAGCTGCTGGAGGTGGGCGGGAAGGCGGCGCAGGCTGTGGCTGTAGGGGATGACGATGTGGCTGCTGCTGCCGCAGAAGTTTTGCTGCCAGATACCGATGAGGGCGAGCAGGGCGGGGATGTTGTGCCGCCACGGGGCGTGTAGGAAGTGTTCGTCCATGGCGTGGCCGCCGCGCAGAAACTCGCGGAAATTTTCGCGGCCGACGGCGCACATCACGGGTAGGCCGATGGCCGACCACACGGAATAGCGCCCGCCCACCCAGTCAAACATGGCAAACACGTTTTGCGGGGCAATGCCGAACGCGGCGGCGGCCTCCACATTGGCCGACACGGCGGCGAAATGCTGCGCGATGTCGGCTTCGTTGCGCCCGGATTGCAGAAACCAACGGCGCGCGGCTTGGGCGTTGAGCAGGGTTTCGGGGGTGCGGAAGGATTTGCTGGCGATGATGAAGAGCGTGGTGCTGGGCTCTACGCGGCGCAGGATGGCATCCAAATCGGCGCTGTCGAGATTGGCGGCGAAGTGCACGTTGAGGTTTTGCCGGTAGGGCGCGAGGGCTTGTGCCACCATGCGCGGGCCCAAGTCTGAGCCGCCGATGCCGATATTGACTACGTCGCGGATGGGCGCGCCGGTGCAGCCTAGGTGCGTGCCGTTTTGCAGGCGCTCGGCAAAGTCGAGGGCGCGGTTGAGCTCGGCATGCACTTGGGGCACGATGTTGATGTCGTCCACGAATACGGGCGGGGCGTTTTCAGGTAGCCTCAGGGCGGTGTGCAGCACGGCGCGGTGTTCGCTGAGGTTGATTTTGCCGCCGGCATACATTTGGCGGCGCAGTTCGGCGGCGCCGGATTCGTCGGCCAGGCGGCAGAGCAGATCGAGGGTGTCTTCGCCGATGCGGTTTTTGCTGTAGTCGAGCAGCAGGCCGTTTAGCTCGGCGTGCATGCGCTCGAAACGGTCGGGCTCGGCGGCGAAACGCTCGCGCAGGTGGAGGTGGGCGGTGGCGCGCTGGTGTTCGGCCAGGGCTTGCCAGGCGGGGAGGGTGGTGGGGGACATAGCGGGGTTTAGGGTTTGGGTTGGTTGGGCTGGGCGGCTTTCTGATTGCCGGTGTTGGCTGCCGGAAGGGCAAATCTAATGGTTTGGGTAATCATGGCCTCCACCGGTTGTCCGTTGCGTTTGGCGGGGGTGAAGCTGTATTGCCGGGCGGCACGTTCGGCGGAGCGGCCAAACAAGGGGTGGGTGGCGGAGAGCACCCGCACGGTTCGGACATTGCCTTGGGTGTCGATACGCATCTGCACCGTGGCGCTGCCGGTGATGCCGTCTTCTGCATACTGCGGCGGGTAAACAGGATTGGCGGAATGAATAAGGGTGGGGAGTTGGTTGGCAGGCTTGGCAGCACAACCGGCCAGCAGCAGGGCGGCGCAGGCGAGGGCGGCGAGGGGTTTGCGGTTCATGGGTTTCCTTGGGCGGGTTGGTTGGGCGGAGAGGCTACCTGAAAAAATTTAGCTCCGCTGCGTTGCGTTTTCAGGTAGCCTGAAGCCCGGGCAATATTTTGTTGTTTCGTAGTGGCGGATTTCATATCTGCCGTTGGCTTGGTTGCGGGCAGCGGGTGTGAGATCCGCTGCTACGGTTGGCTGAATCCTGGTTTACCAGCATTTCAGCCGGTTGTTTGCTGCATGAAGCTGGCGCCTCGATTTCGCAGAAACTGTGTTGAAGCAGCCTCGTGTTTTTCAGGTAGCCTCTTGGTTGGTTTCGTTGGCTTCGGGCAGGCGCAGGAAGGTTTGGCGGTAGTGGCGCAGCTCTTCGATGCTTTCGAGGATGTCGTCGAGCGCTTGGTGGGCGCCTTTTTTGCTGAAGCTGCGGTAGGCGGCGGGGTGCCAGCGGCGGGCGAGCTCTTTGAGGGTGGATACGTCGAGGTTGCGGTAGTGGAACCAGGCTTCGAGGCGGGGCATGTAGCGCAGCATGAAGCGGCGGTCTTGGTGCACGGTATTGCCGCAGAGGGGGCTGGCGCCTTGGGGCACCCAGGGGGCGATGAAGTCGAGCAGGCGCTGCTCCACTTCGGCTTCGCTGAGGGCGGATGCTTTCACGCGCTGGGTGAGGCCGGTGCGCTCGTGGGTGGCGGTGTTCCAGGCATCCATGCCGTTTAGCAGCTCGTCGCTTTGGTGGATGGCGTAGGATTCGGATTGGGCGAGGATGTTTAAATCGGCATCGGTGATGACGACGGCGGCTTCGATGATGCGGTCGTGCTCGGGGTTGAGGCCGGTCATTTCCATGTCGAGCCAGCAGAGGTTGAGCGGGTTGGGCTGTTTGGCCATGTTATTTTCCTTGTGGTTGTGAGGCGGTGTTGGGCAGGATGTTGAGTTCGGCGGGCTCGCGGCCGAGCTGCCGCTGCACGGTGGCGCGGATGATGCCCTGCACTTGGGCGGCGCTTTTGCCGCGCACGGCTTCGGGATCGAAGATGACGATTACTTGCGACATTTCGCCGTCGCGCGAGTTCACCAGCACTTGCGGTTCGCTGCCGAGCTGGGGTTTGAGGGCGGCGGAGATTTGCTGCGCCTGCTCGGCGGATTGCTGGGCTGGGTCGGCAGGGGCGCAGCCGGCGAGGGCGGCGGCGAGCAGCAGGGCGGCGGGGCAAGTGGAGGAGGGGCATTGTATCGGCGGCGGGGGGATTTTGCCACACGGGGCGGGAGGCTACCTGAAAAATCGGGGATTGAACGAAGCGGCAGTAAACGGGATGCGGAATGGGCTTAGGCGGCATCATACCCGCCCGTTGCCAAGAAGTCGGCAATGCCGTACACCGAGCAGATGTATTGCGTGTTCCAGTTGCCGCGTTCTTCGTGGCTGATTTTGCGGACGCTGCGGCGGGGCGGCATACAGTCAGGATAGCGGTGCAGGGTGTTGGCGATGACGAAATAAAAATTCCGCTTTGCGTCATCACTCAACGGACGGTGCCCGATAACCGGCCATGTGCCGTTTTTGAGCAGGTGGTTGCCGGTGAACAATACGCGCTGGCGCATGGTTTCCGCCCAATTCATCGGCAGCAAATAGTGCGTGTTTTCAGGTAGCGTTTGGTCTTGCCTAATCGCCAGCACGCCCATCACCAGCCTGCTGTAATGGGAAAATACCACTTGGGCGATACCGAAACGTCCGTCTGCCAAGGGAACGGCGAAAATATCGCCGGATTGGATTTTTTGGGGTTGGGGCATGGGTTTCCTCAGAGTTTATCTTTGTACCACCGCTCTGCCGCAGCGGTTACCGCCGCCGCCAACTTTTCTTCTATGGCATCCCGCACGGCTTGAATTTGGCGTTTGGCGGCACTGCGTGCCACCGCATGGCTGCTGCCGAAGCGTTTGGCGGCTTCCTGCTGTGTGAGCAGGTTTTTGATGTCTTTGCGGCTTTTGTCGGTAATAGCGGGAAAATAGGCGGCAGCGGTTTCATAATCAGGCCAGTTCCGCATAAATCCTGCCCAGCAGGCGGTTGCGCTCGTCGCAGGATGGGTTCGCTTCCAGTTCGTCCGCCAGCTCAAACAGGCCGCGGTGTTTTTTGTTTGCGTTCGGCATAAGGCAGCCGGCAAAGTTCGTTGATTTTGGCGAGATATGCTTGTTCGTTGTCCATTGCCTTGTCTGTATCCGATTAGGTGGCTACCTGATTTTTATGAGGCTACCTGAAGATGAGGTGAAGCTTAAAGCAAATGCTTTCAGGAGGCGGAAAAGGATTTTCAGGTAGCCTCTTGCCGTTTAATCCGTGCCCCGCGCGCGGTGTTCGTGGAACTGCGCCTGCCAGTTGGCGAATTGGCTCTGTTCGATGGCTTCGCGCATTTCGGCCATGATGGTTTGGTAGAAATGCAGGTTGTGGATGGTGTTCAACTGCGCGCCCAAAATTTCGCCGGCGCGGTGCAGGTGGTGCAGGTAGGCGCGGCTGAAATGAGTACAGGCGTAGCAGGTGCAGGCTTCGTCGAGCGGTCGGGTGTCGTGTTTGTGCTTGGCGTTTTTGATTTTGATGTCGCCGAAGCGGGTGAACAGCCAGCCGTTGCGGGCGTTGCGGGTAGGCATGACGCAGTCGAACATGTCGATGCCGTGCGCCACGCCGTACACCAAGTCTTCCGGTGTGCCGATGCCCATCAGGTAATGCGGTTTGTGTTCGGGCAGCATGGGGCCGACGGCGCGCAGCATACGGTACATTTCGGGCTTGGGTTCGCCCACCGATAAGCCGCCGATGGCGAGGCCGGGGAAGTCGAGCTGTTCCAGCCCGCGCAGGGACTGTTCGCGCAGATCTTCGTACATTGCGCCCTGCACGATGCCGAACAGGGCATTCGGGTTGTTCAAATCTTCAAAGGCTTTTTTGCTGCGCTCCGCCCAGCGCAGGCTCAGTTGCAGCGATTTTTCGGCTTGCTCGCGCGTGGCTTCGCCGGGCGTGCATTCGTCGAGCTGCATGGCGATGTCGGAGTTGAGCACGGTTTGGATTTTCATGGAGATTTCGGGCGAGAGGAAGAGTTTGTCGCCGTTAATCGGGCTTTTGAAGGTACAGCCTTCTTCGGTGAGCTTGCGCATGTCGGACAGCGAAAATACTTGGAAACCGCCGGAGTCGGTGAGAATCGGTTTGTTCCAGCCGATAAATTGGTGCAGGCCGCCGAATTGTTCGATGACTTCCAATCCGGGACGCAGCCACAGGTGATAAGTATTGCCCAAAATGATTTGGGCATTGATGTCGTGCAGATTTTGCGGGGTCATGGCTTTGACCGAGCCGTAGGTGCCCACGGGCATGAACACGGGCGTTTCGATGCTGCCGTGGTTGAGTTCGAGCGTGCCGCGCCGGGCGTGGCCGTCTTTTTTGTGCAGGGTGAATTTGAGCATGGGAAGCGTGGTGGGAATGAAACGGTAATGGCGGCGGATTATAAAGGATTTGCCGGGCGCTGCGGTGGGAAGGGCGAAAACGGGGTGCGGCAATCATTTCAGGTAGCCTCTGCTGCGGCAAGGGCTACCTGAAAAATCCCGCCCAAATAAAAACCGCCCTCGCAGGCGGTTTATCTATAGTAAAAGTGGGCAACTTATTCGATGCCGAACGCGCCGCCGGCTTCCAAGGCTTGCAGCGAGTAGGCATAGGCCGCGCCGGCGTTCATATAGACGGCGGTGGCGAGCGCGCCGGCGATTTCGCTTTCGGTTGCGCCCGCTTTGGCGGCGGCTTCGGCGTGGATGGCGATGCAACTGGTGCAGTGGTTCACCACGGCCACGGCGATGGCGATGAGCTCGCGGGTTTTCGCGTCGAGGGCTTCGGCGGCGATGGCTTGTTCCAGCGCGCCGATGGCGGCAATCATTTTGGGATGCTTTTTGCCCATTTGGGCGAAGGCGGCCTTCACATCGGCATTGTGCGTTTTCCAGTCTTGGAACATGGCGGCTTCTCCTTGTTTAGGGTGGGTATCGGGTTTTCAGGTAGCCTTTCCTGCCCTTGCAGAGGCTACCTGAAAATATCTGTGGCGGGTTTTTCCGCCGGTTTGGCTTTGCAGAAATCCTGCCTTCTTTAAAAGTAAGCGCAGCCCGCATCGGTGGGGTGTTGCAAGGCACGCACGCGGTTTTTCCGTTTTTCAGGCTGCCCTAGCCGTGCGGATCTCCGCATCCGCCGCACCGAATCCGTGCGTACCGGCTTTCAGGCTGCCTGAAACCCGCGCTTAGGCCGTTTCGTAAATCCGGATGTCGGGCGCGGCGGCAAACAGCGGCGAGAGCTCGCGCACCACGTCCTGTTTAAACAGCTCGGTGTCCAGATACGCCTTGGCGTTGGCGGCGGTGTCGAAACCGTGCAGCACCTGCACGTCTTCGTCGCGCACCAGCAGTTCTTTGGATTGCGCGCCCGCGATGTCTTTCAAAAACGGGGCTTTGTATTTTTGGTACACCGCAGCGGCGGCGGGGCGGTTTTCGGGATTGATGAACAAGGTGATTTGCAGATAGACCATGTCGGTCTCCTCAGGTTGGGTTGAACGGTTTACGCAAAGGAAAACTTTCGCCTGCTATAATCCCAATCGGATGAGCGGCAGGCCGTTTCCCTTTGCACAAAGTGTATTATAGACTTGCTGCCCGCAGAAACAACGCATAAAAACTTTAACCGACATAAAGAAAATCTTGCCATGAAAATCGCCTTTCTCAACGCCCTGCGCGCCTTTGAAGCCGCCTGCCGCCACCGCAGTTTTTCCGCAGCGGCACAGGAACTGAACGTAACCCCCGCCGCCGTCGGGCAGTTGGTGAAAAGTTTGGAAGACTATTTGGGCAGGCCGCTGTTTGCGCGGCAGAGCGGCGGGCGCACGCGGCTGGTGCCGTCCGACAGCGCATTGGACGCGCTGCCCGATATTCAGGCGGGCTTCGGGCGGCTGTCGCAGGGCTGGCAGAAATTGCAGGCGCAGCACAACCACAGGCTGGCCGTTACCGCCAGCCCCGCCTTTGCCGCCAAATGGCTGCTGCCGCGCTTGGAGCGTTTTCAGGCTGCCTGCCCCGACATTGATTTGTTCCTGAACACCAGCCCGCGCTACACCGATTTTCTGGCGGAACACATCGACATCGACATCCGCTACGGTCGGGGCGGCTGGACGGACGTGGCCGCCGAAAAATGGTGCGGCGAAACCGTGTTCCCCGTCTGCTCGCCCGCCTTCGCCGCCGCGCACGACATCCGCCGCCCCGCCGATTTGCTCGCCCTGCCGCTCATCCACGACGACACGCTGCCGCCCGACAGCGGTTTTGCGGACTGGGCGGACTGGTTTTCCTCCGGCCTGCCGCAGCCCGCCGCCAAAGGGCTGCACATCAACAATTCCGCCGCCGTGTTGCAGGCGGCGGCAGACGGCGCGGGCATTGCGCTGGCACGCAGCATCCTAGCGGCAGACGACCTTAAAGCCGGACGGCTGGTGCGCCTGTTCCCCGAAATCTCCGTGCCCAGCCCGCTGGCCTATTATCTGGTGTACCGTGCGGAAAGCTGCAACCTGCCGCAGGTGCGGGCGTTTCGGGAGTGGCTGCGGGGGGAGGCTGGCGGGGCGGCGGAATAGGCGGCCGCGCCTTTCCCAAGCCGTGTGGAATCGGCTATAATCCGCCCTTCGACACAGGCACGTAGCTCAGTTGGTTAGAGCATCACCTTGACATGGTGGGGGTCGTTGGTTCGAATCCAATCGTGCCTACCAGAATTCGTGGAACAACAGGGGTTTCTGGGAAACTTCGGTTGTTCCTTTTTGTTTGATGCTATAAAGAAGCCGCCGCTTGATTTTCAGGTAGCCTGTGCCTGCATGGAGGCTACCTGAAAATCAGCTTTGCCGCCCGCCCGCCGCCGAACCGTTTTGCCGGAAAGCCCCATGCGCTGCCCACGCCCCGTGCCCGCCCTGCTGCTCACCCTGGCCGCTTTGGCCGCGCTGGCGGTTGCCGGCCTGTTTCTGCTGTTTTACTTTTTCGGCTTTGCCTGAACGCCTTGCCCGCACACGGAATCAAGGCTACCTGAAAATCCACTCATCTTTTTATTAAACCAAACAGAAAGCAACCCATCATGCCCCAAATCAACATCACCCTGCCCGACGGTTCTGTGCGCCAATACGAAGCCCCCGTAACCGTTGCCCAAATTGCCGCCTCCATCGGCTCCGGCCTGGCCAAAGCCACCGTGGCCGGCAAAGTGAACGGCATCCTGCGCGACGCCTGCGACCCGATTACCGAAGATGCAACCGTGCAAATCATCACGCCGAAAGACAAGGAAGGCGTGGAAATCATCCGCCACTCTTGCGCCCATTTGGTGGGCCACGCTGTGAAGCAGCTCTATCCCGACGCCAAAATGGTGATCGGCCCCGTGATTGAAGACGGCTTCTATTACGACATCGCCACCGACAAGCCCTTCACCCCCGAAGACATGGCCGCCATCGAAGCGCGCATGAAAGAGCTCATCAACCAAGACTACGACGTGGTCAAAATCATGACCCCGCGCGCCGAAACCATCCAAATCTTCAGCCAGCGCGGAGAAGAATACAAACTGCGCCTGATTGAAGATATGCCCGAAGTGCAGGAAATGGGCATGTATCACCACCAAGAATATGTAGACATGTGCCGCGGCCCGCACGTGCCCAACACCCGCTTTTTGAAAAACTTCAAGCTCACCAAGCTGGCCGGCGCCTACTGGCGCGGCGACAGCAACAACGAAATGCTCCAGCGCATCTACGGCACCGCCTGGGCCAGCAAAGAAGAGCTCAAAGCCTATATCCAGCGCATCGAAGAAGCCGAAAAACGCGACCACCGCCGCCTCGGCCGCCAGCTCAACCTCTTCCACCTGCAAGACGAAGCCCCTGGCATGGTGTTCTGGCATCCGCGCGGCTGGACGCTGTGGCAAACCATCGAGCAATACATGCGCCGCGAATTGCAGGCCGCCGGCTACCAAGAAGTGAAAACCCCGCAGATTCTCGACAAAAGCTTCTGGGAAAAATCCGGCCACTGGGAAAACTACAAAGACAATATGTTCGTGACCAAATCGGAAAAACGCGACTACGCCGTGAAACCGATGAACTGCCCCGGCCACGTGCAAATCTTCAACCACGGCCTGCGCTCCTACCGCGACCTGCCCATGCGCCTGGCCGAATTCGGCTCCTGCCACCGCAACGAGCCCTCCGGCGCCCTGCACGGCCTCATGCGCGTGCGCGGCTTCGTGCAAGACGACGCCCACATCTTCTGCACCGAAGACCAGATTGCCGACGAAACCCGCGCCTTCAACCAGCTGGTGATGAAGATTTACCAACGCTTCGGCTTCGAGCACGTGAGCATCAAGCTCTCCCTGCGCCCCGAACAGCGCGCCGGCAGCGATGAAACCTGGGATAAAGCCGAAGACGGCCTGCGCCACGCCCTCACCGCCTGCGGCGTGGAATGGGAAGAGCTGCCCGGCGAAGGCGCCTTCTACGGCCCCAAAGTGGAATACCACATCAAAGACGCGCTCGGCCGCTCCTGGCAGTGCGGCACCATCCAGCTTGACTTCGTGCTGCCCGAACGCCTCGGTGCCGAATACGTAACCGAAGACAACGGCCGCGCCCGCCCCGTGATGTTGCACCGCGCCATTTTGGGTTCGATGGAGCGCTTCATCGGCATTTTGATTGAAGAGCACGCCGGCTCGTTCCCGCTGTGGCTCGCGCCCGTGCAGATGGTGGTGATGAATATTACCGAGAAACAGGCCGATTACTGCCAAGAAGTGGTGGCCAAACTCCAAGCCGCCGGCTTCCGCGCCGAAGCCGACCTGCGCAACGAGAAAATCGGCTACAAAATCCGCGACAACAGTCAATACCGCTACCCCTACCAGCTCGTGGTCGGCGAGAAGGAAAAAGAAAACGGCCAAGTGGCCGTGCGCCGCAAAGCCGAAGACTTGGGCAGCATGAAGCTGGAAGACTTTATCGCGCACCTGCAAGCCGAATTGGCAGCGGGCTAAAGGGCGGGAGCAGAAAGCACTCCGCGCTGTATTCTCACTGTATTGCAGCTAATTTTCAGGTAGCCTCCAACTGGGTGAGGCTACCTGAAAAATTTTGGGCGCATAGGTCGGGCATTGATGCCCGATTTTTTCTGGCACGGATTGGCCGGGCATCCATCCCCGGCCTGGGGTTTCTGTTGACAGCCCGCAAACGGAAGGCAGACAATTTTTCAGGTAGCCTTAGGCTGCGTGAGGCTACCTGAAAATATAGCGATACTTGCCCGATTTGCTTTCTTTAACCGTGTCTTTGATCAAGGAGGTTTGTCATGAAAGTTTTGGTTAATCTGTTCCATCCGCACCTTGAGCGCTCTGTGGTAAATCGTGCTTGGGCGGAGCGGCTTGCCAGCCAGCTCGGCATCACCCTGCGCGACCTGTATGCACTCTACCCCGACGGTAAAATTGATGTGGCCGCCGAACAGCAGGCTTTGGCCGAACACGACCGCTTGGTGTTTCAGCACCCGTTTTATTGGTATTCCACTCCGCCGCTGATGAAGCAGTGGCTCGACGACGTGCTGACCTATGGCTGGGCATATGGCCCGGGCGGCAACGCGCTGGTGGGCAAAGAGTGGCTGTCGGTAATTTCAACAGGTGGGCCGGCAGACTCCTATCAGGCGGGCGGCTACAACCGCTTTTCTATGAGTGAGTTTTTGAAGCCCTTGGTGCAGACGGCCTCTCTTCTGCAAACCGTGTTCCTGCCGCCGTTTATTTTCCACGGCGCGGTGGTGGTCGATAGTGAAGCGGTGCGCGCTTCTGCCGATGCGCTATTGGACTACATTCGCAACCCGCTGCTTGATCCTCAGAAGAAGCTGGCAGCGTTGCAGGCCAAAATGGAAAGCGAAGGCGTGAAGCTGGAATAGCTTTGCTGAACGGTCATACAAAAGAGGCTACCTGAAAACCGGCTTGGCTCGTTTTCAGGTAGCCTCTAATTTGTTTGGCAAACCGCGTTTGCAAACGGGTTTACAAGCCGGCGGCCGCCCTCAATGCCGCAGCCTTATCGGTGCGCTCCCAGGTGAACTCGGGCTCCTCGCGGCCGAAATGGCCGTAGGCGGCGGTTTTGCCGTAGATGGGGCGCAGAAGGTCGAGCATTTGCACGATGCCTTTGGGGCGCAGGTCGAAGTGTTCGCGCACGATGGCGATGAGCTTGTCTTCGCTGATTTTGCCGGTGCCGAAGGTGTCGATGGCGATGGAGGTGGGCTCGGCGATGCCGATGGCGTAGGACACTTGGATTTGGCATTGGGTGGCCAGGCCGGCGGCCACGATGTTTTTCGCCACGTAGCGGCAGGCGTAGGCGGCGGAGCGGTCTACCTTGCTCGGGTCTTTGCCGGAGAAGGCGCCGCCGCCGTGCGGGGCTGCGCCGCCGTAGGTGTCCACAATGATTTTGCGGCCGGTGAGCCCGCAGTCGCCCTGCGGCCCGCCGATCACGAAGCGGCCGGTGGGGTTGATCAGGTATTTGGTGTTCTCGGTGAGCATTTCGGGCGGCAGCACGGGCTTGATGATGTGTTCGATTACTTGGCGGCTCAGCTCTGCATGGCCGATGTCGGGACTGTGCTGGGTGGAGAGCACCACGGTGTCGATGCGTTTCACTTTGCCGGTTTCGCTGTCGTACACGGCGGTGATTTGCGCTTTGGCGTCGGGGCGCAGCCAGGGCAGCAGGCCGCTTTTGCGCACTTCGCTTTGGCGCTGCATCAGGCGGTGGCTGTAGTAGATGGCAAACGGCATCAGGGTGGGGGTTTCGTCGCAGGCGTAGCCGAACATCAGGCCTTGGTCGCCCGCGCCTTGGTTGAGGTCGAGGCCTTCGCCTTCGTTCACGCCTTGGGCGATGTCGGGCGATTGCTGGTCGTAATACACGCCCACGGCGCAGCCGTTGGCATCGAAGCCGAGCTCGGAGGCGTTGTAGCCGATTTTGGCGATGGCTTCGCGCGCCATTTTGATGTAGTCCACATGCGCGGTGGTGGTGATTTCACCGGCGAGCACGCACAGGCCGGTGTTCACCAGCGTTTCGGCGGCCACGCGGGCGGTGGGGTCTTGCGCCAATACGGCATCGAGGATGGCGTCGGAAACCTGGTCGGCCACTTTGTCGGGATGGCCTTCGGATACGGATTCGGAGGTGAAGAGGTATTCGCTCATGATTTGCTTTCGGGTTTGGCTTGGCAGAACCAAGTGGTGAAATGGGGTGCGGCGGGCAATAAAAAATCCCGCGCCGGGCGGGAATGCGGATTGCCCAGCCTGGTGTTTCAGACGAGCCACATCGGCCTAAATCCGGCCGTCCACCTTACGCGCCGTTTGGGCGGGCAGGTTGGCATGGAATCCCAACTCTTAATGCGCTGTGGATGGTAGCAAATCCGGCTGCGGGCGGCAAGCGGGGATACGGGATTTAACTTGGCTGCCGTGGCGGCATCAGATGTTTGTTGCCGTTTTGTTTTCCGCCGTGCGGGAACGAGCTTGGAGTGGCTTTTCAGGTAGCCTTTTGGCGGGAAGAGGCTACCTGAAAATATTCCGACTTAAGCGTGATGCAGCTTAAATATCGTTCACATTTTGCCCGGCGAGGGCGCGCTGGATGTTGCGGTCCATGCGTTTGGCGGCGAAGTCGTCGGTGTGCTCGGCGAGGGCGGCGGTGGAGCGGCGGATGGCGGCGGCGGCGGCGTGGGCGAGCAGGGTTTGCAGGGTGGCGATTTCGGCGCGGATGGCGGCAAGGGCGGCATCGTCGAGCAGGTCGCCGTCGAGCGCCAGTGCGGCTTCAACGGCGCCAATCAGGCTTTCGGCTTCCACCACGGCTTCGGCGCGGGCGCGGGCTTCGGCGTCGCCGCCGGCATTTTGGATGCTGTCGGTGAGCATTTGGGTGATGGTTTCGTCGCTGAGGCCGTAGGAGGGCTTCACTTCGATTTGCGCCTGCACGCCGGTGGTTTGCTCGCGGGCGGACACGGAGAGCAGGCCGTCGGCGTCGATTTGGAAGGTAACGCGGATGCGGGCGGCGCCGGCCACCATGGGCGGAATGCCGCGCAGGGTGAATTTGGCGAGGCTGCGGCAGTCGGCCACGAGCTCGCGTTCGCCCTGCACCACGTGGATGGTCATGGCGGTTTGGCCGTCTTTGAAGGTGGTGAATTCTTGGGCGCGGGCTGTGGGCAGGGTGCTGTTGCGCGGGATGATTTTTTCGGCCAGCCCGCCATAGGTTTCCAAGCCCAAGGATAGGGGCGTAACGTCGAGCAGCAGCCAGTCGCTGTCGCGCTTGTTGCCGGCGAGCACGTCGGCCTGCATGGCGGCGCCCAGCGCAACCACTTGGTCGGGGTCGAGGTTGTTGAGCGGGGTTTGGCCGAAGAAGTTGGCCACGGCCTGCTGCACGTGCAGCATACGGGTGGCGCCGCCCACCATGATGACGCCGTTGATGTCGGCCTTGCTCAAGCCGGCGTCTTTCAGCGCCTGCTTCACGGGCACGAGGGTTTGCGCTACGAGGTGCTGGGTGAGGGCGTGGAATTGGGCGCGGGTGAGGGTGGTGTCGATGGGGGTGCCGTCACTCAATACGGCTTGGATACGGCTTTCAGGTAGCCTGCTGAGCTCTTCTTTGGCACGGCGCACGAGGCTGAGCAGCAGGCGGCTGTCTTGGGCGTTGGTGATGGAGAGGCGGTTGATTTCGATGAGGTGGCACAGCATGCGGTGGTCGAAATCGTCGCCGCCGAGCGCGGAGTTGCCGCCGGTGGCCTTCACTTCAAACAGGCCTTTGGAGAGCTGCAACACGGATACGTCAAACGTGCCGCCGCCGAGGTCGTATACCACGAAGGTGCCTTCGGCGGCGTTGTCGAGCCCGTAGGCGATGGCGGCGGCGGTGGGCTCGTTGAGCAGGCGCAACACGTTGAGCCCGGCAAGGCGGGCGGCGTCTTTGGTGGCCTGGCGCTGGGCGTCGTCGAAATAGGCGGGCACGGTGATGACGGCGCCCACCAGCTCGCCGCCCAGGGATTGCTCGGCGCGGGTTTTGAGCGCGCGCAGGATGTCGGCGGAGACGTCGATCGGGGTTTTGGCGCCTTGGCGGGTTTGCAGGTCGATGAGCTGGTCTGACCGGCCGAAGCGGTAGGGCAGGTGGCTGGTGTCGATGTCTTCCAGTTTGCGGCCAATCAGGCGTTTGGCGGAGCTGATGGTGTTGGAGGGATCGGCGGTTTGGCTTTGCAGCGCCAAGAGGCCGGTGGTGATTTGGCCGTTGGCGCCGTAGCGCACCACGGAGGGCAGCAGGAAGCGGCCGTTTTCGTCGGGCAGGCAGGCAGCGTGGCCGTTTTTCACGGTGGCCACCAGGCTGTTGGTGGTGCCCAGGTCGATGCCGACGGCGAGGCGGTGTTGGTGCGGTGCGGCGGAAAGGCCGGGTTCGGCGATTTGCAGGAGGGCCATGGCGTGTGTTGTGTTTGTTGTGCGGATAATGGCGCGTATTTTAGCATATTAGCCGAGTGAATCGGTCGGGATTGCGGGAGGAAGACTACCTGAAAAATTCAGGTAGCCTTCCAGCTGCTGCCGAACCTGCCTTGCATATTGATTTTCCCGGCCCCAGCCCCATCTGTTTGCCAATTCATTCTATAGAATCTTTACTGTTATGAGTGCCAATCAGAAAAACTACTACGACATCCTCGGCGTGGCCAAAGACGCCAGCCTGGCCGACATCAAAAAGGCCTACCGCAAGCTGGTGCGACAATACCACCCCGACATCAGCAAAGACCCCGATGCCGACCAAAAAACCAGCGAAATCAACCTCGCCTACAACACCCTGAAAGACCCGGAAAAACGCGCCGAATACGACGAAATGTTGGCTAACCCATTCGGCCGCGCCGGTAGCGCCTACGGCGGCGCGGGCGCAGGCGCAGGCGGTTTCGACCCCGGCCAAGGCTTCGGGCAATACTACCATTTCGACAGCCGCCACTTCGGCGACGGCCAGCCCTTCGGCAGCGGCGATTTCCGTTTCGACGACATCTTCTCCGCCTTTGGCCATGCCGGCGCAGGCCGCCAGCAGCGCCAAGCCGGCCCCGTCCACGGCGAAGACCAGCACGCCGAACTGAGCATCGACATCGCCGCCGCCTATGCCGGCAGCGAACGCGCGCTCAGCCTCGACATGCCCACCCTCACCGCCGACGGCCAAATGGCCTACGAGCGCAAAACCCTGCAAGTGAAAATCCCCAAAGGCATCAGCGAAGGCCAGCAAATTCGCCTACGCGGCCAAGGCCTGCCCGGCTTCAACGGCGGCGAACACGGCGACCTCTACCTCAAAGTCCGCTTCCGCGAGAGCGACACGCTGTATGTGAAAGATGGTAAGGACGTATACCAGCGCATCGACGTGCTGCCCTGGGTGGCCGCCATCGGCGGCAAAACCGCCGTCGACACCCCCGCCGGCAAGCTCAACATCAGCATTCCCGCCAACAGCCGCAGCGGCCAAAACCTGCGCCTCAAAGGCAAAGGCATCCCCGCCAAAGAAGCCGGCGACCTCTACCTCGTTATCAACATCGTGCTGCCCGAAGCCCACAGCGAAGCCGACCGCGCCGCCTGGCAGCAACTGGCCGAACACTACGGCGTGAAAGGATAAACCATGAACCGCGAACCAGACATCCAGCTCAGTTTCCAAGAAATCGTGCGCGCCTGCGATGGCGACGCCGATTGGGTGGTGAACGTGATTGAAGAAGAAATCGTATCCGTGCAGGGCAGCCCGCAGCAGGCCGGCTTCAGCGGCTGGCAGCTCGCCCGCATCCGCCGCGCCCGCCGCATCAGCCGCGACTTCGAGGCCAGTGTGCCCGCCACCGCGCTGATTTTGCAACTGCTCGACGAATTGGAAACCCTGCGCAAAGGCCGTGTGGGCGGCACAAACCGCGACTTGCCGCTGTAAGGCCTGGGTTGGCAAATAAGCGAAAAGGCTACCTGAAAATTTTTCAGGTAGCCTGCTACTTTAGCTTTGCGGAAGCTTCGTTTTATAGTGAATTAACAAAACCAGTACGGCGTTGCCTCGCCTTGCCGTACTATTTGTACTGTCTTCGGCTTCGTCGCCTTGTCCTGATTTTTGTTAATCCACTATACTTGTGTGGGAACCGCGCTTTCAGATGGTCTGAAACCCAAGTGCAGGCAGCTTGATCAAAAAAGGGGAAATCCCATGAACATCAACATCATCCGTTCCGATCGCGTATACCATGAATTATTAGATTTGCCCCCAGCCGAACGGGAAAACCACTTTATCGCCCGGGTGCTTTGGCCGTTCAAAGACAAATTCCAAACGCAAAACATGCCGCTGAAAGCCAAAGAACCCGGCCGCTTCGATGCCATACGGCTCTTGGGCTGGATGCACCTGATGCCCGCCGACATCACCGAAGCCGACCGCCCCGCCGTTGCCGCCATTGCCGACGACGCACTTTGGCAAACCTGCCGCAACACCGTGCAAACCAGCCTTGCCCTGTTGGACGCGCACCGCCCGCTACCCGTGCGCGACTACACCTTCACCATCCTGTTCGGCAGCCCGAAAAGCCGCATGCTCGCGCTGAACAAAGGCTATCTCGGCGACGGCGGCATTCCCGGCTACATCATGATGAGCATCCTGCCCAACGCTTACACCCTGCCGCGCCTGCAAGCCGCCATCGCCCACGAATGCAACCACAACGTGCGCTTCCAGTTTGCCAAATGGAGCAGCAAAACCACGCTGGCGGACTGGGTGGTCAGCGAGGGGCTGGCGGAATCGTTTGCGGCGGCACAATTCGGCAGCCGGTTCATCGGCCCGTGGGTGAGCGAAACCGATGCCGCCACGTTGGAGAAAATCAAGCCCGTGATTTCCGCGCGGCTGGGCATGACCGGCATGGCGGAGATGACCCCCTATCTTTACGGCGATGAAATCGCCGCGCTGCAAGGCCACCAGCCGGTCGGGCTGCCCTACGCGGCGGGCTATGCCTACGGCTACCACCTGGTGCAGGCCTATCTGGCCGCCACGGGCAAAAGCATTGTGGAAGCCACCTTCGCGCCCACGGCGGAAATTTTGGCGGGGGCGGGGGATTTTTGCCGGGCGGGATAAGGGTTTACTGGCTGCACTCTATCGAAAAAGGCTACCTGAAAATTATTTTTCAGGTAGCCTTTACTGTATCGGGCTGCTTCGGTAATTGGGTGAAATAGATATAGCTTAAATTCGCTGTACTTTGCCGTCCTTGCCGTAAGCATAAAAGGCTACCTGAAAAATAATTTTCAGGTAGCCTTTTGCTTGATACGCTTAGCCGTGATCAATAATGCGGCGGGATTTCGGCAGCGGGGTTGAAGGGCTGGCTCTGCCTGGCGCCGTCTTTTTCTTGCAGGCGGCCGTAGAGCAACCGTAGCTGCGCCTGTTGCAAATCCAAATCTTTTTGCAATCGGGCAACGGTGCCGCTCAGGCTGTCGAGCAGCTCGTTTTGCAGGGCGGCTTGGATTTCCAGCTCCTCCAGCCGGGCGGCCAGTTCTTCGCGTTCCATCACAGCACCATGGCGGCAATCCAGCCGGCGGCCATCAAGGGCAGGTTGTAGTGGATGAAGGTGGGGATCACGGAATCGTAGATGTGGTCGTGCTGGCCGTCCACATTCAGGCCGGAGGTGGGGCCGAGGGTAGAATCGGAAGCGGGCGAGCCGGCATCACCCAGCGCGCCGGCGGTGCCGATGATGGCCACGGTGGCCAGCGGCGAGAAGCCCATGCCCACGCACAGCGGCACATAAATGGCGGTGATGATGGGCAGGGTGGAGAAAGAGCTGCCGATGCCCATGGTTACCAGCAGACCCACGGCGAGCATGGCCAGCGCGGCCATGCCTTTGCTGCCGGCAAACAGGCTGGCGCTGGCGTCCACCAGCGGTTTGATCTGGCCGGTGGCCTGCATCACTTCGGCAAAGCCCTGCGCGGCAATCATGATGAAGCCGATCATCGCCATCATGCGCAGGCCGCTGTCGAACACGCCGTCCACTTCGCGGCGGCGCACCACGCCGGTGGCCATAAACACGCCGAAGCCCACCATCGCGCCCAAGAGCAGCGCGTCGTCATACACCAATTGCACCACGAAGGAAGCCACAATCGCCACAATCGCCACCACGCTGCGGTAGGTGGAGATTTTCGGCGCGCGCTCGGCAGCCTGCTCGGCGCTCAAGTCCACTTGGTTGTTGGTGTAGTGGCGCGGTTTGCGGTAGTGGATGAAGGCCAGCAAGAGGCCGGCCAGCATGCCGGCGGCGGGAATCGCCATCGCTTCCATCACGTTGATGCCCTGCACGTTCATGCCGGCTTTCTGGATGTTGCCCAAGAGGATTTGGTTTAAGAAAATCGCGCCGAAGCCGTAGGGCAGGAACATATAGGTGGTCACCAAGCCGAAGGTGAGCACGCAGGCCAGCAGGCGGCGGTCGATTTGCAGGCGGTTGAACACCAAAAGCAGCGGCGGCACCACCATCGGGATAAAGGCGATGTGGATCGGAATCACGTTCTGGCTCATGATGCTCATCAGCAGGAGCGCGCCGATCAGCCCCCATTTGATGCCGTTTACGGCGGAGGGAATTTGGTCGCGGCGGGTTTCACCGCCCATTTTGCGCACCACTATGCCGGCGAGCTGATAAGGCAGGCCGGAGTGGGCGATGGCCATGGCAAACGCGCCCAGCATGGCGTAGGAGAGCGCAATTTTCGCGCCGCCGGAGAGGCCGCTTTGGAAATGCGTGATCACGCCCTGCCTGATCACTTCGTGGGTGTTCGGATCGGTTACATCGGCCAGCGGCAGCCCGGCGGCCAAACCGCCCACAAATGCGCCGATCACCAAGCTCAATACGACGTGTACCCGCGCTGCCGACAAAATCAGCATCACCAGCACCGCCAAGACAACGGCATTCATAGTGTTTTCTCCTTTCCTGCGCCTCAATCCGCATCCGCCAAAAACGAAAGCCAAAGCCCGATTTCCCCTGATTGCGCCGGTGTAGCGCCCGATGTGGAGAAATAAGGGCTTTAGCTGGGTATGGCCGGCCGGATGGATGTCGGCCGCAGATTTATTTCATTAATCGGGAAATGAGTATAGCAACGGCAGCGGCAGCGGGCAACAGCCGATTGGCGGTTGGCTAGAAAATTAGCCCGCCGATTCAGGCCGCTAGCGGGGAGGCGGATGCAAACGATACGGCGTGCCCGCTTGGGCGTGCGGGCAGGATGTTTCTGCCAAATGGCTTGATTTGGCAAAGCTTGGTTTGCCGCAGCAGGATGTAAATGAGGCTACCTGAAAAATAAGCTGATTATTTTTCAGGTAGCCTTTTCGCGTGCAGCCTTTTCGCGTGTGCACGGCTTAGGCGATGCGGTAGTGCAGCAGGCGGTAGGAATTGCGGATTTTCGGGATGATGCTCATCAGCCAGTAGGAAAAGCCGATGTGGCGGGCGGCGGGGAAGTCGGTTATGTGTTTGGCGGAGACGAGGTGCAGGTTGTCGACCCAGGCTTCCATTTGCCGGTCATCGTCGCAGGCAAAATCGAAGCGGGCGCGGGCGTGTTTGAGCGAGTCGTGTTTGTCGGAATTCTGCACCATGAAGCTGCCGGCCACGTCGAAGGCGATCTCGCCGCCGGGGAAGCGCCGGGCGAGGTTTTGAAACAGGGTGCGCACTTGGTTTTCGCTGAAATACATCAGCACGCCTTCGAGCACGAAGAGGAAGGGGGAATGCGGATGGCGTTGGCGCAGGTCGTCCATCCAGCCGGTGTTGAAGGCGGAGGCGGCGAGCAGGGTTTCGTTGGGCAGCGGGGGCAGCAGCTTTTCGCGCAGGGCGATTACGTCGGGCAGGTCGAGCTGGTAGAAGGGGGTGTGGGCGGCGGCTTCGCCGAGGCGCTCGCGGCGGCTGTCGAGCCCGCAGCCGATGATTACGGCCACGGCTTCGGGCTTGCGGCGGATGAAGTCGGCGACCACTTGGTCGAAATAGCGGGCGCGCAGGGCGGTGCCGACGCGGCTGTTGCGGGCGTGGCGGAATTTGGAGAAGTCGTAGTCGATTTGCGGCACAAGGCGTGCTGCGGCGGGGTCGTTGAGGATGGGCGCGGGCTCTTGCGCGTCGAGGTATTTCATGTAGAGCGGGATCAGCAGGGTTTCGCTCACGGCATCTTGGATTTTCAGCATGGCGGTTTTCCTGAAGAGGCGGATTGGGGCGGACTTGGCTTGGCGGAAACTGGCCTGGCGGGTTTCAGGTAGCCTGAAAGGGCGCGGGAAGTATTCTTGTGCGGCATTCTACACCGGCGATTGGCGGGGCAACAGGCTACCTGATAAAGCTTGGCTTCAGCGCAGCGGGCTGGCGTCTTTGCCCACATAGATGCGGAACGTGAGGCTCACGCGTTCTTCGCTGATTTTGCTGCTTTTCATCACGGCGTGCTGCCAGTGATGTTGGGTTTCGCCGCGCATCACGACGAGCTGGCCGTGGTGCAGCAGGATTTCGCGTTTTTCACGGGTTTGGTTGTGGCGGAAGGCAAATTTGCGGGTGGCGCCGAAGCTGAGGGAGGCGATGACGGTGTTTGTGCCCAATTCGGCTTCGTCGTCGCTGTGCCAGCCCATGCCTTCGCCGCCGTGGCGGTAGCGGTTGAGCAGGCAGGTGTTGAAAAGGGTGGGGCTGACGGCGTGCAGATGCTGCTCGACGCGTTCTTTCAGCCGCAGCAGGAAGGTTGTCCACGGCAGGGGCTGGCGCGTGATGCCGGAATAGGTGTAGGCCGCGCCGGCTTCGCCGTACCACGCGGTTTGGCGGGCGGTGGTGATGGTTTTGCCGTAGAGCCGCACTTGGTCGTGCCGCCACGGGATTTCGTGCAGCAGGGTGTGCAGGCAGGCATCGGCTTCGGCGGGGGTAAAGATGATGCCGTGGTCGTTGAGGATGCCGTCGCAGGGGAGCAGGTTGGTATGCGGGTCGGCGGAGGCGGGGAAAAGGTCGGGGATCATGTGTTTTTGGGATTTGGGATTTTCAGGTAGCCTTTGGGCAGGGTATAGAGGCTACCTGAAAAATGTATTGCTGTTTTCAGGTAGCCCCTGCCGTTTCACAATTCAAAGCAGCAGGTTGGCACACATCAAGGCCAGCAGCAAAGCCGCTGCCAGCCAAACGCCAATCAGCACCTTGCTGCCTTCGGATAACTGCCCTTGTTTCCAATCCCGTTGCCATTGGCGAACGCTGTCCCGTGCGGCAAGCAGCAGTTCGCCCAAACCGCCGAGCAGCTCCGATATTTTGGATAAGGCACTCATCATCTACAACCCCAACTCCCCCCAAATCGCATCAATCTTCGCCGTAACCGCCGGGTCTTTTTGGATTACCCGTCCCCATTCGCGGTCGGTTTCGCCTGGCCATTTGTTGGTCGCGTCCAAGCCCATTTTGCCGCCGAGTCCGCTGACGGGGCTGGCAAAATCCAAATAATCAATCGGCGTGTTTTCCACCAGCACCGTATCCCGCACGGGATCCATGCGCGTGGTGATGGCCCAGATGACTTCCTTCCAGTCGCGCACGTCCACATCGTCATCCACCACGATGATGAATTTGGTGTACATGAACTGGCGCAGGAACGACCAGCAGCCCATCATCACGCGCTTGGCGTGTCCGGCGTACTGTTTTTTCATGCTGACCACCGCCATGCGGTAGGAGCAGCCTTCGGGCGGCAGGTAGAAATCGGTGATTTCGGGGAACTGCTTTTGCAAGAGCGGCACGAACACTTCGTTCAACGCCACGCCCAAGACGGCGGGTTCGTCGGGCGGTTTGCCCGTGTAGGTGGAGTGGTAAATCGGGTTTTCGCGCATGGTGATGCGCTCGACCGTGAACACGGGGAAATAATCCTGCTCGTTGTAATAGCCGGTGTGGTCGCCGTATGGGCCTTCCAGCGCGGTTTCGTTCGGATGAATCACGCCTTCCAGCACGATTTCTGCGCGGGCGGGCACTTGCAAATCGCTGCCGATACATTTCACCAGTTCCGTCCGCGAACCGCGCAGCAGGCCGGCAAACTGGTATTCGCTCAAAGTATCGGGAACAGGCGTTACCGCGCCCAAAATGGTGGCAGGGTCGCAACCGAGCACGACGGCGACGGGATACGGCGTGTCGGGGTTTTCGCGGCGGAACGCCTGATAATCCAACGCGCCGCCGCGATGCGCCAGCCAGCGCATAATCAGCTTGTTTTTCGCAATCAGCTGCTGACGGTAAATGCCCAAGTTCTGGCGTTTTTTGTGCGGCCCGCGCGTTACGGTCAAGCCCCATGTTACCAGTGGCGCAACGTCTTCCGGCCAGCAGCGCTGAATCGGAAGCTGATACAAATCAACGTCTTCACCTTCCCACACGATTTGCTGACACGGCGCGTTTTTCACCACGTTCGGTGCCATGCTCCAAATGTCTTTCAAGAGCGGCAGCTTGGAAAACGCGTCTTTAATGCCTTTGGGCGGCTCGGGTTCTTTCAGATACGCCAGCGTCTGCCCGATTTCGCGCAGCTTGGACACGCTGTCCGCGCCCATGCCCATCGCCACGCGTTCGGGCGTGCCGAACAGGTTCGCCAACACGGGATAATCATAGCGCGTACCGTCGGGCTTAATCGGGTTTTCAAACAGCAACGCCGGTCCTTCGGCACGCAGCACGCGGTCGGTGATTTCGGTTATTTCCAAATGCGGGGAAACGGGGTGGGCGATGCGTTTGAGTTTGCCCTGCTGCTCGAGCATGGCGATAAAATCGCGAAGGTCTTGGTATTTCATGGTTGATTGTTTCCTAAAGAGGCTACCTGAAAAATGGTTTGGCAGTTTTCAGGTAGCCTGAACGAACGACGGCCATTGTAAACCAAACCGGCCGCGGCAAGGGGAAACAAAACAGCCTGCCGGGGCGGGCAGGCTGTGGGGCAAAACTATTGCGGCTATCTGCGCGGCAGGGCGGCGGCGCCGGCTTTGGCCACGCTTTCGTCTTCGTCTACCGAGCCGCCGCTCACGCCGATGCTGCCGACGATGGTGCCGGAGCGGTCAACCAGCAGTTCGCCGCCGGCAAAAATCACCAGGCCGCCGTTGGTGACTTCGATGCCGTAGAGCTCGCCGCCGGGCTGCGAGGCTTTGCCTAGGTCGCGAGTGGACATATTGAAATAGCGCGCGGTGCGGGCTTTGCGGGTGGCCACGTCGATGCTGCCGATAAAGGCGTCGTCCATGCGCACGAAGGCTTTCAGGTTGCCGCCGGCATCCATCACGGCAATGTTCATCGGCACTTTGATTTCGCGCGCTTTGGCGATAGAAGCCTGCACCACGGCCTGCGCCTGCTCCACGGTGAGGTCGCCGGGCAGGGTTTTGGTGAGGTTGTCGGCCAGGGCGGGGGCGGAAAGCAGGGCGGCGCACACGAGGGCAAAGGGTTTGGTTCTACGCATCTTCTTCTCCTTAAACGGGTTGGTTGGGTTGGGAAGCTTTGGGGAAATTTTATTCCTTTTGCTGCGGGCTTTGAAGCAGGATCGTTTGATTTTCAGGTAGCCTTTTCTGATTTGTATCAAGGCTGTGCCGGGTTGTGGAAGGGGCGGAAGGGGCTACCTGAAAAAGAGTAGGCGAAAAAAGGCTACCTGAAATTTTCAGGTAGCCTGCATCGCGAACGGTTTAGGCGGGGAGTGTTAGCCGCCGAGCCGTTCGGCGAATTCGTCGGTGGCTTGCACCAGGGCTTCGGCGATGGCGGGGTTTTGCGCATAGTGGCCGCTTTGGATGATGCGCAAATCGGCCTGCGGCAATGCCTGTTTCAAATCCCACGCGCTGCGGGTGGGGGTGCAGAGGTCGTAGCGGCCTTGCACGATGATGGTGGGAATATGCTGGATTTTGTGGGCGTTGGCCAAGATGGATTTGTCGCCTTGCAGCCAGCCTTGGTGTACGAAATAGTAGTTTTCGAAGCGGGCGATGGCGAGGGAGGCCTGCGGGTCTTCATCTACCGGTTTGGGGTCGAACCAAATCAGCCAGCTTTCCCAATCGGCCCAGGCTTTGGCGGCGGGCAGGTGTACGGCGGGATCGGGCGAATTGAGCATCCAGTAGTAGGCTTCCACCAGCGAGCCGGCGCGCTGCTCGGGCGGCACGGCGGCGAGGTAGCGCTGCCATTGTTCGGGGTAAATCATGCTCACGCCGCCTTCTTCGCTCAGCCAGTTGATTTCAATCTGGCGGCAAAGGAAGATGCCTCTCAGCACGAGGCCGCGCACGCGGTCGGGATGGGTTTCGGCATAGGCCAGGGCGAGGGTGCTGCCCCATGAGCCGCCGAATACTAGCCAGGTATCGATGCCGAGCATTTTGCGCACTTTTTCAATGTCTTCCACCAAATCCCAGGTGGTGTTGTCGCGGGTTTCGGCATAGGGGGTGGATTTGCCGCTGCCGCGCTGATCGATGATGATGATGCGGTATTTTTCGGGATTGAAAAAGCCTCGGCAGGCGGGGCTGGAGCCTGCGCCGGGGCCGCCGTGCAGGAAGATGACGGGAATGCCGGCGGGGTTGCCGCTTTCTTCCCAATAGATTGTGTGGAGCTCGGATACGGGCAGCATGCCGCTGCGGATGGGTTCTTGAATCGGATACAACATAGTTTTCTCCTTAATTCAAATTTCAAACGGAATGTCGGTATTGCCTAAACGAACTGCTTAATCGATATGCCGTTTGCCGCCCGCTCGGACAGCCGCCAGCGTATCGGTGATGTGAATGATACACGATTTTGCTAGTTTCTTGAAGTTTTGTAAAAGTTTGTTGCGGGATAAGTGTGGCGGCTTTGCAAAAATGGCGGTTGTGCTTGGAGGGAGGGATGGCGGGCAAGGAAAAGGCTACCTGAAAATTTTTTCAGGTAGCCTTTGATTAGAACGAAATAATTTAGGCTAGCTTGCCGCTTACCCAGCCTTCCACACTCCCCAACATTTCAGGCAGTTTCGCAATATCCGCGCCCCCCGCCTGTGCCAAATCCGGCCGTCCGCCGCCTTTGCCGCCGACTTGTTCGGCTGCGAATTTGACCAAATCACCGGCTTTTACTTTACCGGTTAGCGGTTTGGATACGCCGGCGCACAGGGAGACTTTGCCGTCGTTCACTGCCGCTAAAAGAATCACGGCGTTGTCGGATTTGCCGGTCAGGTCGGTAACGATTTCGCGCAGGGCTGCTGCGTCGGCTTCGATTTGGGCGGCGACGAGTTTGGCTGCGCCCAAGTCTTTTGCGTTGTCCAAGAGTTTGGCGCCTGCGTAGACGGCGAGTTCAGCTTTGGCGCGTGCCAATTCTTTTTCCAAGGCTTTGGCGTTTGCGGCGTTGGCTTGGATTTTGGCGAGTACGTCTTTCTCGGTTTGGGCTTTGACTTCGGCGATGATGTTTTTAATCAAACGCTCTTGGTTTTGCGCCCATGCGAGTGCGGCAAGGCCAGTGATGGCTTCTACGCGGCGGATGCCTGCGGCGATGCCGCCTTCGCTGATGATTTTGAAGAAGCCGATGTCGCCGGTGCGGGCGACGTGGGTGCCGCCGCACAATTCGGTAGAGTAGTCGCCCATAGTGATGACGCGGACGAAGTCGCCGTATTTTTCGCCGAAGAGCATCATTGCGCCGGATTTTTGCGCGTCTTCAATGGACATGGTTTCGACTTTGACGGGCACGTTGGCGATAATCGCGGCGTTGACGCGGCGTTCGACTTCGGCGATTTCTTCCGCGTTGATGCCTTGCGGGTGGGAGATGTCGAAGCGGGTCAGCTCGGCGTTTTGCAGGCTGCCTTTTTGTTCGACGTGTGTGCCGAGTACGTCGCGCAGGGCTTTGTGCATCAGGTGGGTTACGCTGTGGTTGCGCATGATGCTGTCGCGGATGTCGTTGTCGATTTCAGCGGATACGGCGTCGCCCACTTTCAGACGACCTGATACGACTGCGCCGAATTGTCCGTGTACGGCGGCTTTGATTTTCTGCGTGTCTTCGACGCGGAAGCGGTTTTCGCCGGCGAAGATGTAGCCGACGTCGCCGACCTGTCCGCCGCTTTCGGCGTAGAACGGGGTGTGTTCCAAAACGACTACGCCTGCTTCGCCTGCTTGAAGTTCGTCCACGGCTTCGCTGCCTTTGTATAAGGCGATGATTTTGGTGTCTTGGCTGCGGTGTTCGTAGCCGGTGAACTCGGTGTCCGCGCCTGTGTAGTCCAGTTGCGCGTTGGCTTTGAAATTTTGCGCGGCGCGGGCGCGGGCGCGTTGGGCTTCCATTTCGCGATCGAAGCCTTCTTCGTCCAAGTCGATGCCGAGTTCGCGCGCCATGTCTGCGGTCAGGTCGTAGGGGAAGCCGTAGGTGTCGTAGAGTTTGAACACGGCTTCGCCGGGAATGACGAGCTTGCTGTTGGCGATGTTGTTTTTCAGGTAGCCTTCCAATGCTTCGATATAGGGTTTGATTTCTGCGGGTTTCGGTTTGTCGGCATTGGTCCAAATCTCTTGGAAATCAAAGACGCATTTTTCGTTCAGACGACCTGTTTCGCGGGTGGACAGGATGACTTGTTTGCGGTCGGGCGCGTTGCGCGATTCGGCGAAAAACTCGATGCCGTCGGCGGTTTTCAACACCAGCGGTTTGCCGCTGCCTTCGGCGGGCAGCAGGCTTTCGAGTTTGAGGAACGCCATGCCGTGCCATACTTGGTTGAACAGCCCCATGCCTTTTTCCAGCGTTTCGCCGAAGCGGGTTTCTTCGCCGCGCAGGGCTTCCATGATGTGCGTCTGTTTTTCTTTCAACTCGGGATACGCGTCGCCCATGGCTTTCACCAAATCAGGCACGAGTTTGTAGAAAAACGCCTGTTTCTGACCGAGTTTGTAACCGTGGCGCACGGCGCGGCGGATGATGCGGCGCAGCACATAGCCGCGTCCTTCGTTGGACGGCATCACGCCGTCGGCAATCAGGAAGGAGCAGGAGCGAATGTGGTCGGCGATGACTTTCAGACTCGGCTCGTCCATGCTGAACGGCGCGCCGGTTTCGCGGGCGACGGCTTTGAGCAGGTCTTGGAACAGGTCGATTTCGTAGTTGCTGTGGACGTGCTGCATGACTGCCGCCATGCGCTCCAAGCCCATGCCGGTATCGACGGAGGGTTTGGGCAGCGGGTTCATGTTGCCCTGTTCGTCGCGGTTGAACTGCATGAACACGCAGTTCCAGATTTCAATCCAGCGGTCGCCGTCTTCTTCGGGGCTGCCGGGAATGCCGCCCCAGATTTCTTCGCCGTGGTCGTAGAAAATTTCGGAGCAAGGGCCGCAGGGGCCGGTGTCGCCCATCTGCCAGAAGTTGTCGGATGCGTACCTGCCGCCCTTGTTGTCGCCGATGCGGACGATGCGCTCGGCAGGCATACCGATTTCGTTCAGCCAGATGTTGTAGGCTTCGTCGTCTTCGGCATAGACGGTTGCCAAGAGTTTTTCTTTGGGCAGGTTCAGCCATTCGGGGGAAGTGAGGAACTCCCAAGCGAAGTGGATGGCGTCGCGTTTGAAGTAGTCGCCGAAGGAGAAGTTGCCCATCATTTCAAAGAAGGTGTGGTGGCGGGCGGTATAGCCGACGTTTTCCAAGTCGTTGTGTTTGCCGCCTGCGCGCACGCATTTTTGCGCGGTGGTGGCGCGGCTGTAAGCGCGTTTGTCGAAGCCGAGGAACACGTCTTTAAACTGGTTCATGCCCGCGTTGGTAAAGAGCAGGGTCGGGTCGTCGTGGGGGACGAGCGAGGAGGAACGGACAACTTGGTGGCCTTTGTTTTGGAAAAATTGCAGGAATTTTTGGCGCAGTTCTTTGGTTTTCATGGTGTCTCTTTAAAGTGAAGATGGATTTTCAGGTAGCCTCGGGCGGCTTGGCAGAGAGGCTGCCGAGTAAACAAAAATTGGGCGTGATTTTACTGCATCCTGCCTGGCGGCGGGAGGCTACCTGAAAAATATATAGCGAACCAACTTAACTTTTGCTGTTAGCTCGCCTTGCCGTACTCCTGTGCTGCCTGCGGCTCGCAAGCGGGCGGGAAGCCTTGGGCGGCGCAAAGTTTGCCTTGCTCGTTGCGCTGCATTGAAGATTGCGTTTTCAGGTAGCCTCAAGCCAAAGGTTGCATGCAAACGAGCGGGGGCGTGTTTCCGCAAAACCAACTATATCTGCTTTCCGCAGGCTTGACTTAAATCAGCGCTGAGGCCGGGCAATGCCCCTAGAATGCCTAGGGCGAATTGACAATTTGATAACGGCGGTATTTTGTCCCATAAAACGCCGCCTTCTGCGTTAAAAATGCTCGCAAGATGTCCAATCTTGCTGTGCTTTTTGCCTTGAATCCGGCATTTTCTGTGCCAAAAACCGACTCATTTCAAATGGTCAGTTCGCCCTAGCCTAACCTGCACATGCGAGCCACACTATGCTGTTCGACGATTTCCAGCCCACCCACCGCACCCAGCCTGCCGCCAAGCCGCAGCCCGCCGGCCGCGCCCCCGCGCCCGAACTCGTCTGCCCCGCCGGCAACCTGCCCGCCCTGAAAACCGCCGTGGACAACGGCGCGGACACGGTTTACATGGGGCTGAAAGACGCCACCAACGCGCGCAATTTCCCCGGCCTGAATTTCGACCAAAAATCCACCATCGAAGGCATCCGCTACGCCCACGAGCGCGGGCGGCACGTGCTGATGGCCATCAACACTTATGCCCAAGCCGGGCAGGTGGCACGCTGGCAGCGCGCGGTGGACACCGCCGCCGATTTGGGCGCGGATGCCATCATTGTGGCCGACCCCGCCGTGATGGACTACGCCTGCAAGAAACATCCGAACTTGCGCCTGCATATGTCGGTGCAGGGTTCGGCCACCAATTACGAAGCCATCAACCTGATGCGCGATTTGTTCGGCATCCGCCGCGCCGTGCTGCCGCGCGTGCTCACCATCGACCAAGTGCGGCATGTGATTGAAAACACGGATGTGGAGATTGAAGTGTTCGGTTTCGGCAGCCTGTGCGTGATGGTGGAAGGCCGCTGTATTTTGTCGAGCTACGCCACGGGCGAATCGCCGAATATGCAGGGCGTGTGTTCGCCCGCCAAGGCCGTGCGCTGGGAGCAACTGCCCGACAAGATGAACGTGCGGCTCAACCAAGTGCTAATCGACCAGTTCAATAAAGACGAACCAGCGGGCTACCCCACGCTGTGCAAAGGCCGTTTTGAAGTGAACGATGAAACCTATTACGCGCTGGAAGAGCCGACCAGCCTGAACGTGCTTTCCGTGCTGCCCGAACTGATAAAAATCGGCGTGGCGGCGGTGAAGGTGGAAGGCCGCCAGCGCAGCCCGATGTACACCGCGCAGGTTACGCGCACGCTGCGGCAGGCTTTGGACGCGGCCGCCGCCGACCCCGCGCACTACCGCGTAACCCCCGCCTGGGATGCGGCTTTAGGCAAGGTTTCCGAAGGCAGCCAGAGCACGCTGGGTGCGTATAACCGGCCTTGGAAGTAGGTTTCAGACGGGCTCGAATATTTTCAGGTAGCCTCTCAGGCCGTCTGAAAAGGCTACCTGAAAAAAGGAACACCCATGAATCTCTCCCTCGCCCCCGTCCAATTCTTCTGGCAGAGAGAAACCCTGCTCGAATTCTACGCCGCCATGCTCGACAGCCCGCTCGACACCATCTACCTGGGCGAAACCGTCTGCTCCCGCCGCCAGAAAATGCGTTTCGACGACTGGTTCGGCCTCGCCCAAGACCTCGCCGACAGCGGCAAAGAAATCATCCTCTCCTCCCAAGTGCTGCTCGAAAGCGAATCCGACCTCAAACGCCTGCGCAAAATCACCGGCCAAGACAAATTCAAAATCGAAGCCAACGACATGGGCGCGGTCAAACTCGCCCGCGAACACGGCATCCCCTTCGTGGCCGGCGCCAGCCTCAACATCTACAACGAAGCCACCCTCCAACTCTTCCAAAACCTCGGCGCCTACCGCTGGGTCGCCCCCGCCGAACTCGAACGCGGCAAAGTGGCCGACATCGCCCGCCTTTCCAGCGGCCTCGAAACCGAAATCTTCGCCTGGGGCAAAATCCCCCTGGCCTACTCCTCCCGCTGCTTCACCGCGCGGCACTACAACCTCAACAAAGACAGCTGCGAATTCCGCTGCCTCGACCACGAACACGGCCTCACCATGAACACCCGCGAAGGCCAGCCCTTCCTCACCATCAACGGCATCCAAACCATGTCCTACGGCAGCCAATGCCTGCTGCCGCACCACGCCAACATGGCCGCCATCGGCGTACACATCCTGCGCCTCTCGCCCCAGCTCACCGACATGCCGCGCATCATCGCCCTGCACCGCGCCGTGCTCGACGGACAAACCACCCTCGCCGAAGCCCTGCCCGAACTCACCCGCCTCGCCACCGGCACACCCGTGGACGGCTATTGGCTCGGCAAACCCGGCATCGAAGCCGTGGAAGCCCACCGCCAAGCCTACGGCAACCACGCCGCCTAACCAAGGCTACCTGAAAAAGGCCGTCTGAAAACGAAGTTTCCGCAGGAAGCGGAGTTTCTGCGAAGCTAAAACGAAGTTTCCGAAGAAGCAAAGTTTCTGCGAAGCTAAAACAAAGTTTCTGTGCAGCCAAAACCAATTTTCAGGTAGCCGCATAAACAAAGGAAACCATCATGCCCCTCCCCGACCTCACCCTGCCCCAATGGTGCGCCCGAATCGGCCGCCGCCTGCCCGGCCTGCCGCCGCGTTTCGCCCTGGTTAAAACCCTCAACCTCATGCTCAAGCGCGGCCTCTTGCCCGCCGACATGAGCCTGTTTGCCGGTCGTACCTTCGAAATCGACGTGCTTGACGCGGGCATAGCCGTGCGCTTCACCGCCGACGGCGAACGCTTCCTCGACCAAGCCTTCCAAGGCGAGCCCGACCTGCGCCTGGCCGCCAACAGCGCCGACTTTCTGCGCATGATGCTGCGCGAAGAAGACCCCGACACCCTGTTTTTCAAACGCAAGCTGCAAATCGAAGGCGACACCGAATTGGGGCTGATTGCCAAAAACCTGCTCGATAGCGTGGAATGGCCGTTTGCCGAGCGGCTGGCGCAATGGCAGCAGATGTTTGAATAGGCGGCAATATCCGTGCCAAATATTTTTCAGGTAGCCAGAAGGGATGCAGAAAAGGCTACCTGAAAATGCTGTCCACACCGTTCATCAGCAATAAAAGGCTACCTGGAACGACGCTTCCGCAGAAAGCGAAGTTTTCAGGTAGCCTTGATTGCTTGCGGATAACCGGATTATCCCCGGCTCGCGGCAAACTGCTCTTGCGCCCAGCGCTGGCGGTTGGCGGGGGTGTCGGCGGCGTGGCCGTGCTGCTCGCGCCAGGCGCGGTAGGCTTCGGCGTTAAACAGTACCACGCGCCCGCCCATGGCGGCCACTTCGCCGGCCACGCTCTGACTGATGCGCCAGTCGGCAATGCCGATGCAGGCTCGTTCGTCGGGATACCACAAGGCGATGGTGGGCTCGCCGCCTTCGGCCTGGCGGGCGATTTGCTCGGCGTAGTCGTCGATGGCCTGGTATTTTTGGTTGAGGCGGGTTTCCACGGCGGCCACCACGTGCAGCGGGATGGCGGCCTCGCCGGCTTCCCAGCTTTCCCATTCTGCGGCGGTGGCGCCGTGGGGAAAGTGCACATTCGGCACGAGGGTTTGGCCGGCTTCGGCGGCAGTGAGGTTCAGGTTGAGGCGCAGGGCTTTCAGTTCGATGGGAGACATGGTTTTCCTTTGGAATAAGCAGTTATTTGGCTTGGGCGGCTAAGTGCTCAATCGCCGCCTGCGCGCAAAACAGGCCGAAGGCAGCGGTAACCAGCATGCTGGCGCCGTAGCCCGCGCAGGATAGGCCCTGCGGCGCGGCATCGGCCTCGCAGGCGGCGCCGGTTTGCGGCGGGGCAACGTTTTCTTCGGAATACACGCAGCTCACTTTCATGCGCGTTTTGGGGTCGCGCGGGAAGCCGTGGCGGCGGCGCAAGGTGTAGCGCAGGTTGGCCAGCAGCGGGTCGTGGGTGGTGCGGGCGAGGTCGGCGCGGCGGATGAGGGCGGGGTCGCGCTGGCCGCCCGCGCCGCCGGATACGATAAACGGCTGCTTCTGCGCCACAAAATGTGCGGCCATGGCGGCCTTCACGCGCACTTGGTCGATGGCGTCGATCACAAAGTCAAACGGCTCGGCAAAGAGCGTGCCCACGTTTTCCGCGTCCACAAAATCTTCGATTTCGCGCACGGTGCAGGCTGGGTTGATTTGCAGGATGCGCCGGTGCAGCGCGGTGACCTTGGGCAGGCCGAAATTATCGGTGAGGGCGTGGAGCTGGCGGTTGGTGTTGGATTCGGCCACGTTGTCCAAATCAATCAGCGTGAGCCGGCCCACGCCGCTGCGCGCCAGCGCTTCCACCGCCCACGAGCCCACGCCGCCCACGCCCACCACGCACACGTGCGAAGTGGCAAATTGTTGCAGCGCGGCGGCGCCGTAGAGGCGGGAAATGCCGCCGAAGCGGCGGTTGCTTGGAGAAAAATCTGTCATTGGTTTGAGCAAAAACAATCGGAAAAAATGGCACATTCGGCACTTCGGTATTATACTGTAAACGTATCAGGAAGAGACCCGTCCGGCGGCTGTTGCCCCTGTGCGGAGGCATTGGAACATCGTTCACTCAGGAGAAAATTATGTACAAACAGATCGTAATTGCAGTAGACGGCAGCCGCACTTCGCAGCATGCGCTCAAACAGGCCTGCGGGCTGGCGCAGGCCACCGGCGCGGCGCTCACGCTGGTGCACGTGGCCAATCCGGCCGAATACGTGGCCACTGTGGCGCCTGAGTTTTTGCAGTATGAAAACTACGAAACCGCCGCCACCGAGCAGGGCAACGCCATTTTGGATGCCGCCATCAAGCAGGCACGCGGCATACTGGGCGAAAACGCGCAAATCGGCCGCCATTTGCTGGTGATCAGCAAAAACGCGCGCGACATGGCCAAGAGCCTGGTGGAATACGCCACCGAGCAGAAGGCCGACCTCTTGGTGCTGGGCACGCACGGCCGCACCGGCCTGATGCACCTTCTGATGGGCAGCTTTGCTGAAACCGTGATGCGCGAAACCCGCCTGCCGCTGCTGATTATCCGCCGCGAGGCTTAAACGCTTAGGCTGGAGGCAGGATTAAAGGCTACCTGAAAATTTTCAGGTAGCCTTTTTTGTGCTTGGGGCTGGTGTTTACAAGAACAGTTGCAGCAGGTCGTTTAGGTAGCGCTGGCCGCGTTCGGTGGGGCGCAGGAGGGCGGGGCTGGGGTCGATGAGGCCGAGCCGGACGGCGCTTTGCAGGGGGCGGGCGATGGCGGCGAGGGAAAGGCCGGTGCGCTCGGTGAAGAGGTGGGTGGGCACGCCTTGGGTGAGGCGCATGGCGTTGAGCATGAATTCGAAAGGCAGCTCGCCGGGGGCTACCTGAAAACGTTCGATGGCTTCGGCGGGGTTGTCCTGCATGGCGGCGAGGTAGCTGCGGGGGTGGCGGGCGCGGGTGGTGCGGATGATGCCGCTGTGGCTGCTGATTTTGCCGTGGGCGCCGGCGCCGATGCCGATGTAGTCGCCGAACTGCCAGTAGTTGAGGTTGTGGCGGCATTGTTGATTGGCTCGGGCGAAGGCGCTGGTTTCGTAGTGTGCAAAGCCGGCGGCGAGCAGGGCTTGGTGTACGGCTTGTTCGATGTCGTAGGCGGCGTCTTCTTCGGGGATGCCGGGGGGCGGGGTGCGGCCGAAGGGGGTGTTGGGCTCCATGGTGAGGTGGTAGGCGCTGATGTGGGATACGCCGGAATCGATGGCGCTTTGGATGTCTTGCCGGGCTTCTGCGGGGGTTTGGCGGGGCAGGGCATACATGATGTCGGTGTTCACGCGGGGGAAGATGGCGAGGGCGGCTTCGATGGCGGCGCGGGCTTCGCTGCCGTTGTGGATGCGGCCGAGGGCTTTGAGCTTGGCATCGTTGAAGCTTTGGATGCCGAGCGAGAGGCGGTTGACGCCGGCTTCGGCGTAGCCTTGGAAGCGCGCCTGCTCGAAGGTGCCGGGGTTGGCTTCGAGGGTGATTTCGGCGTCGGGCAGCAGGCGCACGAGGGCGCGCACGCCGCCGAGCAGGCGGTTGATGCTCTCGGCGGAAAACACGCTGGGGGTGCCGCCGCCGATGAAGATGGTTTCCACGGGGCGGCCCCAAATATGGGGCAGCTCGTGTTGCAGGTCGGCGAGCAGGGCGTCGATGTAGGCGGCTTCGCTGGTGTCGGGCTTGAGGCGGTGGGAATTGAAGTCGCAATAGGGGCATTTTTGGATGCACCAGGGGATGTGGATATAGAGCGAGAGGGGCGGCGGGGCGCTGAGGGCTGGGGCTTGCAGTAGGGGCATGGGTGTGTGGTGTTTGGGTGTGGGAAAAGGAAGCAGTGTTTCGGCTATTGCGCTTCAAAGGCTACCTGAAAAACCTGTTCGCCGATGCGCACGTCGGCTAAGTAATCGTGGCGCCGGTCGGTGCACACCGGCAGGCGGATTTGCGCGGCCAGCCAAGAGCCGTTTGGCTGGCGGGCGAGCGGGTAGCGGTTGAAGCCCATATCCATGTTTGCCATGCTGAAGCTCACTTCCACCCGCTGCACTTCGGGCGGCACGTTTGCCAATTCAATATCAAACGGTTCGCGCAGCGCGGCGGCAAAACGGATGCGGCTGCCGTTGGGCAGGGTGCAGCCCTGGCGCGGCTGGCAGGCCTGCGGTGTGGCGGCTGCGGCAGGCTGTTGCGCGGCACGCCACTGGCGCGCGGCAAAATGGCCGCCTGCCAGCGCCAGCAGCGCGGCGAGGGCGAGCAAGGTTTTGGTGCGTGGAGAGAGGGGCATAAGAGGCTACCTGAAAAAGTTTGGGCGGATTATCTAAACTCGAAAAGTATCAATACAAGAGGAGCCAGTAAAAACGGCACAAAACTGCCGAGAAAACCCGCCCGAAACGCTGCCCATTCATCGGCTTCCACTTCCACTTGCCATATCAAGGCCACGATAAAGCCGATAATCAAAGCCGGTGTCGAGAACCAATATAGAAACCATAATTCATCGTTACCAAACACGAGCACTGCCAGCCAATACATCCATATCCCCAAGTTTATGGCCAGCGAAATGCCCGACGCAAAATACGGCCGGACGCTCGACATCTTCCAGCTGCACAGCCAAGCCAGCAGGGTGGGGATGAGTAGAGGGCTAGACTGAATGAAAGGTAAAGGAAACAACCCAAACGTGGGCGGGCGATACAGTATATATGCCGCTAGCGGCAGATACAGCACCAAGGCAATCAAAATATCTTTCCAATACGGATTAAGCTTGTTCCACATCTGTTTAACCTTTCATTCTGGTTTTTCAGGTAGCCTTCAGCCACGCGGCAAAGGCTACCTGAAATCCAGTTTCTCACCCCCGCACCACCGCATGCGCCCCCGCCGCCAGCCAGCGTTCGGCATAACGCGCCGCCAGCGCCGCATCGGAAGGCAGCAGCACCAGCGGCAGCGCCACGCCCTCGGCCAAGGCCGCGCACGCCTGTTCCGCTGCCGCCTCGTCGCCCACCGGCCACACCGCCGCTTCGGCCCTGGCTCCCGACGCCAGCGCCACTTCCCGCGCCGAGCGCACCAGCGGCCAGCGGCGCACCCCGCGCGGCGCAGCGGCGGCCAAGTCGGCCAGGCTAGACAGCAGGCGGCTGCCCGGCGGCGGGTGGGGCGCATCGGGCGGCAACACGCAAAAAGCGCCGTCTGCCGAGCGCAAACCCGCATGCAGGCTACCTGAAAACGCCGTGGGCACCGCCAGCGCGTTCAACAAAGCCGCATTGGCCGGCAGCATGGGCGACACCGTGTAGCACCCCGGCTTTTGCCAGCGCCATTGCTGGCCTTCACGCGCCTGCAACTGCCCGTGCCAGCCGTTTGCCGGCACGCGGAAAAAACGCAGCCGCACGCGGGCGTGCTCATAGCTGTAGATTTTGGTGAGCCACGGCACGGCGGTGTGGATGCGGATGCCCAGCTCTTCCGCCAGCTCGCGCCGCAGCGCGTCGGTGTCGCCCTCGCCCGGCTCCACCTTGCCGCCGGCAAATTCCCAATAGCCCGCATAGGTCTTGCCCTCGGGGCGCGAACTGAGCAGCACCTCGCCGCGCGCGTTATACACAATGCCGGCCACCACGTGCAGCAGCGGGCGGGTATCGGCGCAATGTTGGTGCAGCCAATCGATGCAGCCGTTGATCAGCTCGGGCAGGCGGGCGATTTGGTGGGTGTGCAGGCGGCGCAGCGGGCGCTCCCAATCCTGATTGCCCACCAGCAGCACGGTAAACCGCCCCTGCGGCGCGGCCGCGGCATACCAGCCCACATCGAGCAGGTATTGCCCGCCGAAGAAGCTGATTTGCAGCAGGTCTTCGCCCAAAAGCAGGCTGCTTGGGTCTTCATCGGCGTGTTCCAGCAGCCAGGAGAAATGGTCGAAAGTGATGATTCCGTTGCGGAGATTAAGGGGGCTGGGCATGGCGGCGGCAGGGAAGGATGGCAGAGGCGGGCAGTTTACTGGAGCGGGCGGCGGCGGGCAACGGCGGCGGGGCAATGATGTTCCTGTAAGAGGCTACCTGAAAAATCATTTTCCATTTTTTCAGGTAGCCTTTTTGATTTTCAGGTAGCCTTTCTTAGCTTGGAGGGCAGCCTTCCCGCGCGATACAATCCTAGGGGTTGATTCCGCCACCGATGCAGAGAAAGCTTGGAGGGCAGCCTTCCCGCGCGATACAATCCTTCCCTTCATCCCATCACACAAACCCAGGAAACCCACCATGCCGCAAACCGTGCACACTCTGGCGCAGGAGCTGGCCGGGCGCAAGCAGCAAATCATTGCCGCCTACCGCGCTCACCGCAATCCGCAGCGTTTTTTTACCGACTACGGCGCCGCGCTGTCGCAAACCGTGGTGGCGCTGTGGCGGCAGATGCTGCCGCTGCAAGAGCGGGAGCCGCTGGCTTTGATGGCGCTGGGCGGCTTCGGGCGCGGTGAAATGTATCCCTTTTCCGATGTGGATTTGGGCATCGCCGCCGCCGGGGAATTAAACGAAGCGCAGCGGCAGAAGATTGAAGCGTGGCTGCAAGCATTGTGGGATATGGGATTGAGCCCATCGCTGAAAACCGGCAGCGTGGCCGAGCTGTGCGCCGGTGCGGCGGAGGATTTAACCGGCGACACTTCGCTGCTGGAAGCGCGCCTGCTCGACGGCAGCGCGGAAGTGTTTGAGCGGCTGCGGCGCGAATTGGATATCCAGCGCAATCCGGCTGCCTTTGCCGAGGGCAAACTCTTGGAATTGCAGCAGCGCCATCTTAAAGCGCAGGCGGGCAGCAGCCTGGAGCCCAACCTGAAAACCTGCCCCGGCGGCCTGCGCGACATCCACACCATGCTGTGGCTGGCGCGGGTGCAGGGCATAGCGCCGCAGTTGCAGCAGCTGGCACGCCAGCGCATCCTCACCCGCACCGAAATGGCCATGTTGCGCCGCAGCCACCGCCGCCTGGCGCGCATCCGCATCGAGCTGCACTTGGCCGCGGGCAAGCCGCAGGAGCAGCTGCGTTTCGATTTGCAGCCGCAGGTGGCGCTGGCCTTGGGTTTCGACGACGAGAGCAAGCAGCGGCGCAGCGAGCGGCTGATGCACCTGCTCTACCGCGCGGTGAAAACGGTGAAACAGCTGGGCGGCATCCTGCTGCCGATGCTGCGCGGGCGGATTTATTCGCCGCTGCCGCGCGTGGTGCACGATTTGGATGCGCACTATTTCCAAGTGAACAACCTCATCGCCGTGCGTGATAAAAGCCTGTTCCGCCGCGAGCCGCAACATATTTTTAAAATATTGGAGCTGAGGCAGCAACACAGCGACCTCTCCGGCCTGGCACCGGAAACGCTGCGCGCCTGGTGGCAGGCGGTACAGCAGGAAATGAACGGGCGTTTTTATGCCGATGAGGCCAACCGTCGCCGTTTCGTGGGCTTCTTCCGCCACGGCGGCGGGCTCACCCACCTTTTGCGTTTTTTAAACCTCTACGGCGTGCTGGCGCGCTATCTGCCCGAGTGGGGCAAGATTGTGGGGCTGCTCCAGCACGATCTGTTTCATGTTTATCCGGTGGACGACCATATCCTGATGGTGGTGCGCAATATGCGCCGCCTGGCCTTGGAGGCACACAGCCACGAGCTGCCCTTTGCCAGCGCGCTGATGCACGGCTTTCCGCGCCAGCCGATACTCTATTTGGCCGCGTTGTTTCACGATATCGCCAAAGGGCGCGGCGGCGACCATGCCGAGCTGGGGCGGGAAGACGCGCGCCGCTTTGCCGCCGACCATTTCTTGAGCGCGGAAGAAGCCGATTTGCTGGAATGGCTGGTGGGCAGCCACTTGCTGATGTCGCTCACCGCGCAGAAAGAAGATATTCAAGACCCGGCGGTGGTGGCCGCCTTCTGCCGCCAAGTGCAAACGCCCGAGCGGCTCACCGCGCTTTATCTGCTCACCGTGGCCGATATGCGCGGCACCAACCCGAAAATCTGGAACGCCTGGAAAGCCAGTCTGCTCGAATCGCTGTTCCGCTCGGCGCTGCAATATTTCGGCGGCGAAACGCCCAGCCGCGATATGGCGGTGAGCCGCCGCCAGCAGAAGGCGCGGCAGGCCTTGGCCGATACAGGCGTGGGCGAGGCCGAATGCCGCCGGCTGTGGCAGCAGCTGGGGCAGGCCTATTTCGTGCGCCACAGCGCAGACATTATTTTGTGGCACCTGCCGCTGTTGGCCGCCGATGCCGAAGCGCCGCAGGCGCACATCCGCGAATTGCCCGAGGCGGGCGGCTTGCAGGTGATGGTGCTCATGCCCAACCGCGACCGCCTGTTTGCCGGCCTGTGCCGCCTCTTCGGCCGCCACCAGCTCGGCATCCTCGCCGCCCACGCCTATATCACCGCGCATCAATACATCCTCGACACCTTCGTGTTGCAGCTGCCCGCCCACTGCCTGCCCGGCGATATTCGGCGCATCCGCAGCCGTGTGCAGCAGGCCTTAGAGCAATTTGTGCACAGCCCGCCGCCCGCCGCTGCCGCAGCCGAGCCTGCCCCGCGCGTGCTGAGCCGCCGCCTGCGCCACCTGCCCATCGCCCCGCGCATCACCCTTTCCGCCGAAGACAACCCCGGCGAATACACGCTGGAAATCATCACCGCCAACCGCGCCTTCCTGTTGGCCGACATCGCCGACGTGCTCTCGCAGCTCAACATCAGCCTCAGCTACGCCGCCATCGCTACCTTCGACGAGCGCGTGGAAGACAGCTTCCTCATCCGCCACCCGCAGCTGGCCGACACCGCCTTCCAGCTCAAGCTGGAGCAGATGCTGCTGGAGCGGATTGGGAGTTAGCGCCGGGCTGGTGTTGGGAAACGGAAAAGGCTACCTGAAAAAGCTTGGCGAGTTTCTGTGAAGTTATAGTGGATGAAATTTAAATCAGGACAAGGCGACGAAGCCGCAGACAGTACAGATAGTACGGCAAGGCGAGGCAACGCGGTACTGGTTTTTGTTAATCCACTATAGAACGTAAACTTCAGCGAAGCCAATTTTAAAAGGCTACCTGAAAACATATTTTTGGTTTTCAGGTAGCCTTTTGCTTGCCTATTTGGGCGGCTAAAGCCGTTCGCGCCAATAAAGGGCGGTGGCGGCCATGGCTTGCTGCATATTGTGGGTCGGGGTGTAGCCGAGCAGAGTTTGGGCGGCGCGGTTGTCCAATGTCATGTCGTAGTGCAGCGCGGCGATGCTGTAGCGGGTGAACAGGGGCTCGCGGCGGCTGAGGGCGCTCCAGCCTTCGAGCGCGGCGGCGGCAGCGGCGAGCAGGGGGTAGGGCGGGGTGCGGATGGGAAAATCGAGTTTCAGGTAGCCTTTGAGCAGGGTGTCGACCACTTGGCGCAGGGTGAGCGGCTCTTGGTTGGTGATGTTGAACGCGCTGCCGCTGGGGATACCGGGGCGTTCGGTGGCGAGCCGCATGGCGTGGGCAACGTTGGGGGCGTAGGTGAAATCCATCAGGGCGGCGCCGCCGCGCGGCAGGGGCAGGAAGCCGCGCTGGCGGATAACGTGCAGCAGGCGGGGCAGCAGCACTTGGTCGTGGCGGCCGAAGATGGCGCGCGGGCGCAGCATGACGAAGCGGGTGTGCGGAAACTTTTCGGCGGCGGCGAGGATGCGTTGTTCGGCCAGGGCTTTGGTGGCGGCGTAGTGGTTGACGTAGCGTGCGGGGCGGAAGCTTTCGGGCACGTTGCGGCGGTGGCGGAAGTCGAAATAGAGGGAGGGGGTGGAGATGTGCACAAACACGGGCACTTGCGCTTGGCCGGCGGCTTGGGCGAGCTGCTCGGTGGCGAGCACGTTGGCGGCGTGAAAGTCGGCATAACGGCCCCACGGGGCGGAGAGGGCGGCACAGTGCCACACGGCGCGGATGCCGTGCAGCAGCCGGGGCGGCAGGGGGCGGGTGAGGTCGGCGGCAAGGGTGCGGCAGCCTTGGGCGGCGAGCTCGGCGAGGGCGGCGGAATTGCGGCCGAGGGCGAGCACGGGGCTGCCGGTTTGCAGGGCGAGTTCGGCGGCGTTGCGGCCGAGGCCGCCGGTGGCGCCGGTGATGAGGATGGTCATGGGCGTTGGGTTTGGAAAAGGGTTGGCGGGGATAAAAGGCTACCTGAAAAATGAGCTCTGCGAGTTTCTGCGAAGCTATGGCGGCAGCTTTGGCGTGGCTAAAAATGGGGAGGGCAAGGGCCGGAGTTCGGGTTTGCAGCTGCCTATTCTGCCGGGCTGCTTCGGCTGTGGCGGGCAAAGAAATCGAGCAGGGTTTGCTCGTAGCCGCCCAGGCCTTGCAGGCCGAGGTGGGTGCCGCTGGGGATGAGCACGAGCTGTTTGGGCGGCCGCGCCAAGTCGAACAGGGTTTGGGAATGCCGGGCGGGAATCACTTGGTCGGCGGTGCCGTGAATCAGCAGCAGGGGGATCGGGCTGAGGGCGGCGATGTGGCGGCTGGCGCTGTGTATGTTGCTCAGGAGCAGGCCGGCGCCGGGGAGTTTGTCGTGGGCGATGGCGGCATAGGAGGAAAAGGTGGATTCGATGGCGATGGCGCGCACGCCTGCTCGGTTGCCGGCGCCCACGGCGGCGATGGCGTTGGTGCCGCCCAGGCTTTGGCCGAACACGAGCAGGCGCTCGGCATCCACGTCGGGGCGGGTGCGGATGTAGTCGAGTGCGGCGTTGCTGTCTTCAAACAGGCCTTGGCGGCCGGGCTTGCCTGCGGATTGGCCGTAGCCGCGGTAGTCGAACAGGAAAACGTTGTAGCCTTGTGCAGGCAGCCATTTCACGGCCTGCCAATGGGCGGAGAGGTTTTGGGCGTTGCCGTGGAAGTGGACGATGGTGGCGGCCTGCTTGGGGCTGGCCACGCCTTGTGCGGGCACAAACCAGCCGTGCAGGCGGGTGCCGTCGGCGCTGTGGAAATAAACGTTTTGGTAGGGCAGGCCGGATTGTGCGGGCGAGCCGTAGTCGGCATGGTCGGGATAGTAGAACGCTTGGTTGGCGCAGGAGGCGAGGCCGAACAGGGCGGCGAGGATGAGGGCGGGAATCAGGAGGCGTTTCATGGCGGGTTGGGTGTGGTATGGAAGGCTACCTGAAAGCTTACGTTTTAGCTTCGCAGAAACTCAGCCTTGGCTTCGCCAAGACATCGTTTTCAGGTAGCCTTTTTGCCGCCTGCGGCTTTGCCGTGCGCATCGGCCCATTCAATCAAGGCTTGGCGCAGGTCTTCCAGGCCGAGGCTTTGGGTAACGGAGAGGCGCACGGCGGCAATGCGGCCGGTTTTGCTGCGTAGGATGCCGGGGGCTTGCTGCTCGGGCGGGAGCAGGTCGATTTTGTTGTAGAGCACGAGCTGGGGCACGTCGGTGGCGCCGATTTCGGCCAGCACGCGGTTTACGTCTTCCATGCGTTGCTCGCAGTCGGGCTGGGAGGCGTCGGCCACATGCAGCAACACGTCGGCTTGGGCGGTTTCTTCCAGCGTGGCGGAAAAGGCGGCCACCAGGCGGTGCGGCAGGTCGCGCACGAAGCCCACGGTGTCGGTGAGGATGATGCTGTGTTCGTTATCCAGATACAGGCGGCGGGCGGTGGTGTCGAGCGTGGCGAAGAGCTGGTCTTTGGCCAGCACGTCGGCTTTGGTGAGGCGGTTGAAGAGGCTGGATTTGCCGGTGTTGGTGTAGCCCACCAGGGCGAAGGTGGGCAGGCTGCCCTGCTGGCGGGCTTTGCGGCGGGTGGCGCGCCCTCGCCGTACGTCGGCGAGGCGTTTTTTCAGCGTGGTGATTTTTTGGGCGATGAGGCGGCGGTCGGTTTCGAGCTGGGTTTCGCCCGGGCCTTTGAGGCCGATGCCGCCTTTTTGGCTTTGCAGGTGGCCGTAGCCGCGCACGAGGCGGCCGGAGAGGTGGGTGAGCTGGGCGAGCTCCACTTGCAGGAGGCCTTCCTGGCTTTGCGCGCGCTGGGCGAAGATGGCGAGGATGAGCCCCACGCGGTCGAGCACGCGGCATTGCAGCTTGGCTTCGAGGTTGCGCTCCTGCGTGGGCGTGAGCTCGTGGTTGAACACGGCCAATTCGATATTGTGCGCCTGCACTTCGGCGGCGAGCTCTTCGGCCTTGCCGCTGCCCACAAACAGCGCGCCGGTGGGGCGCTCGCGGCGGGCGGTGGAGATGTGCACCAATTCGCCGCCGCCGGCACGCACCAGCTCGGCGGCTTCGTCGAGCACGTTTTGGAAGGCGCGGGCGCGCTGCTCGTTGCTGCCGGAAAAGCTGTCGGCCAGCATTACGCCCACCAGCAACACGCGCTCGGGGCGGCTGAGGGATTTGTCGGGCTGGAAGGGCGGGCGGCGGGGCATGTCGGCGGGCAGATTAATAAGTTGGGATGCGGCATTATAGCGCATGGGCGGGCTGAGGCTACCTGAAAAATGGTAGCTAGGATGAAGCTGAAACGTGGCTCCGCTTATTGCTGCAAAGGAAAGCACTCTGCGCGGTGTGGCTCAAGCTGTGCGGAATAAAGGCTACCTGAAAAGCGCTCCGCGAGTTTCTGCGAAGCTAAAACCGCAAATGGTTTTTCAGGTAGCCTTTTATTGACTCTGGCTCAGGCTTACTTGCCGCTGCCGAGTTTCGGCAACACGGCGCCTTCGCCCAGGGAGAGCAGGCCGCTGTCGGCGTAGATGCCGAGTTTGGCGCGGGTGTCGGTGATGTCGAGGTTGCGCATGGTGAGCTGGCCGATGCGGTCGAGCGGGGTGAAGGCGGCGTTTTCCACTTTTTCCATGCTTAGGCGTTCGGGCTGGTAGGTGAGGTTGGGCGATTCGGTGTTCAGAATCGAATAGTCGTTGCCGCGCCGCAGCTCCAGCGTAACTTCGCCGGTGATGGCTTTGGCCACCCAGCGCTGGGCGGTTTCGCGTAGCATCAGGGCTTGGCTGTCGAACCAGCGGCCTTGGTAGAGCAGGCGGCCGAGACGCAGGCCGTTGATGCGGTATTGTTCGATGGTGTCTTCGTTGTGGATGCCGGTAACCAGGCGTTCGTAGGCGATGTGCAGCAGCGCCATGCCGGGGGCTTCGTAGATGCCGCGCGATTTGGCTTCGATGATGCGGTTTTCGATTTGGTCGCTCATGCCCAAGCCGTGGCGGCCGCCGATGCGGTTGGCTTCGAGGAAGAGCTCCACCGCGTTGGCGAAGGTTTGGCCGTTGAGCGCTACGGGCACGCCTTCTTCAAAGCGCACAGACACGGTTTCGGGCTTCACTTCCACATTTTCGTCCCAAAACGCCACGCCCATGATGGGCTGCACGATTTTCACGCTGCTGTTGAGGAATTCCAAATCTTTGGCTTCGTGGGTGGCGCCGAGCATATTGGAATCGGTGGAATAGGCTTTTTCTACCGACATTTTGTAGTTGAAGCCGTTAGCGATGAGGAATTGGCTCATTTCGTGGCGGCCGCCGAGTTCGTCGATAAATTGCTGGTCGAGCCAGGGCTTGTAGATTTTGAGCGCGGGGTTGGTGAGCAGGCCGTAGCGGTAGAAGCGTTCGATGTCGTTGCCTTTGTAGGTGCTGCCGTCGCCCCAGATGTGCACGTCGTCTTGCTTCATGGCGGAAACGAGCATGGTGCCGGTTACGGCGCGGCCGAGTGGGGTGGTGTTGAAATAGGGCATGCCGCCGGTGGATACGTGGAACGCACCGCATTGGATGGCGGCGATGCCTTCGTGGGCGAGCTGGGCGCGGCAGTCCACCAGGCGGGCTTCGATGGCGCCGTATTCTTTGGCTTTGCGCGGGATGGTTTCGTAGTCGGTTTCGTCGGGCTGGCCGAGGTTGGCGGTGTAGGCGTAGGGCAGCGCGCCTTTGAGTTTCATCCACAGGAGGGCGGCGGAGGTGTCGAGCCCGCCGGAGAAGGCGATGCCGACTTTTTGGCCGACGGGGAGGGTTTGCAGGATGGTGGCGTTATTCTGGCTCATGATGCTCCTTTGTTTGGCAAGATGGTTGAAGGCTGGGATTGTGTGCCAGAAGGCGGGGGCTTGTCTACAGTGGATTAACTTTAAACCAGGACTGCGTTGTCTCGCCTTGCCGTACTGCCTGTACTGTCTGCGGCTTCGTCGCCTTGTCCTGATTGAAATTTAATCCACTCTAGTTTTGGCGCGGGGCTACCTGAAAATGTTTCGGCGCCATGAAAGGCAAAGGGGTGGCGCATTGTGGCTTTGCGGGAATTCGTTTTGCTTATTTTTCAGGTAGCCTGCTTTGTGCGTGGGGCTACCTGAAAACGGGCTGGGCGGGTTTGCCGGGTTGAGCCCTTCGGCTATGCCGCCGAACCTTTTTCAGGTAGCCTTCGGCTTTTTGCAAACGGAGGCCGGCGATGGCTGGGGAGAAACTGCCGCTGTGGCGTATGGCGGGGTGGTATGTGCTGTATTCGGGGGCGGGCTGCGGGCTGATGTATGGGGCGCTGGCCATTTTGTGGCGTTCGGGCTGGCAGGCGCCGCAGGAAATGCTGCTGGATTTGCTGGGTGTGGGCGGCTTGGGGGTGATGCTGGCTTCGCTGGTGCACGGTTTGTGGCTGCTGGCGCTGCCGGCGGCGCTCACGGGCGTGGCGGCGGCTGCGCTGCGGCTGTCCAATAATCTGCGCGGGCGGCTGCTGTCGGCGCTAGTGTGGACGGGGCTGGCGGCGGGGCTGTGTGCCTTGCTGCGGCAGGTGGGGCTGGATGTGCCGTTGTTGTTTAACCGCTTGGTGGCCGAAACGTTGGCGGCGGTGCTGCCGTGGCCGGGCGAGAAGTTGGCGCAGCTGATGGCGGTGCCGTATGCGCGGGAGGAAACGTGGGGCGATTATACGGGCGAGCGGGGGGAGGATTGGTGAGGCGGCTTGGGGCTACCTGAAAACCGGAAAGGGTTTTTCAGGTAGCCTTTTGGTTATGCTTGCGGCGGGCTTTTGGGTTTCAGGTAGCCTGTGTGGCGGCGGAAGGGTATGGCGGGCTGAAACGGCAGCGATTGTTTTTTAGGTAGCCTCGATGGCCGTTGCGGGCGTTGGCTGCCTTTTCTTGTATAATCTGCCGTGTTTCTATTTTCTTTAAGGATGATGCCGTGAACCGTTTTTACCCCCATCCGCTGATTGCGCGGGAAGGCTGGCCGTTTATTTTGGGCGGGCTGCTGCTGAGTGTGCTGGTGAGCTGCTGCTGCGGCTGGTGGTCGCTGCCGTTTTGGCTGTTTACTGTGTTTGCGGTGCAGTTTTTCCGCGATCCGGCGCGGGATATTCCGGCGGATGCGGATGCGGTGCTCTGCCCGGCAGATGGTCGGATTGTGGTGGTGGAGCGCGCGGAAGACCCGTTCCGCCAAGTGCCGGCTTTGAAAATCAGCGTGTTTATGAATGTGTTCAACGTGCATTCGCAGCGCGCGCCGATTGACGGCATGATTACGCAGGTGGATTATTTTCCCGGCCAGTTTGTGAACGCGGCGCTGGATAAGGCAAGCACGGAAAACGAACGCAATGCGGTGTTGGCCACCACGAAGAGCGGCCGCGAGGTTACGTTTGTGCAGGTGGCGGGCTTGGTGGCGCGGCGCATTTTGTGTTATGTGCGGCCGGGCGAGCAGGTAACGCGCGGCCAGCGCTACGGCTTTATCCGCTTCGGCTCGCGGGTGGATGTGTATCTGCCCACGGATGCGGTGCCGCTGGTGGCCATCGGCGAGCAGGTGCGCGCCAGTGAAACGATTTTGGCGCGGCTGCCGCTGGAAGCAGATGGCGAACAGCAGGTAATTGAAGAGGCAGCAGCTTTGGTGCAGGCGGCGGCGGAAGAGGTGTTGCCGGGCTGAGCCTGTGCCGTAAAAGATGATAGAGGCTACCTGAAAACCGGAAAGGGGTTTCAGGTAGCCTTTTTTATGTTTGCGGCGGGCTTTTTTTGGTTTTAGCTTCGCAGAAACTTGCTTCGCTCGTTTTAACTTCGTTGAAGCTCACGCTTTCAGGTAGCCTGTTGTGCGGCTAGAATGTGTGCACGGATAGATTTTGTATGAAGGAGCAAACGATGGCGATGATGCGGCGGATGGTGGTGGCGGGGGTGGGCCTGATTGGTGGCTCGCTGGCTTTGGATGTGAAACGGCTCGGGTTGGCGGACTGCGTGGCGGGGGTGGACGCGGATGCGGCCAACCTGCGCGAGGCGCTGCGGCTGGGCGTGGTGGACGAGGGCTTTGCCTCGCTGCGCCAGGCGGTGGGCGCGGATACGGATTGCGTGCTGCTGGCGGTGCCGGTGGGCGCGGTGGGTCGGGTGTCGGCGGAGCTGGCGCCGCTGTTGCCGGAGGGCTGCGTGGTGAGCGATGTGGGCAGCACCAAGCAGTCGGTGCTGGCGGCTTGGCGGGAGAATTTGCCAGAGGCGTGGCCGCGCTGTGTGGCGGCGCACCCGGTTGCCGGCTCGGCGCGTTCGGGCGCGGCGGCGGCACAGGCGGGGCTGTTTGCGGGCAAACGGCTGATTCTCTGCCCGCACGAGGCGCAGGATGCGGTGGCGCTGGCGCGGGTGGAGGCGCTGTGGCGGGCGGTGGGCGCGCAGGTGGGGCGCATGGATGCGGTGGCGCACGATGCGGCGTTTGCGGCAGTGTCGCACCTGCCGCAGCTCTTGGCTTATGCCTATATGCGGCAGATTGCGCTCGCGGCGGAGGCGGAGGAATGGCTGCGGCTGGCGGGTAGCGGTTTCCGCGATTTTTCGCGCTTGGCGGGCAGCGAGCCGACGATGTGGGCGGATATTGCGCTGGCCAATCGGGAAAACCTGTTGGCTCTGCTGGCAGGGCAGGAGCGGCAGCTGGCGCAGTTGCGCGAATGTTTGGCGCGGGAAGACGGGGCGGGCTTGCGGGAAATGTTTGCCGAGGCGAGCGCGGCGCGGCGGGAATGGGAAAGCGGGAAGGATTAGGGCGTTTCAGGTAGCCTTTTGGGGGCTACCTGAAATTTTTTCGGATGGTTGGGATGGTGTTTTTGCTGCGCTGGAGTTTGCGCTTTTTCAGGTAGCCTGCCGTGGGGCTACCTGAAAAATTTTGTGGCTTAGAGATAGTCGGCCAAATTGCCCAAGGCGCTTTGCCAGTCGCTGGGGGGGATGCCGAAGGCGCTGTGGATTTTGCTGCAATCGAGGCGGGAATCGGCGGGGCGGCAGGCGGGGGTGGGATAGTCGGCGGTGGTGATGGCGTTCAGTTGCGGGGCGCGGGGCAGGATGCCTTGCTCGGCGGCGCGGCGGAAGATTTCGGCGGCGAATCCGTGCCAGGTGGTGTGGGGGCTACCTGAAAAGTGGTAGAGGCCGTAGGGGCAGTGGGCGCTTTGGGTGCGCTCGGCGAGGTGCAGCAGGGCGGCGGCGATGTGGCCGGCGTAGGTGGGGGCGCCGGCTTGGTCGGCCACGATGCTGAGGCTGTCGCGTTCGCGGCCGAGGCGGAGCATGGTTTTGACGAAGTTGCCGCCGTGTTCGCCAAACACCCAGGCGGTGCGCAAAATGATGTGGCGGGGGCAGGCGGCTTGGACGGATTGTTCGCCGGCGAGCTTGCTTTGGCCGTATATGGTTTGGGGGTTGGGGGCGTCGGTTTCGCGGTAGGGGCGACTGGTGTGGCCGTCGAAGACGTAGTCGGTGGAGATGTGCAGCAGGGCGGCTCCGCTGTGTTGGGCGGCGTGAGCGAGGTTGGCGGGGCCGGCGGCATTGGCGGCGTGGGCGGCGGCGGGCTCGCTTTCGGCTTTGTCTACGGCGGTGTAGGCGGCGGCGTTGATGATGACGGCGGGCTGCTCGCGCTCAACGGCCTGCCATACGGCGGAGGGGTCGGCGATGTCGAGCTGGCTGCGGTCGTAGGCGGCTACCTGAAAATGCCGGGCGGCGGCTTGCTGCACGAGGGCTTGGCCGACTTGGCCTTGGTGGCCGGTGATGAGGAGTTTCATGGGGCTACCTGAAAAGTGGGTTTGGTTTAATCGAACAATACGGCTTGGCTCAGGGGTTGGCCGGCAAGGTCTTTGGGCGAGAGCTTGGGCTCGCCTTGCAATGGCCATTGGATGCCGACGGTGGGGTCGTTCCAGAGCAGGGAGTGTTCGGCCTGGGGGTTGTAGTAGTCGGTGCATTTATACACGAATTCGGCTTCGGGGCTGAGCACGTAGAAGCCGTGGGCAAAGCCTTCTGGCACCCAGAGCTGGTGTTTGTTGGCGGCGGAGAGGATGGCGCCGGCCCATTGGCCGAAGGTGGGGGAGCGGCGGCGCAGATCGACGGCCACGTCGAACACTTCGCCGGCAATCACGCGCACGAGTTTGCCTTGGGTGTTTGCGGTTTGGTAGTGCAGGCCGCGCAAGACGCCGTGGCCGGATTTGGAGTGGTTTTCTTGCACGAAGGTGCGCGGGGCGATGTGTTGGCGGAACCAGTTGTCGCGGAAGGTTTCCATGAAGAAGCCGCGTTCGTCGCCGTGGATTTGGGGTTCGAGGAGTTTGACGTCGGGGAGGGCGGTGGGGAGGATGTTCATGATTTGGATGGGTTTAATTGTGGATAGGTTGGCGTTTGTATTTTCAGGTAGCCTGCGTGGGAGGCTACCTGAAAATCAGTTGGGCGTGCTGCTTTGCCGGCGGGCGTTTTCGAGCTCTTGCAGCAGCTGCATGTAGCGGGGATACAGCGGCGCGATGCGGGCGCGGCGGGTGGGGGTGCAGAAGCTTTGCAGGCGTTCTGGACTGCGCATGATGGCTTCGTAGTGTTTGCTTAGGTTGGAGAGATCTTGGCGCTGTTCGGGGCTGAGGGTGCAGCGTTGGAATGCCTCGTTGCCGGATTTGCTGTTGAGCTCGCCCACGGCATACCAGCCGATTAGGGCGCGCTGGCGGGTTTGCTCGGTGTCGGCTTTTTCGCAGTGGCGGGCATCGACATACATTTCCAGGCTGTCGGTGAGGGCTTGTTTGCACTCGGCCGGCGTCATGGGGTGGACGAAGGATATGTCGGCGCGGCCAAGCGGTACGATGAGCAGGAGGGCGAGGAGGAGGGTGGATTTCATAATGGGAACGCCAAGGATTATTTTGCCAGCAGGCGCAGCAGGTATTGGCCGTATTGGTTTTTGGCCATGGGCCGGGCCAAAGCGGCCAGTTGCTCGTTGGAGAGCCAGCCGTTGCGCCAGGCGATTTCTTCGAGGCAGGCTACCTGAAGGGCTTGCACGTTTTGGATGGTGCGCACGAAGGCGGCGGCTTCGTGCAGACTTTCGTGCGTGCCGGTGTCGAGCCAGGCGAAGCCGCGGCCGAGCAGCTGCACGGAGAGGCTGCCGTCTTCGAGATAGAGCTGGTTGAGGTCGGAAATTTCGAGCTCGCCGCGTGGGGAGGGTTTGATTTGTTTGGCGAATTCGGCCACGCGCTGGTCGTAGAAATAGAGGCCGGTTACCGCCCAATTGGATTTGGGTTTGGCGGGCTTTTCTTCGATGGAGAGGGCGTTGAATTGGCTGTCGAACTCGACAACGCCGAAGCGCTCCGGGTCTTTCACTTGGTAGCCGAACACGGTGGCGCCGTGGGTTTTGGCGGCGGCTTGCTGCAGGGTTTGGGTGAAGGATTGGCCGTAGAAGATGTTGTCGCCGAGCACGAGGCAGACGTTGCTATTGCCGATGAATTCTTCGCCGATGATGAAGGCTTGGGCGAGGCCGTCGGGGCTGGGCTGCTCGGCGTATTGCAGGCGAATGCCGAAGTCGGCGCCGTTGCCGAGCAGGCGGCGGAAGGCGGCGTTGTCTTCGGGGGTGGTGATGATGAGGATGTCGCGGATGCCGGCGAGCATGAGCACGGACAGGGGGTAGTAGATCATCGGTTTGTCGTACACGGGCATGAGTTGTTTGGATACGCCGCGTGTGATGGGGTAGAGCCGTGTGCCGGAACCGCCGGCGAGGATAATGCCTTTCATGCTTTTGTTTCCCTTTGGTAGCAGGCTACCTGAAAAATTTTCGCTTCGCAGAAACTCGCAAAGTTTGTTTTCACTGCGTTGAAGCTTACGCTTTCAGGTAGCCTGTGTTGGTTGGCTGGCGTGCTTATTCGGTGCCCAGCAGTTTGCCGTTGTAGCGGCCGAAGAATTCGCTGATTTCAAAGAACATTTCTTTGCGTTCGCCGTTTGGGCCGGCCACGCTGATGCGGTCGTAAATGCCGTGTTGCCCTTGGATCAGGGCTTGGCCGACTTTGCGGTAGCCGGGCATGTTTTGCGCAATCCAGCGGTTTTCGGCGGCAATGCCGCGCGGGGTATCGTTTTCGTGGATCACGATGGCGCGCTCTTGGCTGCTGCCGTCGGCGCGCTGTTGCTGGTGGTGTGCGGCGGCAGTGGCGCGATGGGGCTGCGGCTTGGCTTGGGCCATGCCGGTGGCGGCGAGGCCGAGGGCGATAAAGCCGAGCAGGGCGGTGTGGCGGATGTTCATTCGCTTCTCCGAAATCAGGGTTTGAGGCCGAGGCGCTCGAGGCGATAGCTGCCGTCAAGGATGTGTTGCCACCAGGCGCGGTTGTCGAGATACCATTGTACGGTTTTGCGCATGCCGGATTCAAAGGTTTCCTGCGGCTGCCAGCCGAGCTCGCGGCCGATTTTGGCGGCGTCGATGGCGTAGCGCAAATCGTGGCCGGGGCGGTCGGGCACGAAGGTGATGAGGTCGGCATAATGTGCCACGCCGGCGGGCTTCTGCGGCACGAGTTCTTCAAGCAGGGCGCAGATGGTTTGCACTACTTCGAGGTTGGTTTTTTCGTTGTGGCCGCCGATGTTGTAGCTTTCGCCGATTTGGCCTTGGGTGATGACTTGGTATAGCGCGCGGGCGTGGTCTTCCACGAAGAGCCAATCGCGGATTTGCTGGCCGTTGCCATACACGGGCAGGGGTTTGCCGGATAGCGCGTTTAAAATCATCAGGGGGATGAGTTTTTCGGGGAAGTGGTAGGGGCCGTAGTTGTTGGAGCAGTTGGTGATGAGGGCGGGTAGGCCGTAGGTGCGCTGCCAGGCGCGCACGAGATGGTCGCTGGAGGCTTTGCTGGCGGAATAGGGGCTGGAGGGGGCGTAGGGCGTGGTTTCGGTGAATAGATCATCCGTGCCGTGCAAATCGCCATACACTTCGTCGGTGGAGATATGGTGGAAGCGGAAGGCGGTGCGGCGGTTTTCAGGTAGCCCTTGCCAATAGGCGCGGGCGGCTTCGAGCAGATGAAAAGTGCCGACGATATTGGTTTGGATAAATTCGCCGGCGGAATCGATGGAGCGATCGACATGGCTTTCTGCCGCCAAATGCATCACGGCATCGGGCTGGTGTTGGGCAAACACGCGGTCGAGCTTGGCGCGATTGCAAATGTCCACTTGCTCAAAGTCATAGCGGGGGCTACCTGAAACTTCTGCCAAGGATTCGAGGTTGCCCGCATAAGTGAGCTTGTCGAGATTGACAACGGAGTCTTGGGTATTGCCGATGATGTGGCGGACAACTGCCGAGCCGATAAAGCCGGCGCCGCCGGTGAGGAGGAGTTTCATAACCGAATTTTTAAGCAAGAATAAAATTAATCATCAACGATAATTATGGGTACAAGGCCTAATTTTAGAATCGAGCAGTATTCTTTCATGATATTTTAAGCAAAGGGGGTGGAAAATATCACCTAAAATATTAAACCAAGGAATAGGATAACCATAATTATCACCTAAAATATTTCCTGGGTGTTTTATTAGTTGTTCTGTGTAGTTATCCATTCTGCGGTGTAGCTCAGTATACCATTCTTGCGTAAAAGGAGTTTGTTTTTTAAAAATGTAAGCACCATTTCCTGCTATTCGGCTGAAGCACGATTTCATATCGTTACCTAAAATCCCACCAATTAGGGTAAGGTCTTCTTTTTTTACTTCAGGGTAACCCAAAAAATAGGCATTAGAGTTTTCTAGCCGATGGAAACAGTTTTCCCAGCTATGTTTGGTAGCTTTTACATCGCTGTATCCGCCCCCATAATGGTGCATAAAGTAGCAACGTAAATAGTCTGATTTATGTACTAGTGATAAATAAGGGAAGGCAGGATGTAGCGGGTATGCAGGCAAAATAAAATCACTCAAATTTTGTGGTGTAATTAAGGCAACTTCTATATCTGCATTTTTTTTCAATAATTGAAAGTGCTGGCTTCGGGCAGGAGACATTGGGTTATCCCCTGTCCAAAAAGAATAGATGACCCTTGGTATGGATTCAAATCTAATAGTTATCAATTCTCGTTTTGGAAAATTTGACAGGAAGGAGTCAGTATATTTTCCTTGTTCATAGGTATAAGGATTTATAGTAGTTGAGATTTTGTTTCTTTGGTATTTTATCCATACTTTAAGATCAAGAATCATCTTATTTAATTCTGTTGGCTTCATGATTAATCTGGTTTCAACTTTGGTTGATAATCTATAATTATGCTATATCTTTTAGCTTATTTTGAATGATAACATATCTCTTTGGTCTAAAAAATTTATAAAAATATTTAACAAAAATATTACTATGCTTCCTTTTTAATCTTTCATTATAAGCTTGTTCGTTCAATAAATCTGAATAGGCTCTCATAAAAAAAGAGTGCATAAATATTTTATTCTCTTTATAAAAATCATAGTGTTTATTGTATATTTTTAATATATTATCTGAATATTTATGCTGTGTTGCCATATTTGTTACTGATGATTCATCTTCACGCTGTCGGTAATAGAATAAAGGTTTAGATATTTTTTTTACTTTCCCACCATTTTTAATGAGTGAAATAAATAGCTCCCAATCTTCAAAAAGGGTCATTTTTTCATCAAACCCACCAATATCATCATAATGTGACTTCCGGATCAACGCCGTTATATAAATATAATTAGTCAATAGAAATGAAGATAACGAGAAATCTGGTAATTTCCAAGGTTTATTTTTGCTACCAAATAGCACAGCATCTGTATAAACGATAGACAAACTTAAATCTTTCTCTGCCTCTTGAACACACTCAGATAAATAAGTAGGTGAAATTATATCATCTGAATCTAGGCAAACCAAATATTTTCCTCTGGCATGTTTTATTGCATTAATTCTTGCCTTAACACAGTAAGTATTTTCTTGAGTCAGAACAGTTAATTTATCATTTTTTAAAGCATAGGTTTTTAAAATTTCCAGTGTATTATCGGTAGAACCATCATCGATTGCAATAATTTCAAAATTTTGAAATTCCTGTGCTTCTAGACTATTGAGAGTTTCAGGTAGATAGTCCGCAGTATTATAGCAAGGAATAATAATCGAGATTAAGGGATAGTGAGCCATTATTAACTCTATAATAAATTATTGGGGCTGTCCTAGATTAGCCATAAATTCCACACCATCTTCGCAGGGATTCAAGTGCTGGGACGGTGTGCCGAAGTTAAACCAAAATTCGCATTCCTTCAAGAATATCGGGAAAGATTTGCGGTCAATTTTGTTGTATTTGCGTAAGACTCGCTTTGCCTGATTCCAAAAATTCTCAATGGCGTTGATGTGATTCAGGCAGTTTGTAAATTCTCTGGCATGGTTGATATGGTAATAGATAAAACCACTCACCTCCAACTTGTCATAATGCTCTGGCTGCCTGTGCAAATAATGCTGTCAGACATGATTTTTTTGATGACAGGCAGTAATGTTTCAGACCTAGCATTATCTGCTACAGCGGTATAGATTTGTCCTTGTTGTTTCAGAATGCCGAATACCACGCCTTATCCGCCGCACCGCGCTCGCGCCTGCCTTTGCGGTGTCCACCGAAATAGCTTTCGTCCGATTAAGCAGCACCATCAAAAACCTCATCGGCAGCTAGTGCCAAAATGATGGGTAATGACCATGCGGACTTTACGGTAGAAGTTGGGTTGTATACTTAAAATATTGGCAGTAGAACAGGTTGTAACTTCGAGCACAAAAAATTCAAGTAGTTTCTTTTGTATTCTCTTATTTAGTTTACAATTGCTTATCTGCATTTTCATGGCCTAGTATAGATTGCTAATCTACGTCAGCTCCTAAAATATTGAATATTTACATAGTATCTCATAAGTCAGGCAGGTTGATTTCTTGATATGGATGAATATTGAGTAAATACCTGATCCAGTTTGTAAAACTATATTTCTTCCTAATGAGATCTCCAATATCATAGTAGGGAGAATTCAAAAATGAATCTAATTCTTCGCTATTAATATTTTCCCCATCCCAAATAAAAATGTTATTAGGATGATAAAAGTCATAAGTTTTCACCCAATGATTAGTAGTAATTAATTTCTTTTGGTACCCTATTGCTTCAATAGTTCGGAAAGAAACTCCGGTATGAATGGGAGTGCAAAAATCGAGAAGGCACCAACTGTTTTTTTCATTTTCAATATTTTCAGAAAAAGGGATTGCTTGTAGTGATGCTTTTACATTAGAAGGATACAACTTGTTATGCTTCTTAAAGGATCTATTATTAAGATGATATATAGTAATATCTGTATTTAAATTATTCTGTAATGCATATTTGGCAAATACGGAGATTGATTTAGCACGACTTAATTCATCTAAGTGTACTCCTCGGAAATAGAATGAATAGGGAATGTTAGATTTTCCTGTATTAAAGGTAATTCTATCAAAGTAGAAATTCGTAGCTGGATAGAGATTAGTTATGCTGTTCTTATAGGATTTATAGTCTTTAGGATCAAAAATGTATACTTTATGGAAAATGTCTAAACAGTCAAAAATTTTGGGAAATCTAGTTAAACCATCACTTTGGTAAGCAACCATTAAATTTTTAGTTTTTCTTTTTATTTCAAGTAGATGATTTTTGTGATATATCTGTCCCCCAAGGATTATTGAAAAATCAAAAGATTTATATTGGTCAAGCTTCTTACTGACTTGTTTATTTACGCTTTCAATATATAGATCTTTTTCTTTTTGAATTAGCTTCTGCTTAGCATTCTTTTGCCGAAAAATTATTCGTTTAAATAATACTAATAACCGAGTAGTTAGAGAGCGATATTTAAAAGGAGGTGGTTCATGATTATAGCTTATATCAACAACCTTGTAACCCATATCTATTAAATGGGTAATGATTAGTCTGTAGATATCATTTACCTGGTAGGAACCTAATAAAATTACAGGATTATTCTTCATAATAGTGTCTACTTATAATAAATCAAGATTTGGAAGAGTAATTGGTATGTTAGGGTAAATATCAAAAACAAAATATATCCAATTTTTAAAACTATATTTGTTTTTTAATTCATCAGAAAGTTTATGGTATGGAGTCTGCATAAACTGTTTAAGCTCATCAATATTCTTGCCATTCCATAGAAACATATTATTTGGATGATAAAAATCATAATTAAATATGGTTGGATTGGTGGTTATTATTTTTTTCTCATATCCGATTGCTTCAAAGATACGTAGCGATAAGCCATAATGCTTTTCATTAAGAAAATCTATTAATATACTAGATTTCTTTACCATTTTAAGATATTCTGGATAAGAAATAGATTCGGAGGCTGGGTAATACTTGGCTTCCTCAATTTTCAGCTCTTCCTGAGCTCGCTCGATATTACCATCTTGGGCACAGATATAAAACTCTATAGGAATATTATTCTTTTTTGCAACTTGATAAAATATTTGTATACTTTTAGTTCGTTGCTTTGCATGAGATCCGACAAATAGTAAACTGTTAGTAGACTCATTATTTTCTGGATAACAATCAATCCAGAAGCTGGTTATTGGAATAAGCTTTTCATGATAGCTTTGTTTTTTTCCAATGTCATATGGATCAAAAAATAAAAACTTATCAAAATAGCGAATTTTATAAAATTCATGCTCAAGAAAATCAAGCCTTTCCCAGTTATAATGCACCATTAAGCGACTTTTTCTCCGGAGGGTTTGAATAAACGAACTAGGAAAGCCTCCAGGCCAAAACATTAGACAATAATCAACTTGCCCATCGATGGCATTTAATTGTTTTATAAAATGGCTAGCGTATGATTTAAAAAGTTGTTCTTTTTTATACTCACGTTGCCGTAGAATATTTCTGAAGAAGATTTTTTTCGCATGCTGCCAGATATTCGAGTAAATAAATTTCCTATCTTCTCCATATATGATTTCAATAACCTCAAAACCATGAAAGCGTAAGTTATCGGCAATAGCTTGGTGTATACCAAAGATAGGGGGCATAGCGAGAATAACAGTTTTTTTATTCATAATGTGGGTAAGTTGGGTAAACTAATTGGTAGGTAGGGATTAATCTGCAATAGATATTGTATCCAATTCCCAAAGCTATATTTTTTAATAATTTCTGAAGAAATATTATAGTATGGGATGATTAAGAAATTTTTTATTCCATCAAGATTATTTTCATTTAGAATGTAGATATTATTAGGGTGATAGAAATCATATTTCTTTACTTCAGAATTGGTTGTAATTAATTTTTTACGATAGCCAATGGCTTCAAAAGTTCTCAAGGAAAGCCCTTTGTGAGAACTGATTACGAAGTCGGCCAGTACTCCGCAATTTTGTGCATTGATAATATTTTGCCTGTAAGAAATACCTTTATGAAATTGGATATTATCAACAGGGTATTCGTGTGGTGCTTCCGGGTGGTTGGGGCAGGAAATCTGGAAATTTAATTTCCATCCAGCCTGTTTGGCATACTGGCAGAATCGGATAATTTGTTCTTTTCTGTCTTCTCGATGTGCTCCAAGAAAATAAATATCATCGGATATGTTATCAGTTGAAGGGCTTGGAATATGGTCGAAATAGAAACTAGTGGCAGGATATAGCTTATTTGGGAAAAGAGATAAATCATCAGGATCGAAGACATAAAAGCGATCAAATAAATCAATTTGTTTGAGTGCAGCTGGAAAGCGGCTAACTGCATCCCATTGATAATTTATAAACAAACTGCTTTTTTGTTTGATTTCTTTTAGAAAGTTGTCTGGATAAACATCTGACCGGATAAACAAAGCATAATCAAAATAAGGATGTTTACTTAGCTGTTCTTGGATTTCTTGCTGTTTGAGCTGAACCATCAGTTCTTTTTTTGCTTGTTTATTGCCTTGCAATTTTTTCCATTGTGTGGATAAGCGAGATATTAGGTTTGGATATTCAAACGTTAGCGAGTCAAGTGAGTAATCGATTACCTCAAAGCCATGATAAGCCAGTGCTTCCGCTACTATTTTGGCAATTCCGGCATCGTTAATCATGCCAAGCAGAATAACAGGTTTATCCATAATCAATTTATTTTTTTATCTAGTAGTTTTATCAAATACTTGCTGCAATGCTGTACATATTTGGTTGGGAGTAATTTCGTTGATATTGTTTTTAAAAAAGATCAGATGCGCCTGTTTGCTTCTTGGGTGCCAGTTAGTCAGGTTTTGCTGGTGGTCGTGATATAGGCCAATAATGTTTTTATTTAAGCCAGAAGCAATATGGATTATCGCAGTATCGGGAGTGATAACTGTTTCTGAATGGCGGATAATTTCTATGCTATCAAAAATAGTGCTTGTGTTTTTATAAATAAATACCGTTGGGTATTCGGTACAAATATTTTCTAATGAAGGGGTAACTTCTGGATAGGTTAGTAAAATAAAGTGATGATTAGGAAAAGTGTTGGTAAGCTTGTTTAAGATATGGCGAATATTGTTGTCATTAAACTGCCGTGCTTTAGATGCACCAAAGAAATTAACCACAGTATAATTTAATGGATGATGGTGTGCGAGAAAATTCTGTATAGCAGCATCAGATTCCACATGAACGGGCAGATTATAGTCTGTATCGATATTAGAGAAGCCACATAGCGCTAAAGCTTGTTGATAAATATCACTATAATGCTGCTGTGTGTTGGTAATATTTAAATTGAATATTTTATAATTATCCTTTGCTAGGCCGATATTATATGAACATTTCAGTTCGTGCAGTAGAATCAAATCACGCGGGCGAAATACCAAGCTTGGTTCAATAGCAATATCATATTGTTTGGCTAGCGATCGGGCGGTTAGATAATAGCTGATGGTTGATTTGGCTCTAACAACATGCAAGGCATCAATATATGGATTATTGGTGAATATGGCTTGATTTTTATGGTTGCAGATAACGCCAATGCGGATATTCGGATTAATTCTTTTGATTTCGCGAAACGCAAAAGAACTGACGATATAATCGCCAATTTTCCCATCTTGCCGCAGAAAAACTATGCCTGTTATGGTGTGAGGGTTCAGTTCGGCAATATGGATATCAGGTGACCGGTCCAGCAGGGTTTTGGCTATACGTAGCCGCAATGCTGCCCATTTTTGTTTTAGTTGCTTATATGTGCTTTTAAATGACATGGATAGGCTACCTGAAAACTAGGGCTACTCCCCCAATACCGCAATATCCGCCACTGCGTTCATCTGTTCCGCCAAGCGGTTGAGCAGGTTCAGGCGGTTTTGTTTGACGGCGGGGTCTTCTGCCATCACCATCACGCCGTCGAAGAAGGCATCGACTTGAGGTTTGACGGAAGCCAACTCGGACAAGGCGGCCTGGAAATTGCCTGCAGCTACGGCGGCGGCGATTTTCGGCTGCAAGCCTTGTGCGGCGGCGAAGAGGGCTTTTTCTTCGTCTTGTTGCAGCAGGCTTTCATCGACTTCGTCCAGCGCGGCATCGGCTTTTTTCAGCAGGTTTTGCACGCGTTTGTTGGCAGCGGCAAGCGCGGCGGCTTCGGGCAGTTGTTTGAATGCGGCAACGGCTTGCAGTTTGGCGGTCAAATCGTCCAAACGGCGCGGCTGTTTGGCGAGTACGGCGGCGACGATGTCTTGCGGATAGTCGTTTTGCAACAACACGGCAAGGCGCGCCTGCATGAAGTCGGCGGTTTCAGACGGCGTTTTTTCGTTGAGCAAACCTTTGGGGAAGCTGTCGAAGGTCGTCTGAATCAGGTCGTTTACATCCAAGCCGTAGTGCATCAGCATCCGCAAAATACCCAAGGCGGCGCGGCGCAGGGCGTAGGGGTCTTTGTCGCCGGTGGGAATCAGACCGATGCCCCAGATGCCGACCAAGGTTTCCAGCTTGTCGGCAAGCGCGACGGTGGTGGCGATTTTATTTTCAGGTAGCCTGTCTCCTGCAAAACGCGGCTGATAGTGCTGCTCGAGGGCTTCGGCGATTTCTTCGGTTTCGCCATCCAAGCGGGCGTAGTATTTGCCCATCGTGCCTTGCAGCTCGGGGAACTCGCCGACCATTTCGGTAACCAAGTCGGCTTTGGCAAGGCGCGCGGCGCGTTCGGCTGCTGCGGCATTCGCACCCAATGCTTTGGCGATGTGTGCAGCGATGCTTTGCAGGCGTTCGATGCGTTCGGCTTGCGAACCGATTTTGTTGTGATAAACCACGTTTGCCAGCTTGGGCAGGCGGCTTTCCAAAGTCGCTTTTTGGTCTTGCTTGTAGAAGAACTCGGCATCAGACAGGCGCGCGCGCAAAACGCGTTCGTTGCCTTGGATGATGTGCGTCGGGTCTTCGGTTTGCAGGTTGGACACCAGCAAAAAGCGGTTCATCAGCTTGCCGTTTTGGTCGAGCAGCGGGAAGTATTTTTGGTTTTGCTGCATGGTCAGAATCAGGCATTCCTGCGGCACAGCGAGGAAATGTTCTTCAAAACCGGCTTCCAAAACAACGGGATACTCAACCAATGCGGTTACTTCGTCCAGCAGGGCTTCATCGGCGGCTACGGTGGCTTTCAGACGACCTGCCTGTTCGTTCAAGGCAGTCTGAATGGCAGCTTTGCGCTCGGCAAACGAAGCAACGACTTTGCCTTGACCGCGCATTTGTTCGGCGTAGCTGTCGGCGTTTTCAATGGTGATTTCGCCGCTGGACAGGAAGCGGTGTCCCAAGGTTTGATTGCCGCTTTGCAGACCCAAAACGCTGACGTCCACGATGTCGCCGCCGTGCAGCACAATCAGCCCGTGAACGGGGCGCACGAAGGTAAACGTGCTGCTGCCCCAGCGCATCACTTTCGGAATCGGCAGCTTTTTAACTGCCTGATTGATAATGTCTTCCAGAAGTTCGCCCAAGGGTTTGCCGGTTTGGACGTATTCGTAGGCATAGACATCCTGCTTGCCGTCGTGGACGATGGTCAGGTCTTCGATTTTCGCGCCCGCCCCGCGTGCAAAACCTTCCAGAGCCTTGGTCGGCACACCGTCTTTCATGGCATTTGCCACGGCAGGGCCTTTTTTCACGATTTTCTGATCGGCTTGCACGGCTTTGACGTTTTTGACTTGAACCGCCAAACGGCGCGGCGAGGCATAAGCCGTAAATTCGGCGGCACCGTCAGTCAGTTGCGCTTTTTCCAAGCCTTCGGCAACGGAAGCGGCGAAGTGCTTGCCCAAATTGTTCAGGGCTTTTGGGGGGAGTTCTTCGGTGAGGAGTTCGATTAAAAGGGTTTGGGTGCTCATCGGGGCGTCGTTTAGTATTTTCAGGTAGCCTGCTGCACGTTGATTGGTTTGGTGTTTTGTTTGGAATCGGGTGCGGCAGGCTGGGTTGGTTTGGGGTGGGATTCTATCATTTTCAGGTAGCCTTTGGGGCTACCTGAAAATTATTTTGTTTCAATCCATTGTTGTTAGTGGTGGTGGTTTGCTTCTGATTTCCGTGCGTGCGGGGTGCGGGGATTATGCCACAGAAGGGCTGCTGATGCAGGGGGAATTATCGGGGCTGCCTGAAAATGGCGGCTGAATACGGCGAATCGGTCGGGCAATGCTGTGCAGCTAAAAAGGCTACCTGAAAAACGAGCAACGCGAGTTTCTGCGAAGCTAAAACCGAGAGCGGTTTTTCAGGTAGCCTTTTATCTGGTGCGTTACGGCCTTGCGACCGCCGGGCTTATTTGCTCATCTGCACCGATTGGATGGCGGTGAGCGCGATGGTGTACACGATGTCGTCCACCAATGCGCCGCGCGACAGGTCGTTTACCGGTTTGCGCAGGCCTTGCAGCATGGGGCCGACGCTCAATACGTTGGCGCTGCGCTGCACGGCTTTGTAGGTGGTGTTGCCGGTGTTCAGGTCGGGGAAGACGAACACATTGGCCTGGCCGGCGACTTTACTGTCGGGCGCTTTCTGGCGGCCGACGCTGGGCACGCTGGCGGCGTCGTATTGCAGCGGGCCGTCGATGAGCAGATCCGGGCGTTTTTCTTGCGCCAGCTTGGTGGCTTCTTTCACTTTTTCCACATCGGCGCCGCTGCCGGAGGTGCCGGTGGAGTAGGAAATCATGGCCACTCTCGGCTCGATGCCGAAGGCTTTGGCGGATTCGGCCGATTGGATGGCGATATCGGCCAGCTCGGCGGCGGTGGGCTCGGGGTTTACCGCGCAGTCGCCGTACACCAACACTTGCTCGGGCATCAGCATGAAGAACACACTGGATACCAGGCTGGCGCCGGGGGCGGTTTTAATCAGCTGCAGGGCGGGGCGGATGGTGTTGGCGGTGGTGTGTACCGCGCCGGACACCAGGCCGTCCACGTCGCCTTGTTGCAGCATCATGGTGCCGAGCACCACGCTGTCTTCCAGGGCCTGGCTGGCGAGGCCGGGGGTGAGGCCTTTGTGTTTGCGCAGCTCCACCATCGGGGCGACGTATTGCTCGCGGATGCTGTCGGGGTCGATGATTTCCAGGCTTTCAGGTAGCGTGATGCCGCGGTTGGCGGCCACTTCGCGCACGGCTTCCGGCTTGGCCAGGAGCACGCAGCGGGCGATGCCTTTGCTCTGGCAGATGGCGGCGGCTTCCACGGTGCGCGGCTCGTCGCCTTCCGGCAGCACGATGCGTTTGTTGGCGGCACGTGCCTGCTCCATCATGCGGAAGCGGAAGGCGGGCGGTGACATCAGCAGCTGGCGCGGCTTGCCGATGTTGCGGCACAGGGTTTCCACGTCCACATGCTCGGCCACGAAATCCACCATGGTTTCCATGCGCTCGCTGTCGTCGGCGGGGATGGTTTGGTCTTGGAGGGCCAGCGCGTAGGCGGTGGCGAAGGTGTCGAGCTCGGTGAGCAGCACCGGCACGTTGTGGCTCAGGGCGGGGCTGATGATGCCCTGCACGGCCTGGGAGGGCGGCGTGCCGCAGGTAATCAGCAGGCCGGCCAGCGGCACGCCGCTGAGGATTTTCAGCGAGGCGGCCATCAGGATGTCTTCGCGGTCGCCGGGGGTGATTACCAATGCGCCGGAAGTGATGCGGTGGTGCATTTGGGCGGCGTTTTGCGCGGCCACTACGATTTCTTTGGTGCGGTTGCCCAAGTGTGCTTCGCCGGCAATCACTTGCGCGTTCAGGTAGCCTGCAATATCGGCCACGCGTCGCAGGGAGTGCTCGGGCGAGAAGGGCACCACGCCCAAGCAGGGCAGCTTGCCGCGCACTTTGGCGGAAACTTCGGCGGCGAAGGCTTTGGCGTCGCTGCCGTGGTAGCGGTTGAGGATGAAGCCGGCCACTTCGGTGTGGCTGTTGTCGTATTCGTGGGCGGCGAGGTTGATTTGGTCGGCCACCTGCTCGGCGCTGTGTTTGCCCACGGCGGCCACCAGGATGATGCTGGCGTTCAGCGAGGCGGCGATTTGGGCGTTTTTGCTGGTGAGGAAGCTGCGCTCGTCGTCGGGCACCACGCCTTCGATCACGGCCACATCGTGTTCGGCGGCGGTAACCCGGTCGAAATCGGACACCATCAGCTCAATCAAATCGTCGTCGCGGCCGGCGCTGATCAGCTCTTCCACTTTGGAGAGCGGCTGCGGGCCGGGCGGGTTGAGGTGGAACAGCTTGTTGGCAAACACTACGGCGCTGTCGGTGCTGCCGTCGGGCGTGGGTGTGTCGGAGACGGGTTTGTAGTAGGCGGGGCGGCGGCCGCTGCGCTGGATGGCGCGCAGGAGGCCGAGGGAAATGCTGGTGAGACCGGTTTTGGCGCCCAGGGGCACCAGTAGGAATTTCGGCATAATCGATGTCTTTCTTGGTAATAGGTTGATGAAACTGGAGAAACCTGTTTCGGGCTGGATGGCCGCCCTCGGGCAGATTGCGCCGTTTGATTGCAGGCCGCATTGTTGCATTATTAACAAGGGAGGACAAGGCTTTAGGCGGGGGATTTTCGGCGGGGAAACGGGGACGGATGTGAGCTAGGTCAAATAATGGGGGCGGTGTGGCGAGAGGTTGGGGTTCGTTATGTTGTTATTGAGGCTACCTGAAAAACCAGAGGCTACCTGAAAATCGGGATGATGGTTTTCAGGTAGCCTCTGGTTTTTAACTTCGCAGAAACTCGCGTTGCTCGTTTTAACTGAGTTGAAGCTGCGCTTTCAGGTAGCCTTTGCAGGCGGGCGCTTTATTTGTCGGCCAGGGCGTAGATGGCGCCGAGGTTGCGCCACATGCCGGCGGCGTCCATGCCGTAGCCGAACACGTAGCGGTCGGGCACGTGGATGCCCACGTAGTCGGCGGTAATTGGTTTGGGGCGGTTGATGGCTTTGTTGGCAAACACGGCAGTGCGGCAGGAGGCGGCGCCCATATCCATCACTTGGCGGTGGATGGCGGCCATGGTGTGGCCTTCGTCCAAGATGTCGTCGAGCACGAGCACGTGGCGGCCTTCCACGCTGTTTTGCGGGGCGCGCAGCCAGTTGAATTCGGCGCTGCCGCTGAGCTCGCTGCCGTAGCGGGAAACGTGCACGTAGTCGAAATCGAGCGGGAAGCGCAACAGGGGCAGCAGCTGGCCGGTGAACACGACAGCGCCGCCCATCACGGGCAGCAGCAGGGGGTATTGCTCGCCGAGGTCGGCGGTGATTTCTTCGGCCATGCGTTCGAGGGCGGCGCGGCAGGCGGCTTCGTCGAACAGCAGGTCGGCTTCTTCCAGCATGGTGCTGGCTTGCCAGAATCTTTCTTTGATGGTCATGGGGAGTCCTTGGGCGGATAAAGGCTACCTGAAAGCGCAGCTTCAACTCAGTTAAAACGAGCAACGTGAGTTTCTGCGAAGCTAAAACCATAATGAGGCCGGGCAGGATGGCTGCCCCGCCGCCCGAAGGCGGTAGCGGGCTTCGGGAGTTAGGGCGCAATTTCGGTGATGGTGATCTCTACGTTGCGGCCTTGGCGCCGGAACAGGGTGCCGCGGCTGTAGGGGGTGACTTCGGCTTGGTCGGAATATTTGACCAGCACGCGGTTTTGCCCTTGGCGGCGCAGGCTGATTTCGGCCGGATAATTGTCGCTGCCGTTGTGGTCGCGGAGCTGTACGCGGCGGGTAAAGCTGCGGGCGGGCAGGGTATGCGGCAGGCTGGGGTGGTCGAGCATCAGGGCACGGGTTTCGTTTTGGTTGGTGCGTAGGGCGGCATAGGCTTGGGCGAGGCTGCCGTTGTGATACACGCAGCGGTATACGGTGGGCACGCCTTGCTTGACCGGCTCGGGATTGCACTCGAGGTTGCCGGCGGCGGCGAAAGGGGCGGCGATGAGGAGGCTGAGCAGCAGGGTTCGGGGTTTCATGGTGGGTTTCCAGATGAGTGAGCAGGCTACCTGAAAACGGGCGGCGTGGCCGTACTGTTTCAGGTAGCCTGCATTATAGTGTATGGCAGGCTGAATCAGTATGTGCCTTGCACCAAAATATCACAGGTAACGTCGTGGATGTTGCGGTGGCCGGTGAAGGCCATGGTGATGTCCATTTCGTTGTAGAGGATTTCCAGCGCGCGGGTTACGCCGGCTTCGCCGTAGGCGCCGAGGCCGTAGATGTAGGGGCGGCCGATGAGCACGCCGCGCGCGCCCAGCGCCCAGGCGCGCAGGATGTCTTGCCCGCTGCGGATGCCGCCGTCCATCCACACTTCGATGTTTGAACCGACGGCGGATACCACGTCGGGCAGGGCGCGGATGGAGGAGGGGGCGCCGTCGAGCTGGCGGCCGCCGTGGTTGGATACGACAATGGCGTCGGCGCCGCTTTGCACGGCGGCTTCGGCGTCTTCGGGCAGCATGATGCCTTTGATGATGAGCTTGCCGCCCCATTCGTCTTTGATGCGGGCCACGTCGCTCCAGCTCAGGCTCGGATCGAATTGCTCGGCCGTCCAGGCGGAGAGGGAGCTCATGTCGCTCACGCCTTTCACGTGGCCTTCAATGTTGCCGAAGCCGCGGCGGTTGGTGTTGAGCATGCCTAGGCCCCATTCGGGTTTGGTGGCGAGGTTGAGCAGGTTGAGCAGGGTGGGCTTGGGCGGGGTGGAGAGGCCGTTTTTGATGTCTTTGTGGCGCTGGCCGAGCACTTGCAAATCGGCGGTGAGCACGAGGGCGGAGCATTGGGCGGCTTTGGCGCGGCGGATGAGGTCGCTCATGAATTCGCGGTCGCGCATCACATAAAGCTGAAACCAGAAGGGAGCAGGGCTGTTGGCGGCCACGTCTTCGATGGAGCAGATGCTCATGGTTGAGAGGGTGTAGGGCACGCCGAATTTGGCGGCGGCGCGGGCGGCGAGGATTTCGCCGTCGGCGTGCTGCATGCCGGTGAGGCCGACGGGGGCGAGGGCGAGCGGCATTTTCACGTCTTGCCCGATCATTTGGGTGGCGAGGCTGCGGTTTTCCATGTCTACCAGCACTTTTTGGCGGAAGAGGATGGATTGGAAATCGGCTTCGTTGGCGCGGTAGGTGGATTCGGTCCAGGAGCCGGTGTCGGCGTAGTCGTAGAACATTTTGGGCACTTTGCGGCGGGCTACCCGTTGCAGGTCGGCGATGCAGGTGATTTTGCTGAGGTTGGGGGTCATGGGGATGCCTTTATCTTGTTGGTTTGGTGTGGGGTAAAGCCGCCGCTGATGTGTGGCGGGAATGGTGCATTATAACGCTAATGCGGGATGGGGTTGGCGGATGGTGTGAATGAAAAGGCTACCTGAAAACCGAGTATGGGGTTTTCAGGTAGCCTTTATTCAGGATGCTGCCGGATTATTTATCGAGGCGGCGGGTTTCGAGGATGCTGCCGTCAGCCACCAGTTTGGCCAAGTCGGCACGTTTGATCGGGATCTGCTCGGATTCGTCCCAAGAGATGTCGGCCAGGTCGCCGTTCAGGTCGTTTCTGGCACCGCGCGGGTTTTCCCAAGCAGCATCTTCGGTGATGACGATGATACGGTCGGGTTGTACTTGCACCACTTTCATCAAGCCGTAGGACACTGTTTTGTTGTCGCCGAAGTCGGCTGCGGAGAAGTCGCTGAGTTTGGCGGCGTAGAGGTCGCCCACTTGGGGTTCGGCCAGGATCGGATCCAGGTCGGCAGCAGCAGCCGGAGCGGCAGGCTGTGAAACGGCGGCGCTGGCTTCGGCCGGCTGGGCAGGTGCGGAGGCGGCGGGTGCGGAGCCGTTGTTCTGGCCGCCGCAGGCTGCCAATACGGAAATGAGGGCAAGAGCAAGTAAGCGTTGTTTCATGAGGAAGTCCTTTATGGTTAAACAAAACTGGGTTGAGGCTTTCGTGCTTTACACACGGCTATATTATCGCTGGTTTACGGGAAATAGACAAATTTTTACGGTTTGAATAGCGGTGTTTTTAGGTAGCCTGTTGGGGCGGTGGTCTGTTTTGATTTTCAGGTAGCCTTTTTTGGTGGGCTACCTGAAAAAATGGTGCGGCTGTTTGCAGCTTGTTGTTTGCCATGTTGGGCCTGGGTTTTCAGCTAGCCTCTTGCGCGGCGGTGGCTTGTTGTTGCAGTTGGTAGAGCAGGTCAAGGGCTTGGCGGGGGGTGAGCTCGTCGGGGTGTAGAGCGGCGATTTTTTGCAACAGGGGGTGGGTTGTGGGGCTGGGTTCGGGCTCGGCGGGCTGGTGTTGGGGCTCGGTATCTTCGGGCAGGCTGAACATGTCCATCTGCGGGCGGCGGGCAGCGGCTTGGGCTTCGAGCTCTTCGAGGTGTTTCTGCGCGGCTTTGAGGGCGGGGGCGGGCAGGCCGGCGAGTTTGGCCACGGCGATGCCGTAGCTTTTGGCGGCGGGGCCGGGCTCGATGTGGTGCAGGAAGACGATGTCGCGGCCTTCTTCGAGGGCGGAGAGGTGCATATTAACGGCGGCACCGTGCTGCTCGGGCAGGCGGGTGAGCTCGAAATAGTGGGTGGCGAAGAGGCTGAAGGAGCGGTTTTTCTGGATAAGATGTTCGGCCACGGCTTGGGCCAGCGCGAGGCCGTCGAAGGTGGAGGTGCCGCGGCCGATTTCGTCCATGAGCACGAGGGATTGCTCGGTGGCGTGGCGCAGGATGTAGGCGGTTTCACTCATTTCTACCATGAAGGTGGAGCGGTTGGCGGCGAGGTCGTCGGAGGCACCGATGCGGGTGAAGATTTGGTCGATGGGGCCGATGCGGGCGGCTTCGGCGGGCACGAAACTGCCGGTGTGGGCGAGCAATACGATGTGGGCAACCTGGCGCATGTAGGTGGATTTGCCGCCCATATTGGGGCCGGTGAGCAGCATGAGGCGGTGTTTGTGGTCGAGGCGGGTGTGGTTGGGGGTGAAATGCGACACTTGGCGTTCGACCACGGGGTGGCGGCCGTTGTCGATTTCGATGCCGGGGTAGTCGGTGAACTGAGGGGCGCGGTAGCCGTGTTCGGCGGCAAAGAGGGCAAAGCAGCAGAGTACGTCGAGCGCGGCGGCGGCTTTGGCGCTGCGCTGGAGGAGGGGCAGCTGCTGTTGCAACTCTTGCAACAGGGTGTCGTAGAGGCGTTTTTCGAGGGAGAGGGCACGCTCTTGGGCGTTGAGCACTTTGTCTTCGAAGGTTTTGAGCTCGGGGGTGATGAAGCGTTCAGCGTTTTTCAGGGTTTGGCGGCGTTGGTAGTCGGCGGGGGCGTCGGCGGCTTGGATTTTGGAGAGCTCGATGTAGAAGCCGTGCACGCGGTTGTATTCGACTTTGAGGGTGGAGAGGCCGGTGCGCTCGCGTTCGCGGGTTTCGAGTTCGAGCAGGAAGTCGCTGCCGTGGTGTTGGATGCGGCGCAGTTCGTCGAGTTCGGGGGAGAAGCCGTGGTTGATCACGCCGCCGTCGCGCAGCCATACGGCGGGCTCGGGCAGGATGGCTGCTTGCAGGCGCTCGGCGATGGCGGCGCCTTGGGGGAAGATGTCGGTTAGGGTGTTGAGCAGACTGCTTTCAGGTAGCCTGAGCTGGGCGAGGGTGAACAGACTGTCGCGCAGGCCGGCGAGGTCGCGGGGGCGGGCGGAGCCGACGGCGATGCGGGCGGCGATGCGTTCGATGTCGGCGATGTTTTTCAGGTAGCCTTGCAGGGCGGGGTAGTCGGTTTGCAGAGCGGCTACTGCTTCTTGGCGGGCGCGGATGTGTTCGCGGTTGCGCAGGGGGTTGTGCAGCCATTGGGCAAGCAGGCGGCTGCCCATGTTACTGGCGCAGCAATCGAGGGTGGAGAAGAGGGTGGGTTCTTTTTTGCCGCCCAGGGTGGCGGTGATTTCGAGGTTGCGGCGGGTGGCGGCGTCCATGCCGATGTGCTGCTGCTCGGTTTCGAGGCTGAGGTTGTCGAGGTGGCGGGGCAGGCGGGATTGGGTGTGGCGGATGTAGTTGAGCAGGGCGCCGGCGGCGCCGATGGCAGGGTCGTGTTCGCCGGCTTGGAGGCCGAAGCCGAGCAGGTCTTGGCTGCCGAAGTAATCGGTGAGCAGGGTGTAGGCGCTGTCGGGGGCGAATTGCCAGTCGTGCAGGCGGGTGGGCTGGCAGTTTTCAGGTAGCCTCAGTTGGGCGGCGGCTTGGTCGGGCAGCAAGACTTCGGCGGCTTGCAGGCGGGCGAGCTCGTCGGCCAGCTGGGCGGGGGGGATGATTTTGGCTTTGAATTCGCCGCTTTGCAGTGAAGCCCAGGCAAGGCCGACGGGCTGTTTGGCTTTGCCGCTCCAAGCTACGGCGGCGATGCGGTTGGTTTCTTTGTCTTCGAGAAGGGCGGCGTCGGTGAGGGTGCCGGGGGTGACGATGCGCACCACTTCGCGCGCCACGGGGCCTTTGCCGGCGCCCACTTCGCCCACTTGCTCGCAAATGGCCACGCTGCGGCCGAGTTTCACCAGTTTGGCCAGGTATTGCTCGGCGGCGTGGTGCGGCACGCCGGCCATTTTCACGGGCTCGCCGTTGAGTTGGCCGCGGGTGGTGAGCGTGATGTCGAGCAGGCGGGCGGCTTCTTCGGCGTCGGTGAAGAAGAGTTCGTAGAAGTCGCCCATGCGGTAGAACAGCAGTTTGTCGGCGTGCTGCGCTTTGATGTCGAGATATTGCTGCATCATGGGTGAAACGGCGCTTTTGCGGCTCATGAAGGCTACCTGAAAAATGGAAATGCGAAAGACGGTATTGTAGCCGATGCGGCAGCGGGCGAAATGTTTGTGCTTGTAAAATGATTTGCCCGGCGGCTGGGGCGGGTGGTTAAATCCTGCCCGTTTGCGCCTGCAGCCGCCGTAAAGGGGCAGTTTGGGCAGGGATGTGCCGGAAACGGCAGCCGGCACGGCGGCAGCGGGCAATATTATTTGTCAATTTCTTTCAGCGGTATAAATTCACGATTATGGGAAGATAAACGAGATGGCAGGAAAATTTCTTTCTCTTCGCAAGGGCTGGCTGGTTTTGCCGGCATTGCTGCTGGGCGGCTGTTTTTTCCACCCGCACAAACCGTCCGGCGGCGGCGCGGTTTCGGCTTTGCCGCCGGGGCAGCGTTATGCGGAAGGGTATCAGCATCGGGTTTCAGGTAGCCCCGCGGGGTATAAGGCGGTGTCGTTTGCCGCTTTGCCGCAGTGGGCGCAGCAGGATTTCGGCGCTGGCTTGGAGGCGTTCCGCAAAAGTTGTTTGTCGCTGAAAAACCGGCCGCAGTGGCAGAATGTGTGCACGCAGGCCAATGCCACCGGCCGCCACGCAGCCCGGCAGTTTTTCGAAACTTATTTCACGCCCTGGGAAGTGAGCCACAACGGCCAGCTGGGTGGCACGATTACCGGCTACTACGAGCCGGTGCTGCAAGGCAGTGCGCAGCAGACGGCGCAGGCACGTTTCCCGATTTACGGCGTGCCGGCGGATTTGGTAAGCGTGCCGCTGGTGGGCGCGCCGCAATCGGGCACGGTGCGCATCCGACTCACCGGCCCCAATAGCGGACAGATTGCCGCCAACGGCGAATACACGGCCAATTTGGCCGATTTCCCCGGCCGCGAGAAAAGCTGCACCTTGAAAGGTAGAATTTCAGGTAGCCGCCTCGTGCCGTACCATACCCGTGCCGAAATCAATGCCGGCGCTTTAAATAGCAAGGCTCCGGTGTTGGCTTATGCCAACGATCCGGTTGAACTGTTCTTCCTGCATATCCAAGGCTCCGGCCGGCTACGTACACCGGACGGGCGCTTTATTCGCTTGGGTTTTGCCGATAAAAACGACCATCCGTATGTGTCGATTGGTCGCTATATGGCCGATAAAGGCTATCTGCCGCTGGCGCAAACCAGCATGCCGAAAATCCGTGATTGGCTGCGTGCCTATCCCGATAAATTGGCCGAAGTGTTGGGGAAAAACCCCAGTTATGTGTTTTTCCGCCAACTGCCCGACAGCAACGACGGGCCGATCGGCTCGCTCGGCGTGCCGCTCACCGGCGGCTATTCCGGCGCGGTGGACAAGCGCTTCATCACTTTGGGCGCACCGATGTTCTTGGCGACCGCCCATCCGGAAACCGGCCGTGCGCTCAACCGCTTAATGATGGCGCAAGACACCGGCAGCGCCATCAACGGCGCAGTGCGGGTAGATTTTTTCTGGGGTTACGGCGACGAAGCCGGCAGGGTGGCCGGGCGCATGAAGCAGACCGGTTATGTGTGGCAGCTGCTGCCGAATGGAGTGCTGCCATAATGGTGATTAAAGTTGAAACGGACTGAAATATCCGGCTGCCTGATGGCGAAAAAGGTGCAATCTGGCCGGGTATCCTGCCTAAAAGCGTATAGCTTGATGAATCCGTTTGAAGTAAACGTGTAAATTAATATATACTTTAGGCTAAATTTCAACATTTGTGTTTAGAAATTGGAAAGACGCAAAGAGAAGAAGGATGAATATTTTCATTCAATTATGTTTAGGGAGGGTGGGATAAATGGATCTGATGATTCTGATTCCGCTATTGGTGGTGTTGGCCGGCTTGATTTTTGTCCAGCGCCGCCAGAAGCAACAGGCGCAGGCTAGTGCCGAGGCTGAGAAAAAAGGCCGTGGTAAAGGCAAGCGGTCACCGGCTAAAGCTGCTGCTGCCAAACGTGCGGCCCCTGTCGCCGAGCGCCAAGCCGCAGCGGTGGAGTCTGAGCCGGATGTGACTGTGGGCGAAGACTGGGGCTGGGAAGCTGTGCCGGATGTGGAAGTGGAAGAAGCCGCTACTGTATCTCGGGAAGTGGACGCGCTGACCGAATATAAAGTGTATAAGCAGTTCGGTTATCACGAAAAAGCAGCCGAATCTTTGTCGCAATACCTGACTTCCAGCTCGACATCAATCAGCGAAGGCATGCGCAGCACCTTGGTTAATGAGCTGGTGCAGCTTTGGCTGGATGCGAAAAAGCCTGATGAATTGGCGGAAACGCTGCGCCAATTCGGCAGCGTACTAACCAAAGCCCAAGTTGAAGACTATATCAAGCAAGGCTTGGCGATTGATAAAAACAACCTCAATCTGCGTGTGTTGGCAGAAGAGGTGTTGGGCTGGGGTGTGCAACAGACTTCGGCAGAGATCGGCGAGCGCACCGGTTTGGATGCGCCGGCTCAAGCTAAACAGAAAAGCCGTCGTACTGTTGCGCCGGCTGATGCTGGTGCAGAGCAGGAAGTTGCAGAGCTGTCTGTTGCCAAAACCCGCAAAGAATTGGTTACCAATTCCAAATATGCCGGCGCTATTTTAGTGCATGATGAGGAAAAAGCTGCTTTGATGGGCTTTATGCAGCCTGAATCCGGTTACCGTCTAATGAAGGACCGTTTGGCTTATGATGCTGCGGTTAGCTATGCAAATAAAGCTATCCGTCAGGCTAATAAGCCAGCTGCCTTGATTATCGATGCGCTGAGTTTGGATTATAAGAATCGGAATATCGATCGTTTTGCTCAGCATCTGTGGCAGTTGTATTACACGCTTGGTCAATATGGCCGCCAAGTTAAGGAAAGAATGCTGGGTTGGGGCTTAAATTTGGGTGAACATCCTATCTTTACCCAGTTGGAAGCCAATCCGAATGAAGCGCAGTTGAGAGATATGGGGATTGCCTACGGCTTCCTCGAGCGGGGTAGCAGCACCCAAAAAGCACACCGCAAGCCGTTAATCAGAACGCGTACTGATGATGTGAGCATTAAACAAACGCCTGCGGAAAAAGTATTACGCGATGTCGAATCTTTGCTGATGTATGGCCAGCTTGATGAAGCGATGAATTTGCTGGAAGAATCCATTTTGGAATATCCCAGCGAGTCGCAGCTGTATATCACGCTATTCGATATTTGCGAACGAGCGGAAGAATGGGAGCGCTTGGAGCAGGTGTTGCATAAAATACGTGCCAATATTCAGCATCCGCCAGAGGAAGTGGTGTTGGCTATGAGCCAGCTGCTGCAAAAAATCAACTACGGTTCTGTTCGGACATAATAAATGACTAATAACGCAATCCCCCAAGTGAAAACAGTCCATATTATGCTGCTGGGCATGGATGAGCGCCAATATGCGATGTTCCGCATGGCCTTTAAAATGCACGGTATCACTAATTATGAATTGGTTACGGTAGAGCAGGGTATTCAGCCGGATATGGTGCTGGCTGATGCAGACACCGATGTGCAGATTTGGAAAGATGCAAAAAGCCAATTTCCTGATGCAAAGGTGGTGTATTTTTCCAGCTCCCCACCGTCGGTTACCGCTCCTTATTTGGCCAAGCCGATTAAATTCGATACCTTGTTTTTAAGCCTGAAAAACCTTCAGCAAGGCAATGGTATTTGGGTTGTTAGTGGCAGCAGGCCTGGACCTGCCTCTAAGCAGGTTAAGCATGAGGTGGAAAAAGTACATGCGCCGCAACAATCTCAGACTGCGGTCGTTTCCCTAGAGCATTTCGATGAAGATGAAGGGCTGCTCGGCGAAGTCCGGAGGGCGGCGAAACAGGAAGCGGATGTCGCAGTCATGCATAACGGGAAACCGGTATTATTGGTATTCCCGTCTATTCAAAAAGTTCTGCTGGCAACTGACTCGGAAACGCTCAAATCTCTGTGTGAACAGAAGTTTGTAGATTTGCAGACCCGGGTGGTTACAGAAGAGCATCTCAAGGCCAAAGCCAAACTTTCCATCAGTGCCTGTTTGTGGCAGCTGGCAATTTGGACTGGTAACGGCCGTTTCCCCAAAGTTATCAATAAAAATACAGTTTTCAGAGTAAAAAGCTGGCCCAATCTGACTCGGTTGGCGCCGTTGGCCGAGTCTATGCGTTTGTCGGCTTTCCTGACCAAGGCTTCAGGTAGCCTGCCGATTTTGCACAAGCTGATGCTGATTGATAACAGGGATTTGGCTGATTATCTGACTGCCGTTTATGTTACCGACCATTTGGTGGTGGAAACTGCCGATCAGGCAGAACAATCGGTAGCAGGTGCAGGCCGGGCAAGGCAGACTGCGCAGCAAGCCGTACAGCGTCTGGAGAGTGCGCAGGTTAGACAGCACGACGATTCGGATGAGCATGAGCCAAGGCAGCGTGGATTGCTGCAACGTTTGATGAATAAAATTATTGGCCGATAAAGGAATATAACATGGCAGAAAATAAGATTATTTTTACAGGCCCTGTCGGAGTGGGGAAAACCACTGCTATTGCCGCACTATCAGACGACCCGCCCATTAAAACTGATGCCCGTGCATCCGATATGACCACCTCCATGAAAAGCCACACCACGGTTGCGATGGATTATGGCGTGATTCATTTGGATGAACATACCAAAGTGCATCTGTATGGCACGCCGGGTCAAGAACGTTTTGACTTTATGTGGGATATTTTGAGCCAAGGCAGTATGGGTTTGGTGTTGCTGTTGGATAATACGCGCTCCAATCCTTTGAAGGATTTGAAATTCTTCTTGGATTCGTTCAGTGATTTGCTCAAGACCGCACCGGTAGTGGTGGGCGTAACCAAGATGGATTTGAAAGCCACGCCCGGTATCGAGGTGTATCAGAAATACCTGTTGCAATACGGCATGAACGTGCCGGTGTTTGAGGTGGATGCCCGCAACGAAAATGATGTCAAACAGCTGGTTACTGCGATGCTGTATTCAATTGATCCCGGTTTAGAGGTATAAAAATGGATTCAACACTACTTTTGCAGCCTAATCTGTATCCGCGAGTAACGCCGGCCGGCGCTTACTATGCGGTGTCTAATAAGGGACAAAGTGCCAGCCGCACCTTGCTGGGCGGTATTTTGCAGGCCGGCGAGAAAGAAACGGTTAGCCGGGAGAACGTGTTGCGTTGGGCGCAAACCAACGACATTGATGCCGCATTGAACCTGCTGTATCGGATGCAGCGCTTGGAATTTCTGTATGGCGAAGACGAGCCGGATAAGAAAACCGATTTGCTGAGCGGTACCGGTTTGCCTAATATCCTGATGCACCTTTCCGATGTACAGAAAGCCCTGCTGGTGGATCAGGACGGTTTCTATTTTTCCAGCTCAGGCTTCAACCATGAGGCAGCGGAAGAAATCGCCGTATTGGCCAGCGAAGCGGTACGCCTGTATGAGCAGCACAGCCTGTTGATTAAAAACAATTTGAATATTTACCACAACGCAGTGGGCATTTGCGATCCGTCCGGCCAAAGCGAGCTGACCTTCTTCCCGCTGTATATTGGTGATTTGAAATTTATTCTGGTTACCGGCGGGGTGCCGCAATTGCACAAAGACGAGTTTGTGTCCTTAGTGCGTGCCTTGTATCAAATTGTTGATTCTGCCAACCAAATTGAAACATTCTGATTAAATTATTGGGAAAACACGATATGCAACAACAATTAGTCTCTTCCGTACTGAGCGATTTAAACAGTTCTTCTGTTGATATTACCGCTTCCGCCGTTATTTCCAGCGACGGCCTGCCGATTGCCTCCATGCTCCAGTCCAATATTGACCCGGACCGCGTGGGTGCCATGTCTGCCGCCTTGCTGGCCTTGGGCAACCGCACCACCAAAGAGCTGCTGTGCGGCGAATTGGAGCAGGTAATCGTCAAAGGCACCGATGGCTACATCCTGTTGATTCAGGCCGGCGAAGACACCGTTTTGGTGGTAACCGCCCGCGAAAGCGCCAAACTGGGCTTGATCCTGCTGGATGCGCGCCGCGCCGCCCGCAACATCGTGGATTTGGAAAGCAGCTAAGTCTATCCAGCACGATGCAGTAAAGTCATCAGGCTACCTGAAAATACAGCCAATCTGTTTCAGGTAGCCTTTGTTCCATTGCCGGGCTGCCAATCGGCCGGCTAACGGAGTTTCCGACAAGATGGTATTTGGATTTTTTAGAAAACAGAAAACGCAACCTGCCGAACAACAGCCGGAGCTTGACACGCCTCAAGCTGCCGATGTGTCTGAAGATGCAGTAGTGACCGATGAACCTGCTCCCGAAGTGCCGGAAAACGCTCCAGCCGAAACAGGGGAAATCCCGGCAGCAGAAGCGGCCGAGCCAGCCGCAAAACAGCCTGAAGCTGAGAACACCGCCCATGCGGAGCAGCAAGATGATCAGCCGCCCGCGCTGGGCTGGGCTGCCCGTTTGAAACAGGGCTTGAGCAAATCGCGCCAGCAGATGGCCAAATCGCTGGCCGGCGTGTTTGGCGGCGGCAAGATAGACGAAGACCTGTATGAAGAGCTCGAAACCGTGTTGCTCACCAGCGATATGGGCATCGAGGCCACCGAGCATTTGATGGAGGAAGTACGCAAGCGCGTCAGCCTGCGCGGCTTGAAAGACGGCGAGGAATTGCGCGGCGCGCTGAAGGAGGCGGTGTACGAGCTGATCAAGCCGCTGGAGCAGCCGTTGAATATTCCGGAGGGTAAACAACCGTTTGTGATGATGCTGGCCGGCATCAACGGCGCGGGCAAAACCACCTCTATCGGCAAGCTGGCCAAATATTTCCAAGCGCAGGGCAAATCCGTGCTGCTGGCGGCAGGCGACACCTTCCGCGCTGCCGCGCGCGAGCAGCTGGCCGAGTGGGGCGAGCGCAACGGCGTTACCGTGATTGCCCAGGCTTCGGGCGATTCTGCCGCCGTCTGCTTCGATGCGGTGGAAGCTGCCAAAGCGCGCGGCATCGACATCGTGCTGGCCGACACCGCCGGCCGCCTGCCCACGCAGACGCATTTGATGGAAGAAATCAAGAAAGTGAAACGTGTGTTGCAGAAGGCCATGCCCGATGCGCCGCACGAAATCGTGGTGGTGCTCGATGCCAACATCGGCCAAAACGCCATCAACCAGGTGATCGCGTTCGACGACGCGCTGGGGCTCACCGGCCTGATTGTGACCAAGCTCGACGGTACGGCCAAAGGCGGCGTGCTGGCGGCTTTGGCCAGCCGTCGGCCGGTGCCCGTGCGCTTCATCGGCGTGGGCGAGGGTATCGACGATTTGCGCCCGTTCAACGCCCGCGAATTTGTGGATGCCTTGCTGTAAGCCTTCCGCCGTTTCGCAAAGAAAGGCTACCTGAAAAATATTTTGGCTTGGCGGAAACCCACGCTTCCGTGCCACCATTTTCAGGTAGCCTGCCAATCACGCGGCAGCGCCTGAACCATTTGCACTTAATTCAAACAAGCCCAAAGGCTACCTGAAAACTTTTCAGGTAGCCTGTTATATAATCCGCCATCGTCTAACGTTTTTGAGAACAGCCATGCTGCTTGCCCTATCCCTGCGCGATTTTGTGATTGTGGAGCAACTCCATCTCGATTTCCAAACCGGCTTCACCGTGCTCACCGGCGAAACCGGCGCCGGCAAATCCATCACCCTCGACGCGCTCAACCTGCTGCTCGGCGGCAAAGCCGACTACAGCCGAATCCGCCACGGCAAAAACGAAGCGCAGCTCTCCGCCCTGTTTGATGTGTTCGGCCTGCCCGAATTGCGCACCGAATTGCAGCAGCAAGGCCTGCTGGGCGAAGACGACAGCGAATTGGCCATCCGCCGCATCATCGACACCAAAGGCCGCAGCCGCAGCTTCATCAACAACCAAGCCGCCACGCTCGCCCAGCTGCGCCAAATCGGCAGCCGGCTGGTGGATATCCACGGCCAAAGCGCGCACCATTCGCTCAACAGCGAAGCTGTGCAGCGCGATTTGCTCGATGCCTTTGCCGGCAGCCAACCCTTGGCCGCGCAAGTGAAAGCCGCCTACCAGCAATGGCGGCAGGCCATCGAGGCGCTGGAAACCGCGCAGCAGGAAAGCGAACGACTGCAGGAAGAACGCGAACGGCTGGCTTGGCAGGTGGGCGAGATGGAAAAACTGGCGCCGCTGGAAGGCGAATGGGAGCAGCTGTCGCAAAGCTACGATAGTTTGGCGCATGCCGCCGAGCTTTTACAGGCCGCCGAAGAAGTGGCCGCCTGCATCGACGGCGACGACGGCTTGCACAGCCTGGCCGGCCGCTGCCGCCGCCAATTGGAAGGCCTTTCCGGCATCGAACCACGTTTTGCCGAAAGCCTAGAAATGCTCGACAGCATCGAGGCCGAGCTGGGCGAGATTAGCAGCCAGATGCACAGCGTGGCCTCCCGCGCCGAAATCGACCCGGCCGAACTCGCCGCGCAGGAAGAGCGCATGGCCGATTTGATGTCGGCCGCCCGCCGCCACCGCATCGAGCCGGCCGAGCTGCCGGAAAAGTGGGCGCAAATGCAGCAGGCGCTGGCCGACTCCGAAGCCGCCGCCGACATCGAAGCCTTGCAAGAACAGGTGCGGCAGGCCGAAGCAAACTATATGCAGCCCGCGCAGGCGCTTTCCGCGCAACGCCGGCAGGCCGCCGTCAAGCTGGCCGAGGAAACCACCGCCCACATGCAGCAGCTTTCCATGCAGGGCGCGCGTTTCCACATCGAACTGCTGCCGCACGAAGCACAGTCCTACGGGCTGGAGCAGGTGCAGTTTCAGGTAGCCGCCAACCAAGGCAGCCCGCTGCGCCCGCTAAACAAAGTGGCGTCCGGCGGCGAGTTGGCGCGCATCAGCCTGGCTTTGCAGGTCACCGCCAGCCAATACACGCAAATCCCCACGCTGATTTTCGACGAAGTGGACAGCGGCATCGGCGGCGGCGTGGCCGAAACCGTGGGCCGTGCACTGCGCACGCTGGGGCAGCGCCATCAGGTGCTGGCGGTTACCCACCTGCCGCAAGTGGCCGCCTGCGGCGAGCAGCATTGGCAGGTGAGCAAACGCAGCGCCAACGGGCAAACCGTGAGCAGCATCCGTGAGCTGGACAACACAGCGCGGGTGGAAGAAATCGCCCGCATGCTCGGCGGCGAAACCATCACCGATACCACCCGCCGCCACGCCGCCGAAATGTTGCAGCTGGCCGCAGAGGCTACCTGAAAATACTGCAGGCCATCCTGCCGTAAATAAAGGCGGATGCCATCCAACCCAAGCCCGATTGAAAATAGCAAATGCCGCCAAAGCCTAGCCAGCCCGGTGGTGTTTTCGGCAGAAAAATACAGGTACAATACCCGCCATTCCCTTTGAAAGAAAATACCATGTCCCAACACCGCAAACTCATCATCCTCGGCTCCGGCCCCGCCGGCTACACCGCCGCCGTTTACGCCGCCCGCGCCAACCTCAAGCCCGTGATCATTACCGGCCTGGAGCAGGGCGGCCAGCTCATGACCACCACCGAAGTGGACAACTGGCCGGCCGATGCCGACGGCGTGCAAGGCCCCGAGCTGATGGCACGCTTCCTAGCGCACGCCGAACGCTTCGGCACCGAAATCATCTTCGACCACATCCACACCGCCCAGCTGCAACAACGCCCGTTCAAGCTCATTGGCGACGCCGGCGAATACACCTGCGACGCGATGATTGTGGCCACCGGCGCTTCCGCCAAATACCTCGGCCTGCCCAGCGAAACCGCGTTTGCCGGAAAAGGTGTGTCTGCCTGCGCCACTTGTGACGGCTTTTTCTATAAAAAACAAGATGTCGCCGTGGTGGGCGGCGGCAACACTGCCGTGGAAGAAGCGCTGTATCTGGCCAACATCGCCAACACCGTTACCCTCATCCACCGCCGCGACAGCTTCCGTGCCGAAAAAATCATGGTAGACAAGCTCATGCAGCGCGTGGCCGAGGGCAAAATCATCCTCAAGCTCAACAGCACGCTGGATGAAATTTTGGGCGACGACAACGGCGTGAGCGGTGCCCGCCTGAAACACGCAGACGGCAGCAGCGAAGACATCGCCGTGCACGGCGTGTTCATCGCCATCGGCCACAAGCCGAACACCGATATTTTCCAAGGCCAGCTCGACATGGACGCCGCAGGCTACCTGAAAACCAAAGGCGGCAGCGGCGACAACGTGGGTGCCACCAACATCGAAGGCATCTGGGCCGCCGGCGACGTGAAAGACCACACCTACCGCCAAGCCATCACCAGCGCCGCCTCCGGCTGCCAAGCCGCGCTCGACGCCGAACGCTGGCTCGACCGCCAAGGCCTGTAAACCGCCAAGCCGCCAAGCAGGCTACCTGAAAAAGCATTTTGGTTTTCAGGTAGCCTGTTATCCGACAGCAGGGCAACTCAACCCGTTTCACGCATTTCCATTATTCCGCGCCAATTTTCAGGTAGCCTCATGCCCACCGTTACTTTCTACACCCACGTTGCCGATTTGGAGCAATTCGCCTGCCGCCTGAGCAAACGCGCCGTCGAAGCCGGCTGCCGGGTGCTGGTGTGGTCGGGCAGCGCGGCGCAGACTGAGGCGCTGGACAAGCTGCTGTGGTCGTTTGAGCCGGAAAGTTTCCTGCCTCACGAAATCTGGCTGCCCGATACGCCCGTGCCGCCCGAGCCGGCCGTGCTGCTGTCCGACGGCGACGAGCTGCCAGCTATCGCTGCCGATTGGGTGGTGCTCAATTTGTCGGCAGCGTTTTGGAGCCAAGCGCCGCAAGTGCCCGCGCGCATTTTGGAAATTGTGGGCGCCAGCGAGCCGCAGCTGGCCGCCGCGCGCCAACGTTTCAGCGCCTACCGCCAAAGCGGCTTTCAGCTTGAATACCACAAAATGCAGGGCAAAGCCTAGGCTGTTGGCCGTGTCTGGTTTCCACACTTAAGCCTGCCGCTTAGGAAACAAAAATCCGCTTGGTACAATAACAGCCGGCAGCCTTGCCCGCCACCGTTTAAAAACAGCGCGTTTTCGGCTAAAATGCCGCTTTTCTTTCAACCGCTGCCGCGGGTTTTCAGGTAGCTAATCCGCAGCGGCCTCATTCTCTATTCTCAATATGCAAAACGCAGAACAAATCGCCGCCGCCGGCATTGCCGCCGTGAAGGCCGCCGCCGACCAGCAGGCGCTCGAGCTGGTGAAAGCCCAATACCTTGGCAAAACCGGCGAACTCAACGCCCTGCTCAAACAGCTTGGCAAAATGCCGCCCGAAGAGCGCAAAACCGTGGGCGCCCACATCAACGAATGCAAACAGCGTTTTCAGGTAGCCTACGATGCCAAACGCACCGAGCTGGCCGAAGCCAAACTTCAAGCCCAGCTTGCCGCCGAAGCGCTGGATGTTACCTTGCCCGGCCGTGGCGAAGAAACTGGCGGTCTGCATCCCGTAACCCTGACCTTGCAACGCGTGGTCGAACTCTTTCACGGCATGGGTTTTGAAGTGGCAGACGGCCCGGAAATCGAAGACGATTTCCACAACTTCCAAGCCCTGAATATTCCCGCAAACCACCCTGCCCGCGCCATGCAGGATACGTTCTACGTTGAAAACGGCGATGTTTTGCGTACGCACACTTCCCCGATTCAAATCCGCTATATGCTCGACAAAAAAGAGCCGCCCATCCGCATCATTGCTCCCGGTCGCGTTTACCGCGTGGACAGCGATGCCACACACTCGCCCATGTTTCACCAGGCCGAAGGTCTGTGGGTGGAAGAGGGCGTAACTTTCGCTGATTTGAAAGCCGTGTTCACCGATTTTATCCGCTGTTTTTTTGAACGAGATGATTTGCAGGTACGTTTCCGTCCGTCTTTCTTCCCGTTTACCGAGCCGTCCGCCGAAATCGACATCATGGGCGAAAACGGCAAATGGCTGGAAGTCGGCGGCTGCGGCATGATACATCCCAACGTGTTGAAAAACGTGAATATCGACCCCGAAAAATACACCGGTTTCGCCTTCGGTATCGGCCTCGACCGTTTCGCCATGCTGCGTTACGGCGTGAACGATTTGCGGCTGTTTTTCGATAACGATTTGGGGTTTTTGAAGCAGTTTGCGAAATGATTGTGCAGGCTGCCTGAAACGAAAAAGTAGCCTGCACCATAGATTTGGTAGGCCGTCTGAAAAACCAAACCGGTAAACTAATTTCATGACCAACAAACCTTTTTTAAAATGGGCAGGCGGTAAAGCAAAGCTGGTGCCGTTCATTCAAGAAAATTTTCCCACGCGTACGCGCAAACGCTTGATTGAGCCGTTTGCGGGTTCGGCGGCCTTGTCCTTAGCATTGGAATTTGATGCTTATTTGTTAAACGATACCAATTCCGACCTTATCGGTCTGTTTCAAACGCTGAAACAGGAAAGGCAGTCGTTTATTGATTATGTACGAACGTTTTTTGCCGCTAAAAACAATTGTGAAAGCCGTTTTTACGAATTGCGTGAACAGTTTAATAGCAGTCGAAATGTGATCGAGCGTTCGGCACTGTTTGTTTATTTGAACCGCCACGCTTTTAACGGGTTGTGTAGGTATAACAATAAAGGTGCATTCAATGTGCCGTTCGGGCGTTATACCGCGCTGTATTTCCCTGAAACAGAAATGCAGGGATTTATTGACAAATCCGACCGTATCGAATTGATGTGCGGTGATTTTCAGACGGCCTTGAACCGGGCAGATGCGGACGATATGGTGTATTGCGATCCGCCCTATGTGCCTTTGAGTGAAACGGCTTCGTTTACTGCGTACGCCAAGGACCAAATGCAATGAACCTTCGTTTTAACACAAGTCTGGCAGAAGGTTATAAAAGTGCTTCGCAAATTGTGCGGGTACTGACTGAAGGCTGGATGGGAGAGAATATTTATTGTCCAAGTTGCGGTTGCAAGCCGATAGGAAAAGCACAGAATAACCGTCCCGTACAGGATTTTTTATGTCCGCAATGCGGAGAACAGTTTGAGTTAAAAAGTAAAAATGGAAAATCGGCAGGGAAAGTGGTTAATGACGGTGCTTATCAAACCATGATTGAGCGCATTCAGGCTGACGATAATCCCAATTTCTTTTTTCTGTCCTATCGGAAAGCCGATTATTCTGTGCAGCAACTGATGCTTGTGCCCAAACATTTTATAACCGCTGATATGATTATCCGCCGTAATCCTTTACCGGAAACGGCGAAACGTGCAGGTTGGGTTGGCTGTACTATTAATATTGGTAGCTTGCCCGAAAGTGGCAAAATTCTGTTGGTCGATAAAGCGCAAATAATAGAACCCGAACAGGTGCGCGAACAATGGAGAGCCAATCTATTTTTGCGGCAACAGCAAACAGCAGCCAAAGGATGGTTGCTGGCTGTTATGAAGTGTATTGAAAGATTGCCTGAAAAATTTGATTTGAAACAGATGTACGAATTTGAACAGCAATTGGCGATTCAATTTCCTGAAAATAACCATATTAAGGATAAAATCCGCCAGCAGTTGCAGATTTTGCGCGACCAAAATGTGATTGAGTTTACCGCACGCGGACAGTATCGAAAAATTGCTATTTAATGAAAGGAAAGCTAAATATGGCATTTTTTGAGATTGAAGTTAGAGAAATTCTTAGCCGTAATGTCATTATTGAAGCAGAAACCTTAACCGATGCACTTAGTGTGGCAAAAGAGAGATATAACGGTGAAGAAATAGTTCTAGATGCTGATGATTTTAGTTTTCAAGATTTTTTTCCTGCAAATAGCCTAATATCAAAAGTTGTTTTACCTGATGAATATATGAAGCATTTAAAATTAGTTGTAGATTACCTTGAAGCAGATGAACAAAAAGACTATGAAAGTAATGGTTTTCCGAAAAATCATATTTTTCATTCTGTTCTAGTATTAAAAAATATAGTGGAAATGCACAAATAAAAAGTCATTACCTGTTTAATTCTTCCCTTAAATAGCGCGGGTTGCTGCAAGAATAGAATAAGTTTGACCAAAGGCTATCCGAAACCCCAAAAGCAGCCTGCACATTTTCAGGTAGCCTTAAACAAACCGTCTGAAAACAAAACCCGATAAAACAAAAGTTAATTAGTTGATTGAGAACATAACATGCAATTCTCCTACTCATGGCTGAAAACCCAAGCCGATACCGAACTTTCCGCCGATAAGCTGGAACATTTATTGACCATGTCCGGCTTGGAAGTGGAAGAAGCGGAAACTGCCGCGCCTGCGTTTACGGGCGTGGTGGTTGCCGAAGTGAAATCCGTTGAAAAGCATCCGGATGCCGACCGTTTGAACGTTACCCAAGTCGATGCGGGTACGGGCGAGTTGTTGCAGATTGTGTGCGGTGCGCCGAATGTGAAAGTGGGCATCAAAGTGCCGTGTTCGCTGCCGGGTGCGGTGTTGCCGGGCAATTTCAAAATCAAACCGACCAAGATGCGCGGTGTGGTGTCGAACGGGATGTTGTGTTCCACCAATGAATTGGGTTTGCCTGATGACGGCGTGGACGGGTTGCACATTCTGCCTGAAGACGCTCCTGTCGGCGCAAACATCCGCGAATATCTGGATTTGGACGACACGGTCTTCACGCTGAAAATCACGCCGAACCGTGCCGACTGCCTGAGCATCAAAGGCATTGCGCGCGAAGTGTCTGCGCTGACGCAGTGCGCATTCTCGCCCGTTGCGATTCAGACGACCCCTGTAAGCAGCACCAAAAAACAGGCCGTCCGCATTGACGCACCTGCCGACTGTGGCCGCTTTATCAGCCGCGTGATTGAAAACGTGAACGCGCGCGCGGCTACGCCGGATTGGATGAAGCAGCGTTTGGAGCGCAGCGGTATCCGCAGCATTTCCGTGTTGGTGGACATCGGCAATTATGTGATGCTGGAAATCGGTCAGCCCATGCACGTTTTCGATGCCGACAAGCTGTCGGGAAGCTTGATTGTCCGTCGCGCGCTGAATGGCGAGACCTTGGAATGCCTGAACGAGAAAACCGTAACGCTTGCGGATAACACGCTTGTGGTTGCTGATGAAAAAGGCGCGTTGAGCCTTGCAGGTCTGATGGGCGGAGAGGCGAGCGCGGTTTCAGATGACACGCAAAATATCGTGTTGGAAGCGGCTTGGTTTGCGCCTGAAATCATCGCCGGCAAATCGCGCCAATACGGATTCGGTTCGGATTCATCGTTCCGCTTCGAGCGCGGCGTGGATTACCGTTTGCAGGCGGATGCCATCGAACGCGCCACCGAATTGGTTTTGCAAATCTGTGGCGGTGAGGCAGGCGAAATGGTGGAAGCGCAGGGCGAATTGCCTGAAGCGAAGCAGGTCGAATTGCGTTTGGGTCGTCTGAAAACCGTGTTGGGCGTGGACATTCCTGCCGAACAGGTGGAAACCATTTTGCAGCATTTGGGTTTGCAGCCTGAAAAAACGGCGGACGGTTTCCGCGTTACTGCGCCGAGCTTCCGTTTCGACATTGAAATCGAAGCCGATTTGATTGAAGAAGTCGGCCGCGTGTACGGCTATGAAAACATCCCCAACGATTACACTTCAGGTCGTCTGAAAATGCTGGCACTGCCCGAAACCCGCCGTCCGCGTTTTGCCGTTTACAACGAAATGGCGGCGCGCGGCTACCGCGAAGTGGTCAGCTATGCCTTCGTTGACGAGCAGTGGGAACTCGATTTTGCCGCCAACGCCAACCCCATCCGCCTGCAAAATCCGCTGGCAGCGCAATATGCCGTGATGCGTTCAACGCTCATCGGCGGCTTGGTGGAAATTCTGCAAAACAATCTGAACCGCAAGCAAAACCGCGTGCGCGTGTTTGAAATCGCCCGCGTGTTCAGCAAAGATTCAGACGACCTGTTTGTCCAAAACGAGCGCATCGGCGGCCTGTGGTACGGCGCGGCGATGCCCGAACAGTGGGGCGAGAAAACGCGCAACGTGGATTTTTACGACATCAAGGCTGATGTGGAAAATCTATTGAAAAACAAAGCGGTTGAGTTCGTCACAGCCGAACATCCCGCCCTGCATCCCGGCCGTGCTGCCAATATCGTTTCAGACGGCCAAGTCATCGGTTTTGTCGGCGAACTGCATCCGAAATGGCTGCAAAAATACGACCTGCCGCAAGCACCGCTGGTTTTTGAAATCGACATGGCAGCCGTGTTGGAACGCGAAAAAACGCGCTATCAGGCGGTATCGAAATTCCAGCCGGCACGCCGCGATTTGGCGTTCGTGGTGCCTGAAGCGGTAACGCATGAAGCACTGCTGGCAGCCTTGCATGAAGTAAGAAGCCCGCTGATTCGGGAGATTGCATTGTTTGACGTGTATCGCGGCGCAGGGCTACCTGAAAATAGCAAGAGTATGGCGGTGAAGGTAATCTTGCAGGATGCCGAGCAGACGCTGACGGATGATGCAGTGGAGCCTGTGGTGGAGAAACTCATTACCGCAGCCCATGCTGTAGGCGGGCAGCTGCGGTAGTGTTTAACTGGTTGATGAAACGGGCTACTCAGTAGAGAGTAGCCCGTTTAGTTTGTTTACGATATTGTTCAAAGCCTAGCGACTGGATAATGTGCAATCAGAAGAAGATCGGCTTCGAGCAGCAGCTACGCTTTTACATTCATACACAGTGCCAGCGGCAGTTATATAAAGCGATTTAGTGAAGTTACTTTGGCGTGGCTGAACATAGACAAAGTAGTCGTTGATATTAGAGTTGCCAGCAATAAAGGTATATCTACTTTTTGTATCACTATTTTGGGCGTTAATTAAGCTAGTTAAGCCAGTAATACTGTATTTACCATTATTGAGCAGCTTATTGCGCCGCATTTGCGAAACTATATTCACTAAATTATTTTTAGCAGCAGCTAAATGGGTTTTTTCAACATGCGATTGATAGGATGGCATGGCAATGGCAGCTAATATGCCGACAATTGCCACGACAACCAAAACTTCTAATAAAGAGAATCCACTGGTTTGGGTTTTCATGGTTTATCCAGTTTGTTATTTACCTGAATATTCTGCATACGATTGCAGAGTTACTACGGTATTTTCATTAGCACCCCAAGCACGAGCAGTTACACGGAACACATGTGCATATCGAGAGTCAGCTGTTTCGCCTAAGCGTTCCACCATATAACAGGCGTTATTAATGTTTTTCGTGCCAGTATTTAGGCAATGACGTCCTTTGCCATTTTCATTTAGGTTTACTGTATCGGTGCGTTTCCAAACAGGTGTATTCTCAGAAGCCTTCTCTCCACAGATACCATCCTTACATTCTGTGCTATTGGTAACTTTATCAAAAGCCTGGTTCTTCACTTCAACGATGCGTTGCTCGCCCGCCCTAAGCGCTTGCTCGGCAAGGGAGAATGCATATTTTCTATCAGCTTCGTTTGAGCTGATCCGCATTTCCGTATTGGTAGATTGCATGCTGGCCACCACAATCACTGCAATTACCAGCATCATAATCAATACAATAAATAAAGTATAACCTTGATTCTTTTTTAGGATTGATTGGCGCATACGTTTCCTCCCCGGACATTGGCACGGATTAAATACTGAGTAACTGAACCATAAGTTTTTTGGTTTTCGGTAAGCTGCAGTCGAACTTCAACAATCGCTGGCAGCATAGAGATACGAGTAACATTAGGCAGGTTGGCTAAAGTAGAGCGGTCGTTGGAAAATGTAACATCTGTACTGGAGTTATTACAACCAGCGTAAAGTTGCTTTACCTGCATACTCTGGATATTAGCTGCCATCAGTTGTGGGTTTCCCCATGTCCCATTGGGGGTCAGTGTGAAACGATAAAGTGCATCGGCCGTATTGGCATTAGGGATGCGGCCAACAGCATACGCAACACTTTGAACCTGTGATAAGGTGGTCTGCGGGAGATAGAAGGAGCCAGCAGAGCTAAAGTTAGAAACTAAAGAGCCACCGAATGAATTATTAATAGTGATAGTCTGCCGCCCTGCATCTACATTGAGGGCGCTGCCATTACCAATATACATACGTGCACATGAAGATAGTGCAACTGGGCCATTGCTTGAGGCTGTGTTCAGTAATTCCTGTGTTACTCCAGTAGCAGTATGAGGTCCTGACCCAGTAACGGGGGTTAGATTTTGCCCATAAGAGAACACTAATACAGGAGAGTTGGCTGTTGGCTGAAACCCTGCTACGTTTAAAACATGTTTCGCATCATTATTATCCATGATGCTGATACCACTATAATCCGGGTCGTTAAGTATCAGTCGAACGCCAGTTGCAGCAGAGTGAAAGCCTGTGCTTGAATTAGGTGATACAGGCATTTGTTTATTTAGCAAATTACCCATATTAAAGCAGCCGAATGATCCAGCCATTTGTGCATCGCGTAGCAATAATTCGGAAGCATTACGCAAGTCCTGTTGTGCGGCCAAGCGATTTTCCGATGCATTGCGCATATTACTGGTAATACCGTAGGTCACACCGATAGCCAGTAATACAACAAGAGCTAAAGCACTAGCCACCATGAATTCAATTAGAGTAAAACCGGATGGCTTTCTTACAGACAGGAAATTTCTTTGTTTGAATATTGGAGATTGAGTACGGATTTGCATAGTATTTAGTCTCCTACAACGGCGCTGTAGCTATATTGGAAACTGTCGTTGTCTCCGTTGCTTTCTGTCCAGTTAACCTTAATGGTTGTTGTAGCATTTTTGCTTTCAATGCTATAAGAGATAGCTGTAGCGTTAGGTAGGGCGTTTTGTAGTTCTGTTGCAAAAGATTTGGTATGACATGCAGCTAACTCTGTATTGCTTACACCGCCATTTTTATCCGGTATTCCACATACGTCAATATCTACCGGAGCGGTGGTCACGTTTACATTACGCGCAGCTGTGTTGTAGCGGGTATAGCTTAATTTGGTCGTGGCTGCATTAAGGGAACCTATATTACTGATAGTATCTGGGTTGCTTAGCATGCCGGCAGAGAGGTTCTGGACAGCTTGTGCAACACGAGTTTGCATTTCTGCTTCGCGTACATTGCTGACGGATTTCAGTTGAGCCAACATCAATGCCATGATACCGAAGGCCATGATAAACACAGAAATTAATACCTCAAGAAGGGTACTTCCTCGTATTGAGCGTGCTGGTAACAGAGTTGGTTTGTTTTTATGGAGCATCATGAAGATCCCTTAAGTGAATTTTAGAGGGCACAGAGGTTTTTATAGCTGCTTGCTTGAAGGTTGCTAAACTCTGTAGATGGTATGGAGGCGTTGCAGGTAATCACACGACCACTTGGTGCAATGAGTGCCATGCGAACTCGTGTACCATCATTGGCAGAGATTCTAACGTAAGAATCCGTATAACCATAGGCAGCTGCTCCCCCGTTGTTGTTCGTTCCAAAAGATCCATTAGGTTGGAAGATAAAGCGGAATTTGCTGGTTGGCGGCACAGGTTTTAAATTTAACGCAGTATCCAATATGTGAATTTGGATATTATCCCTATCTATTAAAACAGAACGCAAGTCAATATCACCATTGCTGCCTTGGGTAATACTGCTTTGATAGTTATTGTCGCTATTTTTATCTACAAAGGCCAACAAAGAGTTGCCGTTTTGATCACAACCATTATTTGGTTTGCCATCGGATTTTAAGGTAATCCCCCCGCAAATCAGAACCGGTTCATTTCTCCGCACGGCTTCTGCTCGAGCGAAACGGAAAGCCGTGGTAACTTGAGTGATCCTATTGCCCAGCCGTTGGTTGGCAATGAAATTACTCATGCTTGGCATAGCAATGGTAGCCATAATCCCGATCAGGGTTATGGTGATCATCAGTTCTATCAGGGTAAAACCTTGGGTGTTTTGTCGTGTCTTCATGGCCATCACTTTTAATGGGATAAGGGCACTGAAAAGGTGGGCAAGCCGAAAGGATTGTTCTTATTCTTCAGTGAAATAAGTATGCCCGCTGTGTACGGCGTTGTCAAATTTGCTGAATTCGCCGGTAAAGATCAGCGGAATCTTGCCGGTGGGCCCGTTACGGTGTTTGCCGATGATGCATTCGGCCATGCCTTTTTTGTCAGTATCGGGATGGTAGTATTCGTCGCGATACATAAACATAATCAGGTCGGCATCCTGTTCGATGGCGCCGGATTCCCGCAAGTCGGACATCATGGGGCGCTTGTCGGTGCGTGATTCGACGGTACGCGACAGCTGGGAGAGGGCGATAATCGGAATATTTAATTCTCTGGCCAGCGATTTCAGCGAGCGGGAGATTTCTCCCAATTCCGCCGCGCGGTTGCTGCTGTTGTGGCCGCCGTTGCCGCTCATGAGCTGCAGGTAGTCGATCACCACCAAACCCAAATTGCCTTTCCTTCGAGCCAGCCGGCGCACGCGCGCGCGAACTTCCAGCGAAGTCAAGGCAGGGGTTTCATCGATAAAAATGGGGGCATCCGACAGTTTGTGTAAGGCTTCATTGAGCCTAGCCCAATGTTCGTCTTGCAATTGACCGGTTTTGAGTATGCTCTGGTCCAGCCTCCCAACCGAACCGAGCATACGCATTACCAGTTGCACGCCACCCATTTCCATCGAGAAGATGGCAACGGGCAGGTGCGTACTGATAGCGACGTTTTCCGCGATATTCAGTGAAAATGCGGTTTTCCCCATTGCCGGACGCCCTGCCACGATGATGAGATCGCCGCCGTGCAACCCGGCTATTTTTTTATCCAGATCGATGAATCCGGTTGGAATGCCGGTTACATCGTCTTTATTTTCCCTTGAGTAAGCCTTGTCGATTTTGGCGATGGCTTCTTTCAGCATGGCAGGCATCTCTAAAAATTCGTGTTGCACTCTGCTGGTGCTTTCGGCGATTTTAAAGATTTTGGCTTCCGCCTCGTCCAACATTTGTTTGACGTCTCTGCCTTGCGGATTATAAGCATTCCTAGCAATCTCTGTGCCAGCTTGGGCGAGCTGGCGCATGATGGAACGGCTGCGCACGATTTCGGCGTAGCGGGCGATGTTGATGGCGGAGGCGGTATTTTGTGCCAAATCCACCAGATAGCCGAAACCGCCGGCTTCTTCCAGCACTTCTTCGCGTTGCAGCACTTCTTCCACGGTGATGGTGTCGGCGGGGCGGTTGCGCTCGGCCAGATGGGCGATGGCGCGGAAAATCAGGCGGTGTTCGTAACGGTAGAAATCTTCTTCGGATACGGTGCCGGCGATGCGGTCCCAGGCGGAGGAATCCACCATCAGCCCGCCCAACACCGACTGCTCGGCTTCCATAGAGTGCGGGGGCAGGGCGAGGTTTTCGTTGGTTTGGTCTAAGTTGTCCATGGCGTGTGAGGCTACCTGAAAACAGGTATTTGCGTGGTGGTGGGCGCGGTGGAGAAACGGCATGGCCCCAGGCATTTTGCTTCCTGCGGCGTGCTGTTGGTTCCGTTTTCGACCGGCTGCCCGGTATGAAAGAATTGCACCGGCCGCATTGGCCGGCAGGCCTTCGGTTAATCGGAACAGGCTACCTGAAAAGATGTGTTGCCCGATGCGGAAAACATTTTTCAGGTAGCCTGAAGCGTGCGTGCGGCGGCAGACTGACAAAGCCCGTCACTTTTGTCGGAATCGCGTGCGTGTGCGGATTAGCGTACGCCGTAGTTCGGCTGCACCAGCGCGCACACCGGGCGGTGGCGGCGGCTGCGGTGGCGGCGGCCGGGAATGCGGCCGCATTCTTGCGCGGGGCTGTCGGTTTGGCTGCCGCGTTCGGCATTGCGGCTGCGGCGCTCGGCGGCTTCGGGTTTGGCGCCGCTGCGGCGGCCGGCACGCGGTTCGCGCGCTTCGCGGGCGGGTTCGCGCTCGGCGGCGGGGCGGCTGTCTTCCTGCTGGCGCTGCCACCAACGCGGCTCGAAGCCTTCAATCCGCTCCACCGGCAGGTCTTTGCCGATCAGCTCTTTGATGGCTTCAAACATTTTCTGTTCGTCTTCGTCCATCAAGGAGATGGCCACACCTTCGGCGCCGGCGCGGCCGGTGCGGCCGATGCGGTGCACGTAATCTTCAGCCTGGGTGGGCATTTCGTAGTTGATGACGAAGGGCAGTTCGGCGATGTCGAGCCCGCGTGCGGCCACGTCGGTGGCCACCAGTACGCGCAGTTCGCCGGCTTTGAAGGCGTTGAGCGTTTCCAAGCGGGTTTGCTGCGATTTGTCGCCGTGAATGGGGGCAACGCTGAGGCCGCGCCGCTTCAAATCGCGCGCCACCTGGTCGACGCTCTGCTTGGTTTTGCAGAACACGATTACCTGGTTGATGTGCAAATCCACAATCAGCCGTTCCAGCAGGTTGCGCTTCTGTATGGTGTCGATGGCGATGATGTGCTGCTCGACGCTGGCGCTGGTGGTGTTTTGCGGGGTGGTTTGCACCTGCTCGGGCTGGTGCATGAAATCTTGCGCCAGCTTGCGGATGGGCGGGGAGAAGGTGGCAGAAAACAGCAGGGTTTGGCGCTGTTTGGGCAGCATTTGCATGATGCGGCGGATGTCGTCGATAAAGCCCATGTCGAGCATGCGGTCGGCTTCGTCGAGCACCACGATTTCCACTTTATCCAGCCGGATGTTTTTCTGCTGCACATGATCCAGCAGGCGGCCGACGGTGGCCACGACGATTTCGCAGCCGCGCCGCAGGTCGGCGGTTTGTTTGTCCATATTCATGCCGCCGAACAATACGGTGTGGCGCAGCGGCAGGTGTTTGATGTAGGCGGCGGTGTTTTGGTCGATTTGGTCGGCCAGCTCGCGCGTGGGGGTAAGCACGAGCATGCGCACGGGGTGCATGGCGGGGGAGGTGCTAGTGGTGGCGTAGCGGCGCAGGCGTTCGAGGCTGGGCAGCATGAAGGCGGCGGTTTTGCCGGTGCCGGTTTGGGCGGCGGCCAATAAATCGTGGCCGGCCAGCACTTTGGGAATGGCGGCGGTTTGGATGGCGGTGGGCTGTTCGTAGCCTTGTTCGGCCAGGGCGGCGGTGATTTCGGCCGACAGCCCGAGGTTGGTGAAGGGGTTCATAGGTGCTCCGTGTGGCGGCTGCGGCGGCGGGCGGCAGCGGCGGGAATGGGGAAGCGGCACGGCGTGCCCGGCGATTGGGCGGGCGGTGTGCTGCTTGCGTTTGGGGCGGAGCCGGTTTGCGGGGAAACAGGCTACCTGAAAAAAAACGGGGTGCGTCTGGAAGGGCTATATTTTGCCTGAAAATTGGGTTTTCAGGTAGCCTGAGCCGCCGCCGGGTTGAGCCTTGGGCTATCGTTTTGAGCGGTACTTAAGCCCGGGCTTCGATGCGGATGCTCGCGCTACTTCCAAATCTGCCGGGGCTTTGCCTGGAGATAGTCTGCATCGGAGAAGGTGGTGATGAGCTGCGGGGCGAGGGCGACGAAGATGGCGGTGAGCAGGCCGGTGAGGAAGGCTTCGCCCCAGGCGATGAGGAAAAATACCGGGAGCACCGAGCTCAGCAGTATCGGCGCGGCGAAGGCATGTGCCGCATACAGTAGCAGGCCGGTGGCCGCCCCGCTCAGCAATATGCCGGCGGCGGCAGCGAAAAAGCCGTTCACAAAAATAAAGATGAACAGATTGCGCGGCAACTTCTGCACCAAACGCCGCGCCAGCGCGGCGGCAAGCAGCGGCGGCAGCACGCCCGCCAACATCTGCAAGCCGACTGCGGGCAGATGTTCCGCGCCCTGCCACAGCCACACATATGGCGGCAGCAGCAGCGCGAGCAGGCAAAACGCCGTCGGTATGCCCACCATCAGCGAAAGCAGGCAAACGCCCAAAAGGTAGTAGCCGATGCCTTCCAGCAGCCCGCCGGTAGGCGCGGCACGCAGGCTCCAGCACAAGGCCGCCAGCGTGAGCCCGAGCAGCGCCGTGCGGCCGTGTTGTCTCAAAGCGGGCAGGGCGGGGCGCAGCGTGGCGGCAAACAGCAGCAGGCACAATACGTTGGCAGCCAGCAGGGCGGGCGCAGGAAACCAGTGGGCGGGGAAATTCATGGCATTGCGCTTTAAGGCTGCCAATCAATCGGCGGCAGGCCGTGTTGTTGCAGATAGGCGTTGGCTTGCGAGAAGTGGCGGCAGCCGAAGAAGCCGCGGTGGGCGGAGAGCGGCGAGGGGTGCGGCGCGGTGAGCACCAGATGGCGGGCGCGGTTGATGATGGCGCCTTTTTTCTGCGCGTGGCTGCCCCACAGCATAAACACCAAATGCTCGCGCCCTTCGTTCAGCACGCTGATCACGTGGTCGGTGAAGGTTTCCCAGCCCAATGCGGCGTGGGAATGGGCCTGGCCGGCGCGCACGGTGAGCACGGTGTTGAGCAGCAGCACGCCCTGCTCGGCCCAGCGTTGCAGGCAGCCGTGCGGCGGGATAACGAAGCCGGGGATGTCTTGCGCCAGTTCTTTGTAGATGTTCACCAAAGACGGCGGCACGGCCACGCCCTCGCGCACGGAAAAGGCCAGCCCGTGCGCCTGATTGGCGCCGTGATACGGGTCTTGCCCGAGGATGACCACGCGCACTTGGTCAAACTCGGTGGCGCGGAAGGCGTTGAACACGTCGGCGGCGGGCGGATAGACAATCTGCCCGGCCTCGCGCTCTTGGCGCACGCTGCGGATGATGTGCTGGAAATAGGGCTGCTGCTTTTCGGCGCCGATGGCTTGGTGCCAGGTTTGCATGATGCGTCCTTGTGGTTTGTGAGGCTACCTGAAAATCGTGAGGCTACCTGAAAAATGGGAATGGGTATTTTCAGGTAGCCTTTTACTTTATATCAGCCAGCTTTCGGCGCTAACGGGCTTGTTGTCGATCAGGCGCACGATGCCCGCCACCACGCGGAAGAGATACCACAGGCATACCAAGAAAAACAGCGGCACGCCGAGAATCATGCCGATAAACGTGATGATCAGCAGGGCGCTCACGGCCAAACCGATCAGGCTGCCCCAGAAGGTGCGCAGCAGGAATTGGACGTGGTCGAAATAAATCGTGCCGCGCATATCGTCGCGCTTCACGTAGGCCACGATGGCGCCGACGATTGTGGGCAGGGCGAAGCTGAGCAGCCCCAGCGCGTATAGGCCGTAGATCACATACATATAGTTGCGCTGCTCGGGCGTGGGCGAAATCACGCTGGGCGGCGGGTAGGCGGAATCAGGTTGTTGGGCATCCATGGGGGCACTCCTTTTCTTGGGTTAATGCGTATCCAGCTCGGCAAAGCCTTTCACCAGGCTGTCGATTTGCTTGAGCTGGCGCAGGAAGGGCTCGAGCTGGCCCAGGCGCAGGGCGCAGGGGCCGTCGCACTTGGCCTGCTCGGGATCGGGGTGGGCTTCGAGGAACAGCCCGGCCAAGCCCACCGCCATGCCGGCGCGCGCCAAGGTAACAATCTGCTCGCGGCGGCCGCCGGCCGAATCGCTGCGCGCGCCCGGCTGCTGGAGGCTGTGGGTAACGTCGAAAAACACGGGCACGTTCATCTGCTTCATGCTGTCGAAGCCGAGCATATCCACCACCAGGTTGTTGTAGCCGAAAGCGGAGCCGCGCTCGCACAGGATGATTTTGTCGTTGCCGGCTTCCAGGCATTTGTTGATGATGTGGCGCATTTCGTGCGGGGCGAGGAATTGCGCCTTTTTCACGTTGATGATGGCGCCGGTGCGGGCGATGGCGTACACCAAATCGGTTTGGCGGCTCAAAAAGGCGGGCAGCTGCAAAATATCGGCCACTTCAGCCACCGGCGCGGCCTGATAGGGCTCGTGCACGTCGGTGATAACCGGCACATTATAGGTTTCTTTGATTTCCGCCAGCCATTGCAGGCCGCGCTCCAAGCCGGGGCCGCGGAAGGAATGCAGGCTGGAGCGGTTGGCTTTGTCGAAGCTGGCTTTGAACACATAGGGGATGTCGAGCCGGCGGCAGATGTCCACATAAGCGGCGGCGATTTCCAGCGCCAGCTCGCGGCTTTCCAGCACGTTCATGCCGCCGAACAGCACGAAGGGTCGGTTGTTAGCGATGGTGAAGCCGTGGAGGGGGATTTGGGGCAGGGCGGTTTGCATAGCGTGATCCTGAAAGATGATGGCGGGATTATAGCGGAAAAGGCGGGCGGGGAATGTTTGGCGGCGGTAAAGGAGGCTACCTGAAAATCATCGGGCCGCGGCAAGGCTGCGCCTGAAAGCGCAGTGGGAATGCTCCGCAGGATTTTTCAGGTAGCCTCTATCGGGCGCAGAGTTTGTTTGAAAACAGCCGATTCGCTCCGCCCGCCCGCAGCCGCCCTAGGCTTGGCCGCGATATTTGAGTACAATACGCCGTCCGCCAGCCCTTGCCGGAACGAGGCCGGAAAACGCTGCAGGCTCTTGCCCTTTGCCGCGATTTTCGTCAGAAAGAACGAAACAGGCTGGCGTTTGTTACCGGCTCAGACCGCGCCCGCAGCGCAGAAAGCAGATCATGACCAAAGCGAAAAAATTGCCGATATTGCCGCCCGCCATGCTGGGTATTTTGGGCGGCGGCCAGCTGGGGCGAATGTTTACCGTGGCCGCCAAACAGATGGGCTACGGCGTGACCGTGCTCGATCCCGATCCCCACGCCCCCGCCGCCGCGCTGGCCGACAAACACATCTGCGCCCCTTTCGACGACCTGGGCGCGCTGGCCGACCTTTCCACCTGCGCCGCCATCACCACTGAATTTGAAAACGTCAACGCCCAAGCCATGCGCGCGCTGGCTTCGGAAACCCGCGTCTGCCCCAGCGGTGACTGCGTGGAAATCACCCAAAACCGCATCCAGGAAAAAGCTTGGATTGCCAAAGCCGGCCTCAAAACCGCGCCCTACCTGCCCGTTACCCGCGCCGAAGAGCTCACCGACGAAGCCGTGGAGCCGCTGCTGCCTGGTGTGCTGAAAACCGCCATGCTCGGCTACGACGGCAAAGGCCAGATACGCGTGTCCACCCCCGAAGAAGCCCGCACCGCCTTCGAGAAGCTGGGCAAAGTCCCCTGCGTGCTGGAAAAAATGCTCAACCTGCATTCCGAAATTTCCGTGATCGTGTGCCGCCTGAACAACCAGCAGGTGAAATGCTTCCCGCCCGCCGAAAACCGCCACGAAGACGGCATCCTCGCCTATTCCATCGTGCCCGCCCGCCTGCCCGACGAAGTGCAGCAGCGTGCCCAGGCCATGGCCTGCCAGCTGGCCGACGCCCTCAACTACATCGGCGTGCTGGCGGTGGAGATTTTCGTGATTGGCGCCGACCACGAGCTGATTGTGAACGAAATGGCGCCGCGGCCGCACAACTCCGGCCACTACACGCTTGATGCCTGCGCCAGCAGCCAGTTTGAGCAGCAGGTGCGCATCATGTGCGGCCTGCCGCCGGCCGACACGCGCCTGCTCTCCTGCTGCAGCATGGCCAACCTCCTGGGCGACGTGTGGCTGCCCGACGGCAAGGTAAACTGGCAGCCGCTCTTGCAGCGCCCGGATGTGCACCTGCACCTCTACGGCAAAAAAGACGCGCGCCCTGGCCGCAAAATGGGGCATTTCACCGTGCTCTCCGGCCAGTCTGCCGACATCGCTTTTATGCTGGCGCACAAATTGCAGCGGCAGTTGCAGCGCAAGGGAAAATAGCGTTGCGCCAATGAATTTTGGAAGAATGAACAGGGCAGCCGGAAACGGTTGCCCTGTTTTTTCAGGTAGCCTGGATGCGGTGCAAATAGGCTACCTGAAATTTTTATGTCTACAAGCTGTGTATTGCCGGCTTTTGTTTGGGTGGATTAAAGGCTACCTGAAAACCGATTATTCTGTTTTAGCTTCGCAGAAACTCAGCCTTGGCTGCGCCAAGACATCGTTTTCAGGTAGCCTTTTGCCGCCCGGAGCTAGAAACACAAAGCCTTGTTGTTGATTACCTGATCCACGTCGTTGTAGTGCGGTTGCCAAACGGTTTGGCCGTTCTGCTGCTGCGGGATGAGCAGCACGCTTTGGCCGAAGCGCGGGGTGGCGAGCAGTATCCAGCCGTCGCGGCTTACGGCACGCACAGCGGGGTGTTGCCGTTGGATGCTTGGCAGGTTGCTGCGGATGCCGCCGGTGGCAAGCTCTTGGGCGAGCTGGGTTTGCAGGGGTTGCAGCAGTTGGATTTCGCGTTGGATTTCGGCACGGCGGCGGTAGTCGGAATAGTGGGCGGAGAGGATGAAGAGGGTGGCTGTGGCTGCGGTGGCGCCGAGCAGGAAGCTGAGGGCGTATTGGAGCTTGCGGGAGGCGGGCATGGTTTGGATGTGTGGACAAGGTGGTGCCAGTTTGGCAGCGGCTATATTGAAGTTTGATTTTCAGGTAGCCTGTGTTTTAACGCAAACAGGCTACCTGAAAATTTTATCCCTGCGGTTACAAAGCGTTTTGCGGCTGACCGGCGGCGAAGGCGTTGATGTTGGCTTCGAGGATTTCGGTCATGTTGAGCAGGGCTTCCTGGCTGGTCCAGGCGATGTGGGGGGTGACGATGAGGTTGGGCAGCGGGGCGAGCAGGGGGTTGCCTTGGCGCGGGGGCTCTTGGCTGAGCACGTCGAAGCCGGCGCCGCCGAGCCGGCCTTGCTGCAAGGCTTGGAACACGGCTTGTTCGTCGGCAAGGCCGCCGCGGCCGGTGTTGAGGAGGATGGCGCCGGGCTTCATCAGGCGCAGCTCGGCTTCGCCGATCATGTGACGGGTGTCGGGGGTCATGGGGCAGTGCAGGGATACGACGTCGGCCTGTTGGAGGGCGGTTTGGAAGGGGGTGTAGCCTTCGCGCACGGCGGCGGCGTTTTTGTGTTCTCCCCAGAGGATGTGCATGCCGAAGGCTTGGGCGTAGCCGGCGAGGGTGCGGCCGATGTTGCCGCGGCCGAAGATGGCGAGGGTTTTGCCGCCGAGGTCGTGCATGGGGGTGTTGAAGTGGACGAATTGGGGGGACTGCTGCCAGGCGCCGGCGGCGATGTCGCGCATGCAGGCGGGCAGGTGGCGGATGAGGGCGAGCAGCATCATGAAGGCGTGTTGGGCCACGCTTTCGCTGCTGTAGTTGCGCACGTTGCACACGGTAACGCCGGCAGCTTTGGCGGCGGCCACGTCGATGTGGTCGAAGCCGGTGGCGGCCACGGCGATGAGCTTGAGCTGGGGGTTGGCGGCGAGGTGTTCGGCGCGAATGGATACTTTGTTGGTGATGGCGATTTGGGCGCCGGCAAGGCGTTGGTTGAGCTCTTCGGGGGTGGTGGCGGGGTATTCGCGCAGGGTGTGCGGGAAGTTGAAAACGAGCGGACGGGCGGGGAGGGTGTCGCGGTCGAGGAAGACGATGTTCATGGCGGGCTCCTTGGGTGGGTGGGGCGGCTGGGGTTGGGGTGCCGCTGCGGGTTGAGTATAGCGCGAAACGGGGGCGGGCGGCGGGTGCTGCGTTTGATTTGGGTAAACGAAAGGCTACCTGAAAAACAGTTTTCAGGTAGCCTCAGGTTTTCAGGTAGCCTTTAACTCGGCTGCAAGGGTGTGCGCCGCCCGAAATACACCATCCCCAGCAGTCCGCACACCATCATCGGCAGGCTCAGCCACTGCCCCATGGAAAGGTTGAGATACAGCAGGCCGAGAAACTCGTCCGGCTCGCGGGCGAATTCGGCAATAAAGCGTGCCGTGCCGTAGCCCAGCAGAAACAGGCTCATCACCTGCCCGCTCGGGCGCGGCTTTTTGGAAAACCACCACAGCACCACAAACAGCAAAATCCCTTCCAGCGCAAACTGATAGAGCTGAGAAGGATGGCGCGGCAGCATGCCGTATTGCTCAAACACCGCCCCCCATACCTGCGGCTGCTCCGCCACCAGCTTCAAATCTTCGCTGCGTGCGTGCGGGAAACCCATCGCCCAGAAAGCATCCGGCCGCGTTACCCGCCCCCAGAGCTCGCCGTTCATAAAATTGCCGCCCAGGCGCACCGCCGCAAAGCCCAGCGGCGCCAACGGCGCAATCGAATCCGCCAGCTTCAGCGGGTTGATTTGATATTTTCGCGCAAACAAAAGCCCGGCAATCACCACGCCGAGGAAGCCGCCGTGAAACGACATCCCGCCGTTCCACACCTTCAAAATCTCCAGCGGGTGGGCAAAATAATAGGTATGCTGGTAAAACAGCACATAGCCCAGCCGCCCGCCCGCAATCACGCCCACCACGCCCCAAGTGAGGAAATCATCCAGCGTTTGGTTGGTGAACACGCTGTTGCCCTGGCGGATGCGCCGCCGCCCCAGCCACATAAACAGCGCAAAGCCGACAATATAGCTGACGGCATACCAGCGGACGGCCAGCGGGCCGAGCGTGAAGATGGCGGGGTCGAAATTGGGATGGATAAGCATAGGGGAACCGCAGGTGAAACAAAAGGGCGCATTATAGCGCATCTGGCGGGCGGCAATAACGAGCGGGAAGTAAAGAAAAAACGGATTGGGTTAGGAATGGGCGCAATGGTTTGCTGTTTTTCAGATAGCCTGCCCGCGGTGGCCAAAGGCTACCTGAAAAATTTTCCGGCAATCATTTTTTCTTGGTTTGAAAAACTTCTGTTCAGGTTACGGCGGCTTGCGGAATTTCAGGTAGCCTCCGGCGCCGCTTTCGATGCGGCTTTAACTCGCGGCGAGGATTGGGTATGATAGGCCGTTTTTTCCAACAGCCGGCGGGAGGCCGGAAATGGCAGAGATCAAATTCACCAAAATGCACGGTTTGGGCAACGACTTTATGGTGGTGGACGGCATCAGCCAGCGTTTCGACCCGGCCGCCGCGCCGATTGCCGCCTGGGCCGACCGCCATTGGGGCATCGGTTTCGACCAGCTTTTGCTGGTGGAAGCCTCGCCGCTGCCGGAAGCCGAATTCCGCTACCGCATTTTCAACACCGACGGCAGCGAAGTGGAGCAGTGCGGCAACGGCGCGCGCTGCTTCGCCCGCTTCGTGCGCGAAAAAGGCCTGAGCCGGCACGACCACATCAAAGTGCTCACCGCCAAAGGGCTGATTGTGCTGCACTTAACGGCAGACGGCCTGGTAACGGTGGACATGGGCGAGCCGCGCCTGGCCGCCGCCGAGATTCCCTTTGTGCCCGCGCCGGGCGAGGCGGCAGACGCGCTGTTGCACGAAGTTGCCCTGGGCGAGGAAACGGTACGCCTGGCCTGCGTGAGCATGGGCAACCCGCACGCCGTGCTGCCGGTGGCCGATGTGGACGGCGCGCCGGTGGCCGATTGGGGCGCCAGGCTAGAGCGGCACCCGCAGTTTCCCGAGCGGGTGAACGTGGGCTTCATGCAGGTGCTGGACGCGCACCATATCCGCCTGCGCGTGTTCGAGCGCAGCGTGGGCGAAACGCAGGCCTGCGGCAGCGGCTCGTGTGCGGCGGTGGTGGCGGGCATACGGCTGGGGCTGCTCGAGCGCAACGGCGAAGTGAAAGTGAGCCTGCCCGGCGGCGATTTGCGCATCGAGTGGGCGGCAAATAACCATGTGTTGATGACCGGGCCGGCGGCCACGGTGTTTGAAGGAACGGTAACTTACTGATGAACGAAAAGAAATTATTGGCCTATTTGCAGGCACACCCGGAATTTTTGCTCAACCACGCCGCCGAACTCGGCGTGCAGCCCGCGCAAGGGAGGGTACAGTCTTTCGTGCAGGCGCAATGGCTGGCGCAGCAGGAAAAGGCGGCCAAGATGGCCGGCCAGCTGGCGCAAATCATGCAGGATGCCGACAGCAACCACCAAACCCTCGGCCGCCTGCTGGGCTTCGTGCGCCGCTTGCTGGCGGCGAATACGCTGTTGCAGGTGCTGCGTGCGGCGGAAGCGGGCTTGCGCGAGGATTTCGGGCTGGCTTCGGGCTGCGTGTGGCTGCTGGCCGAGCCGCCGAAGAAAGGCGCGCCCGCCGGGGCATACAGGCTACCTGAAAATCATGCCACCCATGCCGCTTTGCGCGCCCTGAAAGCGCCGCTGTGTGACAACCATATTTCGCCCGCCTTGATTAAGGCTTTGCCGCAGCAGGGCAAGGGGCTGGAGAGCTTCCTGCTGCTGCCGGTGCGCGTAAACGGGCAAACCGTGGCCGTGCTGGCGGCGGGCGATGCTGATGAAACGCGCTTCACGCCGGATTTGCCGCTGGATTGGGTGCGCGAACTGGCGGCCTGCACGGCTGCGGCGCTGGCCAGAGCAGGCGGGTGGCAGTAATGGCGGTGCAAAGCCTAACGCTGTGGGTGTTGTCGCTGTATATCACGCTGTTTCTTACGGCGGCGTTTCAGCGGCAGCAGTTTTCCTGGCTGTGGGGCAGCGTGCTGCTGTGGCTGGGCTTCGGCCTGATCAGTGCGCGGATTATGCCGGGCGTGCTGGGGATTACGCATATTGCCAATGTGTATCCGGTGTACGGCTATATTGTGCTGGCCAGCCTGTTTCTGTTTGCCAACGGCTGGCGCTACGATGCGCGGCAGATGGGCTGGAAGCTGGAGGGCGGCGGCACGTTTTTGGCGTATTTTGCGGTGGCGGGTGCGGTGCAGCATATTACGCTGCTGTTTTTGCTGCTGATTGCCATCTGGCAATATCCGCAGGGGATGTCGGCGCCGATGCTCACTGGGCTGTTGTCGCTGTATTTTTTGCAGCCGGTGTTGTGGATTGCGGGGCAGATGCTGCTGATGCTGCTGATGTGGCTGCACCGGCGTTATCTGAGCCGGGAAGAGGTGCGGTTTTTCAGTCCTTTGCAGTTGCAGGGCGTGCTGCTGCTGAGTTTGTTTTTTCAGGTAGCCTGTTTGCTGGCGAAGGAGAAGATGCTGCTGATTGCAGCGTTGCGCGGGCTGTGGATGCTGTTTTATTAAGTGGCAAGATTTTGCCAAAGTGATGGAATCTGCTATGTTGTATGGCAAACAAAAAACCAGCTTAAGTGCTTGCTTAGGCTGGTTTTGTGTTTGGTGGGTCGTGAGCGGCTCGAACGCTCGACCTACGGATTAAGAGTCCGCTGCTCTACCAACTGAGCTAACGACCCGAATGGAAGATGCGCATTGTAAAAATTGTTTAACTCGGTGTCAAGTATGGTCGGAAATGGGGAGGCTACCTGAAAACTAAAAAATGGTTTTCAGGTAGCCTTTTGCCGCATAGACAAGCCTACCTACACTACCAGCCAAGCCTTTTTATGCTGATACATCAAATAGTCGGCGATTTCCCCGTCTTCGTATGCCAGGCGGGATTCTTGATCAGGGGTACGCGGGATGCGTTCGTCTTGGCGCACGAATTCCAATAAATGGGTTTGGCCGTCTTTTTGCAGCTGCAAGGTGCAGCGGTGCTCGGTAAGGGTGCAGTCGGTGATTTCGCAGCCGGTGAGCAGGGGAGAGAGTTCGTCCCATTCGGCTCCGTTCAAGCTGCCGACCCAACCGCGTGCGGCGGTGTGGCCGCATGGGTAAATTTCTACTGCACGGTTGTCTAGCAGCGTGTTGTATCCTGCGTGCCATGCTGTGTAAACCAAGTATTCGTCTGTGTCCAACAGCAGCCCGAAAAAGCCGGGGCCGCCCATGCCGTAAGTGCCCAGATGGGTGCAGAAGCCAACAATTTTGCGTCCGATGGGGGATTTGGCTGCCAAATATTCGGGGCGGCTAAACAGCAGCACATCGCGCTTGAAGCGCATGAAGCCGTAAACCATATAGGCGCGGTTGGCCTCGCGGCGCGACAGGCCGACGGCGTAATACGGCAGCCAGCCTTGCTTGTACCATTGCGGCACTTCTGCTTTGGACACCATCATGCAACAGCTTTCCACATTGCCCTGTTGCAGGTCTAAATAAGAGAGGCTTGTCATGTGTTTGATCCTTATGTATTTCCAGGCTACCTGAAAAAAGGTGGGCATCATTGCCCACCTTATTGCTGCGGATATTTTAACTTCGTTGAAGCTGACGGTTTAGCTTCGCAGAAACTCCGCTTCCTGTGGAAACTTTGTTTTCAAGTAGCCTCAACCGGCTTAAGCGTAATCCCGCTCTTCGCCCTTGCCGTCCACATTCTCCGCACAGCGGGCGCACAGGGTCGGGTGGTGCGCCACGCTGCCTACGCTGTCCACATAGTGCCAGCAGCGTTCGCATTTGGCGGATTGGCTGGGGCGCACGCTGATTTGGGCTTCGGCTTCGCCGCCGTTTTGCAGCGCGGCGGACGAGACGAGCAGCACGAAGCGCAGTTCGCTGCCCAAGGCGGCGCAGGGGCGGTATAGCTTTTCAGGCAGCCTTAAATCGACTTCGGCTTGCAGGGACGATCCGACGGTTTTGTCGGCGCGCAGTGGCTCGATGGCGGCGTTCACCAAGGCGCGGGCTTCGCGCACGGCCGTCCATTTTTCCAGCAGCGCGGCTTCGCTGGCGGCGGGGATGGGCGGGAAGTCGTGCAGGGTGTGGTAGAGCACGCTGTCTTCTTCGCCGCCGCCGATGATGTCCCACGCTTCTTCGGCGGTGAAGCAGAGGATGGGCGACATCAAAAGCACGAGGCTGCGGGTGATGTGGTAGAGCGCGGTTTGCGCGCTGCGGCGGGCGTGGCCGTCTTTTTTGGTGGTGTAGAGGCGGTCTTTCAGGATGTCGAGATAGAACGCGCCCAAGTCTTCGGAGCAGAACTGCACGATGTCCTGCACGGCGAAGTGGAAGGCGTAGCGCGGGTAGTGGCTGCCTGAAACCTTTTCCTGCAACTGCCGCGCCAGCACGAGGGCGTAGCGGTCGATTTCCACCATATCGGCCTGCGGCACGGCATCTTCAATCGGGTTGAAGTCTTTGAGGTTGGCAAACAGGAAGCTGAGCGTGTTGCGGATGCGGCGGTAGCTTTCGGTTACGCGTTTGAGGATTTCTTTGGAAATCGCCAATTCGCCGCTGTAATCGGTGGCGGCCGCCCACAGGCGCAGGATGTCCGCGCCGAATTCGTTGTACACCTCCTGCGGGGCGACCACGTTGCCGATGGATTTGGACATTTTGCGCCCGTTTTGGTCCACCACGAAGCCGTGGGTGAGCAGTTGTTTGTAGGGCGCGCGGCCGAGTGTGGCGCAGCCGGTGAGCATGGAGGATTGGAACCAGCCTCGGTGCTGGTCGCTGCCTTCCAGATACAAATCGGCCGGCCAGGCGAGCTCGGGGCGTTGTTTCAGCACGGAAAAATGGGTGCTGCCTGAATCGAACCACACGTCCATGGTGTCGGGCAGTTTGTCGTAGTGTTCGCAGTCTTCGGGCGACAACAGCTCGGCTTTATCGAGCTCGAACCAGGCGTTGATGCCTTTTTTCTCGATGAGCAGGGCGATTTTTTCCAGCAGCGCGGCGGAATCGGGGTGCAGCTCGCCGGTTTCCTTGTGGGCGAAGAAGGTCATCGGCGTGCCCCAGAAACGCTGGCGGCTCACCACCCAGTCGGGGCGGCCTTCAATCATGGCTTCCAGCCGCGCGCGTCCCCATGCGGGGAAGAATTCGGTGTCGTCCACGGCTTTGAGGGCTTTGTCGCGCAGGGTTTTGCCGTCTGCGCCGGCTTTGTCCATGCCGATAAACCATTGGCCGGTGGCGCGGTAAATCAGCGAGGTTTTGTGCCGCCAGCAGTGGGCGTAGCTGTGGGTGATTTTTTCGCTGGCGAGCAGGCGGCCGTTTTCTTGCAGCCATTCCAAAATCACGGGGTTGGCTTCCCACACGCTCATGCCGGCCACGCGCGGCACTTCGGCGATATATTTACCCTGCGCGTTCACGGGGTTGTAGAGCTCGATGCCGTATTGGTTGCAGACGGCGTAGTCTTCCAAACCGTGCGCGGGGGCAGTATGCACGAGGCCGGTACCGGCATCGGTGGTAACGTGGCTGCCGTTCAGAATCGGGATGTCGCGCTCGATAAAGGGGTGTTCGGCTTTCAGGTTTTCCAAATCCGCGCCGGTGCATTCGGCAAGGATGGGGCTACCTGAAAAACCGCAGCGTTCCAGTGCGGCTTCGGCCAAATCTTTGGCGAGAACCAGTTTGCCGCGCGGCGTGTCAATCAATTGGTACACAATGTCTGCACCGGCGGAAATGGCCTGGCTGGCGGGCAGCGTCCACGGCGTGGTCGTCCAAATCACGGCAAAGGCGTCGCCCGAAATTTCAGGCAGCCTGAAAGCCTTGGCCAGCGCAGCGTTGTCTTGAAAACGGTAGGCCACGTCGATGGCGGGCGACACTTTGTCTTTGTATTCCACTTCGGCTTCGGCCAGCGACGAGCCGCAGTCCAAGCAGAACTGCACGGGCTTCGCGCCGCGATACAGGTAGCCTGCTTTGTAAATCTCGCCCAGCGTGCGCACGGTGTCGGCTTCGGTTTGGTAGTCCATGGTGAGGTAGGGGTCGTCCCAATCGCCGATAACGCCCAAACGGATGAAGTCTTTTTTCTGGCGCAGAATCTGCTCGGCGGCATACTGGCGGCACAGCTCGCGGAATTTGGAAGGCGGCATTTCCTTGCCGTGCAGTTTTTCCACCATCACCTCAATCGGTAGGCCGTGGCAGTCCCAGCCCGGCACATAGGGCGCGTCGAAACCCGCCAGCGTTTTGCTGCGGATGATGATGTCTTTCAAAATCTTATTGACCGCATGACCGATGTGGATGTCGCCGTTGGCATAGGGCGGGCCGTCGTGCAGGATGAATTTGGGGCGGCCGGCGGCGATTTGGCGCAGCTTCTGGTAGCGTTTTTCGTCCTGCCACTGCTTCACCCATGCCGGCTCGCGCTTGGCAAGGTTGCCGCGCATGGGGAAGGGGGATTCGTAGAGGTTTACGGTTTGGGAGTAGTCGGTCATGGTGGTCTCGGTTTGGCAGGCGGGTTCAGACGGCCTGCGCTGCGGTTGGAAGGATAAGGAAAACAAGCCGCCGATTTTATAAGGATTTGGCGCAAAAGGCTACCTGAAAGCGGGATTGCCGGTTTCAGGTAGCCTGTGATGCGAGCGGAAAGGCTACCTGAAAAACGGATTTTGCTGTGATGAGGTTTGCGTTTTAGCTTCGCTGAAACTCAGCCTTGCTTTGCAAGACATCGTTTTCAGGTAGCCTTTTGGTGTTCCGGTAGCCTGTGTGCCGTATGGAAACACAAAGGGAAAGGCTACCTGAAAACTTAGCTGCATGGCGTTTCAGGTAGCCTTTAAGCGCGGCGGATGGGTTTACTGCGCCGGCCGCTCCGGCTCTTCGGTTACGAAGCCGACTTTGCTCAGGCCGGCATCGCGCACGGCGCTGAGGGCTTTCTCCACGTAGTCGAACTGGGCGTTTTTGTCGGCGGCGATGGCGATAACCTGGTCGGGGTTGGTTTTGGCCAGCTCTTGCAGCCGGCTTTCCAGCGCCTGCAGGGAAATCTGCTCGCCTTCGGCCAGGTGGTAGCTGCCGTCGGCGGAGATGGAGAGGCGTAGCGGGTCTTTGGGCTGCGCGGCGTTTTCCGCCACCTGTTTGGCCGAGGCGGTGGGCAGCTCCAGCGGGATGGAGTGGGTCATCACCGGCATGGTGATCATGAATACGATCAGCAGCACGAGCATCACGTCCACCAGCGGGGTAACGTTAATGTCGGCCATCGGGGCGTCGTCGCCGCTGTTCATCGAGCCGAATGCCATGGCTTACTCCTTGTCGTTCATGATTTTCACGTGCAGGTCGTAGGCGTAGGCGTCCATATCCTGCGCCACTTGCCGGTTGCCGTGCACGATGAAGTTGTAGGAAAGCACGGCGGGGATGGCGGCAAACAGGCCCACGGCGGTGGCCACCAGCGCTTCGCCGATGGGGCCGGCCACGGTGGCGATGTTTACCTGGCCTTGCAGGCTGATGTTTTCCAGCGCGTGATAAATGCCCCACACCGTGCCGAACAGGCCGATAAACGGGGCGGTGGCGCCCACGGAGGCGAGGATGGTGAGCCCGCCGTTGAGGCCGCGCTTGGCGATGTTCAGGGTGTTGCGGATGTGCTGCACCAGGTAGTCGCCCAGCGGAATGGTAGTGAGCGGGCTGGCGGGGTTGGCGCGGTATTGGCGCGCGGCGCGGATGGCGGATTCGGTGAGCTCGCTCAGCGGGGAAGGATGGGCTTTGGCCAGCCGCAGCATGTCTTCCATGGAAGAGACGGTGGCCACGGCTTCGATGGTGCCGCGGTTGGCGTGGCGCACTTGGTGCAGGCGGATGCCGCGCACGATGATGATCCACCAGGTGGCGACGCTCATCAGCACTAAGATGATGAAGACGCTGATCAATACTATGTCGCCTTGGGCGAAAACGTGTCCTAAGTTCATGATGCTCCTAAATGATGCTGTTGTTTATATGATAAATGCGGGAAATCGGGCTGCCGCCTAGGGGGCGGTAAAGCGGAGGGTGAAGGTGTAGCTGGCGCGCACCGGCTGGCCGTTGCGTTTGGCCGGGGTAAAGGTGTAGCGCTCGCGCACAGTTTTCTCGGCAGAACGGCCGAACAGCGGATGGGTGGCGGACAGCACTTCCACGCTGGAGGGCTTGCCGTTGGCTTCCACCATCACGCGCAGGCGCACAGTGCCGCTGATGCCTTCTTCTTCCAACTGCGGCGGATAGGGCGGTTTCGGGTTGTTCAGGTAGCCGCCGAGGTGGGAGGGGTTGCTGTCGCCGCCACCGCCGCCCGTACCCGGGCCGTTGCCCGTGCCTCGACCGCTGCCGTGGCCGCCGCCTTCGCCGGAGCCGGAACCCGGCCCGCGGCCGCTGCCTTGGCCGGGCCCGACGCCTGTGCCTTGGCCGCCACCGCTGCCGCCGCCCGAACCGGCAGAGGGCGCGCCGTGGCCTTGGCCGCCGCTGCCACCAGCATTGTGGCCGCCGGCGGTGTTAGACGGCGCGTTGGCCGGCGGATGGTTGGTGGGTGCCACGGGTTTGGTTTCGGGGCGCGGCTCGGGTTTGGGCTCGGGGCGCACCGGTTTGGCTTCGGGCTGAGGTTTGGGCTGAACGATGTCGGCCGGGCGGTCGTTGCGTTCCACCGGCTTGATTTGGGCGCGCTGCTCTGGCGCGGGCTTGGGCTGAACGGGCTTGGGTGTGTCCGGCTTCGGCTGCGCTTGCGGGGCGGGCGGCTGCTCGGGCTGGCCGGAGGAGGGCGCGGGCTCTTCTTCCACCACCACATCGCCGCCCTGGCCGCCGCCACCCCCGCCGCCGCCGAGCATGCCAAGATCGACAAAGCTCAGCCCGGGCGGCTGGGCGGGCAGTTCTGGCGGTTTGATCGAGACCAGCAGCCAATACAGCAGGACATGGGCGGCGATCACGAACAACAACACGGCCGGTGAGAAAAAGCGGTTTTCGGTTTGCATGATGGGGCGGTATATTAATGCGAACTATTTCTGTTTGCAAGGAATTTTTATGGGCGGCGCGGAAGGTGCGTTTCGATGAAGAAGGCTACCTGAAAAACGGGGATTTTCAGGTAGCCTTCTTATGATGCGGCGGCTTGGCGGGCGTTTTAGCTTCGCAGAAACTCCGTTTCCTGCGGAAACTTCGTTTTAGCTTCGCAGAAACTTCGTTTTCAGGTAGCCTCTACTTGGCTTTGGCGCAGGGCGGCGATGCGTTCGCGGGCGTTGGGGTGGCTGTCGTACCAGCGGGCATACCAGCGGTCGTTCACCAGGCTGGCGGCGTTGCTGCGGTAGAGCTTGATGAGGGCGGAAACGAGGTCTTCGGCGTGGGTGTGTGCGGCGGCGAAGCGGTCGGCTTCGAATTCGTTGCGGCGCGAGGAGAAGCTGCCCAAGGGCGTGAACGGGAAGGCAAACACGGGCAGCACCAGCATCATCAGCAGCAGCGCCATGGCGTGGCTGGGGTAGGCCACGCCCAGCCCGTGATACACGGCGGCGAAGTGGATGATTTGCCCGAGGGCAAACAGCACCAACAGCGCGAGCAGGAAGCGCACGGCAATCTGCTTCACGATGTGGCGGTGTTTGAAATGGCCGAGCTCGTGCGCCAGCACGGCTTCCACTTCCTGCGGCTGCATGCCTTGCAGCAGGGTGTCGAAGAAGACGATGCGCTTGTTTTGGCCCAGCCCGGTAAAATAGGCGTTGGCATGGCCGCTGCGCTTGCTGCCGTCCATCACGAAAATGCCTTTGCTGGCAAAGCCGGTGCGCGAGAGCAGGTTGGTGATGCGCTGTTGCAGCACTTCGTCGGCCAGCGGCTCGAAGCGGTTGAACAGCGGGGCAATCCACTTGGGGAACGCCCACAGCATCAGCAGGGAAAAGCCCAGTCACAGCAGCCACACCCACAGCCACCACAGCGCGCCGGCCGCGCCCATCAGATAAATCACGGCATACAGCAGCGGGATGCCGATGAGCGCGCCCAGCAGCAGGCCTTTGATTTGGTCGGCAAAGAAGGTGGCCAAGGTCATCTTGTTGAAGCCGAAGGCGGCTTCCAAGCGGAAGCTGCGGTAGAGCGCGAAGGGTTGCGACAGAAGGCTGCTGGCCAGCGAAAACAGCACAATCAGCAGCACGCCTTGGGTGAGCGGCGAAGCGCTGAGGCGGGCGGCGGCTTGCGCGAGCAGGTTTAGCCCGCCGCCGAGGGTGAAGAGCAGCAGGAGCAGGGTGTCGTAGAGAATCTGCCAGCGTGCAAGCCGCTGTTTGGCCAGGGCGTAGTCGGCGGCTTTTTGGTGTTCTTCTAGCGTAACCACCGCGTTGAAATCGCGCGGCACGCGGTGGCGGTGCAGCAGTACGGCGCGGCTTTGGCGCAGCGACAAATAGAGTTGCAGCAGGGTGGATAGGGCGGTGAAGGCGAGGAAAACGTAGAAAACGGTGTGGGCGGACATGGGTGAATCGGTTTGTTTGATCGGAAACGGCGGCAGTATAAGCCAATCTGCGTTTGCGGCACTAATAGCGGATGAAAATAAGAATGGGACAAGGCGGCGGGCCGTAGGCAGTGCACGCGTTACGGCAAGGCGAGCCAACGCAGTTTAATTCACTATACTTTGCCGGCGAGCCGGATTGGGCGGCCGAGTGGCTGAAAATGCCAAAAACCGGCGGATAAGGGGCGAAAAAAGCGGCGCATATAAAAATATGCGCCAAATCTACAAAGGAGAAATAGAGGAGAAACTTGTTAAGCAGTCATTCCTGGCTACCTAACGAGGCCGAATTATACGGGGGCTTGCGGGGGTGGGCAAGGCTAATACTATGATTTAACCTGCTTTTTCTTGATTGTAAGTAAGTGTGAAAACGGGTGGCTAGCGGACTGAAAGAGCAGCGGAAATTAAATATACGACAGGACGGTGGGGCATGGGCTTGTGTGCCAATCAGGCGGCGGCTTGCAGGTGGTGTGGGGATAATTAAGCTGAGTTGAGTGAAATGTGGCGATATGGTTTGTGGGAAAGGCTACCTGAAAATATCGGAGGGTTTCAGGTAGCCTTTCCTGTTTTGTGTTTGGCGGGAATGGGTGTTCTTTGGATGTTGGTTTCACTATGCTTGGGGATGCGTTTTCAGGCAGCTATAAATTTTCAGGTAGCCTGTATGCTGGTGGAGGCTACCTGAAAATTTGGGCGGCGGGCGGGCTTACAGGCCGTCCCAGTCGTTGAGCATGACGCCGATGCCGATGCTGTTGTGTTTGTGGTTGTAGTCGAGCAGGCTTTCGCCGTAGCCGTGGAAGCCTTGCACGTAGCCTTTGAGCCGGCCGGCAATGGGGAAGGTGTAGTCGAGCTGGAGGCCGCCTCGGCCGCTGGAGGGGTTGTAGCGGGCGAGGGCGCCCAGGCTGTGGCGGTTGTTGAGGCGGTAGTGCAGCTGGAGGTCGCCGTAGCCCATGTAGCGGTTGATGTCGGAGTTGTCGTCGTCGCCGCTTTTTTCAGGTAGCCGCCACCAGAGGCGGGGGATGACTGTGAGTTTGCCCCATTCCATGCCGGCCATGGCGTAGACGCGGTTCCAGGATCGGGAGATGGGGTCGCTCTGGCCGTTGGATTGGTGGACGGCGCCGATGCCGAGCATGCGCAGGCTGCCGCCGCCGGGCAGGGAGGCTTTCACGGGCTGGGTAAGGAAGATTTCGGGCTCGTAGTCGGTGTTGCGGAAGGGGGAGGACATGGAGCCTTGGTATACCTGCCAGTGGGAAACTTGGGTGTAGCCGAACCAGAGGTCGGCGTTGGTGCCGAATAGGTCTTGCAGCAGCTTGGTTTTGAAGGAGATTTGCATCTTGGCTTCGATATGGTTTTGGTTTTGCTGCTCTTTGATGGCGGAGGTGTGCTCGGGGGAGGACGGGTTGCGGTTGGGGGCGCTGTTGTACCAGCCGGGCAGGAGGTACATGGGGCGGTGGGCGCGGGCGGTGAGGATGCCGGTTTCGTGGTTGACGTCGAGGTCGTAGGCGAGGCTGAGGGGGGTGTAGGCTTGAGGCTGGGTGGGGGCGGCGGGGGGAGTGGTGAGCACGATTTGCGGGCTGCGCTGCTCTTGGCTCTGCTCGATGCTTTTTTCCAAGTCGATGGCGGGTTTGGCTTCGGCGGAGTCGGGCAGGGCTTGGGTGGGGGGTAGCTGGGCGCCGAGGGTGCGGTCGTAGCAGGCGAGGCGGGCGGCGGGGTCGCTGATTTGGGTGCAGGCGAGGGCGGGCTGCGGCACGGTTTGGGCGGCAGACTGGGCGGCGGCGAGGAGGGTGCCGGTGCAGAGGAGGAGGCGGGTGTTGTTCATGGTTCGGTGTGTTGTTGGCGGGTGGGGCGGGCTACCTGAAAATGGGCGGGCGGTTTGGCTGAGTTTGGCGGTGCGGCGTTTGGCCTGTTTTAGCAAAACTCGCTTTGCTCGTTTTAACTGCGTTGAAGCTACGCTTTCAGGTAGCCTTTTGCGGTGCGGCCGCCTGAAGCCTGTCTTCAGATTTTGCCCATACGGTAAAACAGGTCGGCCAGGGCGGCCAGGCGCAGGGTGTCGCAGCCCCAGCGTTCGGATTGGATGCCGCGCATCCAGGATAGGGGGCGCACGCTGCGCTGCAAGGTGCGGATTATAGCGGGGTTTTGCCGGCTCAGGCAGGTTTTGCACAAGCCGGCGGCTTGGTCGAGCAGGCCTTGGCGGCGGAGGTTGTCGGCGGTGGATTGCAGGTAGCACAGCCAGTCGCGGCCTTGGCAGAGCGGGAGGCTGAGCACGAGTGCGGGGTTGTCTTCAAAGTCGATGAAGCCGATGCCGCCTTCTGCGGTGAGCACCATATTGCGGGCGAAGGCCTGGCTGAGGTATTGCCCTTGGCGGTGCACGGCTTCGATGGCGTGCAGTCCTTGCAGCCAGCCTTCGAGGCTGCCGGTTTCGATTTGTTTTTCGATGGCGATGAGCAGGGTTTGCTCGCCCACATGGCTCATCAAAAGGGCGTTTTCCTGTACGGCGAGAAGCCGGGGCGCGGTGATGCCGGCGGCGGCCAACTCGCGCAGGCGGCCGGCTTCGATGGCGATACCGGCGTTGCCGCCGGGGTTGGGCACGGGGGTGAGCACGCCGAGGCGGAGGATTTTGCCTAGGCCGTTGAGCAGGCTGTAGCGCCAGGCGGCTTGGCGCGGGGCGGCTTTGCGCAGCCACACGGTTTCGCCGTTGCTGAGGGTGTGGCGGGCGATGGTGGCGGTTTGGGCGGCGGCGAGGGAGGCCAGTTGGGCGGCGTAGTCCATGGCAGGCGGGAAAATGGGGAAAGCGGCATTATATAGCGAATCAAATTAGCTTTCGATACAAGGCAGCGAGCCGCAGGCAGTACAGGAGTACGGCAAGGCGAGCTAACGCCGTAGCGAAAGTTAAGTTGGTTCGCTATAGCGGATATGCTTGTTTGATCGTGTAATGGCGGGGAAGGCTTCGGGCTACCTGAAAATTCTGGCTGCGCAGAAACTTCGCGGCGCTGTGTTTTTTCAGGGAGCCTGTTTGATGAGCCGTTTCCCATTTAAGGATGAGGCAAGGAGAGCCGGCGCAGCATTGTTCTTAAATATGGCGCAACGGCATCGCGCCCAAACCGCCCGCTCCCCCATGAAGAGCCGCACTAAAATGCGCTACAATGCGCCCTACCCACCACCCGCCCACGGAAGCGCACATGATCTACGGCATCGGCACCGACATCCTCTCCATCAGCCGCATCGAAAAGCTGCACGCCAAATACGGCCACGCGCTGGCCGAGCGCCTGCTCAGCCGCATCGAGCTTTTGGAATGGCGCACCGCCGGCAACAAAACCAACTTCCTGGCCAAGCGTTTTGCCGCCAAAGAAGCCTTTGCCAAAGCCGTGCACACCGGCCTGCGCGCGCCGGTTACGCTGCACCACATTTCCATCGCCCACGACAAGCTCGGCCGCCCCGAGTTTGTGGCCGAGCCGCCCTTGCAGGCCTGGCTGGATGAGCAGGGCATCGCCCGCGTGCACCTGAGCTTGAGCGACGACAACGGCACGGTGGTGGCCTTTGCCGTGGCCGAAAAAGCCTAGCCCCATCCCGGTAGGGGACAAAAATTAAAACAACAAAAACCCGCACATCAATTTTCAGGTAGCCTTCCGCATGGCAGGCCACCTGCAAACCAGTTAATCCAAAGCCAATAGAGAAAGGAACCCGCCATGTTTTACAGCCGCGACGTCGTGAGCAACACCCTGCTATACGAACGCCCCGCCGACAGTATGGACGCTTTCGGCCAATCCCTGGCCGAAATGCGCACCGCCCAGCGCCGCTTTGCCGCCGCCGGCGTGCAGGCGCGCGTGGCCATGCTTGCCGCCTTCGCCGACCGCCTCGAAGCCGAAAAACCCCGCCTCGCCCGCATGATTTGCCAAGAAGTCGGCCGCTGCCTGCGCGAGTGCGAAGCCGAGATGGAAAAGTCCGTTTCCCTCATCCGCTATTATGTGAAGCTCGCCCCGCAGCTTTTGCAACACCAAACCATCGCCACCCAGGCCAGCCTCAGCCAAGTGCGTTTCGAGCCGCTCGGCGTGGTGCTCGCCGTGATGCCGTGGAACTACCCCGTGTGGCAGATTATCCGCTTTGCCGTGCCCGCCCTCTGCTCCGGCAACGCCTGCCTGGTGAAACCCGCGCCCAGCGTGGCCCGCGTTACCGCCGCCCTGTTCGACACCGTGGGCAGCGAGCTGCCCTGGCGCCCCGCCTGGCTCGCCCATGAAGACGTGGAGCACGCCATCGCGCACACCAACGCGCTCGCCTTCACCGGCTCCGCCGATGTCGGCCGCCGCCTTGCCGCCTACGCCGGAGGCTACCTGAAAAAATCCGTGATGGAGCTCGGCGGCAGCAACGCCTTCATTGTGCTCGACGACGCCGACATCGCCCAAGCCGCCGCCGACGCCTGCTACGCCCGCTTCCGCGACGCCGGCCAATCCTGCAACGCCGGCAAACGCATCATCCTCACCAGCGGCATCGCCGCCGAATTCACCCATCTCTTCCTCGAACACTGCCGCCGCCTCACCCGCGGCAACCCGCTCGATCCCGACACCACCCTCGCCCCGCTGCACCGCAAAGACCTCCAGCTGCAAGTGCACGAACAAGTGCAAGACGCGCTCGAACACGGCGCCAAGCTCCTGCTCGGCGGCGAGCTGCCCAACGAAGCCGATACCACCTTCTACCCCGCCACCGTGCTGGACAACATCACCCCCGCCTGCCGCATGTACCGCGAAGAAGTGTTCGGCCCCGCCGTGGGCATCTTCCACGCCCGCGATGCCGCCGACGCCGTGCGCCTGGCCAACGACAACCCCTTCGGCCTCGGCGCCAGCATCTACTCCGCCAACCTCGACAAAGCCTGGGAGCTCGGCCAGCAAATTGAAGCCGGCAGCGTGTTCATCAACCGCCACACCAGCAGCGATTTGCGCCTGCCCTTCGGCGGCGTGAAAGATTCCGGCTTCGGGCGCGAGCTTTCCGAATTCGGGCTGTATGAATTTGTGAACGTGAAAGCCTATTGGCAGAAATAGCGCGGCAGGCAAAAGGCTACCTGAAAGCGAAGCTTCAACGCAGTTAAAACGAGGTTTGGGCGCAGCCCAAGCTGAGTTTCTGCGCAGCCAAAATTTTTCAGGTAGCCTCTTCCCGCCACGGCATCGGCCTGCATCATGAGCGTGAGCATCCTATATTTTGAAGAAAACCGGCCCTCGGCCGATTACGCCGGATACGGCGAAGTAAACCGCTTCCGCCTTCCCGAAGCGTTTGAAGCCTCGCCCATCACGTTGCGGCGCAAGGGGAAAAGCATCGCGGCTTGGGAATTTGGCTGGGGCGCGGCATCGGCCGTTTATCGACCCGGTTCCGAATTGCCGCAGCAGCTATCGCAATTTATCGCCGAGCGCCTGCGCCACCCCTGCGTGCAGCCCGTGCTGTTTATCTTCATCAACGATAATCACGCCGATTTAAACCCCGACAAACACCAGCCCGCCTCCATCCCGCTGGCCGATTTGCCTGAGCTCTTCGCCCGGAAAACGTTTAACGGCCTATTCCTGATTGAAAAATAAGCGCCGGCAAGCCGCTTGAGGCTACCTGAAAATCATTTAGACACACACAAGGACACCTATGTCGGTCGGACACTACGAAAACTTCCCCGTCGGCTCGCTGGCCCTGCCGCGCCGCCTGCGCCGCCCCGTGCACGCCATCTACGCCTTCGCCCGCACCGCCGACGATATGGCCGACGAAGGCAGCCTGCCCAACGAAGAACGCCTGCGCCGGCTCGACAGCCTGTGCGCCGAGCTCGGCCGCATCGCTGCCGGCCAAAGCCCGCACACCGAGCTCATGCAGCGGCTCCAGCACGAAGCCGTGCAGCCCTTCAGCCTCCCGCTCGAGCCCTTCTACGATCTGCTCTCCGCCTTCAGCCAAGACGTGGTGAAAACCCGCTATCAGCACTTCGGCGAGCTGGTGGACTACGCCCGCCGCAGCGCCAACCCAATCGGCCGCCTGCTGCTGCACCTCTACGGCCACACCGACCCGCTCAGCCTCGCCCAAAGCGACGGCATCTGCACCGCCCTCCAGCTCATCAACTTCTGGCAGGACGTGGCCGTGGATTGGCAGAAAGGCCGCGTGTATCTACCGCAAGACGACCTGCAAAAATTCCGCGTGAGCGAAGCGCAAATCGCCGCCGGCCAGGCCGACACCGCCTTCCAACGCCTGATGGCGCACCAATGCGAGCGCGTCCACAAAATGCTCAAAGCCGGCTCCCCGCTGGGCAAAACCCTGCCCGGCCGCATCGGCTTCGAGCTGCGCCTGATCATCCTCGGCGGGCAAACCATCCTGCGCAAGCTGGAAGCCAACCGCTACGACGTGTTCACCCGCCGCCCCGTGCTCGGCGCGAAAGATTGGTGGCTGATGCTGAAACGGGCTTGGCTGAAGCGTTAGTATTAGGCAAAGCACAATTAGAAAGGCTACCTGAAAATAAAGTATTGCGAAGCAAGGATGAGTTTCTGCAAAGCTAAGAGTTTTCAGGTAGCCTTTTTCTAGGGTAGAAAAATGACAGTCCAATCAGGCACGGCTATAATTCGCCTGATATAACAAAAATTTACAAAATCATAGTCTATCGGTTTATAAAATTTATTAAGGATTTTAATATGATGCAGACATCAAACAAACAAATTGTATCTATCCAACAAGCCTTCCTTAACGACCTCGACGAAAAACTCTGGTCATCCGCCGACCGCCTCCGTCAGCAGCTCGATGCCGCGAACTATAAACATATCGTTCTCGGGCTTATCTTCTTAAAATACATCTCCGACAGCTTCACCGCCCAGCAAGCCAAAATCTTGGCGGAACTCACTGATCCTGAAAATCCACTTTATCTTGACCGCACTTTTTACGACACCGAGACGGAATACCAAAAAGCCCTTAATGCTGAACTGGAAAACCGCGATTATTACACCGCCGACAACGTGTTCTGGGTGCCTGCCTCTGCGCGCTGGCAAGCCTTGCAGGAAGTCTCGATTCTCAACACAGGCGCAGAACTCCCTTGGGGCGGGAAATTCGCAGGCGTGGCACGGCTGATTGACGACGCCTTTGACGCCATTGAAAAAGACAACGAAAAACTCAAAGGCGTACTGCAACGCATCAGCGGCTATGCGGTGGATGAAGACACCTTGCGCGGGCTGATTATCCTCTTCTCCGACACCAACTTCACCGCGCCCACCTACAACGGCGAACCCGTGCATTTAGGCGCGAAAGACATACTCGGGCACGTTTACGAATACTTCCTCGGCAGATTCGCCCAAGCGGAAGGCAAACGCGGCGGGCAGTATTTCACCCCAAAATCTATCGTTTCCCTCATCGTCGAAATGCTCGAACCCTACAAAGGGCGCGTGTACGACCCCGCCATGGGCAGCGGTGGCTTCTTCGTGCAAACCGAACGCTTTATCACCGCCCACCAAGGCAACATCAACCAAGTTTCCATCTACGGGCAAGAGTTCAACCCGACCACTTGGAAACTCGCCGCCATGAATATGGCAATTCGCGGCATTGATTACGACTTCGGCAAACACAACGCCGACAGCTTCGCCCAACCGCAACATCTCGACAAAAAAATGGACTTCATCATGGCGAACCCGCCGTTCAACAGCAGCGACTGGTGGAGCGAATCCCTCGCCGACGATCCGCGCTGGGCATACGGCATACCGCCAAAAGGCAACGCCAACTTCGCGTGGCTGCAACATATGATTTACCACCTCTCGCCCAACGGCAAAATGGCTCTCCTGCTCGCCAACGGCTCGATGAGCAGCCAAACCAACAACGAAGGCGAAATCCGCAAAGCCATCGTGCAAGCCGACCTTGTAGAAGCCATGGTCGCCCTGCCCGGTCAGCTCTTCACCAACACCCAAATCCCCGCGTGCATCTGGTTCTTAAACCGCAACAAAGCACGCAAAGGCGAGGTACTGTTTATCGATGCACGCCAAATCGGCTATATGAAAGACCGCGTATTGCGTGATTTCACGCTTGAGGACATCGCCCAAATCGCCAACACCTTCCACGCATGGCAAAAATCCGACAGCTATGAAGACAAGCCCGCCTTCTGCAAATCCGCCACCTTGGAAGAAATCGCAGGCAACGATTTTGTGCTAACCCCGGGCAGATACGTCGGCACAGCAGAACAAGAAGACGACGGCGTGCCATTTGCAGAAAAAATGCAAAATCTGACCGCTCTTTTAAAAGAACAGTTTGCAAAAAGCGCGGAATTGGAAGCGGAGATTAAGAAGAATTTGGGGGGATTGGGGTATAAGTAAAATTCCATTAAATGAATTTATAATTTTACAACGTGGTTTTGATTTACCGAGTAGCAAAAGAATTGCGGGAAATGTTCCTGTTGTAGCTTCAACAGGAATTGCTGGTTATCACAATGAGATAAAAGTGAAAGCACCAGGCGTCGTAATTGGAAGAAGCGGAAGTATTGGAGGTGGACAATATATTGAAAAAGATTTTTTCCCATTAAATACAACGCTATATGTAAAAGATTTTAAAGGACATTATCCAAGATTTATCTATTACTTACTAAAAAGTATTGATTTTACAAGTTTTAATGTTGGAACTGGTGTACCCACATTAAATCGAAATCATTTATCTAGTATTCTAATTTCAGATTTAGGTATAGATAAAGAGAAAGAAATAGCTAATATTCTTGGTAGCCTTGATGCAAAAATCCAACTCAACACCCAAATCAACCAAACCCTAGAACAGATCGCCCAAGCGATTTTCAAAAGCTGGTTTGTGGATTTCGACCCCGTCCGCGCCAAAGCCGCCGCCCTTCGTGACAGCAAAACCCAAGCCGAAGCGGAACTTGCCGCAATGTCGGCAATCAGCGGAAAAACAACGGAAGAACTCACCGCACTTGAGCCAGAACGCTATGCGGAATTGGCAGCGATTGCGGCTGCGTTTCCGAGTGAGATGGGGGAAGTTGATGGGGTTGAAGTGCCAAGGGGGTGGGAGGTTAAGCGCATTGATGAAGTCATCAAAAAAATCCCAGTCGGCAAAAAATACAGCTCAAAAACGGCATTTTCAGAAGGTTTGGTGCCTATTTTAGATCAAGGACGATCAGGCGTTATCGGTTACCACAATGATAAAGCAGGTGTAAATGCAAGCATTGAAGATCCAATTATTGTATTTGCCAATCACACTTGTTATATGCGTTTAATTTCTTACGATTTTAGTGCTATTCAAAATGTATTTGCCTTCAAGGGGAAAGAATGCAATTTGTATTGGCTTTATCTTGCTACGTTAGGAAAACAAGAGTTTGTGGAATATAAAGGGCATTTCCCTGATTTTTTAATTAAGGAAATTATTGTTCCACCAGAAGAATTAACAGAATTATTTGGGAAATATGTCAAAGAAAATTTCTCAAAGATTTTTGTAAATGATAAAGAAAATTCTAGTTTGGCTAAGATTAGAGATTTGTTGTTGCCTAGATTGTTGAGTGGCGATTTATAGAACGTATTTAACAGGGCGTGTGCAACACGCCCCTACGGGGATTTTTATGATTAACGAAAATGATATTGAACAATTAACGCTAAAACGTTTGGAAAAACTCGGCTGGGAGCATTTCTACGGCAAAGACCTGCCCGTTGCCGAGGGCGAATTTGCCCGTGGCGATTTGGGCGGGGTGGTGTTTGTAGAGCAGCTGCGTGCGGCGGTGCGTAAGCTCAATCCACAGCTACCTGAAAATGCGGTGGATTCTGTAGTGGCTTTGGCGACGAAGAGCGAAATCGGCGAGCTGGTGGGGCGGAATCAGGCGTTTTATCAGCTGTTGCGTGATGGCGTGAAGGTGGAATATCAGCAAAACGGTGAGCAGAAATTTGATGTAGCGCGTTTGGTGGATTTTGAAAATGTAGAAAACAACCGCTTTGTGATGGTGAACCAGCTGGAAATCCGCAGTCGTAAAGGTGGCAAGCGGATTCCCGATATTATCGGCTTTGTAAACGGCTTGCCGCTGGTGGTGTTTGAACTGAAAAATCCGTTGCGGGAATCGGCGGATTTATTGCAGGCGTTCAATCAGTTGCAGACGTATAAAGATGAAATCGCCGATTTGTTCGTTTATAACCAAACGCTGATTATCAGCGACGGCTTGAATGCGCGGCTGGGTTCGCTGTCGGCGGATTTTCAGCGCTTTACGCCGTGGAAAGTGGTGGACGAAAAAGCGGACAGCAAGCGATTGGATTTTGGCGATGAATTGCAAAACTTGCTCAATGGTTTGATGACGCCACAAAAATTGCTGGATTATGTGCGTTATTTCGTGCTGTTTGAGCGTGACTCTGACGGTTCGCTCATCAAGAAAATCGCCGCTTATCATCAATACTACGGCGTGAATGAAGCGGTGGAATCCACGATTTTTGCCACAAGCGAACAGGGCGAAAACGCATCGGCGTGATGTGGCACACGCAGGGTTCGGGCAAGTCCATTTCGATGTTGTTTTACGCGGGCAAGCTGCTTTCTCAACCTGAATTGAAGAACCCGACGATTTTAGTTGTAACCGACCGCAACGATTTGGACGGTCAGTTGTTCCAAACATTCAGCAGTGGCAAAGCCTTGATTAAGCAAACGCCGCAACAAGTGGAAGACCGCGATGCCTTGCGCCAATTATTGAGCGAGCGGGAATCGGGCGGAGTGTTCTTCACCACCATTCAAAAATTCGGCTTGGACGACGAAGAGAGCCAATTCCCCGTGCTGAACAATCGTTCCAACATTATTGTGATCAGCGATGAAGCTCACCGCTCCCAATATGGCTTTACGCAAAAACTGCATAACGGCAAATTCCAAGCTGGTTACGCCCGCCATTTGCGCGATGCTCTGCCGAATGCCTCCTTTATCGGCTTTACGGGTACGCCAATCAGTCTTGAAGATCGCGATACGCAAGATGTGTTTGGGCAGTATGTGTCCATTTACGATTTGCAAGATGCGGTGGAAGATGGCGCGACCGTGCCGATTGTTTATGAAGCGCGCCAAATCAAGCTAGCGGAAAATGTAAACCACGAGGAGCTGTTTGCGGAAATTGACGAGCTGCTGGAAGGCGAAGATAACCCGAAATTGCGCCTGCGGGAAAAATTGCTCGGTTCGGAAGCACGGTTGCACGATTTAGCGGCCGATTTCGTCGAGCATTTTGCCAAACGCAATCAGCAGCAAGAAGGCAAGGCGATGATTGTGGTGTCTAGCCGTCAAATTTGCGTGGATTTGTACAATCAGATTATCGCCCTGCACCCTGAATGGCATTCCGATAACATCAATGAAGGCGCGATTAAAATTGTGATGACCGGTTCGGCTTCGGACGCACCCGAAATGCAGAAGCACGTTTACAGCAAGCAAGAAAAGCAAACGCTGGAACGCCGTTTTAAAGACCCAGCCGATTCGCTGAAAGTGGTGATTGTGCGCGATATGTGGCTGACGGGTTTTGATGCGCCGTGCTGTAACACCATGTATCTCGACAAACCGATGAAGGGGCATAACCTGATGCAGGCGATTGCGCGCGTGAACCGTGTGTTCGCCAACAAAAGCCGCGAAAACGGCGGGCTGATTGTCGATTATGTCGGCCTGGCGGAAGAGCTGCGCGACGCAACGCTGCAATACACCAACTCCACCGGCAAAGGGCAACTGGCGGAAGATGTGCAGAGCGTGTTCTTCAGAATGAAAGAACAGCTGGAATTTGTCCGTACTTTGTTCAATACAAAAATCGAAGGCAAAACCTTTGATGTTCAGGCGGCAATTCAAAAAACCGAACCTGCGGTATTGATCAAAGCCATCGCACAAGCGGCGAACCATATCGCCACGCTCGATCAGCTGCCCAACGAAGGCAAAGCCTACGAGCAGCATTGGCACAATACAGACGACCCAGAACCGCGCAAAAAGGCCTTTCTCAAAGCCGTCGGCAGTTTGAAAAAAGGCTATGCCTTATGCGGTGCGTTGCCTGAAGCCGAGCCTTATCAGCAAGAAATTGCTTTTTATGATGCGGTGCGTGCTGTACTTTCTAAACGTTCGCAAAATGGCAAAGGCGCAAATGAACGCTTGATTCAGCTCAAAGCCTTGATTAACCAAAGCATTGTGTCGGAAGGCACGATTGATCTGTTTGACCTGCTCGGCAAGGAACAAACGCAGATAAATCTGCTTTCCGACGAATTTTTGCAGGCAATCAAAAACTCTGAGACCAAAAGCCTGTGGGTGCTGGCGATGGAGCGTTATTTGAAGCAGGAAATCAAAGCCAAAGCCAGCCGCAACCTGACCGCACAAAAAGATTTTGAGCAACGCTTGCAAGAAGCACTCACGCAATATCACAATCATAATTTGAGCGTAGTGGAAATTCTCGATGCCCTCGTGCAAATGGGGCGGGACTTTTCCGAGCGCTTATCGCGTGGCGAAAAACTGGGTTTAAACACCGCAGAATTAGCGTTTTACGACGCACTAACCCAAAATGACAGCGCAAGAGAACTGATGAATGATGAAGTGCTTTCCAAATTGGCAAAAGAAATTACCGATATTTTGCGTAAATCGGTGAGTATCGATTGGCAACACAAAGAAGCCGTGCGGGCAAGAATCCGGTTGCTGGTTCGCCGCGCCTTGCAGAAATACAAATACCCGCCCGATCAGGCAGAAGGGGCGGTGGAATTTGTGCTGAAGCAGGTGGAGGAGATTGCGGATGAGTTAGCTGGTTAAGGAAATGTATATGGTGTGTAGTCTTAGATAAACAAAGGCTACCTGAAAATTTTGGCTTCGCAGAAAGTTCGCTGCACTGTATTTTAACTTCGTTGAATCTGCATTTTCAGGTAGCCTTTGCTTTGTGCGGCAATGTTGTGCCTTAGGGATACTCAATCAGCGCATAGGCCGAGTGGTTGTGGATGCTTTCGAAGTTTTCGCTTTCCACGGTGAAGCGGTCGATGCGCGGGTCGTGTTTTAGCGCCACGGCGATGTCGCGCACCATGTCTTCCACGAATTTGGGGTTTTCGTAGGCGTGTTCGGTAACGTATTTCTCGTCGGGGCGCTTGAGCAGGCCGTAGAGCTGGCAGGAGGCTTTGTTTTCCACCAAGTCGATGATTTCTTCAATGGAAACTTCCTGTTTGTGGCAGGTGAGGGTTACGGTAACGTGCGAGCGCTGGTTGTGCGCGCCGTATTGCGAGATTTCCTTGGAGCAGGGGCAGAGGCTGGTTACCGGTGCCAATACTTTGATTTGGTAGCTGTATTCTCCGCCTGCCTGCACTTCGCCCTGCCAGGTGACGGCATAGTCGAGGAAGGAGGTGATGCCGCTCACGGGGGCGGCTTTTTTGCGGAAGAAGGGGAAGCTGATGGTGATGCGGCCGGCTTGGGCGTCGAGCCGTTCGAGCATGTCGAGCGTGAGCTGGTGCAGGCTGGCGAAGTCGAGCACGAGGTGCTGTCGCTCTTCCATCAGCGCCACGAAGCGCGACATATGCGTGCCCTTTTGCGAGGCGGGCAGGGCCACGGTCATGCCGATGCGGGCGATGGTGTGCTGCACGCCTTCCGCGCTTTGGATTTGCAGCGGGAAATGCAGGTCTTTGATGCCCACTTGGTTGATGGGCATATTGCGTTGGTCGGGGCTGCTTTGCACGTCGGCAATGGCATTCATCCGTATTATCCTTTTGGGTGCGTGTGATGGGAAACAGGGTGCGAAGTATAGCCCCGCCGTGGCTTGGGGGCAAATGGCGGCCTGCCTTTATAGCGCGGGTTTATGGCGGCGATTTTGCGTACTCGGGCGCGGCTTGCCCGGGCGGCGGGTGTGCCGAGCGCTTTTGGTTTATCATAACGCCCTTATCCGCACACTGATTTTAAGGACAGCCCATGAACATCCTCTTCATCGCTGACCCGCTTTCCAGCTTCAAAACCTACAAAGACACCACCTACGCCATGATGCGCGAAGCCGCCCAACGCGGCCACACGCTGCACCACGCGCTCGCAGGCGAACTCTCCGTGCAAAACGGCCGAGTCATCGCCCAAGCCGCGCCGTTCCAATTTATCGGCGCAAAAAGCGACCACGACCACAATTGGTTTCAGGTAGCCTCCGCCGAGCAGCGCGCGCTGAGCGATTTCGACGCCGTGATTATGCGCACCGACCCGCCGTTCGATATACAATATTTATACAGCACCCAACTGCTCACCCTTGCCGAACAACAGGGTTCGCGCGTATTCAACAGCGGGCAGGCCATGCGCGATTTCAACGAAAAACTGGCGATTCTGAACTTCCCCCAATTCACCGCACCCACGCTCGTTTCCACCCGCGCCGCCGATGTGCGCGCCTTTCTGGCCGAACACGGCGACATCATCGTGAAACCGCTGGACGGCATGGGCGGCATGGGCATCTTCCGCCTCACCGCGCGCGACCCCAACATCGGCAGCATCCTCGAAACCCTGATGCGGCTCGACACGCGCACCATCATGGCGCAGCGTTATATCCCCGACATCGTGCACGGCGACAAACGCATTCTGGTGATAGACGGCGAAGTCGTGCCCTACGCGCTGGCGCGCATCCCGCAGCAGGGCGAAACGCGCGGCAATTTGGCCGCAGGCGGACGCGGTGTGGCGCAGGAATTGTCCGCCCGCGACCGCGAAATCGCCGAAACCCTCGCCCCCGAGCTGAAACGGCGCGGCATTTTGCTGGCGGGCTTGGACGTGATTGGCGAATATCTCACCGAAGTGAACGTAACCAGCCCCACCGGTTTCCAGGAAATCATGAAGCAGAAGGGCTTTGATGTGGCGGCTAAGTTTATCGACGCGGTGGAACGCAATGCGCGGTAGGCGTTGCGGAATGGAAGCTCGCGCTTTGGCTTCGCAGAAACTTTGCTTGGGCTATGCTCAAACATCGTTTTAGCTTCGCAGAAACTTCGCTTCCTTCAGAAACTTCGTTTTAACTGCGTTGAAGCTGCGCTTTCAGGTAGCCTGCGACAGGGTAGAGGCTACCTGAAAAATGGGAACGCATTGTATTCAATTGTTTGCACATTGCACGCGCACGATTGAAGGCTACCTGAAAAATTCAGCGCGGCCTGTACTGCATCCTGTGGGAAGGGCAGGCAAACCGCAGGTTTGCCCTTCGTGCCGAGCCGCATTGCTCGTTTCCGCTTTGTTGCCGCCCTGATTTTTCAGGTAGCCTCACCCATCATTCGGAGCACGCCAGCATGACCGAACCACGCACATTATTTCTATCCGGCCTGTTTGCCGCGCTGTGTTGGACGGCGGCAGATATGCTGCTGGTGGGCTTTGTGCAAACGCCCGAGCAATATCCGCTGTTTTCGCACACGCTGGCCGCTGCCTTGGGCGACGATGTGGATTTGGCGGTCCTGATGCTGGCCGGCTCGCCGCAGCGGCTGTTTTGGGGCGTGCTGCCGGCCACGTTTAGTGCGGTGTTTTATCTGGCTGCGGCTTTCGGCGTGTGCCGTTTGCTGCGCGGCAGGGCGGCGCGCGCGGTGTTGTGCCTGCTCTTGGCGGGCTATGCGCTCTCGCCCTTGGGGCATGCGGGCTTTTATTATATGGGCATCAGCGCGCAAACCCTGCTGCACAGCCCGCCCGCAGCCCATCTGCCGCTGCTGGCCGCGGGCTGGCTGGTGTTGCTGGTGCAAACCGTGCGCGGGCGCTCTGTTTTGCCGCGAGCATCGGCGTGGGCCAATCCGCTGCCGGTGGGCGCGGCGGTGGCGCTCGTGTGCAGCCTGTTTCCGCAATCGGTCTGGGCGGCAGCCATCGGCGGCGCCACGTTTAATATTGCCCAAGCGGTGTTTTTTGCTGCCGCTTGGTATGGCCTTCATTCACATCATCCGCATCCAAAGGAGCTTTTATGAAACCCGGCAAACGCGGCCTCGCGCGCATCATCGCCGCCGCACAGTATTCCCGCGACGGCCTCGCCGCCGCCTACCGCAACGAAGCCACCTTCCGCCAGCTGGTGTGGCTGCACGCCGTGCTGCTGCCCCTGGCCTGCTGCCTCGATTTCGACACGCCCGTGCGCATGCTGCTGGTGGGCGCTTCGCTGCTCTCGCTGATTGTGGAGCTGTTCAACACCGCCATTGAAGCCGTGGTGGACAGGATTTCCGAAGAACTGCACCCGCTCTCCAAAATCGCCAAAGATGCCGGCTCGGCGGCGCAGATGGTGGCATTGCTGCTGCTGGCCGCGTTTTGGCTGATGGCTTTGAATACGCTGTAAGCAATTGACAAGAAAGGAATGATGATGAACAAGCCCTCCCTCCTCGCCGCCTGCCTGCTGTGCCTGGCCGCCGCCGCGCAGGCCGAAGTGCACGCCAGCCAAGCCTGGGCGCGCTTCACCGTGCCCGGCATGCAGTCCGGCGGCGTGTTTGTGCGGCTGGAAAACGGCCGCCCCGCCGACGCGCTCATCGGCGGCAGCACGCCCGTGGCCGAGCGCGTGGAAATCCACGAGCACATCATGCAGGGCGGGCAAATGCGCATGCAGGCCATGCCGCACGGCCTGCCGCTGCCCGAGCGTTCGCGCACCGAGCTCAAGCCCGGCGGCCACCACATCATGCTCATCGGCCTCAAACAGCCGCTCGCCGCCGGCAGCCGCTTCCCGCTCACGCTGAAATTCCGCCACGCTCCGGCGCAAACCGTGCAGGTGGAAGTGAAAAGCCCGGCGGAGGAAGCGGGCGGGATGCAGCATCGCCACCATCACGCGCATTAGCGGGAGGTTTTCAGGTAGCCTCTTGGCGGGGGTGGAGGCTACCTGAAAAATAGATAAGGATAGTTTGGTGTAAAAGATGATTGGAGAGAGATGATGAATGATTTCCTGCGAACTTTTGTGAGAGTGGTTGCAGTGGTTGCAGTGATTGTAGTGCTTTATGTTTGGGGTCCCATTCTGGGCATATTCATATTGTTACCATTTCTTATGCTTGGTTGGGGTGGTATTTTGCTACTGATTATTTTCATAATTGCTGTAGTGTATGTTGTATTTGTTAGCCTATTTAACAAGAGTGGAGTGGCATCACCTATACAGCAACAAGAAACGGCTGCATACCAGCAACGCCGAATCAATATGCCACCACCCGAGCCGCATGCCACCGACCTCTACGATTTCCAAATGCTGCACGCCTCCTACCATATGCTGCAATGGCTGGCTGACGCCCCCTACCAACACATCTGCCAAAACATCGAACACCTGCTGCGCCAACAAGTTTCCGACAGCCGCCTGCTCAGCATCGCCGCCACCTCCATGCCGCAATGGCAAACCGTTACCGCGCAGGAAGAAGAAAACGGCCAAACCGTTGCCGCCCGCCGTACCGGCCTGGCGTTTGAGTTTGTGCTGCACGTGTCCGGCCGGGGCAAAACCCACGAACTGCGCGGCGTGTACACCTGGGCAGGCAGCCGTCTCAACCGCCCTCCCGCCGAACAGTGCCAGCAAACCTGGCTCGACCTGCGCGGCACGCTGGCCGAATTCGGTGGCAGCCGCCTGGCCGAACGCCTGAACGCGCTGAATTAAGCGTTCCCCGGCATAGCCCGCCATTTGTGGCTGCGCAGAAACATCGCCCCATCTCGTTAGTCCAAACTTTCAGGTAGCCCCATCTGCCAAACAGAGGCTACCTGAAAACGAAGTTTCCGAAGGAGGCGGAGTTTCTGCGGAGCTAAAACGAAGTTTCCGAAGGAGGCGGAGTTTCTGCGGAGCTAAAACGAAGTTTCCGAAGGAGGCGGAGTTTCTGCGAAGCTAAAACGATACCTTGCAAAGCCAATAGCCAACACAGGATTCCAAACCCATGCCAGACAACTTCCAACTCCTCGACGACACCCGCCACATGCTGCAATGGCTCGCCGCCGAGCCCTACGCCGAAATCCGCGCCAGCATCGAAAGCATCCTGCGCGCCCAAGCCACCGACAGCCGCCTGCTCGATTTCGCCGTTACCTCCCCGCCCGATTGGCTCACCGCCGCCACCCGCTCCGCCGGCGACCCCAACATCGTGGCCGTGAGCCGCACCGCCGTCGCCTTCGAATTCTGCCTGCACGCCTCCTCCGGCGGCCGCACCCACGAGCTCCGGGGCGTGTATAGCTGGGCGGCCTGGCACCTCGACGGCAAAGGCGGGGAGCCAAGCCAGCAAGTCTGGTTCGACCTCGGCGGCACGCTGGCCGAATTCGGCGAAAACGGCAAACTGCGCGAGCGGCTCAAGCAAGGGGGTGCGGCATGAGCCGGGCAGATAATCGGGTTTGGGTATTTCAAGGCAGTGGCAGCCAAAATGTGTCCGCCTGCTTTTTTGCAAAGAAAATGCAGAGCGTTGGATTCAAAAACACGCCCTCAGCGGCTTGCTCACCGCCTATCCGGTTGACAATCCCGTGTATGAATAGGCGGTGCAAAACCAAATCATCACGCCCAGCAAAGCGCACCAAAAAACCACCCAGTTCATCCAAAACTTCAGCAGCGCCCATCTGGAACACTGCCACTACGAAAACGGCAGCGAAGCTTGAATCCCACGCAGCGCGGGCCATTCCTGCCTACTGCTGAAAACCTACCCCATCGAGCTCAGCGAACGCTACGCCCACGTCAAACCGCATGAGCGCTAAGCCAAGCATTCATGCCCAATCTAGCATTGATGCGGCTGTATAAAAGGCTACCTGAAAAACCATTTTCAGGTAGCCTCTCGCCTGTTCAAGCAAACTGCCCTTATTCTTCCCGCTTCTGCGCCACCGCCCATTCATACAGCGCCTTTTTGTTTGCCCCGCTGATGGTTGCAGCCAGCGCGGCGGCTTTTTTCGGCGGCAGCTCGGCGGCGAGCAGGCTCATGATGTGCTGCGCCTGTTCGCTCAATCCGGCCGTTTCCGCCTCTTCGGCCGGGTGTAGCACCAGCACCATCTCGCCGCGCGTTTGGTTGGCATCGGCGCGCACGGCGGCCAGCACTTCGGCCACGCTGCCGCTGATAAAGGTTTCAAACGTTTTGCTGATTTCGCGCGCCAGCAGCAAATGCCGACCGGGCAGAAGCTCCGCCATCTGCGCGAGCGCCGCCTCGATGCGGTGCGGTGTTTCAAAAGCCGCCACGGCATAGGGCACGTTTTCCCAGCGTTCAAACCATTGTGCGCGCTCACCCGCCTTGGGCGGCAGGAAGCCGGCAAAATAAAAGTCCGATTGCGTTACCCCGGCCACGCTCAAGGTCGCCATCACCGCGCTCGCTCCCGCCACCGGCACCACCTTGAAGCCCGCCGCGCGCACGCCCGCAGCCAGCCGCGCACCCGGGTCGCACACCGCCGGCGTGCCCGCGTCCGACACCTGTGCCACCACCTGCCCGGCAGCCAAGGCGGCGCAAACCGTGTCCACCATCTGCCGCTCGTTGTGTTCGCGCACGCTGATGAGCTTGGCGCGGATGCCGTAGGCCGAAAGCAGCTGCTGGCTCACGCGCGTGTCTTCCGCACACACCAAATCCGCCCGCTGCAATACCGCCAGCGCGCGCAGCGTGATGTCGGCCAGGTTGCCGATGGGCGTTGCCACCACATACAGCGTGTGCGGCTCGATTTGCGCCGCCGCCTTATCCAATATTTTTTGCCACATTTGTCTTCGGGTATCATTGCGTTTGAAACGCCGCAAACTATAACACGAAAGGAAACCCATGCGCCTCAACCACGCCGCCGGCCAAGCCGCCGAAGACACCGCCGCAGGCTACCTGAAAAAACAAGGCTGCCGTATCCTCGCGCGCAACTGGCACTGCCGCTACGGCGAAATCGACATCATCGCCGAGCAGGGCGGGGTGTACTTATTTGTGGAAGTGCGGCAGCGGCGCAGCCAGTCCTTCGGCGGCGCGGCGGCCAGCATCACCCCCGCCAAGCTGGCCAAACTCAGCCGCAGCGCCGAAGCCTGGCTCCAGCAGCACGCCCCGAACCAAGCCTGCCGCCTCGACGCCGTGCTGCTCGAAGGCAGCGCCCCGCCGCAGTGGGTGCAGAATATCGGCGGGTATTGAGGCGGCGAGCTGTGCGGGACGGGAAGGCTACCTGAAAAATTGTGCGGCATTTTAGCTTTACAGAAACGCTGCTTTCTTCGGAAGCTCCGTTTTAGCTTCGCTGAAGCTGGCGCTTTAGCTTCGCAGAAACTCAGCCTTGCTTCGCAAGACATCGTTTTCAGGTAGCCTTTTATTCGCCTCTTTACCTCCGCCAACCCGCGCCGGCAATTGTTCAAACCGCCGTATGCCGCTACAATAGCCAGCGTTTTCATTTCGTTTTTCAGGTAGCCTCTGATGAAATCCGCCGCAGAACGTGTGTTGCAGCATTTTCAAGACAGCATTGCCGCCAAGCAGCAGTGTGCCGAAGAGCTGGCTGCGCCCACCGCCCGCGCCGCCGAGCTGCTGGTGAATTCGCTCACCGCCGACGGCAAAATCCTCATCTGCGGCAACGGCGGTTCCGCTGCCGACGCGCAGCACTTTGCCGCCGAGCTCACCGGCCGCTTCGAAAAAGAACGCATGCCGCTGGCCGCCGTCGCGCTCACCACCGACACCTCCGCGCTCACCGCCATCGGCAACGACTATGCCTTCGAGCAGATCTTCGCCCGCCAGGTGTCGGCGCTCGGCCGCCCGGGCGACGTGCTGGTGGCGATTTCCACTTCCGGCAATTCCGGCAACGTGCTCTGTGCCATCGAAGCCGCCCGCGAGCAGGGCATGCAGGTGGTGGCGCTCACCGGCCGCGACGGCGGCAAAATCGGCGGCGTGCTGGCCGAAGGCGACGTGCTGCTCAACGTGCCGCACCGCCGCACCGCGCGCATTCAGGAAATCCATATCCTGCTGATTCACGCCCTGTGCGACCACATCGACGCCACCCTGTTTGAAGAATAGCCGAAGGCTACCTGAAACATCACGCCCGCATTCCCATCATTGCCGAAAGGACCAATCATGAAAAAAAGTTTCCGCCTCCTGCTGTTGTGCCTGCTGCCGCTGTCGCTTTCCGGCTGTTTTGCCGCCGTGGCCGGTGCCGGCGCGCTCGGCGTGATGTCGGCCACCGACCGCCGCAGCACCGGCGCGCAGGCCGACGACCAAGTGATGGAAGTGCGCATCCAAAACACGGCGCTCACCCACCTGCGCAACAGCAACACCACGCCGAATTTCGAGCCGAAGCTTTCCGTGGTGAGCTTCAACCGCCAGATTCTGCTGATGGGCCTGGTGGCGAGCGAGGCGGATAAGGCCTTTGTGGAACGCGTGGCACGCTCGCAGCCCAATGCCGAGAAGATCTACAACCATATTCAGGTAGCCTCCGGCCACCGCGGCTTCGGCGACGTGAGCAACGATTCTTGGATCACGTCCAAAGTGCGCACCACGCTGATCGGCACCAAGGGCGTGTCAGCCAACCATGTGAAAGTGGTTACGTATAACGGCATCACTTATGTGATGGGCATCCTCACGCCGGAAGAGCAGGCGCGCGTGAGCCAAACCGTGAGCACCACTGCCGGCGTGCAGCAGGTGGTAACGCTGTATGAAACCTTCGTGCCCAGCAATGTGCGCTGATACACCTGTTTTTGAATTTTAAGGAAAACCCATGTCTGGCAAAGAGATGCCTCCTTCTTCCAGAAAGCCGCAGCGCAGCATGTTCAGCCGCGTGGTGCTGATTTCGTTTGTTGTGGCGTTTGTTGTGGTGATGGCGCTGGTGATGATGGCGTGGCTGATGTTGAGCCGGCCAGACAGCCGCACCGACAGTCAGGATGCCTCTGCGGCGCAGGGCGTGGAAATCTGGCAGCCCAACGGCGCATCGGCCGCCGCCGGCCAAACCTACAGCCTGCCGCCCGCTGCCGATATGAATGCGGCTTCGCAAGCTTCCGCACCCCTGGCCAACGCAAGGCCTGCCGCACCGCGCCGCGCGGCAGCGGCTTCTGCGCCGGCGGTGGTGAAGGAAGTGCCGATTCAGCCGGTGGCGCCGCAGCCGGAAACCGAAATCCGCCCGATTGAAGTGCCGGTGAAACCAGCGCCGCAGCCGGTGCCGCGCCAGCCGGCAGGCGAGGGCGGCGGCAATCCGGTGGACAGCCTGTTTTAATCCGTAGGGCTACCTGAAAAGCAGGTGTTGTTTTCAGGTAGCCTGTTTTGTTTGAATGGATAACGCCGGCAAGGTGTTGTCACGAATTGAGAAAGCGAAGGAGACCGCGATGAAAGTGTACCGTATGCTCACCGGCCCGGACGATTCCGTGTTTTGCCGCCGTGTAACCGAGGCTTTGCAGCAAGGCTGGGAGCTGCACGGCAGCCCCACCATGACGCACACCGACAACGGCGTGCGCGTAGGGCAGGCGATTGTGAAGGAAGTGGAACATTACGACCCGGCCAAGCCCTTGAGCGAGTATTGATGGCGAAAATGGCAAACAGGCTACCTGAAAACCTTTTTCAGGTAGCCTGTTTTGTTGTGGAGGCCTAGTTTTGCACTTCCACTTGGTTTGGGAATTTGGCCGCCACTTGGTTGATGATGCGGTGTGTGCGTTCGCCGCGTTCCACCACTTGTTTCAGTCGCGTTTCGTCCAGCCCTTGTTTTTCTACTTCTTGCAGAATGCTGTGGTATTCGGTGAAGGCGCCGGTGCATTCGGCAACGAGGGCTTCGTCGGGGATGGAGTGGCAGCCGCCGCGGTCGGAGTTGGCCATGAAGCCGGCGCTGTGCCGCACGGGCATCATCACGTTTTCGGGCACGGCGCCGAAATCGGTGCGCTCGTTGAGGTGGGAGACGAAGCGGTTTTCGTTGTCGATGAAGACATTATAGTGTTCCACAAACTCTCTCAGCTTCACGGTTTTCACGGCATCGTAGCCGCGCCAGCCCAAAAGGGCGAGGGCGACGGCGGCGCCGATGAGGATTTTTTTGGCTTTTGGGGACATGGCTTCTCCTTGGTTTGATTGGGAAAGGATGGTTTCTGGCGGGGATAGTTTTTCAGGTAGCCTCCCGTGTGCCGCACAGGCTACCTGAAAGCGCAAGCTTCAGCGCAGTTAAAACGGAGCTTCCGAAGGAAGTGGAATTTCAATGCGGTTCAAAAGCTTGCCGCATGGCTTGATTTGCGCTAGCCGGCCAGGCTCACCAGCAGCTGGCGGATGGCGGGCCAGGCCGCGCCGGTTTCCGCGCCTTTGATGATGCGGTCGATGCGTGCGCATTCCTGCAAGGCGGCCAAGAGGCGCGGCGTGGCGATGCGGCGCACGGCAAGCGGCGCGAGCTGCTGTTTGCTGCCCCACAGGCGCAGGCTGTTGCGCACCTGCGCCACGGTTTGCCCCTGCTTGAGCGCGGCGGTGAGACGGATGAGGGTGCGGATGTCGTCGGCCAGCATCCACAGCAGCATCACCGGCTCTTCGCCTTCGGCTTCCAGGCCTTCGAGCAGGCGCACCACGCGGGCGGCGTCGCCGGTCATCCAGGCGGCGGCAAGCTGGAACACGTCGAAGCGCGCCACATCGGCCACGGCGGCTTCGGTTTCGGCAATGCTCAATTCGTGGCCGGCGGGGTGGAGCAGGGCGAGTTTGTCGATTTCCTGCTTGGCGGCCAACAGGTTGCCTTCCACGCGTTCGGCAAACAGCGCCAGCGCTTCGTGGCCGATAGATAAATCGTGCTGTGCGAGGCGGCCGCGTATCCAGCCGGGCAGGGCTTGGCTGTCCACCGCTTTGGCTTCGGCCACCACGCCGCTGCGGGCCAGCGCGGCAAACCATTTGGCCTGGGTTTGTGTGCGCTCCAGCTTGGGCAGCAGCATGATGGTGACGGTGTCGGGCGGCAGGTTGGCGGCGAGTTGCTCCAGGGCGTCGCCGCCGGCTTTGCCTGGCTTGCCGCTTGGGATGTGGATTTCGAGCAGCTTGAGTTCGGCAAACAGGCCGATGCTGTTGGCGGAGGCGAGCAACTCTTGCCAGTCGAAGCCGGTGTCGGCGGTGTGCACTTCGCGGTTCAGGTAGCCTTGGGCTTTGGCGGCGGCGCGCAGGGCATCCAGCGCTTCGATGCGCAGCAGGTCTTCTTCGCCGTGCAGCACATACAGGGCTTGCAGCGGCGCATCCAGCTGTTGCAGCAGGCGCTCGGTGCTGAGGGCGGCCATTATTCGGCTTTCAGGTAGCCTAGGCGGCGCACCAGCTGGCGGGCGGCGTCGGTGCGCATTTCGGCCCAGAGCTGGGCTTCTTCTTCTTGTTTGCCGAGGATTTCGCTGTCGCTGTAGTCGAGCGTGCGGTATACGGTGACCACCATCGGCTCGCCGAGGGTTTTCTCGCCGTGCCAGGCTTGGGCGGACACTTTGAGCTCGAGCCGGTATTCGCTGACCGTGCCGGAGAGGTTGAGGGTTTGGATGTCTTTGTTGGTTTGGATGCCGGTAACCTTCACGCCGGCTTGGGCAAAGGCGTTGTCGAGCTTGGCATGGCGGCGTAGCAGCTCGGTTTCGATGGCCTGCTGCAATTCGCGGCCTTGCACCGACCAGGTTTGGTAGGGCAGCGGGGGGGTGAGCGCGGGGTCGGTGCCGGCCAGGCGGAAGCTGCAGGCGGCGAGCAGCAGCACGAGGGGCAGCATCAGGTATTTTTTCATGGGGGTTCCTTGCTTGGGCGGCGGGTGCCGCAGGCTGGGGCGTATTCTAGCGGATTGTGGCGGGGGGAGGCTACCTGAAAGCGCGGCGGCAACGAAGTGAAAACGAGGTTTCGGCGAGGCTGAGAGAAGTGGAAAGGGTTGCGGGGTTTGGGCGGGGCCGGCATTTGTGTTGCTGGGTGAGCTTTGTTTTAGTTTCGCAGAAACTGTGCTTCCTGCGGCAGCTCCGTTTTAGCTGCGCAGAAACTCCGATTCCTGTGGAAGCTCCGTTTTAACTGCGCTGAAGCTTGCGCTTTCGGGTAGCCTTTGGGTGTGCGCAATCAGGCTACCTGAAAAATATCGGCTTCAACGAAGTGAAAGCGGAGCGGGGTTTTTGCGAAGAATGGTTTGAATGGTTTCAGGTAGCCTTTTGCTTCGGCGGAGGTTGGGCGCATAAAAGGGCAAACTGCCGATGGAAGCAGTTTGCCCTTTTAGTTTGATGCCGAAGCCGGATTAGGCGGCGGGTTTGTCGTGCAGAGTGGCGGCGTAGAGGGTGTTTTCCAGCAGGGTGGCGATGGTCATGGGGCCGACGCCGCCGGGCACAGGGGTAATCATGGCGGCGCGTTCTTTGGCAGCTTCAAATTCCACGTCGCCGCAGAGCTGGCCGTTGTCTAGGCGGTTGATGCCCACGTCCACCACGATGGCGCCGGGCTTGATCCAGCTGCCTTTCACCAGCTTGGGTTTGCCGGCGGCCACGATGACGATGTCGGCTTCGCTCACTTCGTGTTCTAGGTTTTGCGTGGCTTTGTGGCACACGGTAACGGTGGCTTCGGCCAGCAGCATTTCCAAGGCCTGCGGGCGGCCGACGATGTTGGATGCGCCCACGATGACGACTTTTTTGCCGCGAATCTCCACGCCGTAGGTTTCCAGCAGGGTCATCACGCCTTTTGGGGTGCAGGGGCGCATCAAGGGCATGCGCACGGCAAGGCGGCCGACGTTGTAGGGGTGGAAGCCGTCCACGTCTTTGTCGGGCTGGATGCGTTCGATGATGGATTGGCTGTTGAGGTGGGGGGGCAGGGGGAGCTGCACGAGGATGCCGTCCACGGCGGGGCTGGCGTTGAGCTCGTCGATCAGTTGCAGCAGCTCTTCTTGGGTGGTGGAGGCGGGCAGCTCGTAGGAACGGGAGGCGAAGCTGGCTTTTTCGCAGGCAAATTTTTTGTTGCGCACATATACGGTGCTGGCCGGGTCGTTGCCCACCAACACTACGGCCAAACACGGGGTGCGCAGGCCTTGTTTGCGGCGCTTGGCCACCTGCTCGGCAATTTTCTGCAGGCGCTGCTCGGCTACGGCTTTGCCATCGAGAATCTGTGCGGTCATGACTATTCCTTTCGTGGGTTGGTGAGGGGGAATCGGGGCGTGCCGCATGTGGGGAACTTGGCGGCGATAGAGATGATTTATTGTGTTGATTATAGCACGTTGTTAATGATTTTTATCGGGAAAACGGGGGCTGGGTTAGTGTGCGGGAGTGCTGTTTTTGTGTTTACTATGCGGTGGTTTGGGTTTGGTTAAATGGTTGATTTAAATTGGCTAGGTTGGGTTGTGGATAAGGTTGCCGATTTATTTTCAGGTAGCCTGCTTGACAAGCGGGAAGGTGCTTGCGTAGAATCCGTCTTTCTTATCGGGGCGTAGCGCAGTCTGGTTAGCGCATCTGCTTTGGGAGCAGAGGGTCGTGAGTTCGAATCCCACCGCCCCGACCAAAGTCCTCCGAAATGTTGTGAACGACAGGAAAAGGTAGAGCGCCCGTAGCTCAACCGGATAGAGCACCCGCCTTCTAAGCGGGCGGTTACAGGTTCGATTCCTGTCGGGCGCGCCAAAAGTTTTTTGTGGTGGCTGTAGCTCAGTTGGTAGAGCCCCGGATTGTGATTCCGGTTGTCGTGGGTTCGAGCCCCATCAGCCACCCCACCCATCTGAAAACCCGTGCGAGACCGCGCGGGTTTTCTTTTGCTTGTGTTTTGTTGTTGCATTTTTACTTCGGTGCGGCTGAATTTTCAGGTAGCCGCTTGGGCTTTGGGCTGGCAAATGTTTGCTTAAACTGGTTTTTACTAATATAATGCCGCGTTTTCCACCCCTTGCCCGCTATATCCGCATGATGGCGGGCTGTATTAGCCGTAAGGAGAGAGCATGCGTCATTACGAGATTGTATTCATCGTTCACCCCGACCAGAGCGAGCAAGTGCCCGCTATGGTTGAGCGCTACAAAACCCTGATCGCCGAATCGGGCGGCCACATCCACCGCTTGGAAGACTGGGGCCGCCGCCAATTGGCTTACCCCATCAACAAGCTGCACAAAGCACACTATGTGCTGATGAACATCGAGTGCACCCCGGAAGTGATCGAAGAGCTGGAAACCGGTTTCCGCTTCAACGATGCCGTTCTGCGCCATCTCACTGTTAAGATGGACGAAGCCGTTACTGAAGCTTCCCCGATGATGAAAGAAGAAAAATCCAAAAACCTGCTGGATGGCCAGCCCCAGGAAGAAGCGGCTGCCGCCGAAGCCTGAGATTGATTTTGGATAACGCCGTTCGCTTCGGAGCCCGCATTAAAGAAGCCGATACTTTGCGCTATACGCCGGCCGGCATTGCTGTGCTGGGTTTGGTTTTAGAGCACGAATCTTGGCAGCTTGAAGCAGGCGAACCGTATCTCGCCCGGTTTGAAATACAGGCGAAAATCATCGGCGAACAGGCGAAAATCTGGCAAAACAAAGTAGGCAGTGTGGTGGAGGTGGCAGGGTTTCTTGCCGCATACAGCCAAAAATACCGCCGCCCCATACTGCATATACAGACTATTGATGAAAATAAAGGTTGAATGAGATGGCTCGTCAAACATTTAAACGTAGAAAATTCTGCCGCTTCACCGCGGAAGGTATCAAACAAGTAGATTACAAAGCAGTGGATTTGCTGAAAGATTTCATTTCTGAAAACGGCAAAATCATTCCCGCCCGCATCACCGGCACCAAAGCCCACTACCAGCGCCAGCTGTCTGTGGCCGTGAAACGTGCCCGTTTCCTGGCTCTGCTGCCCTACACCGACCAACACAAATAATTAACGGAGAATTTTATTATGCAAATCATTCTGTTAGAAAAAATTGGCGGTTTGGGTAACTTGGGCGACGTGGTAACCGTGAAAAACGGTTATGCCCGCAATTTCCTGATTCCGCAAGGTAAAGCTAAGCGTGCTACCGAAGCTGCTCTGGCTGATTTCGAAGCCCGCCGCGCCGAGCTGGAAGCCCGTCAGGCTGAAATTCTGGCTGATGCCCAGGCTCGCCAGGCCAAGCTGGAAGGCCAGATCATCACCATCGCGCAGAAAGCCGGTGTGGATGGCCGTCTGTTCGGTTCCGTTACCAATGCCGACATCGCCGAAGCCATCCGCGCATTCGGTGTGGAAGCGGTGAAAGCCAACGTTCGCCTGCCCAACGGTCCGTTCAAAGCTGTGGGCGAATACGAAATCGAAGTGGCGCTGCATACCGATGCCGTGGCCGGCGTCAAAGTGGTGGTGGTGCCGACTGAGGAATAATCTTCGGTTTGTGTGATACAAGACGAAAGGCTACCTGAAAATTTTCAGGTAGCCTTTTTGTATGCCAGTTTAAATTGCCAAGGGGTGGGTGCTATCGGTATTGTCGGGTAGCTTTAATTGATAGGGAAGGCTACCTGAAAATCTTGTGGTACGGCAATTCGTGCTGGCTCAGGCGGATTCTTCAGTATGGAGGAAGTGGCCGTGGCGCAGGAAGTGGGCGGTTTGCATGGCGACGGTTTTGTCGGTGAGCATGGCGGAGTGACTCACGGGCAAGACTAAGTAGTCACGGCAGTTTTCTGCTTTGGTTTCACTGAGCAATACGGAGCCGTCGCCTTCGCCGCGCAGGCCGATGAGCTGGCCGAGCCCGAGGTTGCGGCTGCCGGCGATGCAGCCGAGTTCGAGCTGGGGCGGCCAGGGCGGGACTTGGCCATCGAGCCCGGCGGGGTAGGCACCGCGGATCAGGGCGGGGGCGAGACGGTGCAGGCGGTCGGCGGCTTCGCTGCCTAGGTGCGGGGTGGCGAGGGTGACGCTGCGGCCGCGTATCAGCTCGGGGTGGTCGGCGGCGAAGCGGCGCAGGACGAGGCCGCCGAGGCTGTGGCAGACAAAGTGCAGGGGTTCGCTGTGTTGTTGGTAGTGGTGGCGCACGGCTTCGGCGAGGCGGCGGCTGTGCTGGGGCAGGGTTTGGGCGACGCTGTAGTAGCCGAAGCGCTGGCTGTGGATACCGTATGGGCGCAGGTGGCGGCTGAAGGGGAGCATGGCCCAGGCGTGCATGTGCAGGCCGTGCAGCAGCATGACGTGCAGGGGGGTGTTCGGGTTCATGGCTGTTGGTGGCTGCCGCTGGAGAGTATCCATTGCTGGGCTTCGGCGGCGTCGTTGAAGTATTTGGGGTGTTGGCGGGTGAGCAGGCTGGAGATGTGGGAGGAGAGGCGGATCCAGAGGTCGTTGGTGACGACGGCGATACGGCCGAAGTCGTTGTCGTGGATATTTAGGAAGCGCAGTTGTTCGGCGGCCATGTCGATGGTGTAGTCGCGCAGCAGGGAGAGGTCGAGCAGAATGTCGGGGCGGTGGACGCGACCGAGGCATTCGATGATGGCGGCTTCTAGGGTTTTGAAGTCTTCGAGGGTGAATTCGTTGTAGAGGGCAACGTTGAGGCCGTAGTTTTGCTGGCGGATGGAAATCATGGAAGAACTCCTGTTGAGATGGGTTTCCCGCAAGGGTGGGAGTGGTACCGGCACTGGGTGTGCCTGCTTATTATAGCGAAATGGGGGCGGTTTGGCGGTTTTCTATGCGGGGGTGGGCGAAGGTTTGACGTGGGTAAACGTTTGCGGCGGTATGAAGCAAAAGGCTACCTGAAAAACGGATTGGGTTTTTCAGGTAGCCTTTATGGTTTGCCGGAAGGCGTTATTTGATGTCGCTGCGGCTGGAGAGGACTTGGTCGATGAGGCCGTAGGCTTGGGCTTCTTCGGCAGACATGAAGTTGTCGCGGTCGGTGTCGCGTTCCAGTTCGTCTAGGGTGCGGCCGCAGTGTTCGGCCAGGAGCTGGTTGAGCTTGGCTTTCAGTTTGAGCAGCTCTTTGGCGTGGATTTCGATGTCGGAGGCTTGGCCGCCGAGGCCGCCGCTGATGAGCGGCTGGTGGATCATCACGCGGCTGTTGGGCAGGGCGAAACGTTTGCCTTTGGCGCCGGCGGAAAGCAGGAAGGCGCCCATGCTGGCGGCCTGGCCGAGGCAGAGGGTGGACACGTCGGGCTTGATGAAGTTCATGGTGTCGTAGATCGACATGCCGGCGGTAACGGAGCCGCCCGGGCTGTTGATATAGAGGAAGATGTCTTTATCGGGGTTTTCGCTTTCCAGAAACAGCAGTTGAGCCACAACCAGGTTGGCGCTGTGGTCGTCCACCGGGCCGACCAGGAAGATAATCCGCTCTTTGAGCAGGCGGGAGTAGATGTCGAAGGCGCGTTCGCCGCGGCCGCTCTGCTCGATAACGGTGGGCACCAGGTAGTTGTTTTCAATTACGGAATTCATATTGTCCTCGCAAGGGGTGTTTGGGAAAAAGCACCTCGGCGGCGGAGGCGGCCTCGGTGCTTTTTGTTGTGGCAGATGCTGGCTTCAGCTTTGCGCTTGGTTGAAGCCAGTATTTTTCAGGTAGCCTGTTACTGCTGGCCCATCACTTCGTCGAAGCTCAGTTTTTTCTCGTTTACCTTGGCCTGACCGAGCACGTAGTCCACCACATTGGCTTCCACGGCCATGGAAATCGGGCCTTCTAGGCGGGAGCGGTCGGCAAAATACCAATCCACCACTTCCTGCGGGTCTTCATAGCTTTCGGAGAAGTTTTGCACCACGGCTTTGATTTGGTCATCGGAGGGTTCCAGTTTGTGCTCGGCCACCAGCTCAGACAAAATCAAACCCAAGGCGGTGCGGCGCTCGGCCTGCTCGGTAAAGAGGCTGTCGGACAGATCCAAATCTTCTGCTTTCATGCCTTGGTTGATCAGGTTGTTGCGCGCGTTGCTGGCCAGGCGAGCGGTTTCTTCCTGCACCAGGGTTTTCGGCAGCTCAACGGGGGTAACGTCCAGCAGCACTTTCATCACGTTGTCTTTGGTTTGCGCTTCCACGCGGCGGGTCACTTCGCGCTCAATGTTTTTCTTCACTTCTTCGCGCATTTTGGCCACGTCGCCGTCTGGGATGCCCAAGGATTTGGCGAATTGCTCGTCCACTTCGGGCAGCACGGCTTCGGCCACGTTGCGCAGGGTGATGGCGAATACAGCGGTTTTGCCGGCCACTTCTTTGCCGTGGTAGTCGGCGGGGAAGTTTACGGGAACGTCTTTGGTTTCGCCTTCTTTCATGCCGCGGATGCCGGCTTCAAATTCCGGCAGCATTTGGCCTTGGCCGAGGATGAAGGGGTAGTTTTGCGAAGAGCCGCCTTCAAACGGGGTGCCGTCGATGGTGCCGGCAAAGTCGATGATCACGCGGTCGCCGTCTTTGGCTTCGCGTTCCACGCGGTTGAAGCGGGTGCGCTGGCGGCGCAGGATGTCGATGGTTTTTTCCACTTCTTCCTCGCCCACTTCACACACCACTTTTTCGATTTCCTGGTCGGCCAAGTTGCCCACGGCGATTTCGGGGAACACTTCGAAACGGGCGTTTACTTTGAATACTTTTTCGTCATCCTGCTGCTCGGCCGCATCGAAAGCGAGCAGGCCGGCGAAGCGGATTTCTTCGGTGTCGATGGTTTCGGCGAACTTGCGGCGCAGGCTCTCGTTCATTACTTCGTCGCGGATGCCGGCGCCATACATGGATTCAATCATGCGCAGCGGCGCTTTGCCGGGGCGGAAGCCATCTACCCGGGCGCGTTTTTGGGTGGCTTGCAGGCGTTTTTGCACGGCTGCTTCAATTTCTGCCCACGGCAGCTCGAGCTGCAGGCTGCGTTCTAGACCTTCCAGTTTTTCTATTGTTACGCTCATCGTAAAACCTTGTTTTCGTGTTGATCAAGCCGACAGGCGGGATGCCCGGCGGAAAAGTTGGAATTAGCCGGCGCGCTTAAGCGGGTGCCGGCGGCAAATGAAAGCCGCAAGTGTATCATAACTTGGGGTTGCGGGCAGTATCCGGCGGCGGAATTGTGGCGCGGTTTGGGTTTGGGCGGAGGGTTGGAGGCTACCTGAAAAACGTATTCCTAATTTTCAGGTAGCCTCAACCTGCCTTACTGCAATTTTGCGCGCACCAACTCCTGCACTTGCGCGGGATTGGCTTTGCCCCTGCTGGCCTTCATCACCTGCCCCACAATCGCATTCAGGGCTTTGTCGTTGCCCGATTTGAACTGCTCGACGGCTTTGGCGTTGTTTGCCAACACTTCATCGACCATCGCTTCAATCGCGCCCGTGTCGGTAATCTGCTGCAAGCCGTGTTTTTCGATGATTTGGGCGATGGAGGCTTCGGGTTCTGCCCACATGGCTTCAAAGGCTTTTTTCGCTAATTTACTGCTTAAAGTACCGTCGGCGATTTTGCCCACCAGTTCGGCAAGGCGCGGCGCGGTAATCGGGCTTTCAGGTAGCCCCAGTTCGGTTTTGTGCAACGCGGCGGCCAATTCACCGTTCATCCAGTTGGCAACCAATTTGCCTTGCCCGCTGGCTTTGGCGGCTTCTTCAAAATAGGCAGCCTGCACGCGGCTGGCGGTCAAGAGACGCGCGTCGTATTCGCTCACGCCGTAATCCGCCACGAAACGCGCCGCCATTTCTTTCGGCAGCTCGGGCATTTCGTCTTTGGCTTTCTGCATTTGGCCGTCTGAAATGATGACGGGCAGCAGGTCGGGGTCGGGGAAGTAGCGGTAGTCGTGTGCGTCTTCTTTCAGGCGCATCACGCGGGTTTCGCCTTTTTCGGGGTCGAACAGCATGGTTGCCTGCTGTACTTTGCCGCCGTCTTCCAAAATTTCGATTTGCGCTTCCACTTCGTAATTAATCGCCTGCTCCAAGAAGCGGAAGGAATTGAGGTTTTTAATCTCGCGGCGCGTGCCGAACTCCGCCTGACCTTTCGGGTGCACGGATACGTTGGCATCGACGCGGAACGAGCCTTCCGCCATATTGCCGTCGCAGATGTCCAGCCAAGTTACCAGACCGTGCAGGGCTTTGGCGTAGGCCACGGCTTCGGCAGCGGAGCGCATTTCGGGTTCGGATACCACTTCCAGCAGCGGCGTGCCGGCGCGGTTCAGGTCGATACCGGTCGCGCCGTTCAAGCCTTCATGCACGGATTTGCCCGCGTCTTCTTCCATATGCGCGCGGGTTACGTTGATGGTCTTGACTTCATCGCCGACAACGATTTCCAGCTTGCCGTGTTCCACAATCGGCAAGTCCAACTGGCTGATTTGATAGCCTTTTGGCAGGTCGGGATAGAAGTAGTTTTTGCGGTTGAACACGTTTTTCCGGTTGATTTTCGCATCCAAAGCCAAGCCCAATTTGATGGCTTTTTCAACGACTTCGCGGTTCATCACGGGCAAAACGCCCGGCAAGGCGCATTCCACCACGCTGGCGTGTGCGTTGGGTTCTGCACCGAATGCGGTCGATGCGCCGCTGAAAATTTTGGATTGGGTGTTGAGTTGGACGTGGATTTCCAGTCCGATTACGGTTTCCCAGGTCATAGCAGGTTCTTTCTATTGAGAAAAGGGTTAATCGTTTGCAAAGGCTACCTGAAAAATATGCCATCTGTTTTTCAGGTAGCCTCCGTTATTTCCTTCGGTGCGGCTGGAAGCCGGGGAGCTGCCAGTGGAAGCGGTAGGCGGCCAGGCGCAGGAATAGGCCGGCGGCAAACAGCAGGTGTAGGGTGAAGGCGTTGATCCAGCCGAGCCGCGCGAAGAGGTACATCAGGCCGCCGATGAGGATGGCGACGCTGCCGTAAAGGTCGGCGCGCAATACGATGGGTACGTCGTTTACCAAAATGTCGCGGGCGATGCCGCCGCCCACGGCGGTAACGAAGGCGAGCACGATGACGCCGAACAGGTTTAGATGCAGGCCGATGCCGATTTGCGCGCCGGTGATGCTGAAGGCGGCCAGGCCGATGGCGTCGGCGATGAGGAAGGCGGCGGCCAGGTAGGTGCGGCGGTAGCGTTGCAGGCGCAGCAGCCAGGCGAGGGCGAGGGTAGCAAACACGACAATCAGCGCGTCGGTGTGCTGGAATACCTGTGGGATTTGCCCGACCAGGGCGTCGCGCATCATGCCGCCGCCCACAGCGGTGAGCAGGGCGGTGATGATGACGCCGAGCACGTCGAGCCGCTTGCCGTAGCCGACGAGGTAGCCGGATACGGCGAAGGCGGCGGTGCCGATGATTTGGATGAAATCGGTGGAGGTCATGGGGTAATTTCGGTTTTCAGGTAGCCGATTGATAAGGAAATCTATCTAAGGAAATCTATCTGAAAGGTTAGGTTTAATTTTCAGTTAAAATGTTGAATGTATATTGTTTCTTAAGTATGAAAGTTTCTGTTTTAGAAATAGCACGCGCCTATCAATCATGCTGCTGACACAGGTAGAGACTTGTTGCCTTTTGTCCTGTGTTATCAGCCTCACTTCTTGTGTGTACGCTTCACATTCATTCAGGCTTATATCGCGCCATTCTTGATAGTGATTCAAAATGAAAGAAGCTTCTCTATCAGATATAGATTGTTTTTCTACCAATTTTTTCAATTGGTTCCATTGGGGTAACACAGCTTCGTCATATGCTTGTCTGCGCCATAAAACGACACAGCCGTAATTCAGGCAGCTCTCCGCTTGTACTATTAGTGGGAAAGTAAGAAGTAATGCAATAATGTGTTTTTTAAGCATAAAAACCATTTTTTGGCTACCTGAAAATTTTTACTCCGGTACTTTCGTATGCCAATCGCTCGCCAACTGCATCTGGTGCGCCGCGCCAAGGATTTTGGCTTCGGCAAAATAGTTGCCAATCAACTGCACGCCGATGGGCAGGCCGTTGGCGGCAAAGCCTGCGGGCAGGGACAGGGCAGGCAGGCCGGCGAGATTGACGGCGATGGTATAAATATCAGAGAGATACGCCTGCACGGGGTCTTGGTTCAGCTCGCCGAGTTTGGGTGCGGCGGTGGGCGCGGCGGGGGCGAGGATGAGGTCGCATTGGGCGAAGGCTACCTGAAAATCGTTGGCGACGAGGCGGCGCAGTTTTTGCGCTTTCAGGTAATAAGCGTCGTAATATCCGTGGCTTAACACATAAGTGCCAATCATGATGCGGCGTTTCACTTCGCTGCCGAAGCCTTCGGCGCGGGTGCGGCTGTACATTTCGTCCAAGTCGGCGAACTGGGCGGCGCGGTGGCCGTAGCGCACGCCGTCGTAGCGCGAGAGGTTGGTGCTGGCTTCGGCGGAGGCGAGCACGTAATACGCGGGGATGGAAAGCTCGGTTTGCGGTAGGGAAACTTCCACCAATTCCGCGCCCTGTTGTTGCAGCAGGGTTTTGGCGTTTTCCAAGGCAGCCTGCACATCGGGGCTGTTGCTGGCGGTGAAGTATTCTTTGGGCAGGCCGACGCGCAAGCCTTTGAGCGGTTGGTTTAAATCGCGGGTGTAGTCTTCTTTTTCGCGTTCCAGACTGGTGGAATCGCGCTCGTCAAAGCCCGCCATCGCGTTCAACAAAATAGCGCAGTCTTCGGCGGTTTGCGCCATCGGGCCGGCCTGGTCGAAGCTGGATGCGTAGGCCACCATGCCGAAGCGGGAGACGATGCCGTAAGTCGGCTTGATGCCGGTGATGCCGCAGTGGGCGGCGGGCTGGCGGATGGAGCCGCCGGTGTCCGAACCGAGCGCGGCGGGGGCAAGGCGCGCGGCCACCACGGCTGCCGAACCGCCGGACGAGCCGCCGGGAACGTGTTCGGTATGCCACGGATTTTTGGTTGCGCCATAGAACGAGCTTTCGTTGGTCGAGCCCATGGCGAATTCGTCCATATTGGTGCGGCCGAGCGTTACCATGCCCGCGTCGAGCAGGTTTTGCACCACAGTGGCGGTGTAGGGGGCGACGAAGTTGTCGAGCATTTTCGAGCCGCACGCGCTGCGCCAGCCGGTTTGGCAGAAGATGTCTTTGTAGGCGACGGGCACGCCGGTGAGCGCGCCACCCCTGCCTTGCGCGATGCGTTCGTCCGCCGCGCGGGCTTCGGCGAGGGTTTTTTCCGCGTCCAGCGTGATGTAGCCGTTGATGGCGGGGTTTTGCGCGGCGATGGCGGCAAGGTATTCCTGCGCGAGTTCGACGGCGGAGGTTTGTTTGGATTGCAGCAGGGTGCTGGCTTGTTTGAGGGTGTAGGTGGTCATAAGGTCTTTCGCTTGGAAATGTATTGGATTTTAAAAGGGTTAATTGGGTGTGAGGCTGCCTGAAAATATCAGCCTGCCAGTTTTTGGTAGGTATCCGCCGGGTTGAGCTGCGTGGTGGAACGGTAAAGCAGGGATTGTCCGTCATTTTCGTCGTAGTCATCAATATAAAATGCAAACAGCAGGATGCCGTTTTCGGCGCGGTTGCCGAACAGGCCTTCTCGGTCGCATTGTTGCAGGGCGGCAATCAGGGCGGTTTCGTATGCGGCGCGTTTTTGTTGGTAGGCATCTTCGTCGCCGCCTAGGTTTTCTATGCTGCGGTAGGCCGTTTGGTAGAGTTTGCTTTGGTTTTCCAGCCAGTTGTCTGAAATATTTTGGATTTCGTCGTCGCCTTCGTACAGTGTGCATCGGCCGTCCCAAATGGCGTGCAGCAGGGTGCAGTTCGGGTAGTCGTCTGCGTGCCGGGCGGCGAAGGCGGCGAAATCTTGGCGGGTGATGGCGGCGTTGCCGGCGGCGAAAAAGTCGTCCACCAAATAGAAATAATAGGCGGCGATGTCTTTGCCGTCCTGTTCGGCCTGCTGCCTGATGCGGGCGAAGCATTGGCGGATGTGGGCGGCGGCGGTGTGGTGCAGGGTTTGTGCTTCGGCGGGCATGGGTTTCCTTCGGGTTTTGGGGCTACCTGAAAAATCGGATTCTGCCTTTAACTGTGTTGGTGCAGGATGTATTTGCGGTAGGTGTTGGGCAGCACGGCGGCGAGGTCTTCCATTGTCCAATTCCTGTCGCGGGGGCAGACGGGGATGTCCAATTCCTGCCGCGCGGTGTTTTGCCATTGGGCATGGGCTTTTTTGGCGAATTCGGCGGCGGTTTTTTTGAAGGCGCGGATGCCGGTGCGGGTGCGTTCGCGGTAGATTTTGCCGGCGAGATAACGCTGCTCGGGAAATTCGTGTTCGTGCCCTTTCAGGCAGCCGCTGCAATAGTCGGGGGCGGCTGCGGTGTCGGCAAGGCGGTCGGCATCGTGCAATACGGCAAGATAGGTGCTTTTGCCCTGCAAAATCAGCCAGGCGGCAAAGCCGTAGGTGTGGTAGGCGTGTTTGCCGCCGTGCACCAGCGACAGGGCGGACCAAATGAGCTGGTTGGGGCTGGCGATGACGGCGGTTTCGTAGTGTTCAAAAAAATCATGGAAATACAGCAAGTCTTCGTCGGGCAGCGCGGCCAGTGCGCGGCCGAGGTTGTGGTTGAACTCGGCGATGCTGTGCGATGCGGGTCGGGCTTGTTCGATGATGTGCCAAAAGTCGTTCGGGGTCATGGTGTTGCTGCCGTTCTGTTTTCAGGCTGCCTGAAAAAGAGGCTACCTGAAAACTGTTATTGCTCGGACTGAGGGACGAATTGCGCGCTGACGCCCCACGAATGCAGTTCTTCCAAATGGGCGCGCATATATTGCCACAGCCCGCTGCGGTAGAGGATGGGGAGGCGGTTGGCGGCGGCCAGGGCTTCGGCGGTGCTTAGGCCGTGGAGCTGTTTCATGCGGGCGGCCACTTTGGTTTTGGCTTGGCCCAAGTCGGTAATCACGATGTGGCCGAACACCCAGTCGCCGCCGGCAATTTTGGCTTGGCGGAGGGCTTCTTGGCGCGCCCACTCGGCTTCCAGCTCTTTTTGTTCGCACAGGCTTTGGTGCACTTCCTGCCAGAATCCGTTGTGCGCCACGTCGCAATGTCGGGCGATGAAGTCGGCGGTTTGGCTGCTGTCTTGCCCCGTTTCCATGATTTGGCGCAGGCGCAGCAGGAAGCGGGCAAATTCTGCCAAAGCGGGAGATACGGCAAAGGGCTGCTCCCAATCGCCGTCGTGGTAGCAGAAATACACGGGAAAACCTTGCGCGGCTTCGCGGTCGTCTACAAAAAAGAAATCGTCCATGCTGTTGAGGGCGATGATGTGGCGGTGGGGGTATTCATCGCCGAAATAATCGCTGCGGAATGCGTTTGGGTTGCCGTTTGCGGGGTAATGCAGGGGCAGGTATCCGTTGGTTTCCAGCCCGTGCACGGTTTGGTAGAAGGCGGCGAGGGCGGGGGAGAGGGGCGGCGGGATGGGCATGGGGTGGTCTTTGCTGGGCGGGCGTTTCGGGCTACCTGAAAAATATCGCGGCGGGTTTTGCCGTGTTGCGGCCTGCGTTTTCGCTTCGCAGAAACTTGCTTTGCTCGTTTAGCTGCGTTGAAGCTCGCGCTTTCAGGTAGCCTGATTGATGCGGGAGGCTACCTGAAAACTGGGTTGCGCTATTTGCGTGCTTCCACGCGGCTGCATACGGCCTGCACCATTTCGGCGCTGTGTTTTTCTTCGCCTTCGGGAGCGTTGAGCTCGCCGATGTCTCCTTCGCTCAGTTCGGCGGGTTTGGCATAGGGGTGGGTGTCTTTCAGGCCGTTGGGTTTGCCGTCGGCGTCAAACAGGGCCAGCGCACTCATCACGGACTGCTGCTTGCCGCTGCCGCAAAATACCCAGTCGAGCACGAGCATATAGGGCTCGGTGTCGCCGCGTTGCGAACGGTGGCGCGATACGGCGGCATACCAGCCTTCGCCGAGGGGGCGGATGGTGTCGGGGTAGAGATGGGCGGTGTAGGCGCCGTCGTCGTCGCTTTGGTAGCTGTAGAGGCGCACGGGCTCGCCCAGCTTGGTTTGCGCCAGTTCGGCGGCTTTGGGGTTGGCTTCGCGTTCGGCAGGACTCACTTCGGCGTGAACGCCGGCGGCGAGGAGGCCGAAGAGGGCGGCAAGGAGGAATTTTTTCATGGTGTCGGGGTGGGCAGAGGGGGTGCATTGGGTCGGCTATGCGGAAGCGGATATTTTTCAGGTAGCCTGCTGCGGGTAAAGGCTACCTGAAAATTATTCTTCAATCACCTGCGGCACGATATACAGGCGGTTGCGCACTTCGGGGGCGCAGGCCTGGTATTCGGCGGCGTGGTCGGTTTCGGTGATTTGGTCTTCGCGCAGGCGCAGGGCGACTTCGTGCGGATGGGTCATCGGCTCGACGCCGTCGGTGTTCACGCTCTGCATTTGCGCCACCATGTCGAGAATGCCGTTGAGCTCGCCCAACACGGTGTTTTTCTCGGTTTCGTCCAGGCTCAGGCGCGACAGGCGGGCGATTTTTTCGACGTCGGAAAGTGTAAGCGACATAAAATTTCCTTAAATTATGTTTAGCAAACCGCCCAATCTCGGGTATCATTACGCGTTTCAATCAAAACCGGCTTGCAAAGCTCGGATTATAGCCTAAAAGCCTGCCGCTCGGCACGGCGTGTGAAGAGGCTACCTGAAAATGCGCCGGTTCTCATCAGGCTTGGTTTTCTCTGTATTCAAACGCTAGGATTTAAAGCATGTTCCGCTTTCTCACCCGATATTTCTCCAATGATCTGGCCATCGACTTAGGTACGGCCAACACCCTGATTTACATCAAAGGCCGCGGCATCGTTTTGGACGAGCCCTCGGTGGTGGCGCTGCCCAACGACATGAGCAACAACAATGCCACGGTGGCGGTGGGTGCGGAAGCCAAGCGCATGTTGGGCCGCACGCCCGGCACGATTCAGGCCGTGCGCCCGATGAAAGACGGCGTGATTGCCGATTTCGACGTAACCGAAAAAATGCTCAAGCACTTCATCCGCAAAGTGAACAACAGCCGCTTCGCCGCCGCGCCGCGCATCGTGATTTGCGTGCCCTGCGGCTCCACCCAGGTGGAGCGCAAAGCGATTCACGATTCGGCCAAGCAGGCCGGTGCGGCTTCGGTAAACCTGATTGAAGAGCCTATGGCCGCAGCCATCGGCGCCGGCCTGCCGATTGAAGAGCCCACCGGCTCCATGGTGGTGGACATCGGCGGCGGCACCACCGAAGTGGGCATCATCTCCCTCACCGGCGTGGTGTATTCCCATTCCATCCGCGTGGCCGGCGATGCCTTCGACGAAGCCATTATCAACTACGTGCGCCGCAACTACGGCATGCTGATCGGCGAAACCACCGCCGAGGAAATCAAAAAAGCCATCGGCACCGCTTTCCCGGGCACCGCCGTGCGCGAAATCGAAGCCAAGGGCCGCAACCTGGCCGAGGGCGTGCCGCGCGCCTTCACCATCAGCTCCAACGAAGTGCTAGAAGCCTTGGCCGAGCCGCTGAACCAAATCGTGCAGGCCGTGAAAAACGCGCTGGAGCAAACCCCGCCCGAGCTGGGCGCGGATATTGCCGACCGCGGCCTGGTGCTCACCGGCGGCGGCGCGCTGCTCAACGGTTTGGACCGCTTGCTGGCCGAGGAAACCGGCCTGCCGGTGAGCATTGCCGAAGATCCGCTCACCTGCGTGGTGCGCGGTTCGGGCAAAGCTTTGGATTACATCGGCAAGATGAATTCCGTGTTCACCACCGTATAATTTCTTCCCCGGTATTCCGCCCGGCACACGCTGCTTGGCGCGGAATACCGGCTTCCCTTTCCAGACATGCCTGTTGGTATTGTGTTTTCAGTTTTCAGGTAGCCTGTATCCCCCATGTCGCAAGAAATCAATTTCGTCAGCCCGATTATCACGCCCGCCGGCAAGCTGGTGCTGCTGGGCATGCTGTCGATGGCGCTGATGGTGCTCGACAACCGCTATGCCGCCTTGCAGCAGGCCAAATCTTATGTGGCCACTGGGCTGTATCCGCTGCAGTGGGTGGCGCGCCAGCCGGCCCAATGGGTGCGCAGCGGCACGTCCTATATGCAGGACAAACAGCAGCTGCTGGTTGAAAACGCCCGCCTGAAAGAAGGAAACGCCCGCCTGAGCATGCAGTTGCAGTTGCAGGCGCCAGCGGCGCGCGAATTGGGCGAACTGAAAACGCTCAACCGCCTGCAGCCGCTTCTGACACCGCAGGCCGTGCTGGCGGAGATTGTGTCCAACGGGCGCATCCCGCAGGCCGACCGCATCTTGATTACCAAGGGCAGCGGCAGCGGCATCCGAGTGGGTGACCCGGTGAGCGACGAGCAGGGCTTAATCGGCCAGGTTACCGCCGTGCAGCCGGCCACGGCGGAGGTGACGCTGATCAACCACCGCCAGTTTGTGATTCCGGCGATGGTGGCCGAGAGCGGGGTGCGCACGCTGGTGTACGGGCGCGGCGATATGCTGGATTTGCGCTATTTTCCGGTATCGGCAGAGCTGAAAGAAGGCGATTTGCTGGTGACCTCCGGCATCGACAGCATCTACCCGGCCGGCATCCCGATTGCCAAGGTGCTGCGTGCCGACCGCAATTCCGGCACGCCGTATTACCGCACCACGCTGCAACCGGCCGCCCATTTAAACAGCAGCAGCTATGTGCTGGTGATTCCGCAGAAGCCGCAGGCCGCCGCCAGGCTACCTGAAAGTGCTTCCGCCCCGGCCGAGGAGGAGTAGCCATGGCGCCGGTGAACCCGCTCAAAGAAGCCACGCCCAAACGCTGGGTGGCGTTCAGCTTTTTGCTGGTGTTGCTGCTGGATTTTATTCCGGTGCCGCCGCCCTGGGTGTATCCGCTGCCGGATTTCACGCTGATTCTGCTGGCTTATTGGCTGCTGCACCGCCCGCAGCTGATCGGCATTGGCGCGGCATTCTGCATCGGCCTGCTGGTGGACATCGGCAGCAATTCGCTCTTGGGGCAGCATGCTTTGGCCTATACCGTGGCGGCGTTTCTGATTGAACGCAAGCGGCGGCAGATTGCGCTCAATTCTTTCGGCTGGCAGGCGGTGGCGATGGCCGGCGCGATGTTGGCCAGCCAAACGGTGATTTTCTTGGTGAGCCTGTTTCAGCAGCAGCCGTTTTCGTTGTGGCGGCTGTGGCTGCCCTCGGTCACCACCGGCCTCTTGTGGCCGCAGCTCAACAATATGATGCTCGCCATCGCCCATTTCCGCCGTAACCGCAAATGAAGTCGCGCCGCCATTACACGCCTGCCAAACCTGTCCGCCGCCGGCAGAAGGATTACCTGCTGCGGCTGATGGTGGCTTTTGCTATGATTTTGGTGTTTTTCAGCGTGTTGGTGTGGCAATTTGTGCGGCTTCAGGTAGCCCGGCACGAAGAATTCGTGGCCAAAGCCGCCACCAATCGCATCTCCCTTATCCCCACTCCGCCGATTCGCGGCGAAATCACCGATGTGAACGGCGTGGTGCTGGCTCACAATTATCCGGCCTATTCGCTGGAAATCATCCCAAACGAATTGGAAATGAAAATCGAGGAATTGGTGCCGGCGCTGAGCTCCTATGTGGACATCAGCGAGGCCGATTTGAAACGCTTTCAGCGTTTCCGCGCCGATTCCCGCTCTTATGAACGCATCCCGCTGAAACTGAAACTGAGCACCGAAGAATCCGCCAGACTGGCTGCGGTGCTGTTCCGCTTCAAAGGCGTGGAAGTGAACGCCCGCACCTTCCGCGAATACCCCTACGGCGAGCTCACCACCCACATCCTCGGCTACATCGGCCGCATCAGCGACAAAGACCGTGACCGTCTGGAAAGCGAAGACCGCTACGAGCTTTACCGCGGCACCACCCACATCGGCAAAATGGGCTTGGAAAACTTCTACGAACAGCAGCTGCACGGCATGCCCGGCTATCAGGAAGTGGAAAAAGACGCGCAGGGCAACATCGTGCGCACCCTGAAAACCGCGCCGGCGGTGAGCGGGCAAACCCTGCGCCTGTCGCTCGACATCCGCATGCAGCAGAAAGCCAGCGATTTGCTGGGCAACCGGCGCGGCGCGGTGGTGGCGATCGACCCGCAAAGCGGCGGCGTGCTGGCTTTGGTGTCCAAGCCGTCCTACGATGCCAACCTGTTTATCGACGGCATCGACGGCGACACCTGGAAAAGCCTGAACGAAGATTGGCAGCGCCCGTTGATCAACCGCGTAACCCAAGGCCTGTATCCGCCCGGTTCCACCTTCAAGCCCTTCATGGGCATGGCCGCACTGCAAAGCGGGCAGATTACGCCCTATACCGTGCTGCCCGCCCCCGGCGCGTGGAGCATTCCCGGCAGCCGACACCAGTTCCGCGATTCGGTGCGCAGCGGGCATGGCTCGGCCAATTTGGGCAAGGCCATCCAAGTATCGTCCGACACCTTCTTCTACCGCCTGGGCTACGAAATGGGCATCAACAAAGCCTACCCCTATCTGGCGCACTTCGGTTTCGGCCGGCAAACCGGCATCGACCTGCCCAACGAATACAAAGGCATCCTGCCCAGCCCCGAATGGAAAGCGCGCCGTTTTGCCAACGCCCGCAACGAATCCGCCCGCCGCTGGAATCCGGCCGATATGGTGCCGGTGAGCATCGGGCAGGGCTACAACGCCTACACGCCGCTGCAAATGGCGCACGCCACCGCCACCCTGGCCAATGACGGCGTGATGTACCGCCCGCATCTGGTGCGCGAGCTGATTGATCATCAAAACCAAACCCGCATGCTGGTGGGCACCGAGCCCAGCGCCCGCCTGCCGTTCAAGCCGGAATATTTCACCTTTGTGAAGCAGAGCATGGAGCGCGTGCTGCGCCCGGGCGGCACGGCCTGGCGCGTGGGCAGCGGGCTGAAATACAGCATGGGCGGCAAAACCGGCACCGCGCAGGTGGTGCAGATTCGGCAGGGCGCATCCTATAATGCGGCGGCGCTGGCCGAGCAGCACCGCGACCACGCCTGGTTTATCGCCTTTGCGCCCGTGCAAAATCCGAAAATCGCCATTGCCGTGTTGCTGGAAAACGGCGGTTGGGGCGCCAACGCCGCGCCGATTGCCCGCCAGCTGGCCGATTTCTACCTGCTCCAGCTGCAGGGCGAAAATGGCAAAGACCTGCCCTTGCCCAAGCCGGCCGTGCCCGGCGCCGGGGCGATGAGTCAAACCGAATATCCGATCATCCATGCCCAGGCGGTGCGCACGCTGTCTGCCTATCAGGCGGTTTCAGGTAGCCTTCCGGCCAGCCAGCCCGCCGCCGCGTCGGAGGTGCGATAAGCCATGCAACAACATCCCGTCCGTTCAATCCGCCGCTATTGGCAGAAAATCTGGGAGCCGATGGATATGTGGCTGTTTTACAGCATGCTCGCCATCTATGTGATGAGCCTGTTTCTGCTGTATTCGGCCGACGGCCAGAGCATCGGCCAGCTGGAAAACAAAACCCTGCACACGGTATTGGGCTTCGTGCTGCTGTGGGGCATCGCCCGCACGCGGCCGCAGGTGTTGGGCAATTTTGCCGTGCTGCTGTATGCCTTCAGCCTGCTGATGCTGATCGGCGTGCACTTTTTCGGCATCACCGTAAACGGCTCGCAGCGCTGGCTGAACTTGGGCATCGTGCGCCTGCAGCCTTCCGAGCTGATGAAAATCGCGCTGCCGATGACGGTGGCCTGGTTTTTGCAGAAGCACGAAACGGAGCTGGATTGGAAGCATTATTTGGGCGCGCTGGGGCTGGTGATGGCGCCGGTGTTCTTGATTTTGAAGCAGCCCGATTTGGGCACAGCGGTGCTGATTATGGCTTCCGGGCTGTTTGTGATGTTTTTCGCCGGGCTGTCGTGGCGCGTGATTGCCGTGTCGGTGGTGGGCTTTTTCGCCTCGCTGCCGCTGATGTGGAATTATGTGATGCACGACTACCAGCGCACCCGTGTACTCACCCTGCTTGATCCAAGTAAAGATCCGCTCGGCGCCGGCTACCACATTTTGCAGTCGATGACCGCCATCGGCTCCGGCGGCATCTGGGGCAAAGGTTGGCTCAACGGCACGCAAACCCATCTCGACTACATCCCCGAATCCACCACCGACTTCATCTTTGCCGTGTATGGCGAAGAATTCGGCCTCATCGGCAACATCCTGCTCCTGCTGGTGTACACCGTGATGCTGGGGCGCGGCCTCTACATTGCCGCCAAAGCGCCCACGCTCTACAGCCGCACCTTGGCCGGCGCACTCACCATGACGCTGTTTTGCTATATTTTCGTGAACATGGGCATGGTGAGCGGCATTCTGCCGGTGGTGGGCGTGCCGCTGCCCCTGGTGAGCTACGGTGGCACGGCCACGCTCTCCATCATGATCATCATCGCCATGCTGATGGGCATCAGCAACCAGCAGACCAAGATGTAAGCAGGCTACCTGAAAACGAACGTAGTGAGTTTCTGCGAAGCTCACGCTTTCAGGTAGCCTTTGCCGTAGGTAGGGATTTCCCATGCAAAATGGCCGCTAGGTGTGTTGAATCCGCTATATATTTGACCCAGTGTGGTGTTCCTCCATAGCAAAGCCCGCGCCGCGCGTATAAAATAGCGGCATTGCTCCGGCCTGCGCCGGGCTTATTGTTTTTGGCTGCGCTGAAGCCGAAATTTCAGGTAGCCTTCGCCACAGAAAGAACAACATGAAGAAAACCGTTTTACTGGTCATCGACACCCAGCAGGCGCTGCTGGATATGGGCGCGTATCGCGGCGCGGAAATGCTCGCCGCCATCGGCCGCCTGCTGGCCGCCGCCCGTGCGCACGGGCACGAAGTGATTTATGTGCGCCACAACGAAAACGAAGCTGGCTCGCCCTTTGCGCCGCACACGCCCGGCTGGCAGATTGCCGCCGCCGTGGCGCCGCAGCCCGGCGAAAAGGTGGTGGATAAATGGTATAGCAGCGCCTTCCGCGGCACGGATTTGTTGGATTATCTGCACGGCAAGGGCGTGGCGCGCCTGGTGGTGGCCGGCATGATGACCGAATACTGCGTGGAAACCACGGTGCGCACCGCCAGCGATTTGGGCTTTGAAGTGATTTTGCCGGAAGGCGCCAACAGCACGCTGGGCAACGGCCGCTGGTCGGCGCAAGAGCTGTATGAGCACCACAATTTCGATATTATGCGCGACCGTTTTGCCGCCATGCCGAGCGTGGACGAAGCCGTGGCGCTGCTGTCTGCCTGATTGAATTGTTTGAGAGAAAAAAGATGATTACCTATACCCTATATTTGTTTACCAGCCTGATTGTGCTGAACAACCCATTGATTGCACTGGGCTACTTTGTGGAGAAAACAGAAAACTTCACGCCGAAGGAGCAGCGCAAAACCGCGCGCCTGGTGGCGATGAGCGCTTTTGTGTGCATGGTGGTGGCCGGGGTGATCGGCACGCCGCTGCTGAAAGTGTTGGGCATCAGCATTCCGGCTTTCCAGATTTCCGGCGGGATTTTGGTGTTTGTGATTGCCCTGAGCATGATGGGCGGCGAAGACAATCCGGTGAAGCCTAGTTTCAACAATGAGCATGAGCATTCGAGCCTGCCGCCGGAGAAGCAGTTTGCTTTTGCCGTGGTGCCGATGGCCACGCCGATTATCGTGGGCCCGGGCGGTTTCTCCATTGTGATTATTCACAGCAGCCATGTGAAAACGTGGATTGACGCTGTGCAGCTGCTGGCCGCCTGCTTTATGGTGGGGGTGGCCTGCTATCTGCTGCTGGCGGGTGCGGCCAGGTTGAGCAAGCTGCTCGGCAGCGTGGGCATCAAAATCATCAACCGTGTGTCCGGCCTGCTGCTGGCGGCGATTGCGGTGGAGATTGTGCTCTCTGGTTTGCGCGGTTTGTTCCCGGGCTTGAAAATTATGGGCTAATGGGAAATTGCTGGCTGTGATGCAGGGCGGGGATACCCGCCCTGTTGTTTTATGCGGGATGGGCGTAGGGGAGGGGCTACCTGAAAAGGTGCTGATGCTGTGCGGTTTCTATTTTCAGGTAGCCTGAGTACAGATTGGAGGCTACCTGAAAAATATCCGGCTTCGGTTTTCTGCGGCTATGGCAGGCGCATCAGGCGCTGAGTTTCGTGCCACAGGCCGTCGGGGCGCGGCTCAACCACGGCGATGAGGCCGGGCGGCTGGCTGGCGAGCTCGGCGGCAGTGAGGGTGTGCTCAATGGGCACGCGGGCGGGGGCGAGGTAGGCGAGGCGGGGCAGGGGGTGGAGGCGCTGCTGGGGCTGGGCGGGATAGTCGGCCCATACTTTGAGCAGCAGGCCGCTCCAGCCGAGGGGGTTGAGCGGGGCGCCGTTGGGTGTGCCGTTTGGGGTGAAGCCGATGCCGCGCACGATGGTGGCGGTGTGGAGCGGGGCGTGGGGAGGTTTCAGGTAGCCTTGGAAGCTGTGCGGCAGTTGGGCTTGGGCGGCGGGGCTGTGCAGCAGTTGGGTTTGCTGCCGGAGTTTGGCGGCTTTGTGGGGGAGGGTGTCGGCGGGGTTGAGGCCGCGCAGTTCGGCGGGGCTGCGGCCGCCGTAGTATTTGCAGGTGAGCTCGAGGTGGTGGGGCTGCCGGTGGATGAGGCAGAGGAAGTCGGCGGCGCCGAGGGTGCGGCCGTTTGTATCGCGGATGGGGTGGTTGCGGGCGATGAGTTGGCAATGGGGGGCGTGGCTGAGCCAGAAGGCGAGCAGGCTTTCGGCGTAGTGGCCGAGGCGCTGACCGAAGGGGGCTTCTTGCTGAAGCCAGTGTTGCAGGGGGGCGGGCTCTTGGTCGAGCCGGAGCAGGAAGCGGAAGCCGTGTTCGCCGAGCAGTTTGGCTACGGGGAGCTCGCAGCCGCTGTGCCACAGGGGCGGGGCGGTGAGCAGGGCGGCGAGGTCGCGGGCGGCGGGGTGGCGCAGCTGCCACCAGAGGGCGTCGAGGGCGTAGTTCATGGGGGAATGCGCTGGGAAGGGGGCTTAAGGCTACCTGAAAATAAGTGGCTTTGAAAAGGGTGCTTGGCAGGGAAGAGGCTACCTGAAAAATGGTTTGGCGGCTGTTTTGTTGCATTGAAGCTGCGTTTTGGGCGGGCTTTGGCTTGGGGGGCGGCGGCAGAGGGTTTGTGTTTTGCGGCGCGACGCCGGATAATGCGCGCCTCACGGCTCTTGGCCGGAAATGTTTATTTTGATAGGAAAAGACGGATGTATCAGGCAAAGAAACGCGGCTGGCTGCCGTGGGCGGTGGGCTTGGCGGTGTTGCTCACGGTGGTGGCGCTGGTGGTGCAGATGCGGGATGTGCTCTCGCCGTTTATTACGGCGGCGGTACTGGCTTATATTTTGAACCCGCTGGTGGAGAAGCTTTGCCGGCACAAGGTGCGGCGCTCGGTGGCTTCGATGCTGGTGATGGTGTTTGCGCTGCTGCTTTTGGTGTTGCTGCTGCTGATTGTGGTGCCGATGCTGGTGCAGCAGTTTGGCAGTTTGCTGGAAAAATTGCCGGCGCTGGTGGCGTTTGTGCAGCAGAAGGCGCTGCCGCGGCTGAATCATGCGTTGGGCACGCATTTTGTGCTGAACGAGGAATCGGTAACGGCGCTGCTCACCCAGCATTTGGGCAGCATTCGCGCCAATCTTTCCAAGGCGGTGTCGGCGTTGATGGCGCAGGGCGGCAGCCTGGTTTCGATGGCGGGCAATTTGGCGCTGCTGCCCTTTTTGCTCTACTACTTCCTGCTGGATTGGGCGCGCTGGACGGAAGGCATCAGGAAGATGGTGCCGCGCCGCTATCTGGCGGCCTACACGCGCATCGGCGGCAATATGGATACGGTGTTGGGCGAATTTTTGCGCGGGCAGCTCACGGTGATGCTGGTGATGGGGCTGCTCTACGGTTTGGGCCTGATGCTGGCGGGGCTGGAATCGGGCTTTGCTATCGGCATGGTGGCTGGGCTGCTGGTGTTTGTGCCGTATTTGGGGGCGTTCACCGGGCTGCTGCTGGCCACGATGGCGGCGCTGTTGCAATTCGGCACTTGGCAGGGGCTGCTCACGGTGTGGGCGGTGTTTGCGGTGGGGCAGTTTCTGGAGAGCTTCTTCATCACGCCGAAGATTGTGGGCGACCGCATCGGCCTGTCGCCGTTTTGGGTGATTTTCGCCCTGATGGCCTTCGGCAGCCTGTTTGGCTTTGTGGGCATGCTGCTGGCGCTGCCTTTGGCGGCGGTGACGCTGGTGCTGCTGCGCGAGGCGGCCTCGGCCTATATGGGTAGCCGGTTTTACCGTAGCGAGAAGTGAGGCCGGGCGGGCCATAGGGGCTACCTGAAAAATCTGCCGCTGCATTTTCAGGCCGCCTTCCGGCGGGCAGATTTGTTGCAAGCCCGCCTGCCTGCCGCAATCTGCCGGCAAAGTACCCATTACCTGCTTGCATTTAAACAATATCGCCAGTAAAATGCCGCGCTTACGGATTTTATTTTACTTATCAGGAGATTTTTCATATGGCCAATAGCGCCCAGGCACGCAAACGCGCCCGCCAGTCGCAGAAAAACCGTGCACACAATGCCAGCCTGCGTACTGCTTTCCGCACTGCGGTAAAGAAAGTTTTGAAAGTTGTTGAAAGTGGCGACAAAGCCGCCGCCCAAGCCGAATTCGTGGCTGCCACCAAAGTGATGGACCGCATTGCCGACAAAGGCGTGTTCCACAAAAACAAGGCTGCCCGCCATAAGAGCCGTTTGGCCGCCAAAATCAAAGCCATGGCCTAAACGCCTGCCTGTATCGACGCTGCCGCATCTGATGATAAACAGATGCGGCTTTGTTTTGCCTGTTTGCTTGGTAAGATAAAGGCTACCTGAAAAAAGGCAGCCTCAACCCGGCGGGCTGATGTTTCGGCGCAATCAAGCCGACATTTTCAGGTAGCCTTGCTGCCGCACAAAGCAGCTATAATCGCTCCACCTTCCATTGTTTCCCATCTCCAAGTCCATGCCCAAACACATCATTTCCGACGACGTGCCGCCGTGGCCGAACCCGCCCGACCCGTTTTCAGGTAGCCTGCCGCCGCAGCAGGCTTTGCGCCGCAGCCTGTCGGCACGGCTGCGGGCGGCGGTGTGGCTGCTGGCGGGCGGGCTGCTGCTGTTTGTGTCGCTCACCGGCGCGGTAACGTGGCGGCTGGAGGAGCGGGCGGCGGCCATCCACCAGGCTGCGCGCCTGAACGACCGTGTGCACCGCCTGAGCGTCGCCGTGCGCGAACCGGGCGCGGCTCTGCCGGTGAAAGAAGTGGAAACCGAGCTGGCGCGGTTGGCCGACCCGCAGCCCGGCTTGTGCTGCAATTGGTGGCGCGAGCCGGCGGCCGGCCGGTTAAGCGACGTGCGCGCGCGAACCGCCGCGCTGCTGGGCCTGGCCGGGCAGGCCGATGCTGCCGCCTTTGCCGGGCAGGCCGAGCGCCTGCACCGCAGCATCGATGCCTATGCCCAAGTTTTGGAAGAACAAAATGCCCGCAGCATCGGCTGGCTGCGCATGGGGCGCATCGGGCTGGTGCTGCTGATTGTGCTGTCGGCGGCGGTTAGCTTCCGGCTGCTGCGGCAGGGGGTGCTGCGGCCTTTGGGCGCGCTATATCAGGCCATGAGCCGGCTCACCCAAGGCTGTTTCGACACGCGCCTTGCCCTGCGCCCATCGGGCGATGAATTTGAAGCGCTGGCCGACGGTTTCAACCGCATGGCCGGCAACTTGCAGGAAATGTATGCCCATTTGGAAGACAAAGTGACGGAGAAAACCGCCGCTCTGCTGCGCCAGAAAAGCGAGTGGGAAATGCTGTATTACGTAACTTCCTATCTGCACAAGCAAAGCTTCGGCAGCGAAGTGGAGCAGGCCTTTTTGGAGCGGATGCTGCGCCTTTCCGACAGCGTGGGCGGCGGCTTGTTTTGGCACACGGAAAACGGCTTTGCCGCCGCCTGCGTGCACGGCCTGCCCGAGGATGTGGCTGCCAAGCTGCCGGGCGAGCCTGATGCACCGGAAGCGGGTGGGGCGGGGGAGGTGGTGTGGATGCAGGCGGGCGGGGAGATGCTGGCGCTGGTGCCGGTTGAGGCGCTGGGCGGCTTTCGCGGCTGGCTGGCGCTGGCCGACCCGCGCTCGCTTTCTGCCCGCGATGTGGGCCTGATCCGGCTGTTGTGCACGCAGCTTGGCATTGCCCGCGAAAACGCCGCGATGGTGTTGCTCAAGCAGCAAAATGCGGTGTTGGAAGAGCGCAACCGTATCGCCCGCAGCCTGCACGACAGCCTGGCGCAGTCGCTGTTGTTTATCAATATGCGCTTTCAGATGCTCAGCAAAAACAAATTGTTGCCGGATGATAAATCGGTGCGCGACAATATCGAGATGATCCGCAACGGCATCCAATATTGCTACGAAGACGTGCGCGAGCTGCTCGACCATTTCCGCGCCCAGCCGCAATACGGCAATTTCGCCGAAACCGTGCGCAGCGTGATCGAGCGCAGCCGGCGGCAATCCGGCATTCCCGTGGCGCTGCACTTGGCGGGAGGAGACTGGCCGCTCAACAGCGAGCAGCAAACGCAGGCGCTGTTTATTTTGCAGGAAGCGCTGTCCAACATCCGCAAACACGCCGCCGCCACGCAGGCAGAAGTGCGGCTGGAAAACGCCGACGGCTTCACGATGACTGTACGCGACAACGGCTGCGGCTTCGATGTCGCGGCCACCGCCGCCGCGCCCGGCCAACACATCGGCCTAGCCGTGATGCGCGAGCGGGCGGAGAAAATCGGTGCGCAAATCGGCATCGCGTCGCAGCCGGGCGGCGGCACGGAGGTGCGGCTGCATATTCCGGCAGTGTAGCCGGGTGGGCAGGCTGTGCCGGGATGGTTTAACTCGCATTGCAGCCTGCGTTTTAGCTTCGCAGAAACTCAGCTTCCTTCGGAAACATCGTTTTAACTGCGTTGAAGCTGCGCTTTCAGGTAGCCTTTTCAGGTAGCCTGCTTATTGCAGCGGAGTTTATAATTGTTTGTATTTTATATGTTTACAGTTTTCAGGTAGCCTCAGATGAGCAATGAAGACATCCGAATCCTTTTGGTGGACGACCATCCGCTGTTCCGGCGCGGGCTGAGTTTCCTGCTGGCGCAGGAATACGGCTTTGAGATTGCCGCCGAAACCGCTGACGGGCTGGAGGGCGTGAAGCTGGCGCGCGTGTGCCGCCCCGATTTGGTGCTGCTCGATGTGGAAATGCCGGTGATGAACGGGCCGGAGGCGCTGGCGCAGATGCTGGATTTCCAGCCCGACCTGCCCGTGCTGATGCTCACCATTTCCGAAGACGCGGCCAACCTGCAAAAATGCCTCGAGCTGGGCGCGCGCGGTTATATCCTGAAAAATGCGGATACCGATTTTCTGGTGGATGCCATCCGGGCGGCGGTGGCGGGGCGGCAAACCGTGTCGCCGGAAATGGCGGCACGCGGCCAAAGCCTGCCGCCGGAGCATTCGGCCGTGCTCGAAGCGCTCACCCAGCGCGAGCGCGACGTGTTGCGCTATGTGGCCGAGGGCATCAGCAACAAGCTGATTGCGCGGCGGGTGTTTGTGTCGGAAAACACGGTGAAGGCGCATATGCAGAATATTTTCCGCAAGCTGAACGTGGACAATCGCGTGCAGGCGGCGGTGTATGCGCGTGAATTAGGGCTGGATAAGGGGGAGTAGGTCTGGGTTTTTCAGGTAGCCTCTGGGCAGCGGGGAGGGCTACCTGAAAATGGTTGCGGCAGACGGGGCGCTCGTTGCCCGCGCGGATAGCCCGCTTGATTGATGCCTGCAATTTTTCAGGTAGCCTCTTGTGAGAAGCAGGCTACCTGAAAACTTTCCGCTTGCCGCGAGCCGAATTGCTTGGAATGTTATGGAAGCTAAAGCGCCCGCACTTGAAACCCGCCGCCCCATCCCTATTTTGCACAGCATCGTTTTTATTTCATTCCATTTAACATCATGAAACAGACCCACGCATTCCAAACCGAAGTCAAACAACTGTTGCAGTTGATGATTCACTCCCTCTATTCCAACAAAGAAATCTTCCTGCGCGAGCTGGTGTCCAACGCCGCCGACGCCTGCGACAAGCTGCGTTTCGAAGCGCTAAACCGCCCCGAGCTGCTGGAAGGCGGCGGCGAGCTGGCCATCACCATCACCGCCAACCGCGAAGCGCGCACCCTCACCGTGGCCGACAACGGCATCGGCATGAGCGAAGCCGAAAGCATCGAACACCTCGGCACCATCGCCAAATCCGGCACCAAAGCCTTCTTCGAGCAGCTCACCGGCGATGCGCAGAAAGACGCCCACCTTATTGGCCAATTCGGCGTCGGCTTTTATTCCGCCTTCATCGTGGCCGACAAAGTCAGCGTGGAAAGCCGCCGCGCCGGGCTGCCTGCCAGCCAAGGTGTGCGCTGGGTTTCCGCCGGCGACGGCGAATTTACCGTGGAGCCGATCGAGCAGGCCGAACGCGGCACCCGCGTTACCCTGCACCTGAAAGCCGACCAAGACGAGCTGCTTTCCGACTGGGCGCTGCGCCGCATCGTCACCACCTACAGCGACCATATTTCCGTGCCCATCTACATGAAAAAAGCGCCGGAATACGACAGCGAAGGCAACCTCAAGCCGTCTGACGAGCTGGAAGTGGTAAACCGCGCCCAAGCCCTGTGGACGCTGCCGAAACAAGACATTACCGACGAGCAATACCAAGAGTTTTACAAACATGTCGCCCACGATTTCGACAACGCGCTGGCCTGGACTCATTTCAAAGTGGAAGGCCTCCAAGACTATACAGGCCTGCTCTACATCCCCAAACGCGCCCCCTACGACCTCTACGAGCGCGACCCCAAGCACGGCGTGAAGCTGTATGTGAAGCGCGTGTTCATCATGGACGATGCCAAAAAGCTGATGCCGCTGTATCTGCGTTGGGTGAAAGGTGTGATCGACAGCAGCGATTTGCCGCTGAATGTGTCGCGCGAAATCTTGCAGGAAAGCAAAGATTTGGATGCCATCCGCGCCGGCAGCGTGAAGAAAGTGCTTTCGCTGCTGGATGATTTGCAGAAAAACCAGCCGGAAAAATACGCCGAATTTTGGCAGGCTTTCGGCAATGCGTTGAAAGAAGGCATCGGCGAAGACTTTGCCAACAAAGACAAAATCGCCGCCCTGTGCCGCTTCGCCAGCACGCACAACGACAACGCCGAGCAAAATGTGAGCCTGGCCGACTACATTTCGCGCATGAAAGAAGGCCAAGACAAAATCTACTACATCACCGCCGACAGCTACGCCGCCGCCAAAAACAGCCCGCACTTGGAAGTGTTTGCCAAGAAAGGAGTGGAAGTGCTACTGCTCACCGACCGCGTGGACGAATGGGTAGTGGGCAGCCTGTTTGAATTTGAAGGTAAACCGTTGGCCAGCGTGGCCAAGGGCGAACTCGATTTGGGCAGCCTCACCGATGAAGCAGAAAAGGCCGAGCAGGCCAAGGCCGAAGCCGCGGGCAAAGACGTGGCCGCTGCCATCCAAGCCGTGCTGGGCGACAAAGTGGCCGAAGTGCGCGCCACTTCCCGCCTCACCGAAAGCCCGGCCTGCTTGGTGGCAGGCGAGCACGACATGAGCCGCCACCTGGCGCGGATGTTGGAAGCCGCCGGCGCCGCCGACCAGATTCCCAGCGCCAAACCCACACTAGAAATCAACCCGGGCCATCTTCTGATCCGCAAAATCGCCGAATCGGCAGACGAAGCGCAACGCACCGATTTGGCCGAGCTGGTGTATGAGCAGGCTCTGCTGGCGGAAGGCGGCAAGCTGGACAACCCCGCCGCATTCGTGAAACGGATGAACGGCTTGTTGCTGGCTTTGGATAAATAAACGCTTCCGGCCGAAGTGCCGGGCAAGCAAGAGGCTACCTGAAAAAGTTTACGCGGCAGCAGCCGCATGGCGTTTTCAGGTAGCCTTTAGTGTCAGTGTCTGGCCATATATTGTATGGCTCACAGTATAGTGGATTAACAAAAACGCTACGGCGTTGGCTCGCCTTGCCGTACTACCTGTACTGTCTGCGGCTCGCCGCCTTGTCCCGTTTTTTGTTAATCCACTATATTTTCAGGTAGCCTTTGAGGCTACCTGAAAACTTAGCAGCAGTATCCGTGCAAACAAAAAGAGCCGGAATAATCCGACTCTTTTGTTTTGCCAAAGCTGATTAGCGTTTGGAGAACTGTTTGGCGCGGCGAGCTTTGCGCAGGCCGAACTTTTTGCGTTCCACTTCGCGGGCATCGCGGGTAACGAAGCCAGCCTGAGACAGGGCAGGTTTCAAACCGGCATCGTAGTCGATCAGGGCGCGGGTGATGCCGTGGCGGATGGCGCCGGACTGGCCGGTTTCGCCGCCGCCCACCACGTTCACCATGATGTCGAACGCTTCGGCGTTTTCAGTCAGCACCAAAGGCTGGCGCACCACCATGCGGCTGGTTTCGCGGGCGAAAAATTCGTCCACCGGGCGGCCGTTCACCACAATCTTGCCGGAACCTTTTTGCAGGAACACGCGGGCTACAGAACTCTTGCGACGGCCGGTGCCGTAGTAGTATTTACCGTTCATAATGTCGTGTCCTTAAATTTCCAATACTTTGGGTTGTTGGGCGGCGTGCTGGTGTTCGCTGCCGGCGTACACTTTCAGCTTGCGGATCATGGCGTAGCCCAGGGGGCCTTTGGGCAGCATGCCTTTAACGGCTTGTTCCAGAGCGCGGCCGGGGAATTTGTCTTGCATTTCCTTGAAGGTGCGCTGGTAGATGCCGCCGGGGAAACCGGAATGGCGGTAGTAGATTTTGCCTTCGTTTTTATCACCGGTAACACGCAGTTTGTCGGCATTAATTACGATGATGTAATCGCCGGTGTCCACGTGCGGGGTGTATTCGGGCTTGTGTTTGCCACGCAAGCGACGGGCGACTTCGGCAGCCACGCGACCGAGAACTTTGTCTTGGGCGTCAATGACATACCATTCGCGCTTCACCTCGTGCGGTTTGGCTGAGAAGGTTTTCATAGCAGGAAAATCCAAATTAATATAAGAAAACTTTAATTTTAAAGACTCTGCCGGATGCTGTCAATGTTTATCCTGGGCTGAAATAGAAACGGGAGCGGGGCGGGGCGTAAATGGTGTCTTTTTTGGAACAAGCAGAGCTTGATGGCTGCTAGGGAACCGATAGGGAGGCTACCTGAAAACCAAACTGCAACGAAGTTAAAACCGGTTGGGCCATCAGCCGGAAAGCAGCATTTCCTGCATCAGCTGCATGCCCCATTGCCAGCCGCCGAAGTGTTGGTTGAGGTGGCCGGGTTGCGGGGCGCGCAGCAAACGTGCCTGCCACAGGACGGCTGTTTCCGCTGCCCATGCGGTAGGGCAGCGGGGGTTTTCGCCTTGCCCGATCACGAGGGCGGCTTTGCAGTTGGTGCGGGCGCGTTGCAGGGTGTGCTGCGCATCGTTGGTGTAGGCGGATTGCAGGGGCGAAACGAGGATCATGCCGCGGATGCGTTGCTGGCCGGAAAGGCTGTTTTGAAACTGCCACGCCATCGCCGCCACGGTGCCCGCTCCGTGCGCCACGATCATGGCCTGCTCGGGAATCTGCTGCCAAGCGGCTTGGATGCGGGCTTGCCAACTGGCAATGCTTTCATCGGCGGCGCAGGCAACGGTTTGCACGAGGGGGTAGCTGCGTGCCCAGGTGTCGATCCACATGGGCGGCTCGGCGCGGTCGCGGATAAGGAGCAGGGTGAGGTCGGGGGAGGGCATGGCTGATGGTGCGGGCAGGGGAAACGGGAAGAGATATTGTAAAGCAAGTTGGGCCGGCTAGATGGGTTTGGATGCAGGCTCTGCCGGATTTGTCTTATTAAAGGCGGTATTTTGTTGCGTGGGCAAGGGGCTGGGGCCGTATATTTTGCGGATACTGCTTTGGGCTTCGCAGAAGCCTGCTGCACTTGTTTTTCAGGTAACCTTTGGGTGGCGGTGTGGATAGAACAGGCGGGGGGGCAGTGCTATAATTCCGTGCTGTTTCCCGGCCTGCTTCAAAGTGCTGCCGTTGCGGCGGTTTGGCAGGTGTTTTTGCAAGCTTTTCTATTAGGTTATCCATGCTCACCCACTCCACTATCCTCATCACCGGCGGCACCGGCTCGTTCGGCAACACCTTCGTGCCGATGACGCTGGCCAAATACAATCCCAAAAAAATCATCATCTTCTCCCGCGACGAAATGAAGCAGTGGGAGATGGCGAAAAAATTCCAAGGCGATAAACGCGTGCGCTTCTTCATCGGCGACGTGCGCGACAAAGAACGGCTCTACCGCGCGCTCGACGGTGTGGATTACGTCGTCCATGCCGCCGCCACCAAAATCGTCCCCACCGCCGAATACAACCCCTTCGAGTGTGTGAAAACCAACATCAACGGCGCGATGAACCTGATTGACGCCTGCATCGACAAAGGCGTGAAGCGCGTCGTCGCCCTGTCCACCGACAAAGCCAGCAGCCCCGTCAATCTATACGGCGCAACCAAACTCGCCAGCGACAAGCTTTTTGTGGCCGGCAACGCCTATTCCGGCGAACACGGCAGCCGCTTCGCCGTGGTGCGCTACGGCAACGTGATGGGCTCGCGCGGCTCGGTCATCCCCTTCTTTTTGTCGCAGCGGCACACCGGCGTGCTGCCGATTACCGACCCGCGCATGACGCGCTTCATGATTTCGCTGGAACAGGGCGTGGAGCTGGTGTGGCACGCGTTTGAGGACATGGTGGGCGGCGAAATCTATGTGAAGAAAATCCCGTCGATGAATATTTGCGAGCTGGCCGCCGCCGTCGCTCCCGAGTGCCGTCAGGAAACCGTGGGCATCCGCCCCGGCGAAAAGCTGCACGAGCAGATGATTGGCGCGGAAGATTCGTTCCACACTTATGAATATCCCGAACACTTCAAAATCCTGCCCGCCATCAACGGCTGGGACGAAACGCCCGAGCGCATCAAAAACGGCGTGAAAGTGCCCGAAGGTTTTGTGTATGCCAGCGACAACAATACGGAATGGATGTCGCGCGAGGCATTGCAGGAATGGGTGGCGCAGAATCAGGGGAAAATCGGCGCGATTTGATGGGAAAGGCTACCTGAAAGCGCAGCTTCAACGCAGTTAAAACGATGTCTTGCGAAGCAAGGCAGAGTTTCTGCGAAGCTAAAATGTTTGGATAAGTTTTCAGGTAGCCTGAAACCGTATTACCGTGAAAAAACATGCCGACCATCATGAAAGCTTGGCTGAAAACCATCCTGCTGCCGCATTTGTGTAGCTTACTGCTGCTGGAGTTGTTTGTTCTGCCGCACGCGGTTCCGCTGCTTTGGAGTGGTAAGGCGGCATTGCCCGAAGCACTTTCTGCCTTGTTTTCTCCACTGCTGCTTTGGCTGCTCGGCGGCACACTCGCTTGGCGCGGCGTGTTCGCTTTTCCGAATATGCCGCCCGAATATACCGTTGCCGTGCTGTTGATTATCGCTGCCGCGCTGTTTGCGCTACCTGAAACGGCACACCGCCACAGGCAGGCGGCTGGTGTCGTTTGCACTGTGGTTGTGGTTTGCCTACGGTTTGTTGGTGCTGGGTGCGCAGGGTTGAGAAAATAGGCTGGCTTTGCCGTTTCAGGCAGTTTGTAACCTAAAAAAAGCTATCTGAAAACGAAGTTCAACGGAGCTAAAACAGTTGGACGGATCTTCAGGTAGCCGAATTTTATGATAGAGACTTTAATAAAGGAGAAAACATGTATTCAATGAAGAAGAAAGTCTTTGCCGTATTGTTAGGCGCAACGGCCCTTTCGGCTTGCACATTTGTTACAGTTCAACCAGTTAGTGCTGCCGAAGATATTAAGGAAGTTTGTATTGAAAATAACCCGCGTGTGCAGGTGCGGGATTTTGTTAGTGTGCTGCAAAATCGCTTGGCCTACCACAATATCCAATCGCAGGTTGTGGAGAATAAAGCAAATCAAGGCTGTGTCTATTCTATGACCTATAATGCATTGCGCTCTTGGGACATAACGACTTATCTATCTCATGCCGAACTATATCTTTGGAAAGATGGAAGACAAATTGCGCAAGCGGAATATCATTTGCGAGGAAAGGGAGGGTTTGCGCTCACCAAGTTTGCTTCTACGCGAACTAAGATGGAGCCTGTGATAGATCAACTGTTAGGAAGAAGTGGCGAAATGAGACAAAATATGCCTGCATCCAATATCACACAGCCGCGAGTTTCCCCCGTTCCTATGCAACCAAGACCTCAGCAAATCGAGCAAGCGCAGCCAATGTGAATAGGAGCGTAGGAAGCAGCTATATTTAAGTAAAGAATAATTTTTCAGGTAGCCTGCTTAGAGGCTACCTGAAAACAAAAGCCCATGCCCCTATTCGACTTCACTCTCAAAAACATCAAACAAACCCTGGAATTCAACCATTCCAGCCCATGCTGGTTTTGGCTGACCGACGGCAGCTACAACATCTGCATCAACGGCAAGCGGCTGTTGTCCTACCATCCCGACAGTTTCACCGCAGCAGAACAGGCTCAGCTCAAGCAGCAAGCCCGTAAAAACGGCCTGCCCTTTTGTGAACCCGACTACTACATCGTGCGCCTGTATGAAGACCTGCTGCACGATGCCCTGCCATACACATGGCACAATGTGAGCGAAATAGAACACCAATGCCTGCTCAATCCCGCCGCCCACCGTTTGGCCGATAAAAAACATTGGGATAACCCGATACTTGATGAAGACATCGAACTATTGGAAAAATGTATGTTTCGCTACGGGAATTTCGGCAGCGGCCATATGTTGATGCCCGAATTCCGCGTGTGGCGTTATGCCGATGAAATCTATATTTATTGGAACGGCAAGCACAAAAACGAACACGGCATATCCTACTTTCAGCACACGGGCGAAGCCGTGTTCGTTATCAGCCACCACGATTTTATGCGCGAAGCACACGATTTCCACCATCGCCTGATGAACGCCATGGCAGAGCGCATTCACCAAATCCAAACCGGCTTTCCCGATTTTTATCCCGTTGTTCAAGACATAGCGGATAAAGACGGCACACCGATGGGCGAAACCACCTATGACCTGGCCGGCCTGCTGGCCGAACATCGAGAGCGCGAACGGGAATGGGAGCAGGCGTTGCAAAATAAAAACGCTGGCAACCCAAATTTCGAGCAGGACAATTTGCGTGCCGGCATCCACCTGCGCCAACTGCTCGCCGACAACCCCTATCCGATAGACATCATCCGCATAACGGGTTGTTAAGCCCAAAAACATACAGGCTACCTGAAAATATAAGAAGGCAGCTTGGCCAAACCCCCAACCCGTTTTCAGGTAGCCCGAACCATGCGCCATTCCGTTTTCCTGTTGCTGCTGCTCTCCCTGCCCGCCCGCGCGGGCGGCGATGCGGCGGAAGCTTATATAACTGATATTTCAGGCGGGCAAGGCCGCTACCAATTCGCCGTCCGCCAAGTGGGGCGCACGCTCCGCGCCGACGGCTGCACGCAATACCGCGTCCGCATCATTCCGCCCAACCTCAGCTTTTGGGACAAGCTCGGCATCGGCAAATTGGCTTCCGGCCATCCCACCGCCGCGCAAACCCAAGCCGCCGCCGCGCTGCTGCAACGCCGCGCCGCCGAACACAAACCCGTGCACATCGGCTATCTCGGCGGCGGGCTTGCCCCCGACCCCCGGCAAAAGTGCCTGTACCACGGCACGGGCATGGCGGTGGAAGCGCCCGGCATGGTGATGGTGTACCAAGACGCGCGCGAAGGGCGGTATCCGCATTTGCACAAGCCCTAGTTTGGTTAGCATTTTCAGGTAGCCTGCAATTAGGGAAAGGCTGCCTGAAAACCCGACCTGCCCGACATTTTTTCAGGTAGCCTCCCCCCCCCCAAANGCCGCCTGAAACCCCATCCCCCCAACCAAAGGAGACCCCGAAAAATGATTCCCTACGGCAAGCAAACCATTTCCGAAGCCGACATCGCCGCCGTCGTGCGCGTGCTCCAATCCGACTTTCTCACCCAAGGGCCGCAGGTGCCCGCCTTTGAAGGCAGCCTGAAAGCCTACTGCGGCGCAGCGCACGCCGTGGCCGTCAATTCCGCCACCTCCGCCCTGCATCTTGCCTGCCTCGCCCTCGGGCTGGGCAAAGGCGACACGCTCTGGACCACGCCCATCACCTTCACCGCCTCCGCCAACTGCGCCCGCTATTGCGGCGCAGACGTGGATTTTGTGGACATCGACCCGCACACGCTGAATCTGTCCCCCGCCGCGCTGGAAGCCAAGCTCAAAGCCGCCCAAATTTCAGGCAGCCTGCCCAAAATCGTCGTGCCCGTCCATTTTGCGGGCGAACCCTGCGACATGGCGGCCATTCACGCGCTCTCGCAACAATACGGCTTCAAAATCATCGAAGACGCGTCCCACGCCATAGGCGGCAGCTATTGCGGCGGCAAAATCGGCAATTGTGAATACAGCGACATCACCGTATTCAGCTTCCACCCCGTCAAAATCATCACCACCGCCGAAGGCGGCGCAGCCCTCACCAACCGCCCCGAACTCGCCGCCAAACTCGCCCTGCTGCGCAGCCACGGCATCACCCGCAATCCCGAAGAAATGGTGGGCGAAAGCGATGGCGCGTGGTATTACCAGCAAATCGACCTCGGCTACAACTACCGCATGACCGAGCTGCAAGCCGCCCTCGGCGTGAGCCAGATGACCCACATCGACGAATTCGTATCCCGCCGCCAAGAGCTCGCCGCGCGCTACGACCGCCTGCTCGCCCACCTGCCGCTCATCCTGCCGCAGCGCAATCCGCAAAACCGCTCCGCCCTGCACCTTTATCCCGTGCAAGTGCTGCCTGAAAGCGGCAAAACCCGCCGCCAAGTGTTCGACTTTCTGCGGCAACACGGCATCGGTGCCAACGTGCACTACATCCCCGTGCACACCCAGCCGTATTACCGCCAACATTTCGGCTTCCAAACCGGCGACTTCCCCGCCGCCGAAGCCTATTACGCCGGCGCAATCAGCATCCCGCTGTATTTCGGCCTGACCGAAGCGGAGCAGGACAAAGTGGTGCAAACGCTGGAAGCGGCTTTCAGGTAGCCTTTTCCTGCTTTGCCCGCCCCGCCCGCACTTCTGCCGAAAGGACAATCATGAGCAAACAAACATTATGCATACTGCTGGCCTGCGCTGCCTTGTCCGCCCGTGCCGAGCCTGTGCCTGCGCCAGAGCAGGAGCGCGGCTACGCACTGATGGTGGCGGCCATGCTGGGGCAGGCGCATCAGGTATTGGTGCGCTGCGGCCTGTCGCAGGAAAACGACCCCTTTTTTGCCGAGGGCAACCCCATCCAGCAACACATGGCGGCGCATATGCGGCGCATCGCGCCCGAAGACCAAGCCTTCCCGCAAACGTTTTATCAGGCCTACTAAAACGCCTTCCGCCAGCCCAACCCCGATTTCTCGCCCGAAAAATGCCGGCAGTTGGACGCGGAAGCCGTGAACCGGGAAAAACAGCGTTTGCTGGAACGCTTTGCCGCACCGCGCGGCAGATAGCGGCTTGAGGCAGCTTGGAGGCGCAAAAAAGGCTACCTGAAAATTTCAGCTTCGCAGAAACTTCGCTGCGCTACGCTTTCAGGTAGCCTTTTCGCACCGCCGCACGCCGGCTAAATCGAATAATCGTCTTTCAGCAGATGCTTATACGCATGCAGATACGAAGCCGCCACAAACGCCGTGCCGCCGGCCACGTTGCCCAAAAACACGGGCAGCATGCTGGCGGCAAACTGCCCCCACGACACATCCGCCCCCGCAAACATCCCCGCCGGAATAATAAACATATTCGCCACAAAGTGTTGCAGCCCAATCAGCACAAAAGTCATCACCGGAAACCACATCGCCAAAATCCGCCCCGAAGTCTGCTTCGCGCCGAAATAAAACCAAATCCCCATGCACACCATCCAGTTGCAGGCCACGGCCGACACAAACGAGCGCCCGAAGCCCATGCCCACCTTGGCCTCGGCAATCGCCACCGTTTTCGCCGCCGCCACCCCCTCGGCCAAGCCCACATAGTGCCCGAGGAAATACGCCATACACAGCGCGCCCGCCAAATTGCCCAGGCTCACCACCATCCAGTTGCGCGCCAGGTGCGACACCTTGATTTTTTTGCCAAACCAGCCCAGCCCCATCAGCATCATATTGCCTGTGGCCAGCTCGCCGCCGCCAATCAGGATGCAAATCAGGCAGATGGGGAACACCGCCGCACCCAGCAGGTTGGCCAGCCCCGACCATTCCGGCGGAATGCCGGTTACCACTTTCAAAAACGCCAAATAGCCGAAGCCCACATAGCCGCCGCCCAAAAAGCTCAAAATTGCCAGCGTTTTCAGGCTGGAGCCCGATTTGGCCTGCGCTTTCTGCAAAGAATCCTGCAAAATTTCATGGGGGTAGAAGTCGCGCAAATGTTCCGGTTTCACCGCATTCATGGTTTGTCCTCAAGGGCAATGGAAAGCCGCGCACTGTATCAAGCGCGCGGCTTTCTATGAAAGAACGATTGCTTTTATGGAAATGGCTGCCGGTTATAAGCAAAAGGCGGGGCGTTTGCCGGCAGCCGCCAAAGCGCGGAAAGGCTACCTGAAAACCGGAATGCCCGTTTTCAGGTAGCCTTTTCTGGTTTGCCCGAGTGCTAGTCGAAGGCCTGCACCAGCGCGAAGCGCGCCACGCGCCCATGCTCCGTTTCCACTTCTTCCGCAAACATCGCCAGCGGCCGCACCCACACGCCGTAGTCGCCGTAGAGCGCGCGATACACGGCCAGCGGCTCTTCCGTTTCGCTGTGCCGCGCCGTGTGCAGCAGTTCGTAGAGCCGGCCTTTGTAGTGGCGGTAGAGGCCGCGCGGCAGGGGGTGGGGCTTGGTCATGGGGATTTCCTGCGGTGGTGTAGAATGACGGCGGATTATATAGCGAAAACCGTTTCAGGTAGCCCCAATCTCCCGCCATGTCTGATTTCTCCCTGCTCGCCGCGCTGTGGCTTTCCGCCTTCACTTCGGCCACGCTGCTGCCCGGCACTTCCGACGCCGCGTTTGCCGCTTTTTTGTGGCAACGCCCCGAAGCCGCGTGGGCGGCATGGCTGGCGGCGGGCAGCGGCAACACGCTGGGCAGCCTCACTTCTTATTGGCTCGGCCGCAGGCTGCCCGAACGCGCGGGCAAACTTTCGCCGCGCGCGGTGCGCCTGTTGCGACGGCACGGCGCATGGCTGCTGCTGTTGGCCTGGCTGCCCCTGCTGGGCGACGCGCTGCCCTTGGCCGCAGGCTGGCTGCGCCTGAACGCATGGGTTTGCGCGGCGGCGTTGGCCGTCGGCAAGTTTGCCCGCTATGCCCTGATTTGGCAGGCGGCGGGGTGGTTGTTGTGATTGGCAGCTGCCCGCAAGCGTTTTTCAGCCGCGAAGAATGGCAGGCCGTGGAAAACTTTGCCGCCGCCCTGTTTACCGCACAATTGGCCACACATTCCAGCCACACCGCCAAGCTGCCGCCATACCGACTGCTCGAAGAGTTTGCCGCCAGCAGCATCAGCATCCGGCCCCTGCTGGCGCACTGACTGCACACCGACACGCCCCACGCCGTGCTGCACTACGCCCACGCCGTTGCCCGCCACAATTGGGGCAGCCCGAACACAGCGAAAATACCCTGCACAGTTGGATGGCCGACGCCGCCCACCGCACCCTGTTTGCCGAGCGGATACTCCGCGCCGTAAACGACATCGCCACCCTGCCCGAACACCTGCGCCGCCAGCGCTACGGCCAAGATTGGCAGCCAATGCTGACCTATTTGGAGTATGCTTACGATTGGATAGTGTATTGAAAAGTTTCAATATTGATCAGCCTTCTCCCACAGCTTTTCAGGCAGCCCCGAGCCTTATCCGCAGCCGCCCGAAAGGCTACCTGAAAAAGGAACAGCCATGACCCTGCAACGCACCCTCGAACGCCGCCGCTCCGTGCGCCACTATGCCGACACCCCCATCGATGCCGACACCGTGCGCCAATGCCTGCGCCTCGCCCAACTCGCCCCCAGCAGCTCCAATATGCAGCTCTACGAGTTCTACCACATTACCGACCCCGCCGTGTTGAAGCAGCTTGCCGAAGCCTGCCTCGGCCAAAAAGCCGCCGCCACCGCACCGCAAATGGTGGTGTTCGTTACCTGCCAAGACCTGCACCGCAGCCGCGCCCAAACCGTGCTCGATTTCGAGCGCGGCAACATCCGCCGCCACAGCCCGCCCGAAAAACAGGCCAAACGCATCCAAGCAGAAGAAGGCTACCGCACCAAGCTCATGCCCTTTGTGTATGCCCGCTGCTTCGGCCTGCTCGGCGCGTTGCGCAAAACCCTGTTTCACCTCGTCGGCCTGTTCCGCCCGATGATGCGCGACGTGTCCGAAGCCGATATGCGCGTGGTGGTGCACAAAAGCTGCGGCTTGGCGGCGCAAACCTTCATGCTCGCCATGGCCGAAGCCGGCTACGACACCTGCCCGATGGAAGGGCTCGACAGCAGCCGCGTCAAACGCATCCTAAACCTGCCGCGCGGCGCGGAAATCAACATGGTTGTGTCCTGCGGCATTCGCAAAGAAGGCCACGGCATCTGGGGCGAACGCTACCGCCTGCCGTTTGACGAGGTGTACCGGCATATCTGAGAGGCAAGCCATGAACATCACCGCACTAGACCATTTGGTTTTAACCGTGGCCGATATTCCGCGTAGCATCGCATTTTATACCCGTGTGCTGGGTATGCGAGAAACCACTTTCGGCGATGGGCGTAAGGCGCTGCTGTTTGGCCGCCAGAAGATCAACCTGCACCGGTGCGGTGCCGAAATTACCCCGCATGCCGTGAACCCCGCTTGCGGCAGCGCCGACCTCTGCCTCCTCACCGATACCCCGCTGCCGCAGGTACGGGCCGAGCTGGCCGCCCATGGCATCGAAACCCTTGGCGGCATCGTGTCGCGCACCGGCGCGCTTGGTGCCATTCAATCTGTTTACCTGCGCGACCCCGACGGCAATCTGCTGGAAATTAGCTGCTATGAAGAGGCGGGGTGAAAGCGGCGCTGTCGTTTTGGCTCAAATATTTTCAGCTTCGCAGAAACTCGCTGCGTTTGCGTTTGTTTTGGTAAAACTCGCTGCACTTGTTTTAACTACGTTGAAGCTCACGCTTTCAGGTAGCCTTCGCCATGCTTGCCCAGGCTACCTGAAAATCATCTGCCCACGCTGCACCGCCCGCCCGAAACCCGTGTTGCAGCCACGACGAACCGCGCCCGAATGCGCCGCCGGCCGCTGCGTTTGTTCGCCCAAATCGGCTATAATCCCCGCCTTCTTCCACAGCCTCCGCCCAACCCGGCCAAAGGCTACCTGAAAACCCCGCATCATGACCCTCTGCATCATCCCCGCACGCGGCGGCAGCAAACGCATCCCGCGCAAAAACATCAATCCCTTCAACGGCAAACCGATGATTGCCTATTCCATCGAAGCCGCGCTGGAGAGCGGCTGCTTTGCGCGCGTGGCCGTGTCCACCGACGATGCGGAAATCGCCGCCGTGGCGCGGCAATACGGCGCGGAAACCCCGTTTGAGCGCCCGCCCGAGCTGGCCGATGATTTCGCCACCACCGGTGCCGTGATGCGCCACGCCGTGGCCATGCTTCTGGCCGACGAGCTGCCGGAAAGCGGGCTGCCGCATGTTTCAGGTAGCCTCCGGCCGCCCCTGCCCGAAATCTGCTGCCTGTATGCCACCGCCCCCTTCGTGTGCCCCGCCGACCTGCAACGCGGGCTGGAAACGCTGCGCCGAAGCGGCGGCGACTATGCCTTTTCCGTAACCGATTTCCCTTTCCCCATCCAGCGGGCCCTGCGGCTGAACGGGGAGGGCGGCGTATCCATGTTTCAGCCGGAAAACTTTGCCGCGCGCTCGCAGGATTTGGAGCCCGCCTGGCACGATGCGGGGCAGTTTTATTGGGGCAGCGCCGAAGCTTGGCTGGCGGAAAAGCCGATTTTCAACAGCCGCGCCGCCGCCGTGAAGCTGCCGCGCTACCGTGTGCAGGATATTGATACGCCCGAAGATTGGGCGCGGGCAGAAGTGATGTGGCGCGTGTTGCGGGAGCGGGGGGAATGAAATTCCTCATCCGCGCAGACGCTTCCCTGCAAATCGGCAGCGGCCACATCATGCGCTGCCTCACGCTGGCGCACGAGCTCTCGCGGCGCGGCCACGAAGTGCGCTTTATCTGCCGCGCGCTGCCCGGCCATTTGGGCGAAACGATTGAGCGCGCGGGCTTCGGCCTGGTGTTGCTGCCCGTGCCGCCGCAGGCCGGAAGGCTACCTGAAAATCGTGATGCGCCCGAACAGAACGCAGCAACGCACTCCCCCCAGCCCGCCCACGCGCATTGGCTGCCCGTGTCGCAGGCGCAGGATGCCGCCGACTGCGTGCCGCACATCCGCGCCTTTGCGCCGGATTGGATTATCTGCGACCACTACGCGCTCTCCGCCGAGTGGGAACAGATCGCCCGCGCCGCCGCTGGCAGCCGCCTGATGGCGATAGATGATTTGGCCGACCGCCCCCACGCCGCCGATTTGCTGCTTGACCAAAGCCTCGGCCGCCGCCCCGCCGACTACACCGGCCTCGTGCCTGCCGCCTGCCGCCTGCTCACCGGCACCCGCTATGCCCTGTTGCGCGAAGAGTTTGCCCGATGGCGCGAAAAGAGCCTGGAGCGCCGCGCCGCCCGCGCCGGGAAAGGCGGCCTGCGAAATATTTTGCTGAACCTCGGCGGTGTGGATAAAGACAATCACACGCTCGCCGTGCTCCGGGCGCTTTCAGGTAGCCTGCCGCAAGGTTGCCGCGTTACCGTGGTGATGGGGCGTACCGCGCCGCACACCGAGGCCGTGCAGGCCTTTGCTGCCGCCGCGCCGTATCCCTGCCGCGTGCTGGTGGGGGCGGATAATATGGCCGAGCTGATGGCCGAAGCCGATTTGGCCATCGGCGCGGCGGGCAGCACTTCGTGGGAACGCTGCTGTTTGGGCTTGCCCACCATCATGCTGGTGTTGGCGGCAAACCAGCGCGGCGTGGCCGAAGCCTTGCAGCAGGCTGGCGCGGCGCGGGTGGCGGGGCTGGATGATTTGCCCGCCGGCCTGAGCCGCCTGCTGGCCGAGCTGCCCGCCGTGTGGGCGGAGCAGGGCAAACGTGCCGCCGTGCTGTGCGACGGGCGCGGCGCCATCCGTGCGGCCAATCATTTGGCCGATTTCACGCCGGCCGTGCTGCGCGCCGCCTGCCCCGAAGACTGCCGCCGCCTGTTTGAATGGCGCAACCATCCCGACATCCGCCGCTTTATGTTCGATAGCGCGGAAATCGCCTGGGATGGCCATCAGGCTTGGTTTGCCCGCCAGCTGGCCAACCCCGATTTCGCCATGCTGCTGTATGAAGCCGGCGGCGCGGCACAGGGCTATGCCTGCTTCAAGCATCTGGGCAACGGCATCGCCGAGTGGGGCTTCTATCTCGCGCCCGATTGCCCGCGCGGCCAAGGACACGGCAGCAGGCTGGGGCGGCTGGCGTTACAATACGCCTTCTCCCGCCTGAGTCTGTGCGAAGTGTATGGCCAAGTGCTGCCGCACAACGCCGCCAGCCTCGCCTTGCACCGTCGTCTTCGTTTCCGAGAAGCGGATGAAGGAGTGGGGCGGGCGCAGCTGTTTGTGCTGCCTGCCGAAGAGTTTTTGTATTGAACGTCACCCCATTGGCGCTGCCTGCTGAGGCTACCTGAAAACGAACGTAGTGAGTTTCTGCGAAGCTAAAACGCTAGCTTCAACGTGATTAAAATGAGCGCAGCACATTTCTGCGTAGCTAAAAATTTCATTGCCACCCAATAATATGAAACCCGATTTCCACATCAACGGCCGCCCCATCGGCGGCGCCCACCCGCCCTACATCATTGCCGAAATGTCGGCCAACCATAACGGCAGCCTGCAAACCGCCTTCAAAATCATTGAAGAAGCCAAAGCTGCCGGCGCGGATGCCGTCAAAATCCAAACCTACACCGCCGACACCATCACGCTGCGCAGCAACGCGCCCGATTTCCAAATCAAAGGCGGCCTGTGGGACGGCCAAACCCTGCACGAGCTGTATCAAAAGGCGCATATGCCTTGGGAATGGCACCAGCTCCTGTTTGATTTTGCCCGCGAGCAGGGTATTACCATTTTCAGCTCGCCCTTCGATTTCACCGCCGTGGATTTGCTGGAAAGCCTGAACGCCCCGGCCTACAAAATCGCTTCGTTTGAAGCAGTGGATTTGCCGCTGATCCGCTATGTGGCGCAAACCGGCAAACCGATGATTGTGTCCACCGGCATGGCCGATGCCGAAGAAATCGCCGAAGCCGTGGCCGCCGCGCGCGAGGGTGGCTGCAAAGAATTGGTGCTGCTGCACTGCGTGAGCGGCTATCCCGCCCCGGCGGCAGACTACAACCTGCGTACGCTGCCCGATATGGCGCGGCGCTTCGGCGTGCCGGCGGGTTTGTCCGACCACACGTTCGACAACACCACCGCCATCGCCGCCGTGGCGCTCGGCGCCTGCGTGATTGAAAAACATTTCACGCTGGATAGAAACGGCGGCGGCCCGGATGACAGTTTTTCTTTAGAACCGCAAGATTTGGCCGCGCTGTGCCGCGACAGCCGCACTGCCTGGCAGGCGCTGGGGCAGGCCGATTACGGCTTGAAATCGAGCGAGCAGGGCAATATCCAGTTCCGCCGTTCGCTGTATTTTGTGAAAGACCTGAAAGCGGGCGACATCATCGGCGCCGACTGTATCCGCAGCGTGCGCCCCGGCTACGGGCTGGCGCCGAAGCATTACGACGCGCTCATCGGCAAACGCCTGCGCCGCGATGTGGCGGCCAATACGGCTACTGGCTGGGATTGCGTGGAAGAGTAGGAAATTTTAGCTATGCAGAAACTCACTGCGTTCGTTTTCAGGTAGCCTCAAGCGGTTCGCAGAGGCTACCTGAAAAATGCCAACATGAAGATTTTAAAAGACAGCCTGATCTACCTTATCGGCGAAATGCTGGCCAAGGCCATGCCCTTTCTGCTGCTGCCCTACCTCACGCGCAAGCTGGGCACGGCGGGCTTTGGCGAGCTGTCGTATTATCAGGCGGCGTTTTCGCTGCTGCTGATCGGCTTCGGCATGAGCCAAGACGGCGCGGTAACGCGTTATTACTATGTGTATGGTCAGCGCAACCTGCACAGCGTGGTGTATGCCGGCGCGCTGTATACGGCGGCGGCGGCGCTGTTCGGCCTGTTGGCGGCGTGGCAGCTGCGTTCGCTGCCCTTGGCGGCGGTGGTGTGCGCGGCGGCGGCGCAAACGGCTTTGGCCACGCAGCTGAGCCTGCGCCAATGCCGCAAGCAGGCGCTCTCCTACACCGCCATCCAGTTCGGCAGCAGCTTATTCACCACCGTGCTCACGGTGTGGCTGTTGGAAATGAGCGCGGATTATCCGGTGGAGCGGCGCTTTTTGGCTCTGTTTGCCGGCAATGCGCTGGTGTCGCTGGCGGCGTATGGGCTGTATCGGCGCGGCGCGGGGCGGCTGGGCTTCAGCCGGCGGCGGGTGCGTCAGGCGCTGGGCTATATTTTGGCTTTCGGGCTGCCGCTGGTGGTGCACCATGCGGGCAACTATGTGAAGGGGCAGTTCGACCGCGTGGTGATTTACCAGGGCTATTCGGCGGCTACGCTGGGCGTGTATTCGGCGGGCTACCAAACCGCCAGCGTGCTGGGCGTGCTGTTGCTGGCGCTGAATAAAGCCACGGTGCCGTATTATTACCAGGCTTTGCGCAGCGGCAAAATCACGGCGGCCACGGTGCGCCGCTGGTCGCTGCTTTCGCTGGCGGCGGCGCCGCTGCCGGCGCTGGTGGCGTGGCTGCTGCCGGAGCGGTGGTTTTTGTGGCTGCTCGGCGCGCAGTATGCGGGCGTGCACCATTATATCTGCCTGTTTTTGCTTGGTTTCGGTTTGATGGTGCCGTATTATTTGCAGGTGAATTATTTGTTTTACCACGCGCAAAACCGGCGTATTGCCTTCACGTCGCTGCTCTCGGCGGGCGGCTATCTGCTGGTGTTGCTGCTCACGGCGCGGGTGGGCATAGCGTGGGTGCCGCTGGCGATGATTGCCGGCAATGTGTTGATTTTCCCGATATTATTCCGGCAGGTGAAACCGTATGGCTGAGTTGGCAAACCTGATTATCTGCCTCACGCCTTTGCAGGCGCTGATGGCGCGGCGGCTGATGGAGCAGCGTGCGCCGCAGCCTTTCGATTTGCTGATGCTGTGCTACGAAGATGCAGACAACGCCAAGTTCCGGCATTATTTTCAGGTAGCCTCTGCGGGCAGCCGCCATGCCGAATATGCCCTGATTCCGCAAAGCAAATTGCGGCGCGAGCTCGGCCTGCCGCGCCTGTTGCGCGGGCTGGATGGGCAATACGCCACCGCCTTTGCCGCCAGCATCGACAACCCGAACGTGCAATACGTGCTGAACAAAATCCGCTTCGCCGCGCTGGAAACCTTCGACGACGGCACGGGCAATCTGATTCCCGGCAGCGTGCTCTACCGCAACAGCGGCAACTGCCAGCGCCACCTGATGAACCGCCTGCGCGGCATCCGCCTGCAAACCGAAGACTTGCGCCGCCTCTCGCAACGGCACCACACGCTCTACCCCGGCCAGCCCAATATTGCCGCGCCCACCGTGCCGCTGGATTTGTGGGCGGCAGCCGGGCAAGGGCTACCTGAAAACGAGCGCAGCGAGTTTCGCCAAAACGAGCACAGCGAGTTTCGCCGAAATGAACGAAGTGAGTTGCTGCATGGCGAAAACGGCGTAGCAAACGAGCTTGGCGCAAACGGGAGGCTACCTGAAAAATGCGGGGAGCCAGCCGCCCGCACCCGCCGCATCCTGCTCGGCCAGCCATTGCTGCCTAATGCGGCAGATAACGCCGCGCTGGCCGAAAGCCTGCTGCGCCGTTTCGACATCGGCGAATATTTTCCGCACCCGCGCGAAACCTACCGCGTATCCGGCGCGCGATATATTGCCAGCCCGCTGATTTTTGAAGATTATTTGCTGGAATGCCTGCGCGCCGAGCCCAACACCCGCTTCGAGGTGTACCACCTCATCAGCACCGCCGCGCTGAATGTGCACGCCTTTCCGCGCACCGCCGTGTATGCCGTGCGCCCCGCGCAGCCTGCGTTTCAAACGCCTGCCGCCGTGCGGATTTACGAAGTGATGGCGCAGCTGGGCATCCCGATTATTGATTTAGAAGACCACACCGAATGAGTAGCGCCTTCCTAATCCTGTGTCACCGCCCGCCGCTGTATTGGCTGCGGCTGGCCGAGCGCCACCCCGAAATCCGCCTGCTGCTGCACTACGATGCCAAGGCAGACATCGGTGCCCTGCCACCCCTGCCACCGAATGCGCAGCTTATCCCGCAGCGCGTGGATATCCGCTGGGCGGGCTTCAGCATGGTGCAGGCCACGCTGCACCTGATGCGTGCCGCGCTGGCCGAGGAAGGCATCCGCTTTGTGCACCTGGCCAGCGGCAACTGCGTGTTGTTGAAACCGCCTGCGCAAATCGAGCGCGAATTTGCCGAACTGCCGCTCGGCAGCCTGCTCTTGGAATGCCGCCCCGCACCGCGCCTGCGCTACCGCGTGCGCTTCAACACGCCGCATGCCGACACCGCCTGGCAGCGCAGCCTGCCCGGCAAATTGCTTACCAAAGTTTTTCAGGTAGCCGATAAAATCCTGCCCGCCGCGCAAACCGCCTATGCCGGCAGCCAATGGTTTTCCGCCGACCGCGCCGCCTTACAAACGCTGCTGCATGCGGCAGACGAGCCGACCTGCGCTTTCTTCCGCAAGAAGCTCTGCCCGGACGAGCATTTCTTCCAATACTTGGTGAAAAGGCTACCTGAAAACGAGCGCAGCGAGTTTCGCCAAAACGAGCGCAGCGAGCTTCGCCCCAACGCCGGCCTCACCCTGTTTCCGCACAACCGCCGCTATATCCGCTTCGCCCCGGGCAGCAACCATCCGGACATTTTGGCCTTGCCCGAGCTGCACGCCCTGCAAAATGGCCAAAATTGGCTGGCGCGTAAGGTGGCCGACGACACCGCGCTGCGTTTTTTAGCCGAAACGGAAGAGGGGGCGGCATGACGGCGCGTGAGCAAAATCAGTTTGGGCCAAACCCGCTTTCAGGTAGCCTGGCAGCTGGGGAAACGCCGCCGTTTTCCGTGCTGATGTCGCTGTATGCGCGCGAGCAGCCGGAATATCTGCGCCAATGCTTGGCCAGTTTGGCCGCGCAAACGCGGATGCCGGATGAAATCGTGCTGGTGTACGACGGCGGGCTACCTGAAAATTTGGAAGCAGTAGTTACAGAGTTTTCAGGTAGCCTGCCGCTGAAGGTTGTGCGGCTGCCGCAAAATGTGGGGCTGGGGCGGGCGCTGAATGCCGGCTTACAGGCCTGCTCGCACGAATGGGTCTGCCGCATGGATACGGATGATGTTTGCCACCCCGAGCGTTTTGCGCGGCAGCTGGCTTTTGTGGCGGCGCATCCGCAGCTGGACGTGTGCGGCAGCCAGATTGACGAATTTGCGCACACGCCGGATGATGCCGCGCACAGCCGCCGCGTGCCCTGCGCACACGAAGAGATTGCGCGTTTTGCCAAAAGCCGCAATCCCATCAACCACATGACGGTGTGCTACCGCAAATCGGCGGTGCTGGCGGCGGGCAATTATCAGCATGCGCCGCTGTATGAGGATTATGATTTGTGGGTGCGCATGCTGCTGCAAGGCTGCTGTTTCGCCAACCTGCCCGAAGTGCTGGTGTATGCGCGCGCGGGCGATGAGATGTATCGGCGGCGCGGCGGCTGGGCTTATGCGAAAAACGAGCTGGCCATGCAGCGGCGTTTCTACCGCGCGGGCTTTCTGAGCGCTGGGCAGTGGGCGAAAAACGTGCTGCTGCGGCTGCCGGTGCGGCTGCTGCCCAACGGGGTGCGGCAGTGGGTGTATCGGGTGTGGTTGAGGAAGTAATTTCAGGTAGCCTGTGGGATTCAGCAAACTGACAAACGAGAAATAAAAAACATAATGAAAACGATAAAAATGACCCTGCGCTTTGTCGCGGCCGCCTTGGTAATTTTGATTGCGCCGGCGTGGTGGTTTTGGCCGCCGCGCGAGCTGTCGCACCCCACGGCCACGAATCTTTCCAGCTATAGCCTGCTCCTGGCCGGCCTACTGCTTTCCTATGCCTTGAGCCGCAACCTCACGCGCTTTCCCGGCGAGCGTTCCAAGCTGTCGGTGATCCCCGTGTCGGCCATCGGGCTGGGGCTGCCGCTGGTGTTTGCCGCCATGCTGCGCCTGCCGTATTCGGTGTATTACCTGGCGGCGGGTTTCGCGCTCACCGTGCTGTATCTGTTTGCCGAAACCTGGCTGGAGAAGCGGCACATCCGCCATCTGTATTACATCGACGTGGCAGGCATGTGCGATTTGCCGCAGCTATCGAACATCCGCTGGCACGAGCTCGCCGAGCCGAGGCTGCCTGCAAACGAGCGCGTGAACACGGTGGTAACCAATCTGCACGCGCCCGATTTGGGAGCGGAGTGGCAGCGCTTCCTGGCTGACTGCACCCTGCGCGGCATTGCGGTTTACAACATCCGCCAAGTGGAAGAATCGCTCACCGGCCGCGTGAAAATCCGGCATATGTATGAAAACGACCTGGGTTCGCTTCTGCCCAGCCCGGCCTATATGGCCATCAAGCAGGTGCTGGAAAGCTTGCTGGTGTTGGCCAGCCTGCCGCTCACGCTGCCGCTGATGCTGGCCACGGCGTTGGCCGTGCGCCTGGAAAGCCCGGGGCCGGTGTTGTTTGTGCAAAACCGCGTGGGGCGGGGCGGGCGCGAGTTTAAGATTTACAAGTTCCGCAGCATGGTGTGCGATTCGGAAAAACACGGCGCGCAGCTGGCGCAGCAGGGCGATGCGCGCGTGACCCGCACCGGCCGCTTCATCCGCAAAACCAGGCTAGACGAGCTGCCGCAGTTTTGGAACATCATCAAGGGCGATATGGCGCTCATCGGGCCGCGCCCCGAGCAGAAAGTGTTTGTGCAGCAGTTTGAAGCGAGCATCCCGTTCTACAACTACCGCCATATCGTGCGCCCCGGCCTCTCCGGCTGGGCGCAGGTGATGCAGGGCTATGCCGGCAACACCGACGAAACCCAAGTGAAAATCGAGCACGATTTCTACTACATCAAGCACTTCTCCTTTGCGCTGGACGTGCTGATTCTGTTTAAAACGCTGAAGACGATTATCACCGGCTTTGGCGCGAGATGATTTTCAGGTAGCCTCTTGCTCATTGCCAAAGGCTACCTGAAAACTTGAAAACGAGCGAAGCAAGTTTCTGCGAAGCTAAAACGAGCGCAATCAGTTTCGGCCAAACCGAAAGACAATAGAAAGGAAACCCATGCCCACCATCCTCATCACCGGCGGCGCCGGTTTCATCGGCTCGCACACCGCAGTCGAGCTGCTGCAAGCCGGATACCGCACCGTGATTTTAGACAATTTGTGCAACGCCTCGCCGCAGGTGCTGCCGCGCATTGCCGAGCTGGGCGGCAGCGAGCCCGTGTTCTACCGTGGCGACATTCGCGACCGCGCCCTTTTGCAGCAGATTTTTGCCGCGCACCGCATCGACACCGTGATGCACTTCGCCGGCCTCAAAGCCGTGGGCGAGAGCGTGCGTGAGCCGGTGAAATACTACGATAACAACGTTTCAGGTAGCCTCATCCTGCTGGAAGAAATGCTGGCTGCCGGCGTGAAAAGCATCGTGTTCAGCTCCTCCGCCACCGTGTATGGCAGCCCCGAGCGCATGCCGATTACCGAAAACATGCCCACCGGCGCCACCACCAACCCCTACGGCACGTCCAAGCACATGGTTGAGCGCATCCTGCAAGACACGCAGGCCGCCCGCCCCGATTTGAGCGTGATTTTATTGCGCTATTTCAACCCCATCGGCGCCCATCCCAGCGGACGCATTGGCGAGCAGCCCAACGGCATCCCCAACAACCTCCTGCCCTACATCTGCCAAGTGGCCGCAGGCAGGCTGGCCGAGCTCTCCGTGTTCGGCAGCGACTACCCCACCCGCGACGGCACCGGTGTGCGCGACTACATCCACGTGGTCGATTTGGCGCACGGCCACCTCAAAACCATGCAGGCCAAAGCCCGGCAGCCCGGCGTGCACACCTACAACCTAGGCACGGGGCAGGGCTATTCCGTGCTCGAAATCGTCCGCGCGTTTGAAGCCGCCAGCGGCCAACGCGTGCCCTATGCGCTCAAACCGCGCCGCAGCGGCGACATCGCCGAATGCTATGCCGACCCGGGCAAAGCCGCCGCCGAAATCGGCTGGCAGGCGGAATTCGGCATTGCCGAGATGATGCGCGATTCCTGGCGCTGGCAGCAGGATAATCCGAACGGCTTTGCAGATTGAGCGGGCAACGGCCGGGCGGCCGGAAAAATATTGCCGGCATTTTCAGGTAGCCTAAATTTTCAGGTAGCCTGAAAGGTGGGCTAAAACCAACATCGCTGTAGGTAAATAATAAGTTTTATTTTTATCAAACAAATTCAGTAGATTAGATTTGTTTCCACAGCTTTTACCGAATCTTGCAGGCTACCTGAAAAAGACGATTTGTCTAAAAAATTTGAATGCCTGCCAGCCCTTCGCTATCATGGCAACGCAAGCAGAGGTGAATCACGGCGGAATCAATCCAGCCGTGCCGTTCCCTGCAAACCTTGGAGAGAAATATGCAGAAAACTTTGATTTCCTTATCCGTTTTGGCTCTGTCGGCCGCCGTGCAGGCCGCGCCCGCCGAAGAAGGCACGCCGATTCATCCGATTAACGACGGCCGCTACACCGTATCGCTGGGTTATGTGCACAGCCACGCCAAGACCGACCCGCTCAAAACCAGCGGCGACGGCGTAACCCTGCAAGGCCGCGCCGACCTGCCCTTGGCCGACCAGCACGCCATCCGCACCGAACTGGGCTACGAATACCGCGACAGCGATGTGAAGGTGGAAGGCGAGAAAATCATCAATGGCGCCAACACCCATAATGTAGATGTGTATGCCGGCTACCTGTATTCCCCTTCCGGCTTTAAAAACGGCGGTTTGCGCGTGGGTGGCGGTGTGGGCTACAGCCACGGCAAAACCGATTTGCACAGCCACCAGGTTGATCCTGACGGCGATGCCGTAGACACCCGCGCCAACAACCTCTATCTGAAAGCGCATGCCGAATACGAGCAACAGCTGGGCAGCGGCTGGAGCATCACGCCGTGGGGCGAAGCCAAAGTCAGCGTACACCGCCGCGTGGAAGACAAATACACCCAAATCGAGTATGAAAGCGACGGCAAATACAAGCAAAACAGCTACAGCCTCGGCCTGGGTGTGGACGTAAACAAGCAGCTGAACGACAGCCTCAGCCTCACCTTCGGCCCCTACTACCGCTACACACGGGATAAAGCCACCAGCTTCACCCACGAAGGCGAAACCGTGGAAGTGGAAAAAACCCGCCAACATTCCTTCGGCATCCGCGGCGGGCTGCGTTTCTAAACCGCCCGGCCCAAGCTATACCCCTTTCCGCCAAGCGGCAAGGGGTTTTCTTTTCCCAAACAGCCGGCCGCCCCGCCTTTCAGGCTACCTGAAACATTGATACAATTTCCCACTTCCCCAATCCAAGCAAAGAAGCACCGCCATGAAAGCCTCCCAATTCTTCATTTCCACCCTCAAAGAAGCCCCCACCGAAGCCGCGCTGGCCAGCCACAAGCTCATGCTGCGCGCCGGCCTGATCAAAGCCAACGCCTCCGGGCTCTACACTTGGATGCCCATGGGCTTGCGCGTGTTGCGCAAAGTGGAGGCCGTGGTGCGCGAAGAGATGAACCGCGCCGGCGCCATCGAGCTTTTGATGCCGGTGATTCAGCCTGCCGATTTGTGGAAAGAAAGCGGCCGCTGGGATTTCTACGGCGACGAACTGCTGCGCATCACCGACCGCCACGACAACCTCTTCTGCTTCAGCCCCACCTGCGAAGAGCTGATTACCGACATCGTGCGCAAAGAAATCACCAGCTATAAGCAGCTGCCGAAAAACTTCTACCACATCCAAACCAAATTCCGCGACGAGCGCCGCCCCCGTTTCGGCGTGATGCGCGCGCGCGAATTCATCATGAAAGACGCCTATTCCTTCCACACCGACTACGAATCCCTCGTGCGCGACGGCTACCAGCCCATGTATGACGCCTACTGCCGCGTGTTCGACCGCCTGGGCCTCGACTACCGCCCCGTGGCCGCCGACACCGGCAGCATCGGCGGCACCGGCTCGCACGAATTCCAAGTGTTGGCCGAGAGCGGCGAAGACGTGATTGCCTACAGCAGCGAATCCGATTTCGCCGCCAATATCGAGCTCGCCGCCACCCTGCGCCAAAGCGGCGAACGCGCCCCCGCGCAAGAAACGCTCGCGAAAGTGCACACTCCGGGCGTAAAAACCATCGCCGCGCTGGTGGAATTTTTGCAAATCCCGATTGAGCGCACGCTCAAATCCATCGTGGTGGAAGGCGAAGAAGAAGGCGAACTTGTGCTGCTGCTGTTGCGCGGCGACCACGAATTCAACGAAATCAAAGCCGAAAAACTGCCCGGCGTGAAAAGCCCGCTGGCCATGGCTTCGCCCGAAGCCATCCAAGCCCAATTCGGCGCCAACGGCGGCTCGCTCGGCCCCGTGGGCTTTGCCGGCAAAGTGTATGCCGACTTCGCCGTGGAAAAACTGGCCGACACGGTAATCGGCGCCAACGCAGACGATTGGCACTACACCGGCTTCAACTTCGGCCGCGACTGCCCCGAGCCCGAATTTGCCGACATCCGAAACGCGGTGGAAGGCGACCCCAGCCCTTGCGGCAAAGGCTACCTGAAACTCGCGCGCGGCATCGAAGTCGGCCACGTGTTCCAGCTGCGCGACAAATATTCCGCCGCCCTCAAAGCCAGCTTCCTCGACAACAACGGCAAATCGCAAATCATGGAAATGGGCTGCTACGGCATCGGCATCACCCGCATCGTGGCTGCCGCCATCGAGCAAAACAACGACGAGCGCGGCATCATCTGGACCAACGCCATGGCGCCCTTCCAAGCCGTGATCGTGCCGATGAACTACAAAAAATCCGAAGCCGTGCGCGCTGCCGCCGACCAAATCTACGCCGAGCTCAGTGCCGCCGGCATCGATGTGCTGCTCGACGACCGCGACGAACGAGCCGGCGTGCTGCTGGCTGATTCCGAGCTGCTTGGCATCCCGCACCGCATCGCCATCGGCGACCGCGGCCTGAAAGAAGGCAAAGTGGAATACACCGAGCGGCGCAGCGGCGAAACCGAATTGGTGGCCGCGGGCGAGATTGCCGCCAAGCTGAAAGCCCTGCTGGCCTAATGCCGCAGCGGATTAGAGGCTACCTGAAAAACAGTTTTCAGGTAGCCTCTTTCTTTTCAGATTGGCAGAAACTCAGTTTTGGCTATGCCAATGCAACGCTTTAACTTGCTTTGAAGCCCACGTTTTCAGGTAGCCCTTATGCCCGAACGTTCTATCTCTCCAAACAAACGATTATTTAGCCTCCCGCCTGCTTTCCGCTACAATCCCGCTCTTTCCCAACCACACATAAAGGAACCCAAACATGGCACGCCTCCCCATCCACACCGTCGAAACCGCCCCCGAAGCCGCCAAGCCGCGCGTGGAAGCCGCGCTCAAGGCCAACGGCTTCATCCCCAACCTCATCGGCGTGCTCGCCAATGCGCCCGAAGCCCTGGCGTTTTATCAGGAAGTGGGCAAGCTCAATGCTGCCAACAGCCTCACCCCGGGCGAAGTGGAAGTGGTGCAGATTATCGCCGCCAAAACCAACGAATGCGGCTTCTGCGTGGCCGGCCACACCAAAATCGCCACCCTGAAAAAGCTGCTTTCCGAGCAGGCCATCCAAGCTTCCCGCGAGTTGAACCCCGCCGCCTTCGACGATGCCAAACTCGCCGCCCTGGCCGCCTTCACCCAAGCCGTGATGGCGAAAAAAGGCGCGGTGTCCGATGCCGAACTGCAAGCCTTCTTGGATGCAGGCTACAACCGACAGCAGGCGGTGGAAGTGGTGATGGGCGTGGCGCTGGCCACCCTGTGCAACTACACCAACAACCTGGCGCAAACCGCCATCAACCCCGAATTGCAGGATTACGCCTAAGCCGCTTGAGGCTACCTGAAAATCGGACAAACAGCTGGAAACGCATCGTTGCTTTCCGGCTGTTTCTTTTGCCCGCCTGTGCCCATGCTTTTTCAGGTAGCCTGTTTGCAGGATAATAGGGCTTTGTCTGAAACGTTTTCTCTCACTGAATGGCGTATGCACAAAATTCTTGCGTTTCTCCGCCGCCGTTTGCACCTGCTCGCGCTGCTCAGCTTGGCGGGCGTAATCATCGGGCAGCTTGGCGGTCTGCATTGGCTGGCGGAGCTGTTTAGCCATTTCCTGCCGTATTATGCGGCGGTGTTTGCTTTGGCGGCGCTGTGGCCGCAGCGGCGGTGGCGTGCGGTGTGGCTGGGTTGTGCGGCGGCATCGCTGCTATGGCTGGCGCAGCCGTTTGCTTTGCCCTCAGCGGGGCAGGGCGGCTCGCGGCTGGTGTGGTACAACGTGCATTTGGATAATCCGGCCGCGGCGGAAGAGGGCGCGGCGCTGCTCGCGGAAGGGGCGGACATATTGGCGCTGGGCGAAATCAATTTGGACGATATGGGCTGGCAGGCTTTGCGCGAGGCGTATCCGCACGGCTGCGAGCGCCGTGAACACAGCCCGTTTGCGCTGGCCTTGTGGAGCCGTGCGCCGCTGGCGGCCTGCGAAGTGCGCATGCTGGGCGATTACCCCTATATACGCGCCCAAACGGCAGACGGCACGGCGGTGTATGCGCTGCACCCGCCGCCGCCCATCAGCAGCGAGCTGGCGGCGGCGCGGCAGGCTTATCTGGCCGAAACGGCCGCTGCCATAGCTGCCGAACCGCGCGCGCTGGCGGTGGGCGATTTCAACAGCAGCCCGTTTTCGCCGCTGTTCCGCCGTTTTGTGCACACCAGCGGCGCGCAGCCGGCCACGCGCTATTTCACGCCGACATGGCAGCCGTTTTTCCTGAATATCGATCATGTGCTGGCGAAGAATTTGGCTGCGGCGGTGCGGCCTTTGCCGTGGCGGCATTCGGATCATCGGGCGTTGCGGGTGGAGTATCGGTGAGCTTGGGTGGCATGCGGTTTGAATTTTGTTGGAGCTTGGTTTTCAGGTAGCCTTTGCTTGGCTTGGGGCTACCTGAAAAATTTGGCGCTTGGCAAAGGGGTTTGGTTTGGCTTTGCGGAAACTCCGCGGCGCCGTTTTAGCTTCGCAGAAACTCAGCTTCCTTCGGAAACTTCGTTTTCAGGTAGCCTTGAGCAGGTTTGGCTTGGCAAATCGGCGAGGCCTCCGTATAATTCGCGCTCTCTATGGCGGGTCTCCCCGCATGCAGGTTTGGGACAAGGGGTCAGGTGCGGAAGCAAGCAGCCCATCTCGAATTCGGCAGTGCCGGGGTTCCGGCTCGCCACCCCATAGAAAAACCGCTCCGGTTGCTGCCGGAGCGGTTTTGTTTGCTTGCTTATTTGTAGAAGCGCTCGATGGAGTGGATTTTCAGCGAGCTGACGTTGCATTTCTCTGCCACGAATTTTTTAAATTCGGCTTGGTTCAGGTAGCGAATTTCTTCGCGCGGCAGTTGCAGCAGCACTTGGCGGCTGCGGCTGGCGTTCATTGCGTCGGCAATGGTAACGACGTAGTTGGTGGTTTTTTTTGTCATGATTTACCTCTCTTTATTTAGCTATTCCGGCAAAATGGGATAATTGTTCAACGTTATCCGGCAGTTTGCTTGATGGGGGGAATACTAAATTATCTGTTTTGTTTGCGCAAGTTTGGGAAAAGTAAAGATAGGCGGGGCAATGTAAATATAGAGGTGTAGGTAAAACAAGTGTTTGCAAAACAGTGTATTACCATTTTTTTGCCGACAATTCGTCGGTGAGCTGCTGCAAAAGCTGGAGGCGGTCGGGGCGGATTTGGCCGGCTTCGGCGGCGGCTTTCACGGCACAGCCGGGCTCTTGGCGGTGGGTGCAGTTGTGGAATTTGCATTGGCCGATGAGGTGGCGCATATCGGGGAAATAGTGCAATAGTGAGGCTACCTGAAGATGGTGCAGGCCGAATTCCTGCAAGCCGGGGGAATCGATGATGTGGGTGTGGTTGTTTAGGTCGTAGAGCTGGGCATGGGTGGTGGTGTGTTTGCCGGAATCGAGGGCGCTGGAGATGTCGTTGGTGCGGGCGATGCTTTGGCCGAGCAGGGCGTTGATGAGGGTGGATTTGCCCATGCCGCTTTGGCCGAGCAGGATGTTGGTGTGCCCGCTCAACACCGGCAGCAGGGCGGCGGCATCGCGCACGGCGCTGACGGCGAGTACGGGGTAGCCCAAGCCTTCGTAAAACGCCAGTTTGCCACGCCATTGTGCCGTTTCCGGCAAATCGGTTTTGTTGAGCACGATTACCGCGCGGATGCCGGCCGCTTCTGCCGCCAGCAGGGCGCGTTGCAGCAGCGGCTCGCTGGGCGTGGGCACGGCGGCCAGCACAATCAAGAGCTGGCTCACGTTGGCGGCAATCAGCTTGGTTTTCCAAGCATCTTGGCGGTAGAGCAGGCTGCGGCGCGGCAGGAAGTCTTCAATCACCGCCTGCTCGCCGTTCACCGGCGTGATGTGCACCTGGTCGCCGCAGGCGAAGTCCACGCGCTTTTTGCGGGTGGTGGCTTCGAAGGTTTGGCCGTGCGGCGTGCGTACGATGAAGCGGCGGCCATAGCTGGTGATGATTTGGGCGGTGTCGGTCATGGCGGGGCGGGCGCGGGTTGGGAAGCCGCCATCATAGCAAGCTTTGCCGCGCCAAGGCTAATTTGCCTGCCGTGCCGGGCGGAATGGCTATATAATCCTGTTTTATTTATCCCGACTAAATTATCCCAAACTAACAGGGAAACGCCACACCATGACCACCACGCCGCTTCTCGACACCATCGACTACCCGCAGGATTTGCGCCGTTTGCGCGAAGACCAGCTGCCGCAGCTGGCGGCCGAACTGCGCACCTTCCTGCTCGACAGTATCAGCAAAACCGGCGGCCATTTCGCCAGCAATCTGGGCGCCGTGGAGCTGGCCGTGGCGCTGCATTATGTGTACGACACGCCCAACGACCACCTGATTTGGGACGTGGGCCACCAAAGCTACCCGCACAAAGTGCTTACCGGCCGCCGCAGCCGCATGCACACCATGCGCCAATACGGCGGCCTGGCCGGCTTCCCCAAGCGCTGCGAATCGGAATACGACGATTTCGGCGTAGGGCATTCTTCCACTTCCATCGGCGCCGCGCTGGGCATGGCCGTGGCCGACAAACTTTCAGGTAGCCCCAAGCGCAGTGTGGCCGTGATCGGCGACGGCGCCATGACCGCCGGCCAAGCCTTCGAAGCGCTGAATAACGCCGGCGACATGGATACCGACCTGCTCGTTATCCTCAACGACAACGAAATGTCGATTTCCCCCAATGTGGGCGCCTTTCCCAAATACCTTGCCGGCAGCCAGGCCAAAGACTGGCGCAGCACCCTGCGCAATATCAAGCACAAATCCGAAAAAGTGCTCGACAAGCTCCCCGGCGCGCTGCACATCGCGCAAAAGGTGGAACAGCGGCTCAAGAGCGTGCTCGACGGCTCGCGCATCCGCCCCGATTCCCTGTTTGACAACTTCGGCTTCAGCTACACCGGCCCGGTGGACGGCCACAACGTGCTGCAACTGGTGGCCGTGCTCAAAGAAATGAAGCAGCGCAAAGGCCCGCAGCTCTTGCACGTGCTCACGCAAAAAGGGCAGGGCTACAAGCTGGCCGAAAACGACCCCGTGGGCTTTCATGCCGTGGGCAAATTCAACCCCGACCAAGGCCCGGTGAGCGGCGCGGCCGCCCCTTTGAGCTACACCCAGATTTTCGGCCAATGGCTGTGCGACCAGGCCGCGGCAGACGACAAACTGGCCGCCATCACGCCCGCCATGCGCGAAGGCAGCGGGCTGGTGGAATTCGAGCAGCGCTTTCCCGAGCGCTATTTCGACGTGGGCATTGCCGAGCAGCACGCCGTTACCTTTGCCGCCGGCCTGGCCTGCGGCGGCATGAAGCCCGTGGTAGCGATTTATTCCACCTTCCTCCAGCGCGCCTACGACCAACTGGTGCACGATGTGGCACTGCAAAACCTGCCGGTGCTGTTTGCCATCGACCGCGCCGGCATCGTCGGCGCCGACGGCCCCACCCACGCCGGTGCCTACGATTTGAGCTTCCTGCGCTGCATCCCCAATATGGTGGTGGCCGCGCCCAGCAGCGGCGAAGAATGCCGCCTGCTGCTCTCCACCTGCTACGCGCTGGACGGCCCCGCCGCCGTGCGTTATCCGCGCGGCGCCAGCGGCAGCACCGCTTCGCCGGCCGGTTTGGATACCGTGCCGCTGGGCAAGGGCGTGCTGCGGCGGCAGGGCAAAGGCACCGCCGTGCTGGCCTTCGGCAGCATGGTGCAGCCCGCCTTGCAGGCCGCCGAAGCCGCCGATTGGACGGTGGCCGATATGCGCTTTGTGAAACCGCTGGACGAAGCGCTGATTGCCGAGCTGGCCGCCAGCCACCAGTGGCTGGTGTGCATTGAGGAAAACGCGGTGCAGGGCGGCGCCGGCAGCGCGGTGCTGGAAGTGCTGGCCAAACAGGGCTGCCGCCTGCCCGTGTTGCTGCTGGGCATCGAAGACATCGTAACCGGCCACGGCGACCCCGCCCTGCTGCTGAGCGACTTGGGCTTGAGCGCAGAGAAAATTGCGGCACGGGTGGCCGAGTGGGAGCAGGGGTAGGGATATTCCGGCAAAGCAGATGAGGCTACCTGAAAATGAGCAATGCGATCTTTCAGGTAGCCTTTTGTTGTGCTGAACAGGTGGGCTTTGGTGCATGGAGCCGCCCAATGGAATTCGGACGAGTTGCCCTCACCCATTATTATGGAAACGGGTTGGTAAAGAGTGCAGGCTACCTGAAAAATATCTGCTGCTTGGGCAGGCGGCAATAAAGCCGTTGTTCTCCAATGGGAACAACGGCTTTGATTTTCAGGTAGCCTGAATGGGTTTATTGCGCTTTCCAGCGGACTTGGGATTCGCGGATCACGGCTTTGGCTTCTTCGATGTCGCCCCAGTGGCCGACTTTGGTGGTGCCGGGTTTTTTCAGGTCTTTGTAGTGGTTGAAGTGGAATTCGATTTGTTTGATCAGCTGCGGCGGCAGGTCGGCCAGGGTGTTGATGACGTTGCCGTTGTGGCGGTCATCGGCGGGCACGACTACGACTTTGTCGTCTACTTCGCCGTCGTCCACGAATTTCATCACGCCGATGACTTTGGCTTCCATGTAGATGCCGGTGGGCAGGGGCAGGTCGGTGATGATGAGGGCGTCGAGCTCGTCGCCGTCTTCATCGAGGGTTTGCGGGATGAAGCCGTAGTTGGTGGGTTTGGCGAAGATTTGCGGCTCGATGCGGTCGAGCTTCATGGCGCCGAGTTTGCGGTCCCATTCGATTTTTTGGTTGGAGCCTTGGGGGATTTCCACGACTACGTTGATGATGCCGCCGTCTACGTTGCCGGCGTTGAGGATTTGGTTGAAATCTGCCATTGTGTTTTCCTTTGTGTTTGAAACGGTTGGGAAGGGCGGATTATAACGCCCATCGGCGGCATAGGCTATAGGCGGAGTGGGATTTGGGCTACCTGAAAAGTTTGTTGCTTTACGGCTTGCGTGGAAAGTTGAATATAGTGAATTAAATTTAAACCAGGACTGCGTTGCCTCGCCTTGCCGTACTATCTGTACTGTCTGCGGCTTCGTCGCCTTGTCCTGATTTAAATTTAATCCACTATAAAACCACAGGCTACCTGAAAAGCGCTTTTCAGGTAGCCTGTGTGGTTTGCCGCGCGGTTTAGTGTTCGATGGGCTTGGCCGGGCGGGTGGCGGCTTGGCCGAGGGCGGCGCGCCATTGCTGCGGGGCTTTCACCAGCTCCAATGCGCGGCGCAGTTGGTCGTCTTTGGCCGGGTTGGGCTTGTAGCGAGTGGCGGGGTTGTTGTCGGCTTCTTCTTTGGCGGCGGGCTCGGAGGCAGCTTTGGCTTCGGTGCTGCTGTGTAGCGAGCGGCCGCGCACTTCGTTGCCGCCGTTGGGGTTGCTCAGGTGGCCGGAGAGGTCGGCTTCACGGCTTTCGTAGCGGCGGGTTTTGTCGGCCACTTCCACGTCGGGTATGATGCCTTGGGCTTGGATGGAGCGGCCGTTGGGGGTGTAGTAGAGCTGGGTGGTGATTTTCAGTGCGCCGCCGTTGGAGAGGGGCATCACGGATTGCACGGAGCCTTTGCCGAAGCTTTGGGTGCCCACGATAACGGCGCGTTTGTGGTCTTGCAGGGCGCCGGCCACAATTTCGGAGGCGGAGGCGGAGCCGGAGTTGATGAGCACGGTGATCGGGATGTTTTTAAACTCGGCGGGCAGGCCGGCGAGGGGGTTGCCGACGCTGCCGATTTGGTAGTCGGACGGGGTGGCTTTGAGGCTCATGTTTTCTTGGCCGTTGCGGCCTTTGGTGCTCACCACGAGCTGGTTGTTTTGCAGGAATGCGGCGGATACGCCCACAGCGCCGTTGAGCAGGCCGCCGGGGTCGTCTCGCAGGTCGAGCACGAGGCCTTTGAGCGGGCCGCCGTTGCTACGGCGCATGGCTTGCAGGGCTTCCACCATGGCGGGCACGGTGCGCTCTTGGAACTGGCTGATGCGCAGGTAGCCGTAGCCGGGCTCGATCAGATCGTGGCGCACGCTGCGCACTTTGATGACGGCGCGGGTGAGCGTGACCACGATAGGCTGGGGCGCGTCTTTGCGGGTGAGGGTGAGGGTGATTTTGGTGCCGGGCTCGCCGCGCATGCGTTTCACGGCGTCGTTCACGCTCATGTTGCGGGTGGAGGCGTCGTCGATTTTGATGATGAAGTCGCCGCTTTGGATGCCGGCGCGTTCGGCGGGGGTGTCTTCGATGGGGGAGACGACTTTGACAAAGTTGTTTTCAGAGCTTACTTCCATACCTAGGCCGCCGAATTCGCCTTTGGTGTTTTCTTGCAGGTCGGCGTAGTCTTTGGTGTTCATGTATTCGGAGTGCGGGTCGAGGTGGGACACCATGCCTTTGAGCGCGCCTTCGAGGATTTCTTCGTCGGTTTTGTCTTGATAATAGTTGGCTTTCACCTGGCTGTACACTTCGGCCATGGTGCGCAGGGAATCCACGGGCAGGGGCTGGCGGCTGCGGGTTTCGGCCACGCTCTGCACGCTCAGGCTCACGGCGATGCCGGTGAATGTGCCGAGGGTGTAGAGGGCGATTTTTTTGAATGTGTTGTTGGACATAATGGGTGGGTATCTCTTTCGGGTTTTGCTAAGGCGAGCCGGAGTATGGGGCTGCGGCGGGCGCTGTCTTTTTTCAGGTAGCCTGCCGTGCGGCTCGGAAGGCTGAACTTTAGGCAAATTTGCCTGTTCCAGCAAGGGGGTGGGGGTAAATAAATGCTAAATGGCGGCTATGGCCGGAAAAGGTTACCTGAAAAATATGGCGGGTGTTTGGGCTTTGTGGCGCTTGTGTTTTCAGGTAGCCCTTAGAGTGGGCGGGCAGGCTACCTGAAAACCGAAATTGCGGCGCACTCCGACACGGGCTGTGCCGGCGGGCGGCCAAGCACTGTCAGCTGTACACCAGGCGTATCACGGCTTTTTGGTTGCGGTGGTCGAAGAACAAGAAGAGTTCGTCGCAGCCGCTCTCTTGGAAGCGGTGGCCGCTGAGCCAGCCGATGTAGTCGAACACGCGCCCGTCATCGCGCAGGGGCGGGTTTTCCAAATTGCCGCAACCATGCTGCATCAGTTCGTTTATGTTGCTGAAGCCGTCTTCTTTCATCCATGCTTGGAAATCGGGGCTGAGGCCGCCTGCGTCTTGCAACAGCTCGGTTTGGTAGGGGCGGGCATATTGTGCCGCACATATTCTTGCTCATTTGCTTGGTCGAACTGTTCGAATGCGGCCAAGGCTGCCGACGAGTTTTCGGCACCGGCCACGGCTTTTCCCCAGCCGTAGAGCGAAAGCGGCAGCCGGCCGTGTTTCAGATAGAAGGCTTTAATAAGCTGATAAGCCTGATGGTTTTGCTCGCGGGCGTGGCGTATGCCGTCGAAGTCGATCATGCGGTAGGGCTGGGGCAGGGCGCGTTGCCAAGAGATATGGTGTTTTTCCATTTTCTCCCGCGCTTTGGCGATCACGTCGGCAGGGATTTCGGTTTCCGCATCGAAAAAGCGCCAATCGCCGCTGAAGCGGTATTTGCCGCCGGCATCCACATCGAAGCAGATGCTGTCTTCAAAATTGTAGCGGCTGTGGAAGGGCTGGGTGTTTTCGCCGATGCTGCCGTCGTAAATGTCGGCGGGCTGGACGAAATGCAGCCAGTAGTCGCCGTGTTCGGGCTGGATAAAACGCAGGTTCAGCGAGCAGATGGGCAGGAAAAATTGTGCGTGGCGCTCGATGTCGTCGGAGAACACGTCTTCGGGCGGGGGAAACGGGCGGATAAATTCGGGGGCGATGTACATTTTGAAGGGTTCTTTGGTGCTGGGGAAACGGTAGTTTGGTAAGACGGGCTGTTGTTTTTACCTTAATCTTTGCTCACGGGAGGGGCTGGGTTTGGCTGGCTTCGGGCTGAGAAGGCTACCTGAAAAATTGGAGCGGGCCGGGGATAAATGTACGGCTTATTATCGGCATTTGAAAATTATCGGGAATGGATGACCGACCTGCTGCGCTGATGGCATGCCGGTGTTGTTTTCAGGTAGCCTTTTGGGAAGCGGGAAGGCTACCTGAAATTTTTGCTCGCGGCTTGGCTAGTTTACCCATGAAGCGGGGTTCATGGCTTGGTTGCGGTAGCGGATTTCGAAGTAGAGGCCGTTTTCACCGCCGGGGAGGCTGCCGCTGCGGCCGATGGTTTGGCGGGGGGATACGCTGCTGCCGCTGCCGGCGCTGATTTGGGAGAGGCCGGTGTAGATACTGAGGTAGCCGTCGCCGTGGTCGATGATGACGGTGTTGCCGTAGCCTTGCAGGGGGGCGGCGTAGGCGACTTCGCCGGCGGCGATGCTGCGCACGGGGGCGGGCGGGGTGCTGATGAAGAGGCCTTTCCAGGTGCCGCCGCCGGGGCGGGCTTGGCCGAAGCGGCCGCTGATGCTGCCACCCACGGGGCGGGGCAGGCGGCCTTGCATGCGGCTGAAACCTTGGCTTTGCGGTTCGGGGGCGGCGGGGGCTTCTAGGGCGAGGTCTTCGGCGGTGAGGGTGTTGGGGTTGGGGGTGTTGTATGGCGGGGCGGCGGGGTCGTTTTGGCGAAGCTCGCTGCGCTCGCTTTCAGGTAGCCTTTGGGGCTTGGGCTGGCTGCGGGCTTGGGCTTGCTGGGCGGCTTGCTGCTGGCGGCGCTGTTGGGCTGCGGCGGCGCGTTGCCGGCGTTGGGCTTCTTGGCGCTGGGCGGAGCGGCGGCTGAGGCTGGCGATGAGGTTGTTGAGGCGGCTTTCGTTTTGGCGCAGGGTGTGCAGCTTGGCGGTTTCGCGGCTGATGTCTTGTTCGAGGGTTTGCTGTTGGCGTTGCTGTTGCTGCTGCTGGCGGCCGAGGCGGGCGGCGGTGTTTTGCTGCTGGCGTTTGAGGCTGTCGAGGCGCTGGAGCTGCTGGTTGATGCTGTCTTGCTGCTGTTTGAGCTCTTGGCGGTTGTGTTGGAGCTGGGCGAGGGCTTGGCTGTTGGCTTGGTTGAGGTGGCGCAAGTATTCGAGCCGGCGGCCTTTTTGCTGGGGGTCGGTGTTTTGCAGGAAGAGGGTGACGGCGTTGGGCTGGGGTTGGCGGTAGCGGCTGTTGAGCAGGCGGGCGGCTTGGGCTTGGGTGCCTTGGATGCGGGTTTGCAGGCTGTCGAGCTTGGCTTGCATGGCTTGCAGCTCGCGCCAGGCGGTTTGGCGGCGGCGGGTGAGCTGGTCGAGCTCGCGGCGGATGCTGTCGAGCTCGCTTTGGGTTTGGCGGATGTTGCTTTGCAGCTGGCGCTGTTCGCTTTGCTGCTGTTGGAGTTTGCGGTGGCTTTCGTGGATGGCGCGCTGCACTTGGCGCAGGTCGTCTTTGGGGGCGGCGGGGGCGGGCAGGCCGGTGAGCAGGAGGATGAGCGGGATGAGGATTTTGCTGGGGTTCATGAGGCTACCTGAAAACGGTGGTTAGGGACTGTGCAGGTGTTCGGCCAAAATCAGGATGCCGATGCCGATGAGCACGAGCCCGCCGAGGATTTCGGCGCGTTTGCCGATGGCGCTGCCGAGCAGGCTGCCCAGGCGGATGCCGATGGCGGCCATGAGGGTGGTGGCGAAGCCGATGGCCAGCGCGGTGAGCAGGATGTTGACTTCGAGGAAGGCGAGGCCGACGCCGACAATCATGGAGTCGATGCTGGTGGCGAAGGCGATGGCCACGAGCATGAGGCGCCCGGGCGGGTGGCGTGGGCAGGAGCGGCCGTTTGCGGTGTGTTCTTCGGCGCCGTGGCCGGCACGCAGCCCGCCGTAGATCATGCGCAGGCCGAGCAGGAGCAGCAGGGTGAAGGCAATCCAGTGGTCCCAGTCGTCGATGTAGCGCTGTGCCACCGAGCCGAGCGCCCAGCCGATAAGCGGGGTAACGGTTTCCACGCTGCCGAACACGGCGGCGGTGCGCAGGATGCCGCGGCGGGTGGGGCTGCCGATGGCGGCGCCTTGGGCGATGGCGGCGGCGAAGGCGTCCATCGACATGCCGAAGGCGAGGGCGAGGATGGTGAGGAAGCTCATGGCGCTCGGGGAGGCTACCTGAAATTTTCAGGTAGCCTTTTACGGGTTGGGCGTGATGCGCGCTCAGGCAAACTCAATCAGGCTCTCGCCGCTCATTTCGGGCGGCTTGGGCAGGCCGAGCATGGCCAGGAGCGTGGGGGCGATGTCTTTCAGCGCACCGCCGGATTTGATGCGGGCGGGGCGGCCGACATACAGGAAGGGCACGGGGTTGGTGGTGTGCTGGGTGTGCGGCTGGCCGTTGGCGGGGTCGAACATCTGCTCGCAGTTGCCGTGGTCGGCGGTAATCAGCACTTCGCCGCCGGCGGCCTGCACTGCGGCCACGATTTTGCCCACGCAGTCGTCCAGCGTTTCCACGGCTTTGATGGTGGCGGCCAGCACGCCGCTGTGGCCGACCATGTCGCCGTTGGCGAAGTTGCACAAGATCACGTCGAAACGCTTGGCAGCGAGGCTGTCGAGGATGTGCTGGCACACTTGCGGCGCGCTCATTTCGGGCTGCAAATCGTAGGTAGCCACTTTGGGCGAGGGCACGAGGATGCGCTCTTCGCCGGGGTAGGGCTCTTCGCGGCCGCCGCTGAGAAAATAGGTAACGTGCGGATATTTCTCGGTTTCAGCAATGCGCAGCTGGCTGATGCCTTGGGCGGAGAGGTATTCGCCCAGGCCGTTGCGGATGCTTTCTTGGGCGAAGAGCACGGGGAAGTCATATTGCTTGCCGTAGCTGGTGAGCGAGGTGAAGTAGCCGGGGTGGAAGCGCTGGCGACGCTCGAAGCCTTGGAAATCGTCGAACAGCAGGGCTTGGGTAAGCTCGCGGGCACGGTCGGCGCGGAAGTTCATGAAGATAACCGCGTCGCCGTCGTGCAGGGCACAGGCGGGGTCGATCACGGTGGGCTGCACGAATTCGTCGTGTTCGCCGCGTTCATAGGCGGCGGCGAGGGCTTGCAGCGGGGTGCCGGCTTGGAATTTGGCTTGGCCGAACAGGGCGTGGTAGGCCTGCTCCACGCGTTCCCAGCGGTTGTCGCGGTCCATGGCGAAGAAGCGGCCGATCACGCTGCCCACTTTCGCTTGCGGGTGCTGCTGGCAATAGCTTTGCAATCTTTTCAGGTAGCCTTCGGCGCTTTGCGGCGGGGTGTCGCGGCCGTCTAGGAAGGGGTGGAATACGATTTTCTGTACGCCGGCGGCGATGGCGGCGTCGGCCACGGCGAAGAAGTGCTCGATGTGGCTGTGCACGCCGCCGTCGGAGAAACAGCCGAGCAGGTGCACGGTGTGCGTGGGCGCTTGCCAAGCAGCGGTGAGGGCGGGATTGTGCGCGAGGCTGCCGTTTTCGATGGCCATGTCGATGCGGGTGATGTCTTGCTCCACCACGCGGCCGGCGCCGATGTTGAGGTGGCCGACTTCGGAGTTGCCAAACTGGCCGGCGGGCAGGCCGACCATGCGCTCGGAGGCGTCGATGGTGCCGTAGGCGTATTGGGCTTTGAGGCGGTCGAGGTTGGGGGTGCGGGCGAGGAGGACGGAGTTGTCGTCGCCTTCGAGGCGGTGGCCGAAACCGTCAAGGATGAGGAGGACGATGGGTTTGGTGAGCGTGCTCATGGGTGTGCGCTTCGGATGGTGTGGGGATGGGGCATTATATAGCGGATTGGGTGGGAATTGAATGCGGGGATGGCGGGCTGGCAAGCGGAAGGCTACCTGAAAATTGGTTTTGGCTGTGCGGAAACTGGCTGCGTTTGTGTTCATTCAGTTGAAACTGCGTTTTTCAGGTAGCCTGGGCTGGCGGTGCGGCGGAATGCGGTATAAGCTGGCGGCGTTTGGTATAGGAGGAATGATGATGGATAGCTTGGCCACGCCTTTGGGCGCATGGGAAATGGTGTGGGAAGAGACGGCGGGCAGTGTTTTCCTGATCGGAAAATTTCTGGGGATGCCGGTGGCGGTTCAGCTGGAGTCGGCCGATATTGGGCGGATGGATTTTGATTTTATTCGAGACAAAGTATCCCGATTTCCCGAGATAAAGCGGCGCACCGAGGCCTTTTTTGGCAAGGTTCTTCACGCAAACCATGCAGCATTTAAAGTAGGGTTATATCACTGGAAAGGAGAGCATAATGATTTTGGTTTTGCTATTTCTAGCTAGTTTGCTGGTTGGTCTGGCTTGTTTTGTTTGTCACAATCTTTATTATGATAAAATTAATCTTTACCGAATCCAGCGAGCTAGAATTGTTGAAAAGCAAGTGATTTTACCTGATGGATCCGTTATTAATTATGGCGAAGGACCTAAGTATGGGCGGCAGCCTCTTCTCTTGATTCACGGACAGCAGGTTGATTGGAAGGATTATGCGAAGGTTTTTGGAGAATTGTCCAAGAGTTATCATGTTTATGTCATAGATTGTTATGGGCATGGTGGGTCTAGTAAAAATCCAGCCAAATATACAGCCCTTGAAAACAGTCAGGATTTGGTTTGGGTTATCAAGAATATTATCAAAAAACCTGTTTTGATTTCAGGGCATTCATCAGGAGGTCTTCTTGCAACTGTAATAGCTGCACTGGCTCCTGAGTCTGTTAGAGGGTTGTTAATAGAAGATGCGCCGTTCTTTTCAACTGAACCCAATCGGGCAACATCTACTTTTGCTTGGTTAGGCTTTAAAGATATGTATGATTTTTTTAAAAATGGTGAAAAAAATTATACGGCTTATTTTTTGGAGCATACTTATCTAAGGTCGATTTTTGGCCAAGAAAACTTTAATAAGATTGTTAAAAATCCTGCTCTAAAGTATATGAAGTCCCACCCAGGTCAGATTCCTAGAATTTGGTATTATCCGCCAGGATTGCAGATAAACTTAATTTATGATTTGACGGCCAATCTACAGGATGGAACAGGAAGCTATGATCTTCGTTTTGGCACTACGTTTTATGATTTTTCTTGGTTCAAGGGGTTTCATCAGGAAGAAATCTTGAAAAAAGTCCAATGTCCGTCTATTTTGCTTCATGTGGCTCCGCCATCGAATCAGAAAGGTTATTATGATAAAGAGGGCATTCTCTTGAGTGCCATGGATGGCGAGGATGCTAAGCGAGTGGACAGACTTTTACCAAACAATCACTTAATAGATAACATTCAGAGTGGCCACGATATCCATGCTGAAAAAGCAGCGATCTTTATCCAGGCTGTTGATGATTTGCAAAAGAGGAGTCGAGCAGCATATGGATTGAGAATGGAATAATTTAAGTCGAGCCAGCGTAATGCAGCGGGCTCGCTTATTTTTGTGTCGATTCGTCCTTATTTTCAGATGGTGATAGGCTTTCGATGGCGCGCAGCAGGGCGGACACATCGCGCTCGGTGGTGGCCCAGCTGGTGCAGTAGCGCACGATTTGCCAGCCGTGTTCTGCCGGCCAGTAGGCGGCGAAGCCGAATTCGCGGATGAAATAGTCGGCCTGAGCTTCGGGCAGGATGGGGAATTGCTGGTTGGTGGTGGAGGCGCCATAGAAGCGGATGCCGCGCGCTTCGAAGGCTTGGCGGATGCGGCGGGCGTGGGCGATGGCGCCGTGGCAGATGGTTTGGTACAGATTGTCGGTAAACAGGGTGTCGAACTGGATGCCGAGCAGTCGGCCTTTGGCGAGCAGGCCGCCGCGTTGTTTCATGCTGGCGCGGAAATGGGGCTGGTAGGCATCGTTTGTGATGACGACGGCTTCGCCGAACAGGGCGCCGCATTTGGTGCCGCCGATGTAGAACACGTCGGCCAGCTCGGCGAGGGCGGGCAGGGTGAGGTCGCTCACTTCGGGTTGCAGGGCGTAGCCGAGGCGGGCGCCGTCCACAAACAGGGGCAGGCCGTGGCGGCGGCATACTTGCGCGAGGGCGGCAAGCTCGGTGTGGCTGTAGGCGGTGCCGAGCTCGGTGGGCTGGGATACATACACCATGCCGGGCTGGACGATGTGTTCTTTGATGTTGCTACCGGTGTAGTATTGCTGGATGAAATCCTGCACTTGCCGTGCGCTAAGCTTGCCGTCTGCTGAGGGCAGGGCGAGCACTTTGTGGCCGCCGGCTTCGATGGCGCCGGTTTCGTGGGTGGCGATGCGGGCTTCTGCGGCGGCGATCACGCTTTGATGCGGGCGCAGGATGTGGGTGATTACGGTGGCGTTGGTTTGCGTGCCGCCCACGAGGAAGTGCACATCTGCCGTTTCGCTGCCGATGGCGGCGCGGATTTTGGCGCGGGCGGATTCGCAATAGGGGTCGAGGCCGTAGCCGGGGGTTTGCTCGAGGTTGGTGTCGGCGAGGCGCTCGAGGATGGCCGGGAGGCAGCCGGCGAGGTAGTCGTTGCCGAAGGAAGGCATGGCGGTGTTCCCTGTAAAAAAGCGAGATTATAAGGCGGCAGCGGGAGGCTCGCTATTTTCAGGTAGCCTCAAGCGCCAAACAGGCTACCTGAAAAACCGCCGCCCAACGCCCGCCGCGCAGTATTAAATCAGGCACAACCGCTATATAATCCAACCCTATTCCCACACACGCCGAGCCATCATGGATTTAAGCAACCACTTCCTCATCGCCATGCCCGATATGCAAGATAACTTCTTTGCCGAGAGCGTGGTGTACATCTGCTCCTACTCCGCCGAAGGCTGCATGGGCGTAATCATCAACAAACCCTCCCCGCTGCTCTTGCGCCAAGTGCTCACCGCCCAGCAGCACGAGCTGCCCGTGCGCCCCGCCGACGAATACATCCTGGTGGGCGGCCCCGTGCAGGCCGACCGCGGCTTCGTGCTGCACACCCCCGTGGGCAACTGGCTCAGCAGCATCGCCATCAACGACAATCTCGCCCTCACCTCCTCCGGCGACATCCTCAACCACCTGCACGACGAACAGCAAGTGAAGCAATCCCTCCTCTTCATGGGCTACACCGGCTGGAGCGCCGGCCAGCTCGAACGCGAACTGGCCGACAACAGCTGGCTCACCGTGCCCGCCAACGAGCAAATCCTGTTCGAGCTCCCTGCCGACCAGCGCTACCACGCCGCCCTCGCCCTGCTCAACATCACCCCCGAACAACTCATCCGCACCGGCGGCCATGCCTAACACCCCCACCATCCCCCGCGGCACCACCCTCGCCTTTGACTTCGGCGAAACCCGCATCGGCGTAGCGCAAGGCGACGCCGAGCTCGGCATCACCCACCCGCTCGCCACCGTTAGCGGCGCCGACAACAACAGCAAATTCGCCGCCATCGCCGAGCTTATCCGCGAATGGCAGCCCGTGCAGCTCGTGGTCGGCCTGCCCCTCTCCACCGACGGCAGCGAGCACGAGCTCACCCGCCTGGCACGGCGTTTCGGCCACCGCCTGCACGGCCGCTTCGGCCTGCCTGTGTATTGGGCCGACGAGCGGCTCACCTCCCTCTACGCCTCCGACCTGCTCAACGAAGCTGGGCTGCGCGGCCGCAAACAAAAGCCCGCGCTCGACCAAGTGGCCGCGCAGGCGATTTTGCAGGGCTTTTTCGAAGGCGGCTGGGTGGAAGAATTCCACGGCTAGCGGCAGGGCGGCAGGCTACCTGAAAACGCGGGCTGCCACGGGGGAGATAAGGGGAAAGATAATTTTCAGGTAGCCTTTTATACGGATTATCAGGCTACCTGAAAAATATTTGCAGCAGGCGGGCAACTGCTTGCCCATGCGCTTGGCGTTGCCGGTTGGCGCGTATTGAAAAGCCGTTTCTTGAACGGCTTGCAGGCAGCAAGCACCCCTGCGGCCAATAAAAAGGCTACCTGAAAACCGGAAACGGGTTTTCAGGTAGCCTTTGCCATGCTCGGGCGGTGGTGTTATCTGCCGTTTTTCCACAGCAGGTTGATGTTGCACACGGCAGACCACGAGCCGCTTTCGGCGGTGCCGGGGCAGCCGGCGGGCAGTTGGGCGGCTTTCCCGGCCAGCAGCCTGGTGTTCACCGTGAGGCGGCCGATGTTGAGTAGGCTGCGCGGCAGGCCGAGGCGGCGCAGGGCTTCGTCGGGGGTGATGGTGTAGCTGTTGCGGAGGTTGTCGCGGTCGTTGCTGCGTTTGAGGTCGGATACTTCAACGCTGCCGTTGGGGAGGAAATCGTATCGGTTTTCGCCTTTGGGGAGGATGCCTCGGTCGTAGATTTCGATGTCGTAGAGTCGGCCGTCGGTGCCGTAGGTGTATTTCAGGCCGTGCCTGTGGCAGCGCCGGGGGTTTCGGATGCAGTCGTTCAGGTCGGTGACTGGGGTAACGTGGGAGAAGAAGACCATGCCCATTCTGGGGTCGTTGATGTATTCCCAGCAGGAGAGGCGGCCGTCTTGCAGGGTGGGATTGCAGCCCCGGGATGCTTTGGGGTCGCCGTTGAATACGATTTCGAGGGCGCGTTCTTCTTCGGCCGTCATGGGGCGGGGGCCGCGCAGGGCTTGCTGTTCGCGCTGCTGCCGCTGGTATTGGCTTTGCCGGGCTTGCTCGATGGCGCGTTGCTGCGATTCGTGGAGGATGTGGGTGGGCACGCCGTTGCAGGTGTGGCCGTTGCATTGGGCGGCCGCGGGTTGTGCCCAGAATAGGGCGGCTGCGGCGGCAGGAAGGAGGGCGGCGGGGATGCGGAGTTTCATGTTGTTTCCTTGAGTGTGGTGTGCGGTGGGGCGGATGGTAAACGGTTTTTCAGGTAGCCTTCAAGGGGAAAGGGCTACCTGAAAAAGTTGTTTTCAGTTTTTAGCGTTGCAGAAACTCTGCTTTGGCTGCGCCAAGACATCGTTTTAACTGCGCAGAAACTCTGCTTCTTTCGGAAACATCGTTTTCAGGTAGCCTGATGTGCGCTCAAAGCCAAGCCGCCGAATGGTTGCCCGGTTCGGCGGCTTGGGTTGGTTTGGCGGGGCGGGCTCAGCCGCGCAGGCTGCCGTCGTCCATGGTGAGCACGCGGTCGAAGCGTTTGGCGAGCTGCTCGTCGTGCGTTACCACGATGAGGGCGGTGCCGAGCTCGCGTTTGAGCTCGAGCATCATTTCCAGCGCGTGGGTGGCGTTTTTGCGGTCGAGGTTGCCGGTGGGCTCGTCGGCCAGCAGGCAGTCGGGCTTGGTAACCAAGGCGCGGGCGATGGCGGCGCGTTGGCGTTCGCCGCCGGAAAGTTCGCCGGGGCGGTGGGTCATGCGGCTGCCGAGGCCTACCTTTTCTAAGATTTCGGCGGTAGCGGCCTGGGCTTCGGCTTTGCTGCGCCGCGCCACCAAGAGCGGCATCATCACGTTTTCCAGCGCGGAAAACTCGGGCAGCAGGTGGTGGAATTGATACACGAAGCCCAAATGCCGGTTGCGCAGCCGGCCGATGGCCACTTGCGAGAGGTTGTTGAGCCCTTGGCCTTTGATTTTCACTTCGCCGCTGGTGGGCTTGTCGAGCCCGCCGAGGATGTGCAGCAGGGTGGATTTGCCGCTGCCGGAGGCGCCGATGATGCCGATGCCTTCGCCTGAGGCTACCTGAAAATCCACTTCGCGCAACACTTCCACTTTGAGGCTGCCGTCGTCATACACTTTGCCCACGTTTTGGCATTCGATTACCCATTCTTTATTCATAGCGCAGGGCCTCCGCAGGTTGGGTTTTGGATGCGCGCCAGCTCGGCAGCAGGGTGGCCACGAAGGAGAGGCCGAGCGAAATGCTCACGATGGCCAGCACGTCGGAAAGCTTCACTTGCGAGGGCATGTAGTCGATGAAATAGATGGCGGAGGTAACCAGCTTGCGCCCGGCCATCTGCTCGATGCCGGCCACGATGCCGCCCACGTTCAGCGCCACGGTAATGCCCAGCGCCACGCCGATGGCGGTGCCCACCACGCCCAGCAGCGTGCCCTGCACCAGGAAGATTTTCATGATGCCGCGCGGCGGCAGGCCGAGCGTGCGCAGGATGGCGATGGCGGCCTGCTTTTCGGTTACGGTCATGATCAGTGTGGAAATCAGGTTGATGGAGGCCACCAGGCTGATGAAGAACATGATCACAAACATCATTTTTTTCTCCACTTCCACGGCTTGGAAATAATCGCGGTTTTGGTAGGTCCAGTCGTAGGCCGCGATTTTGTCGCGCTGCTCGGCGGGCACGATTACGGCGGTTACATCCGGCGCGGTTTCCGGCTGCGACAGGCGTAGCTGCACGCTCACGTCGCCGTCGCCCGCGCGGTAGAGGGTTTTTGTGTCGTCGATGTGGATTACAGAGAGGCTGTTGTCCACCGCGAAAATGCCAGTGGACACGGTGGCCACCACGGTGAATTGCTTCATGCGCGGCACCATGCCGATGGGGGTGACGTTGCCTTCGGGTGAAATCAGCGTAACCTTTTCGCCCGGCTGTACGCCCAGGCGGTCGGCAATGTCTTTGCCCAAAATCATTTCAAATTGGCCGGGATGAAGCCGCTGATAGAGCTCGTTGGGCAGTTTGCTGCCGTATTCCGACACTTTCGGTTCTTCGGCCGGGTCGATGCCTTTCACCTGTACACCCTGTACTTCGCCGGAATTGGCCAAGAGCGCCTGCCCGCTCACATACGGCGCCACGCCGAGCACGCGCGGGTTGGCCTGCGCGATTTTGGCCAGGCTGCGCCAGTCGTCGCCCGGCTCGGCTTGCAGATAGCTCAGCTGCATATGCGGGGTTACTTGCAGCAGCTGGCCGCGGATTTCTTTCTGAAAGCCGTTCATCACGGAAAGCACCACGATCAGCGCGGTCACGCCGGTGGCGATGCCGAAAATCGAAATGATGCTGATGACGGACATCAGGCCGTTGCGTTTTTTGGCGCGCATATAGCGCAGGCCGATCCAGGTTTCGAGGGAAAGCATGGTGGGATTTGCTCCGCAGGCTGCGTGCGGCAGGCTGCAAAAGATTTGGGTTGTGCGGTAATTGCTTTAAAAGCGGCGTCGTTGGGGCAGAGAGGGTTTTTCAGGTAGCCTCAAATTTTCAGGTAGCCCCAAAGCGGCGCACAGTATACCGTTTATTGGATGGCAGGGCAGGGGCGATTACGCGGGTATGCGTGGAATTTTCCCTATTTAACGGCAGTTTCCGGGGCGCAGATATAGAAAACTGCATTCCCTTGCTGAGCCAGAGAATGCAGTGTCTCGGTGGAAACGCGGCTGAAAGGTTTATTTCAGCTTGGTTTCTTTGTAAACCACGTGTTTGCGGGCAACCGGATCGAATTTTTTGATTTCGAATTTGCCGGCCATGGTCCGCTTGTTTTTGGTGGTGGTGTAGAAATGGCCGGTACCGGCGGTGGATTCCAGCTTGATTTTATCGCGCATGACTCTGATTCCTTAAATAATGGTTAGGCTTCGCCGCGTGCGCGCAAATCGGCCAGAACGGCATCAATGCCGACTTTGTCGATCAAACGCAAAGCTGCGTTGGAAACGCGCAAACGCACCCAGCGGTTTTCACTCTCAACCCAGAAACGGCGCGATTGCAGGTTCGGCAAAAAACGGCGCTTGGTTTTGTTGTTGGCGTGCGATACGTTGTTACCGGACATCGGCCGCTTTCCGGTTACTTTGCAAACTCGTGCCATGGTTATTCTCCAAACTTCAAAAATATTAGATAGAAACGAAACTTGCTTTATACCATAGAAAAGATATCCGGTTCAAGTTTTATCGTGATGAAAACGGCGGAAGCGGTGCGGGAAACCACACATGCAGGGGAAGGCGCATGGCAGGCAAGCTGCTGTTTCAGGTGGCCTTTGCTTGCAGCGGAAGTGCGGCTGCCCGGGTTGGTATAGCGAACCAACTTAACTTTCGCTACGGCGTTAGCTCGCCTTGCCGTACTCCTGTACTGTCTGCGGCTCGCTGCCTGGTATCGAAAGCTAATTTGATTCGCTATATTTTTCAGGTAGCCTTAAATTGCGTTTGAGGCTACCTGAAAACGGTTTGGCGCTACTGATGCTGTTTGCCGCGAGGAAACGATTGCGCAGGCGGGTGCCGGCGCGTGCGGCAAAACCATGAGCCGGATTCGGGCGTTAGGCGCGGCGGCGGCTTTATTTCCTACGGCGGGCAACACAATTTGCTTGCCTCTTGCGCCGTGTGGCTTTACAGTTCGGCCTGTGCGAATGTAGCACGTTTCCCGGAGCAACCCATGCAACAGACAAAAGACCAAGAATGGCTTCTCGTTGATAGCGGCAGCCTCGAAGTGTCCGTTACCCGCGAAGCGGATGCCGTGGCGGAAGCACAACGCCTGCGATACGAGATATTCGGCCTGGAAATGGGCGCCGGCATCCATGCCGAAGACGGCCGCGACATCGACCGCTACGATGAATTCTGCCGCCACCTGATTGTGCGCGACAAAGCCAGCGGCCGCATCATCGGCACCTACCGCCTGATTACCAAAGAGGCGGCCAAGGCGGCAGGCGGCTGGTATTCCGATTCGGAATTTGATTTGTCGCGCATCCGGCATATTTTGCCGAAAACGGTGGAGCTGGGCCGTGCCTGCGTGCACAAGGATTACCGCACCGGCGGCACGATTTCGCTGCTGTGGATGGGCTTGATCGGCTTTATGCAGGCGCAGGGCTTGGAATATATGATCGGCTGCGGCAGCGTGCATATGGACGACGGCGGGGATTATGCCGCGAGCCTGTTCCACAAGCTGAAGCAGACGCATTATTCGCCGGAAGAATACCGCGTGTTCCCGAAAGTGCCGCTGCCGCTGGATGAGCTGCGGCAGGATTTGGACGTGGAGGCGCCGCCGCTGATGAAGGGTTATCTGCGCGCGGGCGTGTGGATTTGCGGCGAGCCGCATTGGGATAAGGATTTCGGCAGCGCCGATATGCTGGTGATGATGCCGATGGAGAATATCCATCCGCGTTATGCCAAACATTTTGTGAAATAAATCAGGAACAAGGTTAGCTGATGCGTAGGCTCAGACTGATTGTGAGGCTATTTGGGGTGGCCGCCATTTTGCTGTGGGGCTGCTTTCAGGTAGCCTTGTTTTTCGGCCGCGAGGATAAGGCGAAACGCCAGTGGCGGATTCGGCGCTGGTCGCGGCAGTGTATGCGGATTTTTGGCATTCGGCTGACGGTGCACGGCTCGGAGCGGTTTTTTGCCGAGGGCGGGCAGTTTATGGTGGGCAACCATGTGTCGTGGCTGGATATTTTCTTGATTAATTCGGTGCAGGCGGTGCGCTTTGTGGCCAAGCAGGAGGTGCGCGACTGGCCGGTGATCGGCTGGCTGGTGGCGCGGGTGGACACGGTGTTTATCAAGCGCGGCAGCCGGCAGTCTTCGCAGCAGGTGATGGAGGTGTTGCTGCAGATTTTGGCGGAAAAGGATTATGCGGTGGTGTTCCCGGAGGGGACGAGCACGGACGGTACGGGCATCAAGCCGTTTAAGAGCGGGCTGTTTGATACGGCGGTGGTGGGCAATCAGGCGGTGTGGCCGGTGTTGTCGTATTATCCGAATGCGGACGGCAGCCCGAATATCAATATGGCTTATTATGGCGAGATGAGCCTGTGGCAGTCGTTTTGCCGGATTTTGCCGCAGCGGGGCAGTGAGGCGGTGCTGTATTTCTTGGAGCCGATTGCGCCGCAGGGTAAGACGCGGCAGGAGTTGTGTGCGGTGGCGCAGGCGCAGATTGCGGCCAAGCTGGCGGAACTGCGCGGTGTGCCGCCGGAGAGTGTGGTGGCGGAGAAGGGGGCAGTGTTTGAGCACACGGCTTAAGGGTGTGCGTTATGTTGCGAAGGCTGTTTCGCTTGCGGGCGGGGCGGCCTTTGGTGTTTTGGGCGGGATGGAAATGCTGTCTTTGTGGCAAGGCGGTGTGTTTGGAGAAACTTGCTCCGCTTGTTTTTCAGGTAGCCTTTGGGTGGGCGGGGAGGCTACCTGAAAAGTGTTTTGCTGTAATGGGGATATATAGTGGATTCACAACAATCGGGACAAGGCGAGGCAACGCCGTAGCGGTTTAAATTTAGTCCACTATGGCGAATCAAATTAGCTTTCGATACCAGGCAGCGAGCCGCAGACAGTACAGGAGTACGGCAAGGCGAGCTAACGCCGTAGCGAAAGTTAAGGTGGTTCGCTATATGTTTTCAGGTAGCCTGTGGCGGACGTACAGGCTACCTGAAAAATTTTTTGCTTGCTGTGTCAATCTAATAGCAGGCGGCGCAGAATGTTTTCGTAGATGGCGGAGAGCCGGGGGATGGCGGCGAGCTCGATGTGTTCGTCGATTTGGTGGATGCTTTGGTTGACGGGGCCGAGCTCGATGAGTTCGCTGGCGATGGCTTTGATGAAGCGGCCGTCGGAGGTGCCGCCGCCGGTGGAGAGGGCGGCTTGGATACGGCATTCTTCGGCGATGGCGGCTTGGGCGGCTTGGGTGAGGCGGCCGGCTTCGGTGAGGAAGGGTTGGCCGGAGAGCTGCCATTGCAGGTTGTAGCTCAGTCGGTGTTGTTGCAAGATGGCTTCTACGCGCTGTTGGAGGCTTTGGGCGCTGGATTCGGTGGAGAAGCGGAAGTTGAATTGGACGCTGAGGCTGCCGGGGATGACGTTGGTGGCGCCGGTGCCGGCGTGGATGTTGGAGATTTGGAAGCCGGTGGGGGGGAAGTAGGCGTTGCCGTTGTCCCAGTGTTCGGCGGTGAGTTGGGCGAGGGCGGGGGCGGCGAGGTGGACGGGGTTGGCGGCGAGGTGGGGGTAGGCGATGTGGCCTTGTTTGCCGTGGATGGTGAGGCTGCCGGAGAGGGAGCCGCGGCGGCCGTTTTTGATGGTGTCGCCGAGGGTGTGTTCGGCGGTGGGCTCGCCGATGATGCAGTAGTCAATATGTTCGCCGCGGGCGCGCAGGGTGTCAACGACGCGGGTGGTGCCGTCGCGGCCGTCGCCTTCTTCGTCGGAGGTGATGAGGAGGGCGAGGCTACCTGAAAAGTGGGGGTGGGCGGCGGTGAAGCGTTCGCAGGCGGTGATGAAGCAGGCGATGCTGGTTTTCATGTCGGCGGTGCCGCGGCCGTAGAGTTTGCCTTGGCGTTCGGTGGGCTGGAAGGGGGGGGATGTCCATTCTGCTTCGGGGCCGGGGGGAACGACGTCGGTGTGGCCGGCGAAGCAGAGCAGGGGGGCGCTGCTGCCTCGCCGTGCCCAGAGGTTGCGGGTGCGGCCGAAGGGGAGGTCTTCGATGGTGAAGCCGATGGCGCGCAGGCGCTCGGCGATGATGTCTTGGCAGCCGTGGTCGTGCGGGGTAATGGAGGGTTGGGCGATGAGTTGTTTGGCGAGGTGGAGGGTGGCGGTGTCGGTCATGGCGGGGATGTGCGGATTGGGGAAGGCTGGGTTATAGCGGGTTTGGCGGGGTTTGCCAAGGGCTTGGGGCGGCGTTGATGCGGGATGGAAAGAGGCTACCTGAAAAGTGGTGTGGCATTTTCAGGTAGCCTTTGTTGTGGCTCGGCGCTTAGGGCTGGCGGTAGGGGTTGTGCACATGGCGCATAAGTTCGACGAGGAAATCGCGCACTTGTTGTTCGCCGCAGCCCATGAGCAGGGCGTCTTCGAAGGTGTCTTGCGCGAGCTGGTAGAGCTCTTGCATGTTTTCCTGCATCACTTTCACTTTTTCGGTGCAGGAAACGATGTCGCCGTTGTCGCTATACCATTTGGGCATGTCGGGCATGTGCATGGGTGTGTGCCTTTAGCGGGTGAAGCGGGTGGAACGGTCTACGCGGCGGGCGGTGATGTAGCGGTTTTTCCAGTAGTTGCCGTTCATGCTGGTGATTTCGATGTCGCGGCCGGTGCGGGGGGCGTGGATGAAGCGGTCGTTGCCGATATACATGCCGACGTGGGATACGCGCCCGCCGCCGCCGAAGAAGACCATGTCGCCGGGCTTGAGGTTGGCGCGGTCGACCTGCTGGCCCACGGTTGCCATTTCGGCGGAGGTGCGCGGCAGGGTGATGCCCATGCTGCGCTTGAAGATGTATTGCATGAAGCCGCTGCAATCGAGGCCTTGGGTGGGGGAGTTGCCGCCGAAGCGGTAGGAGAGGCCGATGAGGCTCATGGCGTTCATGATGAGGTCGCCGGCTTCGTCTTGGCTGCCGGAGGGGCGGCTGCTGGAGGATGATCGGCTACCTGAAGATTGGCGGCCGGATGAGGAGGATGAGGCGTTGCTGCCGTGGCCGGTGCGTTCGCGGATGAGGCGTTCGAGCGCGTCGTTATCCAAGCCTTCGGGCGCGGCTTGGGCGCTGAGCGGGAGGGCGAGGGAGAGCGCCGTGAGGGCGAAAATGCTTGCTTGCTTGATCCACTTCATCAATTTGGAGCTTTCTGTTTCTTGCCGTGTTATAGCGTATTCGGATTGAGGCGGAAACGCGGCGCGGCGGGCGGCGTATGCGCTATAAGGGGCGGGTGTGTTATGCTGTGTATCCGTTATGGATACAGATTTTGCAGGGGGTATGCGTATGGCTAAATCTGCCGTTCTCGCTTGGGGCGACCTCAACCGGTTGCGCCAAATCGTGTCCACGCTTGCCCGGCACGGGCTGGGCGGCTTCCTCGGCCGGCTCAAGCTGAACCGCTCTTCTTGGTTTGGCGGCGAGGGGCGGCCGGCCGACCATGTTGCCATGAGCACTGCGCGCCGTTTCCGGCTGGCGTTTGAAGAGCTGGGGCCCACGTTTATCAAGCTGGGGCAGATTCTGGCCACCCGCGTGGATGTGTTCAACGCCGAATGGATTGAGGAATTCGAACAGCTGCAAAGCCGTGCTAACCCCTTGCCGTTTGAGGAAATCCGTTTGCTGCTGGCCGAGCAGCTCGGGCGAGCGCCGGAAGAGGTGTTCCGGCATATCGACAGCGATCCGGTGGGCAGCGCTTCCATTGCGCAGGTGCACCGCGCGGTGCTACTCGACGGCAGCGAAGTGGCGGTGAAGGTGCGCCGGCCCGACATCGAGCCGCTGATTCAGGCAGACTTGCGCATTCTAACCTATTTGGCGCAATTGATAGAATCGGAAATTGCCGAAACGCGCCGCTATCATCCGGTGCAGATGGTGCAGTATTTTGCCAAAAGCCTGGCCAAGGAAACCGATTTGTCGGCCGAGCTGCGCCATATGCAGCGTTTTGCCGCCTGGTATGACGGCCGCCCGGGCATTCATATCCCCAAGGTTTACCCCGAATATAGCAACCGGCAGATTCTGGTGCAGGAATACATGGCGGCCGAGCTGCTGAAAGATGCCGACATCGCAGCGCTGGGCGCGGAAGAGCGGCACCTTCTGGCCTGCCGCATCACCGATGCCCTGCTCCACATGATTCTCGGCCAAGGCCTGTTTCACGCCGACCCGCATCCGGGCAATATTTTCATCTATCCTGATTTGAGCGTCGGGCTGATCGATTTCGGCATGGTGGGCTACCTGAATACCGTGCGCCGCCAGGAAATCAACGCCTTAATCGAAGCCCTGATTCACCGCGACCCCTTCGCCGTGCAATACATCCTCGGTAACTGGGCGCAGGGAGATGTGCCCGATGAAGACCTGCTCGGCGCGGATGTGATGGAAATGCTGCTCGACTACGAGCACACCGCCGTGCGCGATTTGCGCGTGAGCCAAGTTATCAACGATCTCACCCGCATCATGCGCGAGCACGAATTGGCGCTGCCCGGCGATTTGGTGATGCTGTTTAAAACCCTGCTCACCCTGGAAGGCGTGGTGAAGCGCCTAGACGGCGATTTCCAGCTGCTGGAGCATGCCAAGCCGATTGTGCAAAGCGTGATCCGGCAAGGCTTTTCGCCCGAGCGCGTTTGGCGGCGCGCCCGCACGCAGAGCCGGATGCTGGGGCGGATAATGGGCGATTTGCCGAAAAACCTGCTGCGCCTCAACCGCAGCCTGCAAAGCGGTCGCGTAAACGTAAATCTCGATTTGAAACGCCTCGATAGCCTCAACCAGCATCTGGAACACAGCGCCAACCGGCTCACCATGGGCATGGTAACCGCCGCGCTGATTATCGGCTCCTCTATCTTGCTGAGCAGCAACATCGGCCCCAAGCTGTTCGGCCTATCGTTTCTCGGCTTTTTCGGCTACCTCTTGGCCTTCGCCAACAGCCTGTGGATTATCTGGGCTATTTGGCGTTCGGGCAAACATTAAAACAAAACTTTTCAAGCGTAAAGGGAATTTGATGAAGGAGAGAGGCTACCTGAAAAACAAAAAGGCGTGTGGAACCAGCATCCCACACTCCTTTAATTTTAAAATCAGCAAGCTAACACAACACATGTTTGGCCAGGCCGCCGATGGAGGTTTCGCGGTATTTCTGATCCATATCGCGGCCGGTTTCATACATGGTGGCGATCACTTCGTCCAGCGTTACCGCCGGCTCGGTGGTGCGGCGCAGCGCCATGCGCGAGGCGTTGATGGCTTTCACGGAAGATATGGCGTTGCGCTCGATGCAGGGCACTTGCACTTGGCCGTTTACCGGGTCGCAGGTGAGGCCGAGGTGGTGTTCCATGGCGATTTCGGCGGCAATGCACACTTGATCCGGGCTGCCGCCTTGCAGCTCGGTGAGCCCGGCGGCGGCCATGGAGCAGGCCACGCCCACTTCGCCCTGGCAGCCCACTTCGGCGCCGGAAATGGAAGCGTTCATTTTGTAGAGGCTGCCGATGGCGCTGCAAGTGAGCAGGTAGCGCAGCACTTGTTCGTCGGTGAGGCTGCTCACGAAGTGGTCGTAGTAGGCGAGCACGGTGGGCACGATGCCGCAGGCGCCGTTGGTCGGGGCGGTAACCACGCGGCCGCCGGCGGCGTTTTCTTCATTTACGGCGAAGGCTACCATGTTAATCCAATCCACGATGCCCATCGGGTCGCTGCTGATGCCGGCGTTGCTTTCGAGCTGTTTTTTCACTAGCGGGGCACGCCGCTGGATGTGCAGCGGGCCGGGCAGCGTGCCGTCGGTGTTGAGGCCGCGTTGGATGCAGTCGCTCATGGTTTGCCAGATGGCGCGGGCGTAAGCGCGCACTTCTTCTTCGGGGTGCAGTGCGCATTCGTTGCGGAAGATGACTTCCGACAGGCTCAGCTTATGCTCTTTGCATTGGCGGATGAGGTCGGCGGCGCTTTGGTAGGGGTAGGGCACGTTGAGCGGCGCCTGCTGCTGGTCGGCTTTGGCAAACTGCTGCTCGGTGACCACGAAGCCGCCACCGATGGAGTAATACACTTCCTGCGCTGCGATTTCATCGCCAATGAAGGCTTCCAGACGCATGCCGTTTTCGTGCAAGGGCAGGAAGGAGGAGTGGAAGCGGAAATCGCGCATGTAGTCGAACGGGGTTTGGTGGCCGTTGATGTCGGGAAGGGTTTTGCTCGACATCACTTGCCGGATGAATTCGGGGAAGGTGGTGGTGTCCACAGTGTCCGGTTCGTAGCCGGCCAGGCCGCCGATGATGGCGGAATCCGTGCCGTGGCCGCGGCCGGTGAAGGAGAGAGAGCCATAAACATGCGCCCGGAAACGGGTGATTCGGTTTAATAACTTCTGATCGATTAGCTGCTGCCGGAACAGCGCCCCGGCACGCATCGGCCCGACAGTGTGCGAGCTGGAAGGGCCGATACCGATTTTGAACATATCAAAAAAACTGATCATTCTTTTGCCGCCTTTCTGTCGTAATTTTTCAATATTTTACCAAATCCGGCTGTGGCAGCCTAGGCGGGCGGCGTGGCGCAGATGCCGGCTGTGGCATTTATTCTCTTTGTAAGGCTAGACAACCGGGCGTTATCTAGGCAAAATGCGCATTATTGCCTGTTAAATGTTGTAACGAAGTTTGGATAACGGAGTCATAAACGCGGGCAATACTTGCGACGTCTACTGCATATTTTCACAAAACAATGCAGTAAGCTTAGATAGATATATTTTTTAATCGACTACATTATTTAGAGGTTAATATGCCACAAATGTTGATTCAGGTATCCGGTATGCAGAACAAAACGGATGGGGACCGGCTGGTTGCCAAAGGCGAAACCGTGGCCGGCGTGAGAATGGTAAACGCCAATCACGAAGATGGCCGCGTGGTGATTACTTGCGGCGACGGCTTCGACATCGCCGCATTCAAAGCCGCGTTGACGGAAGAAGGCTTTTCTCCCGAATAAACCCGCGCCTTTCCGGCAGCACGCAATCGCAGCAATAGCAAATGGCTTCCACGGCGGAAGCCATTTTCCTTTTTCAGGTAGCCTTATTTGCCCGCCGTGGCGCAAATGAGGCTACCTGAAAATATTTGCGTGCCAAGGGCGGGCAAACGGCAAGCCTGCCTAGTCAAACAAATCCTGCTGCCTGGTGCGCCGCGGCAACACCTGCGCCTGCGCGGTGCCGGTTTCGAAATGCAGCGAGAGCACCTGCCCGCTGTGCAGCCGGCCGGCATCGCGCACCACCTTGCCCGCGCGGTCGGTGATCACGCTGTAGCCGCGCGCCAGGGTGTGCTGCGGCGAGAGGGCTTCCAAGATGCCGGCCTGCTTTTGGCACTGCGCCTGTTTGTGCGCGAGCAGGGCGGCCAGGTGGCGGTTGAGTTGCACGGCCTGGGCTTGCACCTGGCGCGCGGCGGCCTGCGGCGCGGGGCGGCTGCGGCGGCACAGTTGCGCCAGATAGGCCAGCTGTTCTTGTTTGCGCAGCAGGTGGCGCTGCATGTGGCCGGCGAGGGCGTGGCGGCTGCGCAGGAGGGCGGCCTGCTGCTCCTGCCACTTCTGGCGCGGGTGGCGCAGTTGGGCGGCGTGCCAGTCGAGCCGCTGGGCGGCATCGGTGCAGCGGCGTTGCAGGGTGTGGCGCAAATGGCCGAGCAGCTGCTGCATTTTGCCGAGCTGTTCCGTGCGGTTGGGGCTGGCCAGCTCGGCGGCGGCGGTGGGCGTGGGCGCGCGCAGGTCGGCGGCGAAATCGGTGAGCGTGAAATCGGTTTCGTGGCCCACGCCGCTCACCACGGGAATCGGCGAGGCCGCCACCGCGCGCACGGCCGCCTCTTCGTTGAACGCCCACAAATCTTCCATGCTGCCCCCACCTCGGCACACAATCAGCACATCTGCCTGCCCGTGCGCCGCCGCTGCGGCAAGGGCGGAGGCTACCTGAAATTCGCTGCCCGCGCCCTGCACCGCCGTGGGATACACGATTACGCGCACATCCGGCGCGCGCCGCCGCAAAGTGGTGGCCACATCGCGCAGCGCCGCCGCGGCCAGGCTGGTAACCACGCCGATGCACTGCGGCGCTTCGGGCAGCGGCCGTTTGCGCGAAGCGTCGAACAAGCCTTCCGCCTGCAAACGCTGCTTCAGCCGCTCATAAGCTTCAAACAACTGCCCCAGCCCCTTGCGCCGCACTTCCTGCACATTAATCTGAAACTCGCCGCGCGCCTCATACAGCGTGATTTTGCCCAGCACTTCCACTTCCGCCCCCTCGCGCAGCAGCGCGGCCAGCGAACGGGCGGCGTGTTTGAACAAGGTGCAGCGCACTTGGGCGCGTTGGTCTTTTAAAACAAAGTAGTAGTGCCCGCTGGCCGCCTTCACCAAGTTCGACACCTCGCCGCCCACCCACAGGCCGGAGAGCTGGTCTTCCAGCAGGGTTTTGGCCAGATGGTTCAGCTCGGAAACGGAAAGCGCGGCGGGGGCAAACAGGTCAGACATGGCATCGGGCAGGGGAATGATGGAAGGCGGCATTATACAGCCGGAAGGCTACCTGAAAAATCGGGCAGATGGATTTTCAGGTAGCCTTACCCCGCGCGGCGATATGTTAGAATGCGCCGTTTTCAATTCGGGTTTCCGCCATGTCCAATATTCCAGACCAAGTGCGCCGCCGCCGCACCTTCGCCATCATCTCCCACCCCGACGCGGGCAAAACCACGCTCACCGAAAAACTCTTGCTGTTTTCCGGCGCGATTCAGAGCGCGGGCACGGTGAAAGGCAAAAAAACCGGCAAATTCGCCACTTCCGACTGGATGGAAATCGAGAAGCAGCGCGGCATTTCCGTGGCATCCAGCGTGATGCAGTTCGACTACAAAGACCACACGGTGAACCTGCTGGACACGCCCGGCCACCAAGACTTCTCCGAAGACACCTACCGCGTGCTCACCGCTGTCGATAGCGCGCTGATGGTCATCGACGCGGCCAAAGGCGTGGAAGCGCAAACCATCAAACTGTTGAACGTCTGCCGCCTGCGTAACACGCCCATCGTAACCTTCATGAACAAATACGACCGCGAAGTGCGCGATTCTTTGGAATTGCTGGACGAAGTGGAAAATATTTTAAAAATCCGCTGCGCGCCGGTAACCTGGCCCATCGGCATGGGCAAAAACTTCAAAGGCGTGTACCACATCCTGAACGACGAAATCTATCTGTTTGAAGCGGGGGGCGAGCGTCTGCCGCACGAGTTCGACATCATCAAAGGCATCGACAATCCCGAGCTGGAAAAACGTTTTCCGCTGGAAATCCAGCAGCTTCGCGACGAAATCGAGTTGGTGCAGGCGGCTTCCAACGAGTTTGATTTGGACGAATTTCTTTCAGGTAGCCTCACGCCCGTGTTTTTCGGCTCGGCGATTAACAACTTCGGTATTCAGGAAATCTTGAACTCGCTGATTGACTGGGCACCCGTGCCGAAACCGCGCGACGCGACCGTGCGCATGGTTGAGCCGGACGAGCCGAAATTCTCCGGATTTATCTTTAAAATCCAAGCCAATATGGACCCGAAGCACCGCGACCGCATCGCCTTTTTGCGCGTCTGCTCCGGCAAATTCGAGCGCGGCATGAAGATGAAGCACCTGCGTATCAACCGCGACATCGCCGCATCCAGCGTGGTTACGTTCATGTCGCACGACCGCGAGCTGGTGGAAGAAGCCTTTGCGGGCGACATCATCGGTATCCCCAACCACGGCAACATCCAAATCGGCGACAGCTTCTCCGAAGGCGAGCAACTGGCGTTCACCGGCATCCCCTTCTTTGCGCCCGAACTGTTCCGCAGCGTCCGCATAAAAAACCCGCTGAAAATCAAGCAACTGCAAAAAGGCTTGCAACAGCTTGGCGAAGAAGGCGCGGTGCAGGTGTTCAAACCGATGAGCGGCGCGGATTTGATTTTGGGCGCGGTGGGCGTGTTGCAGTTTGAAGTCGTTACCTCGCGGCTGGCCAACGAATACGGCGTGGAAGCCGTGTTCGACAGCGCGTCCATCTGGTCGGCGCGCTGGGTGTCGTGCGACGACAAGAAAAAGCTGGCGGAATTTGAAAAAGCCAACGCGGGCAATTTGGCGATAGATGCAGGCGGCAATCTGGCCTATCTCGCGCCCAACCGCGTGAACCTGAACCTGACGCAGGAACGTTGGCCGGATATTGTGTTCCACGAAACGCGCGAGCACGCGGCGAAGTTGAGCTGAATAAAGAGGCTACCTGAAAATTTTGGCAATCTTGTTTTCACTGTTTTCAGGTAGCCCTTAACCGGATGGGGAAACGAATGGCTTGGTTCAAAATGAGCGAGTGGGAGTGGTGGAACAAGCTGGCGCTGGCGGCGGCGCTGGTGTTGGGCGCGGTGTTGGTGATGACGCAGCCGCTGGCGTGGAAGAAGGGGGCGTCTTGGCTGGCGGGGGCGGTGTTTGCCGTGCTGGCGGCGCTGTGCGTGCGCTGGCTTTTCCGTCTGCGCAAGGGCGGCGCAGGGTTGCCGGCGGGGGATCGGTTTAAGCGGGATATGTCGCGCGTGATGTGGGGGGTGTTGATGGCGGGGGTGCTGACGCGGGTGCTGGTGAATGCGGTGTTGCTGGTGTCGCTGCTGCCGGTTGAGCCGGTGTCGGTGGAGGCGCGTTTGCTGGAAACGCAGAAGGGCGCTTTCAAATCTTGGGTGCTGGAGCTGGAGGACGGGATGCGTTTTGAGCTGGACGAGGGTGTGCTGCGGCGTACGCCGGAGGATTTGGCGGGGCAGACGGTGCGGGTGAGGGTGCGGGAGAATGGGCTGGGGTATTATGTGGTGGCGGAGTAGGGCGTGGGTGTGAAAAAGGCTACCTGAAAACTTCATTGCGTTTTCAGGTAGCCTTTGGTTTGGCGCTAAGCAGGGCAGGCTAAATGGAGCAGTCGTTTTATTTCAGGTTGATATTATCTGGCGGGGTGTGAATCTGACCTGTGCTTGCTGTTGTCGTGTTTCAAAAAGTGTTCCATGCAAACCTGATATTCGATTCTACCCACCGCAACAGAGGTTTTTGTGTGCTCCGACCTAGGCAGCCTCCTTAGGTATGGATACAGGTCATAGGCTTTATCCAGCGAGTGTTTGACTTGCGCGCGCATTAGCTCGCGTATTCTGGGATCGTTTGGGAGGGGATTGATATAGCTGGCTTCCAGTTTCCGCTGTACCGTTTGTCGGCTTTCACCGTTGAGGCTGGCGCGTACGGCGTCGTAGGTGATATTGCCGGTTATTTTGCAGAATTCGTGTATTTCCTGAGTGTTGGGTTCGGCATGGGCGGGGACGGACAACATGGCGATGAGGCAGGCGGTGATGATCTGTTTTTTCATTGTGTTACTCCTTATCTCGTATTTTCAGATAGCCTTTGTACGGGCGTGTCAGCAGGGAAAAGGCTACTTGAAAACGGGAGCTTCGTAGAAACTTTGCTGTATTGCGTTTTCAGGTAGCCTTAATATTGTGCGGCAAATTAGGCGGGCAGATGCGGGGCGATGGTTTGCAGCATTTGCGCCAGCACTTTGGGCGGGGCGGCGACGATGTTGCCGCTTTCGAGCCAGCCTTCGTTGCCCTGCATATCGGTAACGATGCCGCCTGCTTCCTGCACGATGAGGGCGCCGGCAGCGATGTCCCAGGGTTTGAGGTTGAATTCGAAGAAGCCGTCGAAGCGGCCGCAGGCCACGGCGCAGAGGTCGAGCGAGGCGGCGCCTTCGCGGCGGGCGCCGGCGGTTTTGGCAAGGAAGCTTTGCAGGATTTGCAGGTAGCTTTCCATCATGCTTTGATCGACCACGGGGAAGCCGGTGCCGATGAGGCAGCGGTTGAGCTCGGTGCGGTTGGATACGCGGATGCGGCGGTCGTTGAGCAGGGCGCCTTGGCCGCGCGAGGCGAGGTAGAGGTCGTTGCGCTCGGGGGCGTAAACGAGGGCTTCTTGTAGCACGCCTTTGTGCAGCAGGGCCATGCTGACGGCGTATTGGGGATGGCCGTGCAGGTAGTTGGTGGTGCCGTCGAGCGGGTCGATAATCCATTCGTATTCGGCTTTTTCGGGGCCGGAGGTGCCGGTTTCTTCTGCGGTGATTTTGTGCTGGGGGTAGGCTTCGTGCAGGATTTCGCTGATGATTTCTTCGGCGGTGCGGTCGATGTCGGACACGAAGTCGTTGAAGGCTTTGCTGTCGATTTTGACGGCGGAAAGGTTGTTGGAGGCGCGCAGCATCATGTCGCCAGCGCGGCGGGCGGCTTTGATGGCGGTGTTGAGGACGGGGTTCATGTTTCTCTTTCTCCGATTCGGGCTGTGGGCAGGCTGGCTACCTGAAAATTAGAAAGGGGCTGCGCTCGGGGCGGCAGCCGATTGTTGGGGCGGCATTATACCTTGGGCGGCGGGCGGGCAAAAGCGGGCGGGCTTTAAATCGGCGGGGGCGGCCTTATTTTGCGGGGGTGAATCATTGTTTTGTTTGGGAGCGGGTATGACGGCTTCGTTGGTTGTGTTGGCGCTGGTGTTGCTGCTGGCGGGTTTGGCGGGGGCGGTGCATCCGCTGCTGCCGGGGATGCCGATAATGTTTGCGGGCACGTGGTTGTTGGCTTATAGCCAGGATTACGAGGTAATCGGCCCGACGGCGCTGGTGGTGCTGGGGCTGATTTTGGCGCTGGCTTGGACGTTGGATTATGTGGCGGGGCTGCTGGGGGCGAAGTTTACGGGGGCGAGCAGGCAGGCGCTGTGGGGTTCGCTGGCGGGCGGTGTGGTGGGGCTGTTTTTTGCGCTGCCGGGGATGGTGTTGGGCCCGCTGGTGGGCGCGGCGGCAGGGGAGTTTGCGGCGCGGCGCAGTTTGTGGTCGGCGGGCAAGGTGGGGCTGGGCACGCTGTTGGGCATGGTGGCGGGGGTGGTGGCGAAACTGGGCTGTGCGCTGGTGGTGTTGTTTAGTATTTTGGGCTTGTATGTGTATCATTGGGTGAGTTGAGGGTTTTGGGACTTTAGCTTGAAACTTGGTATCGATAATATTTTGTACGGCATGGGAGAGATTTCAGGTGGCCTGCTAATTTCAGGTAGCCTTTGCCATCCTTGCCCTATTCACCCTTGCGCCTCATGCCGGCGCGGGCACTTCCTTTTCTTTGCTTCGCCAAAGAAAAGGAAGCAAAAGAAAGGCGACTGCGGGCACAGGTTTGGCTTCGCCAAACTTCCCTCACTCCACGCAGTTTTTCGGGCGGGCTCGCAACTTGCGGTTGCGCCGCTTCGAACATGCAAGCCCTTGTTTCCCGAAAAACCGCGCTCCGTTCGGCTGCGCCAGCAGAGAAGTCACAGCCCCAAGTATTGACATCAAGATATTCTGCGCTTGGTTTTTCAGGAAGTTTTGTTGGGAGTTTGGATTTCAGGTAGCCTGTGGCGAAATGGGGCTGCCTGAAAAACGGCGGGATGATTTTGTCTTTACGGCAATTTTGCTGCGCTGGGTTTGAACTGAGTTGAGGCTGACGTTTTCAGGTAGCCTTTCTCTGCTATGATTGGCTACCTGAAAAATAATTTTGAGTGAAATGAGAAGTAGATGATCGGTTTGATGATTATGACGCATGAAACGCTGGGCGAGTCTTATAGCAAGCTGGCGCAGCATTTTTTCGGCGAGATGCCGGAGTATTTGTCGATTATCGGCGTGCGGCCGGATGAGGAGCCGGAGGCGGTGATGGCGCGGGCGCAGAAGGAAGCGGAGCGGCTGGCGTTTACCGACGGCATCTTGCTGCTGGCGGATGTGTTTGGCGCCACGCCGTGCAATGTGGGGCGGCGGCTGTTGCGGCAACACCGCATGGTGATGCTCACGGGGCTGAATGCGCCGATGATGGTGAAGGCGGTGCAGGAGGCGAAAAAGAGCGATGATTTGCTGGCGTTGGCCGAGGCGGTGCGCCAGTCGGCTTTGGCCGGGATTATGCTGATTTTGCCGGAAGAGGAGCAGGGCGTATGCTGAAGCAGCAGGTGGAGATTATTAACAAGCTGGGGCTGCACGCGCGCGCGTCGAGCAAGTTTACGCAAACGGCGGGCGCGTTTGCCGCCGAGGTGCGGGTGTGCCGCAACGGCAAGTGTGTAAACGGCAAGAGCATCATGGGCTTGATGATGCTGGCGGCGGCCAAGGGCGCAGTAATCGAAATCGAAACCGAGGGCGCAGACGAGCAGGCGGCCATGCAGGCGCTGCTGGCTTTGATCAATAATTATTTCGACGAAGGCGAGTAAACATGAGCGTGGTGTTGCACGGATTTGCGGCGGGCAGCGGGATTGCCATCGGGCGGGCGCATTTGGTGGTGCGCGGCATGGAGGAAGTGCCGCAGCTGGATATGGCGCCGGAGGAAATCGATGCCGAGGCCGAACGTTTTGAAGCGGCCGTGAAGGCCACCCGCCGCCAGCTGGAGCAGCTGCGCAGCGCCATCCCCGAAAATGCGCCAACCGAATTGGGCGCGTTTATTTCGCTGCACCTGATGCTCCTGGCCGACGTTACCCTTTCGCGCGAGCCGATCGACATTCTGCGCGCGCAGGGCATCAACGCCGAATGGGCGCTGAAGCTGCAAACCGACAAGTTGGCCGAACAGTTCGACGCCATCGACGACGAATACCTGCGCGAACGCAAGCAAGACATGCTTCAGGTAGCCGAGCGGATCTACCAAAACCTGATGGGGCAGAACACCGACTTCTTGCCCGACACCGACACCGAAGACGACATCATCCTGGTTGCCCACGATTTATCGCCCGCTGATGCCGTGTATTTCAAGGAGCACCGCATTGCCGGCTTCGCCACTGACGCCGGCGGCCCTACCAGCCACACCGCTATTTTGGGCCGCAGCCTGGATATGCCCTCGGTAATCGGCCTATACAACGCGCGCGAGCTGATCAGCCAAGATGAATGGATCATTGTGGACGGCCTCAGCGGCGTGCTAATCATCAACCCCGATGACCTCATCCTCAGCGAATACCGCAAGCGCGACCGCGTGTACCGTAGCCAGCGCCGCCTGCTCAACAAGCTCAAAGACATTACCGCCACCACCAAAGACGGCATCGACATCGAGCTTTTGGCCAACATCGAATCCGGCCAAGACGTGCGCCTGATGAACCGCCTTTCCGCCGACGGCGTGGGCTTGTTCCGCAGCGAATTCCTGTTTTTAAACCGCGACAACCTGCCCGACGAAGACGAGCAATACCGCGTGTATGCCGGCATTGTGAAAAAGCTCAAAGGCAAGCCGCTCACCTTGCGCACCGTGGATTTGGGCGTGGATAAAAACCCGCGTTGGTTTGGCGAAGGCCACGCGCTCAACCCCGCCTTGGGCATGACCGGCATCCGCCTCTGCCTGGCCGAGCCGGTGATGTTCCGCACCCAGATGCGGGCGGCTTTGCGCGCGGCGGCGCTGGGGCCGGTGAAAATCATGTGGCCGATGATTTCTTCAGTGGATGAAGTGCGCCAGTGTATCAACCATTTGGCCACCGCCCGCCGCCAGCTGGAGGAGCGCGGCGAAGAGTATGGCAAAGTGCAGGTGGGCGCGATGATCGAAATCCCCTCGGCCGCACTCACTGTGGGCAGCATTTTGAAATATCTGGATTTTATCTCGGTCGGTACCAATGATTTGATTCAATATACCTTATCGGTGGATCGCGGCGACGACAGCGTGAGCTATCTCTACCAGCCCGCTCACCCGGCTGTGTTGAAGCTGCTGCATCATGTGTTTGGCACCGCCAAGCGCATGGGCAAGCCGGTGTCGGTGTGCGGCGAAATGGCGGGCGATTTGCATTTCACCCGCTTGCTGTTGGGTCTGGGCCTGCGCCGCTTCTCCATGAATGCTAGCAATCTGCTGGCGGTGAAAAATGTGATTATTCAAAGCAACACGGCCGAGCTGGCCTCTCAGGTGCGCAAACTGCTGCGCATGGGCGATCCGGAGAAGGTTCGGCAGGCAGTTAAGAAGATGAATGCGGCAGATGATGACAAAAACGCAACAGTTGAAATAACATAACATTCAGATAGAAAAGTGAAGAATCGTTAAAAATTATTGTTTAAATACTGCGCTTAATCTTTACTTAAATAAATGAACAAATCTTCTTCTTTTCAAGCTTAGTGCAAGTTTATGGCGGCGAATTGCCGTATTTGGGTAAAAAATAACAATTAGTAGTGACAATAATCAAAGTATTCTATACAATGCGCCCCGTCTGTGCCGCTTCTTGGTAGGCGGTATGGATAGTAAGTAGACGTTTTCCCGCAAGTTGGCCATCAATACTTCCTCCCTTGGTATTGATGGCTTTTTTTGTCTGTGCCAGGCGCACAAAGTGAATGTTCAACTTGCGTCGGGGGAGCTGCCGATATTTTTCAGGTAGCCTGATGGCGTGGCCGGCGTGTAAGGGCTTATTCTTATCTAATTCTTCATTTGCCAAGCACAATCGTTCTGCCGCTCTGCCCGATGGTGGCAATCGTTTGCAGTTTCCTGTTTGGCGATGCGCCGCCGCTGGCTTATAATCCGCAGTTTTCCAAACTATCTCAATCTGTCGGCAGAACCCATCATGCAAGAACTCTACCAACCCTCCCTCACCGAGCCCGCCGCCCGCGAAAAATGGGCGGCGCACCGCGTTTTCAACGCCAAAGAAAACAGCACCAAGCCCAAATTCTACTGCCTCTCCATGTTCCCCTATCCCAGCGGCAGGCTGCACATGGGGCACGTGCGCAACTACACCATCGGCGACGTGCGCAGCCGCTTCAAATTGCTGAACGGGTTCAACGTGTTGCAGCCGATGGGTTGGGACGCGTTCGGCATGCCCGCCGAAAACGCCGCGCTGAAAAACGGCACCGCGCCCGCCAAATGGACATATGAAAACATCGCCTATATGCGCGGCCAGTTGCAGAGCTTGGGCTTCGCGCTGGATTGGGAACGCGAAATCGCCACCTGCCGCCCAGAATACTACCGCTGGGAGCAATTGCTGTTCACCAAGCTGTTTGAAAAAGGCATTGTGTACAAAAAGTTGGGCACGGTGAACTGGGACCCGGTGGACCACACCGTGCTGGCCAACGAGCAGGTGATTGACGGGCGCGGCTGGCGCAGCGGCGCGCTGGTGGAAAAGCGCGAAATCCCGATGTACTACTTCAAAATCACCGATTACGCCGAGCAGCTTCTGGCCGATTTGGACGGCTTGGACTGGCCGGAGCAGGTGAAAACCATGCAGCGCAACTGGATTGGCAAATCGCGCGGCATGAACGTGCGTTTTCAGGTAGCCGCCGACAGCCGCGAAGGGCTACCTGAAAATTATGCCGATTATATTCAAGTCTATACCACCCGCCCCGACACGCTGATGGGCGCGACTTATGTGGCTGTGGCCGCCGAGCACCCGCTGGCCGCCGCCGCTGCCGAAAAGCAGCCTGCACTGCAAGCGTTCATCGCCGAATGCAAGGCCGGCAGCGTGGCTGAAGCCGATATGGCGACGATGGAGAAAAAAGGCCTGCCCACCGGCCGCTTCGTCATCAACCCGCTCAACGGCGAGCGGCTGGAAGTGTGGGTGGCGAACTATGTGCTGTGGGGCTACGGCGACGGCGCGGTGATGGCCGTGCCCGCGCACGACGAGCGCGATTTTGAGTTTGCCAACAAATTCGGCCTGCCGATTAAACAGGTGATCGAATTGAACGAACCGCAGCCCTACAACCCCTCCGTGTGGCATGACTGGTATGGCGCGAAGGAAAACACGCGGCTGATAAACTCAGGCGAATTCAACGGCTTGGATTTTCAGGCTGCTTTCGATGCCATCGCCGCCAAGTTGCAGGCTGCTTCTGCGGGCGAGCCGAAAACGCAATACCGCCTGCGCGACTGGGGCATTTCCCGCCAGCGTTATTGGGGCTGCCCGATTCCCATCATCCATTGCGAATGCTGCGGCGAAGTGCCCGTGCCCGCACAGGATTTGCCCGTGGTGCTGCCCGAAAACGTGGTGCCCGACGGCGCGGGTTCGCCGCTGGCCAAAATGCCCGAATTTTATGAGACAAAATGTCCGAAATGCGGCGGCGCGGCCAAGCGCGAAACCGACACCATGGACACCTTCATGGAATCGAGCTGGTACCAGTTCCGCTATATGTCGCCGCGCGACGACGCGCACATGGTCGCGCCCGAAGCGGCGGCGTATTGGGGGCAGGCCGACCAATACATCGGCGGTATCGAACACGCGATTTTGCACCTTTTGTACGCCCGCTTCTTCACTAAATTGATGAACGAAGAAGGGATTGTGCCCGTGCGCGAGCCGTTCAAGCAGTTGCTCACACAGGGCATGGTGCTGGCGCAAACCTACTACCGCGACCGTGCCGATGGCGGCAAAGAATGGTTCAACCCCGCCGATGTGGATTTGCAGTTGGACGACAAAGGCCGCCCCGCCTCCGCCGTGTTGCGCGCCGACGGGCAGCCCGTGCAGATTGGCGGTATGGAAAAAATGTCCAAATCCAAAAACAACGGCGTTGATCCGCAAACGCTGATCGACACCTACGGCGCGGACACCGCCCGCCTGTTCATGATGTTCGCCGCGCCGCCCGAGCAGTCGCTGGAATGGAACGACGCCGCTGTGGAAGGCGCGCACCGCTTCCTGCGCCGTTTGTGGCGCACCGTGTACGAATTCAATCAGGGCGGTACGGCGCAGGCGTTTTCAGGTAGCCACAACGCGCTGGCAGGCAGCCTGCAAGAGTTGCGCTTCAAGCTGCACAGCACCATCGCCAAAGTCACCGACGACTACGACCGCCGCCAGCAGTTCAACACCGCCGTGGCCGCCGTGATGGAGCTGCTGAACCAATACGACGCCACCGCCAAAAGCGGCGCGTTGGCCGAAACGCACGGCCGCGAAGTGGCGCAGGAAACGCTGGAAGCCGTGCTGCTGCTGCTGTGGCCCATCGTGCCGCACATTTGCGAAAGCCTGTGGGGCGAGCTGCGCGAGGGCGGCAAGGTGTGGGAAACCGCGTGGCCGAAAGCCGACCCCGCCGCGCTGGTGCAGACCGAAATCGAAATGATGGTGCAGGTGAACGGCAAGCTGCGCGACAAAATCACCGTGCCCGCCGAAGCCGACAAAGCCGCCATCGAAGCCGCCGCGCTCGCCACCGCCGGCGCGCAGAAGTTTATGGAAGGCAAAGCGGCGAAGAAAATCATCGTCGTGCCCAAGCGGCTGGTGAATATTGTGGTGTGAGGCCGTTGGGCTGATAAGAGGCTACCTGAAAATATTGGCTTTCAATTTTTCAGGTAGCCTTTGTTATAACTAAATCAAATCCATGCAAAAAGTCGGCTTGTGCTGAACCTGTTTGCGGTTTTATTGGCTTTGGGAGAGTTTAAAGGTTGGCTTGATTTTATTGCCAACGTCCCGTCTCGTGATTTCCATTACTTCATCATGGGAATGATTGAATTACTAGTCTATTATTTGGTAAGCCTGTTTATTGTTTATTTGTCGTTTCATTGCCTGCCCGTCAAAGCCGCAGCAGCCGTCAGGATATTTTGCTCGGCAACGGTTTGCTTGTTGTTGGATATGTTGTTTTGCTTGTTTGTATATCGTCTGTTTTTTATTGTGTAAGCAGGCCGCAGCGAGTGAATCAGTCTGATTCATTCTTCAGCCAGCCCTTCTAGCACAGAGGCTACCTGAAAAATCCCCGCCCCAAGTTTTCACTTCGCTGAAGCTTGCGTTTTAGCTTCGCAGAAACTCACTCCGTTCGTTTTAACTGCGTTGAAGCTCACGCTTTCAGGTAGCCTTTTGCCGCCCAATCAGGCTGGCCTGCCTTGCCGCGAACTTGCGTTGTCCAGTAAAATAACGTGCTTCCGACAGGCGGCGCGCCCGCCCCAGAAGCACGTTTGCACACCGCCATGCGGTGCGGGAACGTGCTTTTTCTCGGATTGAACCCCTCTTATCGGACACCACACCATGACCACTCCCGCACTCCTCGTTCTCGCTGACGGCAGCGTATTTCACGGCACATCAATCGGTTACGACGACACGACTTCCGGCGAAGTCGTGTTCAACACTTCCATGACCGGCTATCAGGAAATCCTGACCGACCCGTCCTACTGCAAACAAATCGTTACCCTCACCTACCCCCACATCGGCAATACCGGCACCAACGCCGAAGACGAAGAAAGCCGCAGCGTTTATGCCGCAGGCCTGATTATCCGCGACCTGCCGCTCTTGCACAGCAACTTCCGCGCGTTCGAAAGCCTGCACGACTATTTAGTGCGCAACAAAACCGTCGCCATTGCCGACATCGACACCCGCCGCCTGACCACGCTCTTGCGCGAAAAAGGCGCGCAAGGCGGCGCGATTCTGACCGGCGCGGACGCTACGGTGGAAAAAGCGCAGGAACTCATCGCCGCGTTCGGCAGCATGGTCGGCAAAGATTTGGCGAAAGAAGTTTCCTGCACAGAAGCCTACGAATGGACCGAAGGCGAATGGGCGTTGGGCAAAGGTTTCGTTACTCCTGCCGAACAGCCGTTCCACGTTGTCGCCTATGATTTCGGCGTGAAAACCAACATCCTGCGTATGCTCGCCTCGCGCGGCTGCCGCCTGACCGTCGTCCCCGCCCAAACCAGTGCGGAAGAGGTGTTGGCACTCAACCCGGACGGCGTATTCCTCTCCAACGGCCCGGGCGACCCCGAGCCTTGCGACTACGCCATCGAAGCCGTGCAAAAACTGATGGCAAGCGGCAAACCCATCTTCGGCATTTGTTTGGGACACCAGCTCATCAGCCTCGCCATCGGCGCAAAAACCCTGAAAATGCACTTCAGCCACCACGGCGCGAACCACCCCGTGCAAGACTTGGACAGCGGCAAAGTCGTCATCACCAGCCAAAACCACGGCTTCGCCGTCGATGCCGACACCCTGCCCGCCAACGCAAGGATTACCCACCATTCCCTGTTCGACGACACCTTGCAAGGCATTGAGCTGACCGACAAACCCGTGTTCTGTTTCCAAGGCCACCCCGAAGCCAGCCCCGGCCCGCAGGATGTCGGCTATCTGTTTGACAAGTTTATTGCCAATATGCAGGCTGCCAAACAGTAAATATTGCTGTTTCTCAGCCACCGTTGAGGTTTGTATAGTGGATTAACAAAAATCAGGACAAGGCGAGGCAACGCCGTACTGGTTTTTGTTAATCCACTATACTTTTCAGGTAGCCTTTGCCATGCGCGAAGGCTACCTGAAAATTTATCGGCTTGGTTTAACGGTTAGGGCGAACCATGAAAATATACGAAATCCATTGCTCCGGCATCGAGCTGTTGCGCCGGCCTTTCTCTTTGGCGCTGGCGGCAGACCCGTTTCCTTTGGAGCAAAACTGCGATTGCGTGGAAATCGGCGCGGCGGCAGGCGGCAGCGAACTGCGCCTGTGGTATGACGACGGCTCGCGCCTGGCCTGTTTTTCTCCGGCGTTTGAAGCGCTGTATATCGACAGCGGGCGGCTGTGCGCGGATATTTGGCTGCCACCGGAAACCACGGATGGCGCGCCGCCCAGCGGCATCGGGCAAATCCGCCTGTTTTTGGCGCGCGAACACCTGCTGCGGCTGCAAACGGTGTGGCCGCTAGACAGGGTGGCGGATTATGCGGCGCTGGCATATTGCTTTGAGGAATAGGGCGGCGGCTTGCCTGCGTGCGGGGTTTGGGGTAGGCTGGGTTTGGCTTTGTTGCTGCGGTATTTTCAGGTAGCCTTGGGTGAAGATTGGGGCTACCTGAAAAATGGCGCGGCTCAAGCGGGAAGGGTATGAGTTTGCTCATACGCGAGATGATTTGCGATTGGATATTGAAAGGAAAAGACATGGGAAAATGGATGATGATTGCGGCGCAGGCGGCGTTGCTCATGGCTTCGGCTGTACAGGCGCAAACCTTGGATGAGCAGGCAAAAATACAGGTTGTGCGGCAGGCGTATGCCAAAGAGGATTATTTGCCGTATGCTTCGCCGGAATTTAAGCGTGTTGTGAATCAGGCTTATCGGATTATCGATAGAGCTAATACCCGGGCCCAGGGGATTGAGTGCGAATATGCCAGGCATTTCGATATGGGCATTGGGAATGGCGGTGCGCCCGATGATTTGATGCGGACACTGAGGGTGACGCCATTGCAGGGAGACAGGGTGCGTGCAACGTTTAAAGATTTTGTCAATCTGGGCGAGCCTAGAAAAACCGTTACCACTCACTTTAACGTTAGTTGCCATAACGGACGTTGCCAAATCAACGATGTGGGCAATGTGCGGAGGGTTTACCAGCAGATTGTCCGCACGAATCGGTGTGAGTAGGGCAATGTGGCTCGTACGGCAGGGTTGTTTGTTGCCGATGGTTTTCAGGTAGCCTCCAGCTTCGCGTGAGGGCTACCTGAAAACTATTCGGCCTTTCTCTCTGCTTAAGCCCTTGCCGCCAATCCGCTTTGGGCTATAATCGCCCTTTCTTTTTTCTGCCGGTTTCCTTCCCCTTGGATTTCACCACCCGATTGCGTCGCGCCCGCCGCTACCGCCCATACCAGCCGCAGGCGGTGATGCCGGCGCACCATATTTGCTGCCATTCCTGCGGTTTGGAGCTGCGCCTGCCGCCGCTCAAGCCGGGGAAGGCGGCGTTTTGCCCGCGCTGCCGGCATCCGCTGGCGCGGGTGGAGGCCAATCCGTTTATGCTGCCGCCGGCGCTGGCTTTGGCTTCGCTGATTATGCTGGCGGTGGTGTTTTCCGGGTTGTATATGCAGGTTACGGTGTTGGGGCAGAATGTGCCGCTCACGCTGCCGGAAATGATGAAGGTGCTGATTTTGCAGGAATCGGGCTTTTTGGCGGAGGTGATGTTTGTGCTCACTTTCGGCGCACCGCTGCTGTTTTGCCTGCTGTGTTTGTATGTGTATGGCGGGCTGCTATGGGGCAGGCCGCCGCCGGGGGTGCTGCGCGCCACGCGCTGGCTGGTGCGGCTGCGCGGTTGGATGATGGTGGATGTGTTTTTTATTTCCACGCTGGTGGCGTATATCAAGCTGGGCAAGGTGGCGCAGGTGCAGTTTGGCGCGGCCTTTTACCTGATGTTTGCGCTCTCCGTGCTGCTGATTCGCACGGCGATTTCGGTGCCGGAGCATTGGGTGTATTACCAAATCCGGCGGCTGAACGGGGATCGGGATTTGCTGCGGCCGCAAGGCAGCTCGGTGTTTTGCGGCAAGTGTTTGTTTGAGCGGCCGGCGGGCGAAACGGAATGCGGCATCTGCGGCTCGGGGCTGCACAAGCGGCGGCCGAACAGCCTGGGCTGGAGCTTGGCGCTGCTGATTACGGCGCTGGTGTTGCTCTTGCCGGCGAATTTGATGACGATTATGGTGTCGTCCAACCCCACCGTGATCGAGCGCAGCACGATTTTCAGCGGCATCCGGTTTATGTGGCGCGACGGCGACCACTATATTGCGATGATTATTTTCAGCGCCAGCATCATGGTGCCGTGGCTGAAGATTATCGCCATGGGCGTGCTGCTGTATGCGGCCAAGTTTGGCATCAATATGGCGCCGCAGAAGCTTTCCAAGCTGTATCTGATTACCGAATCCATCGGGCGTTGGTCGATGATTGATATTTTCGTCATCATCATGCTGATGTCCACTTTCCGCACGCATTTGGCGCGCGTGGTGCCCGGGCCGGCGGCGCTGTATTTCTGCCTGGTGGTGCTGCTCACCATGCTTTCGGCGCACTTTTTCGACCCGCGCCTGATGTGGGACAAAGCCGCCCAACGGCGCAAACAGTCGGGCTGACATTTTGGCTTTGCAGACATTCCGCCGCGCTGCGTTTTTCAGGTAGCCTCCGGCTAAGAAAAGGCTACCTGAAAACACCCAAGCCCCAACCTTTTTAAAAACCAAGCATCCCAACCATGACAACACACTCTTCCGAACACGAGCCGCAGGCGGAAATCCGCCGCAACCGCAGCTTCTCCTTTATGGTGTGGCTGATTCCGCTGATTGCGCTCATCACCGGCGCCTGGCTGCTGTTTGAGTACATCCGCGATACCGGCCCCGAAGTCACGCTGTATGTGGCCAATGCCGAAGGCATCGAAGTGAACAACACCGTAATCAAAGTGCTGGATGTGGACGTGGGCCGCGTAACCGCCATCCACCTGCGCCCCAACCAGGAAGGCGTAGCGCTCACCGCCCGGCTCACCGGCGAAGCCAAAGAGATGGTGCGCAAAGACAGCCAGTTTTGGATTGTGAAGCCGCGCGTGGACCAAAGCGGCATCACCGGCTTGAGCACGCTGGTGTCCGGCTCGTATATTGCGCTGCTGCCCGGCAAAAGCCCGGAAGAGGCGCGCGAATTCACCGTGGCCGATTTCCCGCCGGTGGCCGCGTTTGCCCAAGGCGGCCTGAGGTTGCGCCTCAAAGGCGGCGGCAGCAAGATTTTGAGCAACGGCAGCCCGGTGATGTACCGCGACATCAATGTGGGCATCGTGGAGGACGCTGAGTTTGATCCGGTGAGCAAAACCGTTTCTTATCAAATTTTTATCGCCAGCCCGAACGATAAGCTGGTGGGCAGCAATGCCCGCTTCTGGCTACAAAGCGGCCTGAAGGTGGAGCTGGGCAACGGCGGCCTGAAAGTGGACAGCCCCTCGCTGCCCGCGCTGATTTCCGGCGCCATCGCCTTCGACGACCCGCCTAGCGGCGAGAAGGGCGGCCAAGTGGGCAACAACACCCTGTTCAAGCTCTATGCCAGCCGCGCCGACGTGGAAAACCAGGCCGACGAGCGCTCGCTGTATTACGTGGTTTTCTTCAAACAGAGCGTGCGCGGGCTGGCGGTGGATGCGCCGGTAGAATACAAAGGTATCCCCATCGGCACGGTTACCGACGTGCCGTATTTCGACCGCAACGACAGCCTGCGCCTGTTCGACAACGGCTGGATTCCGGTGCGCATCCGCATCGATCCCTCGCGGCTGGAAATGAATGCCGACGCGCAAAGCAAGGAAGCCTGGGCCGACCAAATTGGCCGCGCCCTCAACAAAGGCCTGAGCGCCACCCTCGCCAGCAATAACCTGCTCACCGGCTCGCTGTTTGTGGAGCTGTCCGAAGCGCCCGGCCAGAGCGTGCTCAAGCCCGTGGCCAGCTACCAGGGCAACACCGTGATCGCCACCCGCAACGGCGCCGGCTTGGGCGATTTGCAGCAGCAGGTGTCCGATTTGCTGGATAAATTCAACCGCCTGCCGCTGGATAAAACCGTGCGCGAGCTCAACGGCAGCCTGGCTGAGCTCAAAGGCACGCTGGCGCAGGCCAACCGCCTGCTCGGCCAGCCGCAAACCCAGCAGCTGCCCGGCGAGCTGAACCGCACCCTGGCCGAATTGCGCACCACCCTGCAAGGTGTGTCGCCGCAATCGCCCGTGTATGGCGACGTGCAGAAAACCCTGCGCAGCATCGACCGCACCCTCCAGCAGGCCGCGCCCGTGCTCAACACCCTGAAAGAGCAGCCCAACGCCCTGATTTTCAATTCTTCCTCCACCGACCCCACCCCGAAAGGAAGCCGCTGATGAACCTTCTTGCCAAGCTGGCCGCGCCTGCCGCCGCCCTGCTGCTGGCCGCCTGCGCCGCCACGCCCGCCACCCAGTATTTCAGCCTGCCCGACAGCGCCTTCGTGCCGCCCGCCGGCCAGGCCGCCCGCCAAACCGCCGTGCAAGTGATTCTGGCCGAGCCGCTGGGGCAGGGCGGGCTGGTGTATCAAACCGACGAGCAGCGCCTGAATTTCGCCCGCCACCACCTGTGGGCCGCGCCGCTGGATCAAAGCCTCGCCGCCGCCTTCAGCAACCGGCTGAACCGCCACGGCGGCGCCCGCTTCGTGCCCTACGGCCGCGGCAACGGCCTGCCCGTGCTCAAGATTTACATCGAGCAGTTTCAAGGCAGCTTCCGCGGCCACACGCTGGTGAGCGGCTACGCCCAATGGCCGAACGGCCGTACTGCGCCCTTCCGCATCCAAACCCCGCAGCAGGGCGACGGCTACGCGGCGATGGTGAACGCCTTGTCGCAGGGCGTGGCGCAGGCGGCGGAGCAAATCGGCGCATATTAACGGCACGTGCTGGCACGCAAAAGGCTACCTGAAAATTTTGGCTGCGCAGAAACTTTGCGTTTCGTTGCAGCCGATGTTTTCAGGTAGCCTTCCGCATGGGCGGCACGGATTGGAGGCTACCTGAAAAATAGTGGATTCAATTTAAACCGAGGCAAGGCAGCAAGCCAACGCCGTAGCGGTTTAAATTGAATCCATTATCTGATGGCAGCAGCTGAAGGCCGTTGCCGAGTTTTCAGGTAGCCCCAACGCTTGGAATCTCGCTTCGCGCAATCAAGGCTACCTGAAAAATGCTTGGGGCAGAAACTTCGTTTTAGCTTCGCAGAAACTTCGTTTTCACTGCGTTGAAGCTGCGCTTTCAGGTAGCCTGGATTGATGGTGCGGGTGCTGCGTTACAGCCTGCTCACGCCGGTAACGCCTTTTACGTTGGCGAGGCTGGCGAGCACGTGCGGCAGGTCGCCCACTTGGTGCACTTCCAGCGTGAAGCGCAGGCTGGCTTCGAGGTTGCGCGATTGGGTTTGCACGGCGGTTACGTTCAGCTTGTGCCGCGCCAGGGCTTCGGAGAGGTCGCGCAGGAGGCCGTTGCGGTCTTGGGCAGACACTTCGATGTCTACGGCAAACACCTGCCCGGCCGGCACGCCAGCCCAGGAGGCGGGCACGACTTTTTCGGCGGCTTGTTCGGCCAGCTTCTGGAAGGCGGGGCAGCCGAGGCGGTGGATGGAAATGCCGCGCCCGCGGGTAACGAAGCCGGCGATTTCGTCGGGCGGGGCGGGCTTGCAGCATTTGGCCAGGGTGGTGAGCAGGCCGGATTCGCCGTCCACCAGGATGCCGCCTTTGCCGCCGTCGGCCTTGATGCGCGATTCTTTCACGATGCTCTGCGTGCTCACAGGCTCGGGCGCGGGCTCGGCCAGGAGGCCGCAGGCTTTCTGCACGGCGCGGGGCATGATTTCGCCGTGCGCCACGGCGGTGTAGAGGTCGTCGGGCTTTTTGAAGCCGAGTTTTTCGGCCAGGGCCTGCATATTGGGCTTGGCCTGGATTTTGAGCAGGGTGCGCTCCAGTTGCAGCTTGCCTTGTTCGCGCAGGTTTTCGGCGTTTTGGCGGCGGATGTGGGCGCGGATTTTGGCGATGGCTTTGTTGCTCTTCACCCAGCCTTCATACAGCCAGTTTACCGAGGGCTCGCCTTCTTTGGCGGCGATGATTTCCACGCGCTGGCCGTTTTCCAGCGGGGTGGAGAGGGGGACGATTTGGCCGTCTACCTTGGCGCCGCGGCAGCGGTCGCCCAGATTGCTGTGCAGGGCGTAGGCGAAATCGATGGGGGTGGCGCCCACGGGCAGGGAGAGCACTTTGCCGTGCGGGGTGAGCACGTAGATGGTGTCGTTGAAGAGCTCGGTTTGGAAGGCGGCGGCGAGGTCTTCTTTGCCGCTTTCGGCCATGTTTTCGCGCCAGTCGAGCAGTTGGCGCAGCCAGGCGATTTTCTGTTCATACGCCGCGTCGCCTTTGCCGCCTTCTTTGTAGCGCCAGTGTGCGGCCACGCCGAATTCGTTGAATTGGTGCATTTCTTTGGTGCGGATCTGCACTTCAATGCCTTTGTCTTCGGGGCCGATGATGACGGTGTGCAGGCTTTTGTAGCCGTTGCCTTTGGGGTTGGCGATGTAGTCGTCGAATTCGCCGGGGATGGGCTGCCACAGGCTGTGCACGATGCCGAGCACGGTGTAGCACTCGGGCACGCTGTTCACCAGCACGCGCACGGCGCGGATGTCGTAGAGCCCTTCGAAGTCGAGCTTTTTCTTCACCATCTTGCGGTAGATGGAGTAGATGTGTTTGGGGCGGCCGGCCACGTCGTAGTCGCGGATGCCGTATTTGGCCAGCTCGGCTTTGAGGATGCCGAGGAAGTGGTCGATATAATGCTGCCGCTCGGGGCGTTTTTCGTCGAGCAGGTGGGCGATGCGGCGGTATTCTTCTGGGTTTTGGTGGCGGAAGCCCAAGTCTTCGAGCTGCCATTTGAGCTGCCACACGCCCAAGCGGTTGGCGAGCGGGGCGAAAATATCCAGCGTTTCTTTGGCGATGGCGCGTTTCCCTGGGCTGTCGGGGCAGCTGCCGAGGTATTGCATGGTGCGGGTGCGCAGGGCGAGTTTGATGAGCACCACGCGGATGTCGGACACCATGGCCAGCAGCATTTTGCGCATGGTTTCGGCCTGCGCGGCGCGCTCTTCGGGCGTGGCGAGGCCGTCTACGCGGGCGAAGTGGGTGAGCTTCTGTACTTGGTCGATACCCTGCACCAGGGCGCACACGGTTTGCCCGCATTGCTCGGCTACCTGAATTTGCCAATTGCCGCCCTGTTTGGATATGCCGGACAATATGGTGGCGGCCACGGCTTCGGGCAGCAAGTCGAGCTGCGCCACCATCTGCGCGGCGCCCAAGGCGTGGGGCAGCAGCGGCTCGCCGGCGTAGGTTTGCGCGTCGGCGGGGTAGTGCGCTTCGGCCAGGGCGAAGGCTTGGTGCAGAAGTTGTCGGTCGGCCTCGTTTTGCTGGGCGGCATACTCGGCCAGCCAGCGGCGGCAGGCGGGCAGGTCGGTGATGTGGGTGTCTGAATAGCCGGTTTCCATGGGGGTTCGCCTTGTGTTCGGTTTCTCGGGCTGATTGTAACCAAAAATCCGCCGTGTGTGTTTTGCCTGCGGCGGGGATTTGATTTGGGTGCGCAATGTTGTGCCAAACGGCGGTGGAAATGGTAATATCCGCACCGTTCACAGGCTACCTGAAAGATTAACTATCATGCTGTTCCACCCCGAAGTGATGACTGTTGAAATGCTGGCGCAGAAAATCCGCAAAATCCCGCATTGGCCACAGGAAGGCGTGCTGTTTCACGACATCACGCCCGTGCTGCAAAGCCCGGAATATTTCCGCCTGCTGGTGGACTTGCTCACCTACCGCTACATGACGCAAGACATCGACGTGGTGGCCGGGCTTGATGCGCGCGGCTTCATCATCGGCGCCGCGCTGGCCTACCAACTCAACGTCGGCTTCGTGCCCATCCGCAAAAAAGGCAAGCTGCCCTTCGCCACCGTGTCGGAAAGCTACGCGCTCGAATACGGCGAAGCCACCGTGGAAATCCACACCGACGCCTTCAAAAACAACGCCCGCGTATTGCTGGTGGACGACCTCGTGGCCACCGGCGGCACCATGCTCGCCGGCATCAACCTCATCCGCAAGCTCGGCGGGCACGTGGTGGAAGCCGCCGCCATCCTCGAATTCACCGACCTGCCCGGCGGCGACCGCATCCGCAACGAAGGCGTATCCCTGTTTACCCTGTATCAAAACAGCGGCGCCGTGGGCAGCGAGCACGGCACGCCGTAGGCTACCTGAAAAATAAACCCAACCAATCCGGCGCTCAGGCTACCTGAAAGCCGGATTTCCTTATCCCGAATCAGACAAGCCGCCCCCGCTGCGCTATAATCAGCCGCGCAGTATTTCCCCCATGTTTTAATTAAGGAAACCACGTTATGAAACTGTACCTCCCCCTGATTGCCGCCGCCGCACTGGCGCTGGCCGCCTGCGGCGGCGAACCCGCCCAGCCCGCCGCTGCTTCCGTTGCTTCCGAAGCCGCACACGAGCATCCCGCCTCCGCCGCTTCCGAAGCCGTGCCCGCTTCCGAAGCCGCCTCCGCCCCCGCCGCTGCCGCCGAAGGCTGCTCGCAACTGGTGGAAACCGGCGACAGCATGCAATACAACACTGCCGAAATCAGCGTGCCCAAAGGCTGCACCGACTTCACCGTTACCCTCAAGCACACCGGCAGCATGCCCAAAGCCTCGATGGGGCATAACATCGTCATCACCGCCGAAGGCGACGTAAACGGCGTGAACAACGACGGCATCGGCGCCGGCCCCGACAACGACTACGTGAAACCCGGCGACACCCGCGTGATCGCTCACACCAAACTCATCGGCGGCGGCGAAGAAACCTCGGTTACCTTCCCCGTGAGCAAGCTGGCCGCCGGCTCTAGCTACAAATTCTTCTGCACCTTCCCCGGCCACGCCGGCGTGATGAACGGCACCGTGAAACTGGCAGACTAAGCTGCCAATGCGCCAAAGGCTACCTGAAAAATATTTTCAGGTAGCCTTTGTGTTTCAGCAATGGGGAGTGAGGCAAGCCGGATATCCGCTTAGGCTGCTTCAACCCGATTAAAGGCTACCTGAAAAGTGGGCGAGGTTTCAAGCAGCCTTTGTGTTTTCGTATCTTTCCGTGATAGGCGGGATGGCGGGCCGGGCAGAGTTATCCAAGGTTGGAGGCCAATGCCCAAGCTATTTTGAACCCGCAGGAGGCTACCTGAAAAAGTAATGCTGGATTTTCAGGTAGCCTGAAATGTTGGCGTGTCGGTATCGGGGCGGGTGTGGGGAAAAGGGGAGGGCGCAAATGCTGGCCAAAGCCGTGTCGGCGGGGGCGAGTGGGCGCGCGTGTGGCGTTTAAGCAGGCGGCGTGTTGTAAAAATACCGTAAAAACCGGCTTTGAATGGATAAGGCGCTAGGCTGAACAGGTAAAGATGGGTATCATGCAGCCCTAATTTGACCGGCGTTTGTAGAGTATATAGCCCACTGAATCTATTGAGAGAAAAGTCTTTTGGCTTGCAAGGGTAGTTTAAATTTTGTGTGATTTGGCAAGTTTTTCAGTGGGAATGCGCTTATGTTGATGTAAATCAGCTGTTCGGGCGGCTTTGCAAGTTTTTATGTTGATTTTTGATTGGTTTAGAAAAAACTAAGGGAGAGAGTAAATGAATAAAGTTTACCGCGTTGTGTGGAACGAACATACCAACACTTGGGTGGCGGTGCAGGAAACGGCCAAGGCTCATGGTAAATCTGCATCTACCGGAGTAAATGGCAGCGGGGCAGGTATTTTGAGTCGGGTGGGCATCAGGATGCCCCGAGTTGCTGCTTCTGCAATGTTGCTGGCTCTGACTGCTACTGCCGGGTATGCCCATGCCGGCCCGGGGATTTATATCAATGACGGACAGGATGCTAACTGTACTGTTCTTCCTGATGGTTCTACTGCCGTGCCTTATGCCATACAGCCGGCTAATCCTAAACAGGTTTCAACTCCTTTGGAGGGGATCGGAAATGTATCGATGTATAACGCCGCCGATGTTGGCTTAACATCTTCATACAATCCGTGTAATTCGCGCACTACCACAGGAAGTGAAAAACACGATACGCAGACCAACCGCACTTTGTTTTACGGTGATAAGAAGCTTGCTCCCACAAGCGAGACTGATAATGGTGCCAAACATCTTACCCTTGGCGGCCGCTTGGATGTGAACAGCGGCATCATCGGTGTGGGCGATCGAGGTGTCAATGGGGCAAACGCAACGAACAGCATCCGCATCGGGACTGGAGCTACCTTGCTGGAAGCCAACAAGCAAATAAATTCAATCGCTATCGGTGTTGATACCAAAGCTACCGCGACGCATGCCACGGCACTGGGTGCAGAAGCAGAAGCCTCTTTAAAAAACTCTATTGCTTTGGGTAATAAAAGTACCACTAAAGTAAATGCTTCTGCCGTAACCAGCGCCACTATCGGATCGATAACATACAGTGGCTTTGCAGGTGCGACTAATATTGCGGCAGGCGACCAAGTATCGGTAGGGGCGGCTGGGGCTGAACGCCAAATCAAACACGTTGCCCCGGGTGCCATTACTGCCGCTAGCACTGACGCTATTAACGGCAGCCAGCTGTATTCCATCGTAAACGGCTTAGGTTTTGGAGTGAATGCTGATAACAACAGCCTTCAAACCCATCAATTGGGCAAGGAGTTGGCCATTGTTGCTGGCAATACTACAGAAGCTACTTCTTCCGCCAACCTGAAAACTAACGTTGCTCAGGATAATGCTACCGGTAAAACCACGGTTACCATCAGCATGAAAGAAGCCCCCACCTTTACTAGCGTAACCACTCAAGATGCGGCAGGGAATAAAACCATAACCAACGGCAGCGGTGTGACCATCACTCCAGCAGGCGGAGGCAAATCGGTGAGCCTGACGACCGGCGGTTTGAACAACGGCGGTAACAAGATTACCAATGTGGCCAACGGCACGGCCGACACCGATGCGGTCAATTTTAGCCAGTTGCAGGCGATGGGCAGTGCCGCCAAAACGCACTACTACAGCGTCAACAGCACCGAAACTGGCGCAGACAGCAACTACAACAACGACGGCGCTACGGGTGTGGACGCACTGGCTGCCGGCGTCAAAGCCAAAGCGGAGCAACGCAATTCCGTTGCTATCGGTAACCAAGCGCAAGTCGTTGACTCGCCAGCTAATCCGTCCAGTGGCTCGATTGCCATCGGCGACAAAGCCAAAGCGCAGGGTGATCTGGCGGTGGCGCTTGGCGCGGGTGCCACGGTAAGCGGCGAAAGCGCAGCCGGCGGCATTGCTATCGGTGCGGCCGCCTCCTCGAACAATGGCGGCATGGCTGTCGGCAGCGGCGCCAATGCCGGCAACGGCACGGCGATGATTCCCGGCCTGCCAGTGCGTCTGAACAACAACGTTGCCTTGGGCGACAGCGCAAAAGTTAAAGACGATACCAACTTCAATGTTGCGCTCGGCTCCTTCTCCATTGCCGGCGAAACAGACCTGACTGCCACGCCCTACAAACCGACGGCAAACGCCGTTGTTGCCGGCGTTGCCGAAGCTGGTGTGCAGCTGGGCGAAGTATCGGTCGGCGGCGACAACACGGCTGGGATGGGGCAAAAACTTTACCGCCGCGTCACCAATGTCGCTGCCGGCGCGGCCGACACCGACGCGGTGAACGTGAGCCAGCTGAAAGCCGCACAGGCCGCCGCCACCAGCAAGGTAGAGGCGGGTGACGGCATCACCGTGACCTCGAAAGTGGATAACACCACCGGCAGCACCACCTACACCGTAGCGGCCGACACCACCGCACTGACCGTGGGCGACGGCAACAACGGCAACCCGGTTGGCAAAGTGATTGAGCCGACCGGCGCCGATGCCAACAAACTGGCCACCGCCGGTGATATTGCCAAAGCCATCAACAACAGCGGCTTCACCTTGACGGCGCAGGGCGAAGCCACCACGGCCTCGCAAGTAAACCCGGGCGAAACAGTCGACCTGCGCAACACAGACGGCAACATCGTCGTTCAAAAGACGGCGGCGGACAACACCATCAGCTTCGACCTGGCCAGCACCGTCAAAATCGGCCCGGCTGCCGGCGGTAAACCGATTACCATCAACGGCACCGTCGGCACCATCAGTGGCCTGACGGGTAACCTGCCGGCCACCAGCAGCAGCACCCCGTACACCACCGACCAGGAAGCTCCTGCCAATGCGGCCGCCATCAGCGGCAACGCCGCCACGGTAGGCGATGTACTCAACGCCGGCTGGAACCTGCAAGGCAACGGCACTGCAGTCGACTTCGTCAAACCCTACGACACGGTGAACTTTGCCGACGGCACCGGCACCACCGTAACCACCCAAACCACGGGCTCTGTCACCACCGTCAAAGTCAACGTCAATGCGCAAAACATTGCCGAAACCGCACAACTGCCGGTGGTCTACACCCAAGCCGACGGCAGCAAAGTCTATAAACACACCGACGGCAACTTCTACGACGCGCCTAACGGTGCAGGTAACCAAGTTGCAGCCGGCGACGTGATTGCCAGCATGCAAAGCGCCGGCGGCAGCACCACCGCGCCGACCAAACTGGCCAATGTGGCGGCAGGCACGGCCAACACCGACGCCGTCAACGTCAGCCAACTCAAAGGCGCGGCTGATGCGCTGGGTGGAGGAGCAGGCATTGCAGACGGCAGTGATCCAGCCGTACCGGCCGGCACTTTCATTCAGCCTAGCTACAGCATCACCAAAACCGACGGCACGACCTATCCAGTTGCCAACAACGTGGGCACTGCACTCAGCAACCTGAATGCGGAAGTAGTCAAACCCATCACCTTTGCGGGCGACAGCGGCGCGGACTCGGCACGCAAGCTGGGCGAAAAACTCACCATCAAAGGCGGCGTGACCGACGCGAACAAGCTGACGGACAACAACATCGGCATCGTCTCGGACGGCAATGGCACGCTGACAGCGAAACTGGCTCAGAACATCGACCTGGGTGACAACGGCAGCGTCAAAACCGGCGACACCAAGATGGACAACAGCGGCATCACCATTGCTGCGCCGACCCCGACGAATCCGGCGAACACGGTGAGCCTGACCAAGGATGGTCTGAACAACGGCGGCAACAAGATTACCAATGTAGCCAACGGCGCGGCCGACACCGATGCGGTGAACGTGAGCCAGCTGAAAGCCGCACAGGCCGCCGCCACCAGCAAGGTAGAGGCGGGTGACGGCATCACCGTGACCTCGAAAGTGGATAACACCACCGGCAGCACCACCTACACCGTAGCGGCCGACACCACCGCACTGACCGTGGGCGACGGCAACAACGGCAACCCGGTTGGCAAAGTGATTGAGCCGACCGGTGCCGATGCCAACAAACTGGCCACCGCCGGCGATATTGCCAAAGCCATCAACAACAGCGGCTTCCAAGCCACTGCCGGTGGTAATTTGGCCAGCGGCAGCACCGCCACCCCCACCACCGTGAAGCCCGGCCAGAAAGTCACCTTTGCCGCTGGCGATGGTTTGACCGTCAAACAGGATGTGAACGGCACCACTGGTGACCAAACCTATACCTACGCCCTGAATGCCCAGGCCGTGGTGCAGAACGCCCAAACCCCGGTGGTGTACACCAAAGCTGACGGCAGCAAGGTATACAAACACACCGACGGCAACTTCTACGACAAGCCCGAAGGTCAAGCGGGGGCACAGCAAGTACAGCCTGGCGACGTGATTGCCCGTATGCAGGATGCAGGTGGTGACACCACCAAACCGACCACCCTGGGCAACGTGAAGAGCAACCTGGCCGATGCCAGCACAGTCACGACCAACCCGACTGGCAACGACCGTGCGACTCTGACTGCCAACGGTAAAGGCAATAACGCCGCCACCGTGAACGACGTACTGAACGCCGGCTTCACCGTACAGGGTAACGGCACCGATAAAGACTTTGTTACCCACGGCGACACCATCAACTTTGTCAACGGCCAAGGCACCGTAGCCAAAGTCAACACCACTGGCGGTGTAACCGAAGTCAAATTCGACACCCCGCTGACCTACGTTGACCCGGCAGGCCAAGCCAGCAATGCGCCGAGCAACAAAGTGAACCTGGTAGGTGTGGCGGCAGGCGATGCAGTCACCTTAGGCAACGTCGCCGACGGCAATATTGCTGCCAACAGCAAAGACGCCGTCAATGGCGGTCAGCTACACACCACCAACCAGAACGTTGCCAACAATGCCACCAACATTGCCAAAGGCATCAACTTCGGCGGCACCACCGGCAGCAACAACTACCAGCTGGGGCAGACGATCAACGTGACAGGTGACGACAACATCACCAGCACCACCGTAACCGGTGGCGCCAAGTTGGCGTTGAATCCGAACCTGAGCGTGACCAGCGTGACCACCAAGGATGCGGCCGGCAACCAAACCGTAACCAACGGCAGCGGCGTAACCATCACCCCGGCAGCTGCCGGCAGCAGCCCGGTGAGCCTGACGACCGGCGGTTTGGATAACGGCGGTAATAAGATCACCAACGTAGGTGCGGGCACCAATCCCAACGATGCAGTCAATGTAGGCCAGCTCAATCAGGCCTTGGGCGCAATCAGCGGCAGTAACAACGCCAACATCGTGGCTCTGGATGCCAAAGTAAACGACGTGGCCAACACCGCCAATGCCGGCGTTGCCCAAGCCATCGCCACCGCCGGCCTGCCGCAGGCTTATCTGCCGGGCAAAAACATGGTGGCCGTGGGTGGCGGCTACTATAAAGGCGAAACCGGTTATGCCATCGGCTTCTCAACGATTTCCGATAACGGCAACTGGATCATCAAAGCCACCGGCAGCGGCAATTCGCGTGGCAACTTCGGCGGTTCTATCGGCGCCGGATACCAGTGGTAAGCTGAAAGAGGCTACCTGAAAATGCAGCAGATGGTTTTCAGGTAGCCTAATCGGATTTCTGTAAAACAAGATAAAAGGAAAGATGATGAAATTTGTTCAATTAGCCAGCCGTGCGGCAGTGGTGGCGGCAGCGGCGCTTGCCTTGTCGGCCTGTTCTTCTTTGTCGAAAGTGAAAGCAGACGGCAGCACCGATGAGCCGGTGTGGCCGAAGTGGGACAGCGTTTCGTTCAACAACAAACGCGGCACCTTCCCCGATTTGGGCAGCTTGTCGCAAGTGAAGCCGGGCTTGACTAAAGACGAGCTCTACTACCTGCTCGGCCGCCCGCATTACAACGAAGTGTGGCGCCCGCGCGAATGGAACTATCTGTTCCACTTCCACACCCCCGGCCAAGGCACCAATGGCGTGACCACCTGCCAATTTAAAGTATTGTTCGACAAGAACAGATTCAGCGGCAGCACTTATTGGAAAGCTGTTGATCCGGCAGATGCCACCTGCCCGCCGCAGCCTCAGGCTGCCGCAGCGATGCAGCAGCACTACACCCTGAGTGCAGACGTACTCTTTGCCTTCGACCGCAGCAGTGAGCGCGATTTGCAGCCGCGCGGCCGTGAAGAGCTGAGCGAGTTGGCCGCCAAGCTGAGAAGCTTCGAGCAGCTCAACAGCATCACCGTTATCGGCCACACCGACTACTTGGGTTCCGATGCCTACAACCAAAACCTGTCGCAACAGCGAGCCGAAACCGTGCGCCGTTATCTGGCGGGCGAAGGCTTGCCGGCAGAGAAAATCCGTGCCGTGGGCATGGGCGAATCCCAGCCGGTGAAACAGTGCGACAACCGCGGCAGCCGCAACGAGCTGATTGCCTGCCTGCAGCCGAACCGCCGTGTGGAAATCCAAGTGGACGGCTATGGCACCCGCCGCTGATTGCTGCCGTTTCAGTTGAAATAAGCGCTAGATAATCAGTAAGTGAGAACCCTTCTTGTTGAGCAAGAAGGGTTTATTTACGTTTACTACACAAGCTGGCATAATACTTGCTTGGTGAATCGGTAAGATTGTGATACCGGATTGCCGCTTGTTTGCCAAGATTGGCAAAATTCGGTTTGGAGTGTTGCCGGCCGGCAAAGGGAGTGTGATTGCCGGCGGCAATCGGTTTTATGTTTACTTAAAGAGGGACGAAAATGGCTTTTGTATATTGGACATCTGATTTGGATACGGGCTTTGAAGATATTGATGACCAACATCGCAAACTGGTGGATTACATTAATCAGCTCTACGATGCCAAACAAAGCGGCGACCAAGAAGCGATCGAGCGCGAATTCCAGCATTTGATCGACTACACCATTGAGCACTTCAGCTACGAAGAAATGATGCTGGCCGAAGCGCAATACCGCCTACTGGAGCCGCACAGAAAAGTGCACGAAAACTTTGTGAACAAAATGAGCACCCTGCAAGCCCGCTACCACAACGGCGATGCTGCCGCTTTGGATGAAGTGATTGACTTGTGCGAAGGCTGGCTGTTCCGCCACATCCGCATCAATGACCACGGCTACATCGAAAGCGTGAAGGCATCAGGCATCCGCTCTTAATCGAGGCGCGCCATGCCGTAGAGGCTACCTGAAAATATTTTCAGGTAGCCTTTTGTTTGTCTGCAAACAAAAAGCCGGGAGGGTATATAATGCCGCCCAAGCGCGCTCACACATGAAAGGAAAATCATGAAACTGCTTGACGACATTTTGCAATTTAACAAACGCTTCGTGGAAAGCGGCGAATACATCCAGTTTTTCAGCGACAAATATCCCGAGAAGAAACTGGCGATCTTATCCTGCATGGACACCCGCATCATGGAGCTGCTGTATGCGGCGATGGGGCTGAAAAACGGCGACGCCAAAGTAATCCGCAATGCCGGCGCAGTGGTGCTGCACCCGTGGGGTTCGGTGATGCGCAGCTTGCTGGTGGCGGTGTTTGATTTGAATGTGGAAGAAATCATGGTGGTGGCACACCACGATTGCGGCATGTGCGGCTTTTCACCCAAACATTTGCTCGATAAAGCCCGCGCTGCCGGCATTTCCGACGAAAGCATCAACACCCTGCGCCATGCCGGTATCGATTTGGACGGCTGGCTTACCGGCTTCGACAATGCCGACGACAGCGTGCGGCACACAGTGCAGATGATCCGCCAACATCCGCTGATGCCCGATTACGTTGCCGTGCACGGCATGGTTATCCACCCGACCACCGGCAAATTGACCTTGGTGGTAAACGGTAATGAGGTAGATGCGGGGTAGGCGAGTTTCAGGTAGCCTATTTGTGCTTATGAATGAATAAGCTAAATGATATTTGCAGAAAAACAGAAATATTTTTGCAGAAATAGCTTGACTCAAATTGCAAGGCTATCTATAATTCAAAACTCCACAGCGCACCCGTAGCTCAGTTGGATAGAGTATCTGGCTACGAACCAGAGGGTCGGGCGTTCGAATCGCTCCGGGTGCGCCAATTATGCGCCCATCGTCTAGCGGTTAGGACATCGCCCTTTCACGGCGGTAACGGGGGTTCGATTCCCCCTGGGCGTGCCAAGATTCGAAGGCTAAGTTAATTCTGGGCTTTGGAAAAATAAAAAAGATAAATACCTTAAAAAAGATAAATACCTTATTGAAGCTTAATTCTGGAACACGGAATTAAGCTTTTTGTTTATCTGTGTTTTTTGAATGACACATTCAAGCGGCTTTCCAATCCTTGCTGCCTGCGGTGAGCCGTATTGCTTTTCGATACAGGTTAGCAAGCCGTAGTTATGTCGTAGTGAAAAACTTCATCGCTATATTGCTCGCGCCCCTTTAGCATTGTTGAAGCCGGCACTTTAGCTTTGCCGAAACCGCCTTGGTTTGCTAGTCCATTGTTTTAACCAAATTCGCCATGCTCGTTTTAATTTCGTTGAAGCTTAACGCTTTAGCTTCGCAGAAACTCCGCTTTGCTTTGCAAGACATCTGTCTACTGCGTTGAAGTTTGTGCTTTCAGGTAGCCTCATCTTGTGAACACCCTCCGCCGTTTCCTTGTCCTTGCCGCCCCGTTTTGGTTTGCCCGTCGACAGTGGCGCGAATGGCTGCTTTTGGCCGCCGTGGTCGGCTGTTCGCTCGCCATCGTGCGCGTCAGCGTGCTGATTACCGATTGGAACAAAACGTTTTACGATGCGCTGGCCGCCTTCGATGGCCGTGCCATGCCCGCGCTGGTGGGCGAATTTTTGCTGTATATTTCGCTGGTTACCGCCTTTGTGGCGCTGGGCAACTGGTTGCGAAAAATCCTGCTGTTCCGCTGGCGCAGCCACCTCACGCAGCAGTTCCAGCGGCAATGGCTCGGCCGCAGCCGCCACTACCGCTTGCAACTGCAAGCCGGCGGCGAGCCGGACAACCCCGACCAACGCATTGCCGAAGACATTTTCCTGCTGTCGGAAAAAAGCATTGATTTGTTCAAATATTTCATCATGAACGCCGCCAAACTCGGCGCGTTTGTGGTGATTCTGTGGCAGCTCTCCGGCGTGCAAACCTTCCAAATTTTCGGGCAAAACATCACGATATACGGCTATCTGGTGTGGGTCGCGCTGGCCTACTCGGCAGCCTGCACCCTCGTTACCCATCTCATCGGCCGCAAACTCCAACCGCTCAATGTGGAACGCCAGCACCGCGAAGCCGACTACCGCGCCACCCTGCTGCGCGTGCGCGACCACGCCGAGCAAATCGCCCTGTATCGCGGCGAAAATGCCGAGCAAAGCCGCCTGAACCGCCGCTTTGAAGCCGTGCGGCACAACTGGCGCGAACTCATCGGCCGCGAGCTGCGGCTGGAAACCTTTTCCGCCGCCTACCTGCGCCTGTCCATGTTCATCCCCATCATCGCCACGCTGCCCATGTATCTGGCGCACACGCTCACTTTCGGCGACATGATGAAGGCACGCAGCGCGTTTTCCAACGTGCAGGACGGCTTCGGCTGGTTTATGGACTACTACAAACGCATCATCGAATGGGCATCCGTGGTGGAACGTTTGGCCGGTTTTCAGGTAGCCCTAAACGCGCTGGATAGCGCACCGCAAAAGCAGCCTGCACATCATGAACACGCGGAACACGGCCATGCCGCCCGCTTGGAAGTGGATAGCCTGACCCTACACACCGCCGACGGCCGCACCCTGCTGCACCATCTTTCGCTCGCCGCCCGCGCGCCCGAATGGCTGCTGCTGGAAGGGCGCAGCGGCATCGGCAAATCTACCCTGTTGCGCGCGCTGGCAGGGCTGTGGCCGTATTACCAAGGCCGCTTCGCCATCAGCGGCCGCAGCCTGTTCCTGCCTCAACGCCCCTACCTGCCGCACGACAGTCTGCGCAACGTGCTCGCCTACCCATACGCCGCCGCGCCCGATAACCAAGCCATCGCCGCCGTGCTGACCCAAGTCGGCCTGCCGCGCCTGCTCGCGCTCGACCCCGATACCGAATACGAGTGGCACAAAACTCTTTCCGGCGGCGAACAGCAGCGGCTCAGCCTCGCCCGCGCCCTGCTGCACCGCCCCGATGTATTGTTCCTCGACGAAGCCACCAACCAGTTGGACGACGCGTCCGCCGCCGAACTCATGCGCACGCTGCGCCAATGCCTGCCCGATGTGCTGTGCGTGGGCATCAGCCATCAGGCGGCGATTCAGGGGATGTTTGAGCGGCGCATTGAGCTGGCGCCCTTTGCTGGTGCGGAGCAGGGCTGAGGTTTTTAGCTTCGCAGAAACTCCGTTTTCAGGTAGCCTCAAGCAGCAATTCAGGCTACCTGAAAGCGTGAGCTTCAACGGAGTTAAAATGATGTCTTGCAAAGCAAGGCGGAGTTTCTGCGAAGCTAAAACGCAAGCTTCAACGCAGTGGACCGTTGTCTTGGCAAAGCCAACGCTAAGTTTCTGCGAAGTTAAAATGTGAAGCTAAAGCGAGCAAAGCGGGTTTCGTTCAAGCGCGAACGGCAAGCAGGCGGAGCTTCAACTGGCAGCAAAAACGGTTTGGAAAAATTTTCAGGTAGCCTTTTGGATAGAGAAAGAGGCTACCTGAAAAATGTTTTGCCAATCCATATCGCGGCTTAGAAACCCTTGCCCGCCATGCAGATAGCCCTAGGGCGGCACAGCGCGGCAGATGCTGCCGCCGGCCGAGTTTTAAACTGTGCAATATTTCGCACAAGCCCGGAAAATAGGCTACAATCGCCCCGTTTCAGACCATCCAGAAGTAAAGGTTACGCCATGTTGACCGGCAGTATTGTTGCCATCATCACCCCGATGCGTGAAGACGGCAGCGTCCATTACGAACAATTCCAGCGCCTGATTGATTGGCACATTGCCAACGGCACCGACGGCATCGTGGCCGTGGGCACCACCGGCGAAAGCGTCACCCTGAGCGTGCCGGAGAAGATTGAAGTGATCGAAGCCGCCATCCGCTTTGCCGATGGCCGCGTTCCCGTTATCGCCGGCACCGGCACCAACAGCACCGCCGACGCCATCGCGCTTTCCCGCGCCGTGGCCGGCAGCGGCGCCTATGCCACGCTGTCGGTGGTGCCGTATTACAACAAGCCGCCGCAGGAAGGCATCTACCGCCACTTCGCCGCCATCGCCGAAGCCGCCGACATCCCGATGATTGTGTACAACGTGCCCGGCCGCACCGTGGTGAGCATGAGCAACGACATCGTGCTGCGTTTGGCCGAAATCCCGAACATCATCGGCGTGAAAGAGGCCAGCGGCAACATCGGGAGCCAAATCGATTTAATCAACCGCGCGCCCGAAGGCTTCGCCGTGTATTCCGGCGACGACCCCACCGGCATGGTCGCCATGCTGTGTGGCGCCCACGGCGTGATTACCGTGGCCGGCAATGTGGCGCCCAAACTGTTTGCCGATATGTGCCGCGCCGCCTTGGCCGGCAATCTGGCCGAAGCCCGCGCGCTGAATGCCAAACTGGTGCCGCTGTATCGGGAAATGTTCTGCGAGCCCAGCCCCGCCGCGCCGAAATGGGCGCTGGAAAAGCTCGGCCTGTGCGGCCGCTTCGTGCGCCTGCCGATGATGCCGTTAAGCGAGGCCGGCCAGGCGCGCGTGGCTGCCGCCCTGCAAAACCTGCAACTGATTTAAACCAAGTTTTCCCACTCCGAAGGATTGCTGTATGAACGTATTCAAACTGCCTGCCGCTTTGCTGATGGCCGGTTTCTTGGCTGCCTGCGCCTCCAAAGGCGAAGAAGCGCCCAAACTGGACTACCAAACCGAAAACCGCAAGGTAGTCAATCTGGAAGTGCCGCCCGATTTGGACAACCCCGCCCAAGGCAACGCCTACAGCCTGCCCGCCGGCGGCGCGGTGCGCGCTTCCGACGTGGCCCGCAACCGTCAGGCCGCTGCCAACCGCCCCGGCACGCCCGTGCTGGCCGAAGTGAAAAACATTACCATCCAGCGCGAAGGCAGCCAGCGCTGGCTGAATATCGCCAACAAAAATCCGGCCGAAGTGTGGCCGCTGCTGCACGCCTTCTGGCAGGAGCAGGGTTTTGTGATTGCCCGCGAAGAGCCCGGCATCGGCCTGATGGAAACCGACTGGGCGGAAAACCGCGCCAAGCTGCCGCAAGACGGCCTGCGCCGTCTGTTTGAGCGTGTCGGCCTCGGCGGCGTGTATTCCACCGGCGAGCGCGACAAGTTCACCATCCGCCTCGAGCGGAACAGCAAAGGCGGCACCGACGTATTCTTCACCCACCGCGGCATGAAGGAAACCTACGCCGACCGCAACAAAGACACCACTATGTGGCAGCCCTCCGCCCGCGACACCGATTTGGAAGCCGCGCTGCTCGGCCGCTTCATGCAGTATCTGGGTGCCGATGAGCAGCAAATCGAGCAGGCGCTCAAGCAGCAGCAAACCACCGCCGCCCGCAGCGGCGACTTGGCCAGCCTGCAAAACGGCCAGCTCACCCTGCGCGGCGACCAAGCGCGCAACTGGCGCCGCGTCGGCCTCGCGCTCGACCGCATCGGCCTGAGCGTAACCGGCGAAAACACCCAGCGCCAGGCCTATCTGGTGCAGGTGGCGCCGTCGGAAGGTGAGGCCGTGCGCACCGAGAAGCCTGGCTTCTTCGGCCGCCTGTTTGGCCGCAGCAGCAAGCCCGCCGAGCCGCAGGCACGCCCCGAATTCGTGGTGGTGGTGCAGCCGCAGGGCAATAACGCCAGCCAGCTGCTACTGGCCAACAAAGACGGCAGCCCCTACCAAGGCCGCGACGCGCAAACTTGGCTGAGCCGACTGTATAACGAGTTGCGCTAAACGTGATTGAGAAACAGCCTTTAATGCCCGTTAAAGGCTGCTTTTGTGTTTGCCGCATAGAGGCTACCTGAAATTTTGCTCCAACTGTTTTAATTGCGTTGAAGCTCACACTTTCAGGTAGCCTCTGCGGTTTTCAGGTAGCCGCCATGCCCAGCAAGCCGCTGCGCCAAACAAAAAGCGGCAAAGAGCTGCTACAATACGCCGCTTGCCGGGCTCCGAAATAACTTTCGCCCGACTTTGTTTTGGGTGGCAGGAAGGCTACCTGAAAACCAGAATTAGGGTTGCAACCCGTTCACAAACATTTCAAATCTTCGAGAAAACGCCGTAAACGGCTTCCCCGTTTTCCAGTTCCGCCATGAATAAAACCCGACGCTACCTCAAACTCACCGCGCTGTTTACCATCCTCTTCATTCTCTTGCTGTTGCTGGGTAACTGCCTGATTATATTGCGTTATATTCCCGCCGCCATTGCCTCTTTTGTGGCTGCTTTCGTGTGTGTGGCCGGGCAGATGATGGCGTTGGGCAAGTTTTTGCGCCAGAAGCAGCTGGCCGCCTTGCAGGCGCAGGCAGCACTGGCTGGCAACGAAACGGCAGCAACGGAAAACGTAGCGGAAACAAAGGATACGCCATGAAAGAATTGGTTTTGGCCAGCGGCAATGCGGGCAAGCTGCGCGAATTTGGCGCCCTGTTTGCTGATTTGGGCTGGCGGGTGCGCGCGCAGTCGGATTTTGCCGTGCCCGAATGCCCCGAGCCGCACTGCACTTTTGTGGAAAACGCGCTGGCCAAGGCGCGGCACGCCAGCCGGCACAGCGGCCTGCCCGCGCTGGCCGACGACAGCGGCATTTGCGCACCCGCGCTGGGCGGTGCGCCGGGCGTGCTTTCCGCACGCTATGCCGGCGAGCCGCGCTCCGATGCCGCCAACAATGCCAAGCTAGGCGCCGATTTGGCCGCACGGGGCGATTTGGCCGTGTATTACGTGTGCCTGCTGGTGCTGGTGCGCCATGCAAACGACCCGCAGCCGCTAATTGCCGAAGGCGTGTGGCACGGGCAATGGCAGCACGAAGCTGCTGGCAGCCACGGCTTCGGCTACGACCCGCATTTCTTCCTGCCCGAGCTGGGGCAAACCGCCGCCCAGCTTGCGCCGGACACCAAAAACCGCCTCAGCCACCGTGCACAGGCCGTACAGCAGCTGCTGGCGAAAATCCGCGCCGATTGGCGGTGATGGGCAAAATGAGCTGGTTTCTATCCCGGCGCCGCAAAGGCTACCTGAAAATGGGCAAAGCGAGTTTCTGCAAAGCTAACACCATCGCGCTGCTGCCGGTTTTGCTGTTTGCCCTGCACGCGCAGGCCGAAACCGTGAGCGGCGAAGTGGTACGCGTGTGGGATGGCGACAGCCTGCATCTGCTGGATCACGCCGGGCAGCGGCACAAAATCCGCCTTGCCGACATCGACGCGCCCGAGCTGGAGCAGCCGCAAGGCCGCTCCTGCCGCAATCGCTTGGCCGAACAAGTGCTGCACCGGCGTGTGCAGGCCGAAATTGTGGACACCGACCCGCACGGCCGACAGGTGGCCTATATCCGCCTCAACGGCGCCGACATCAACCGGCAGCAGATTGCCGACGGCTGCGCCTGGCACTACCGCCGTTTTGCCCGGCAGCGCCAGAGCCCGTCGGCCTACGCCGCCTATGCCGCAGCGGAAGAGGGCGCCAAACAGCGCCGTGCCGGCGTGTGGCGGCAGGATGCGCCACAAGCGCCGTGGCAGTTTCGCCGGCAGCAGCGCAGGCCGCATTGAGCCTTGGCCGCCGCGCAGGCTAGAGGCTACCTGAAAGCGTGAGTTTCAACGCAGTTAAAACGATGTCTTGGCGAAGCTAAGGTGGAGTTTCTGTGAAGCTAAAGCGCAAGCTTCAACGTAGTTAAAACGGGCAAGGCAAGTTTCCGCGAAGCGAAAAATATCCCGACCCTGCAAACCAGTTCTCCGCACCCCAACACAATGCTATAATTCGCAAATTTTTCCGCCGCCGCGCGGTGTTACCCTTTCAGAAAGACAACATGGCAGCCTTCAACACACAAACAGTTTTGTCCGTCCACCACTGGACCGACGCCTACTTCACCTTCACCTGCACCCGCGACGACAGCCTGCGTTTTGAAAACGGCCAGTTCGTGATGGTCGGCCTGCTGGTGGACGGCAAACCCCTGATGCGCGCCTACAGCGTCGCCTCCGCCAACTGGGAAGAGCACCTCGAATTCTTCAGCATCAAAGTGCCCGACGGCCCTCTCACCAGCCGCCTGCAACACCTCAAAGTGGGCGACGAAGTGCTCATCAGCAAAAAGCCCACCGGCACCCTGATTTGCGGCGATCTCAACCCCGGCAAACACCTCTACCTGCTCTCCACCGGCACCGGCATCGCCCCGTTTTTGAGCATCACCAAGGATCCGGAAGTGTATGAGCAGTTTGAAAAAGTGATCCTCGTGCACGGCGTGCGCTACAAAAAAGACCTCGCCTACTACGACCGCTTCACCCAAGAGCTGCCCAACCACGAATACCTAGGCGAAATGATCCGCGAAAAGCTCATCTACTACCCCATCGTGTCGCGCGAGCCCTTCCAACACGAAGGCCGCCTCACCGACCTGATGAAGAGCGGCAAACTGTTTGCCGACATCGGCCTGCCGCCCATCAACCCGCAAGACGACCGCGCCATGCTGTGCGGCAGCCCGGCCATGCTCAAAGACACCAGCGACGTGCTCAACAGCTTCGGCCTCACCGTGTCGCCCAAAATGGGGCAGCGCGGCGATTATCTGATCGAGCGCGCGTTTGTGGACCAATAAACGCCGGCTTGCCGCGATAAACCGAAAGGCTACCTGAAAATTTTAGCTTCGCAGAAACTCGCGGAGCTCGTTTTAACTACGTTGAAGCTTGCGCTTTCAGGTAGCCTTTTTCAGGTAGCCTTAAAGCTGCCGCTTGTTTTGCAGCCAGTTTGTTAATCCACTATATTGCTTGTTTGAACACCCGTTTCAGCCATAGCAGGCAACACAAAGGCTACCTGAAAAATGTCCGCACTTTTCAGGTAGCCTTTTGGTGTGGGTTGGCTGCTAAGCTTTGGGCGCAGGTTCTTCTTCTGCGGTAGATTCTGCTTCGGCGGCAGTTTCCGCAGCGGGCTCGGCTGCCGGGGCGCTGTCGGCGGCGGGCGCTTCGGCAGGCTGGGCGGCGAGCTCGACGCTGGCGGTGTTCGGCGCGGGGTTGAACACGGGCGCATCGGCGGCGGCATCGGCTTCGTCTAAGTCGTTTTGCTGGGGCACGGGCGCATTGTACGGCACCAGCTGGATGCGCTGCTCGGGCGCGTCTGCCGCATCGGGGGCTTCGGCGTCGGCGAGGTAAGACAGGGTGATGGTTTGGCCGCTGCGCTGCTCGATTTGGCTGCGGTAGGCTTCGGGCGTCATCAGCTCTTCGGCGCCGCGGCTGAGCTGGGCAAACACGTTTTGGTAGCTGCGGGTGAGCTCGTCCACGGCGTCGGCGGTGTCGATAAAGTGGTGGTTTACGGCTTCGCGGTAGTCTTGCAGGGCTTTTTTTGCTTCTTCCAATTCGGCTTGCTGCTTGCGGTTGCCGCGTTTGAGCAAGAGGGTGATGAGGACGCCGATAAGGAAGCCGCCGAGGCCGGCCAGCAGAAGTTGGGTGATGAGCGGCAGATTGTTCATGTGGTTTCTCCTTGGAAATAGACGGGCGCAGATGCGCTATTGTATAGCAATTTTCGGGCGGGCCGATAGGGCGGGATAGGCGGATTGTGCCGCAGCGGGCATAAGCGCCGCAGCCGGGAGCGCCCCAATGGCCGGCCTGCTGCAAATTCTCGGGCAGCTTCAAGCGTTTTCGGCTAAAATGCGCAGTTCGGTTTCGGCGGCGCGCCTAATATTTTTAACTGCGTTGAAGCTCACGCTTTAGCTTCGCAGAAACTCAGCCTTGGCATTACCAAGACATCATTTTCAGGTAGCCTGCTTTGCCGATTCCGCCTTATCCGCATAACGACAGCACACTTAACTGCCCGGCCATTATGAACAATATCCGCAATTTCTCCATCATCGCCCACATCGACCACGGCAAATCTACGCTGGCCGACCGCTTCATCCAATACTGCGGCGGCTTGGAAAACCGCGAAATGAGTTCGCAGGTTTTGGACAGCATGGATATCGAAAAAGAGCGCGGCATCACGATTAAAGCGCAAACCGCCGCGCTGCAATACAAAGCCAAAAACGGCGAAACCTATCTGCTTAACCTAATCGACACCCCCGGGCATGTGGATTTTTCCTACGAAGTCTCCCGTTCGCTCTCCGCCTGCGAAGGTGCGCTCTTGGTGGTGGACGCATCGCAGGGCGTGGAAGCGCAAACCGTGGCCAACTGCTACACCGCCATCGATTTGGGCGTGGAAGTGGTGCCTGTGTTGAACAAAATCGACCTGCCCGCCGCCGACCCCGACCGCGTGGCGCAGGAAATCGAAGACATCATCGGCATCGACGCGGTGGACGCGGTTACCTGCTCCGCCAAAAGCGGTTTGGGCGTGGAAGACGTGCTGGAAGAGATTGTGGCCAAAGTGCCCGCGCCTTCGGGCAGCCCGGATGAGCCTTTGCAGGCCATGATTATCGATTCGTGGTTCGACAATTATGTGGGCGTGGTAATGCTGATCCGCGTGAAAAACGGCATCATCAAGCTGAAAGACAAAGTGCGCTTCATGAGCACCAAGGCCGAAACCTTGGTGGAGCAGCTTGGCGTGTTCACGCCGAAATCATTGCCGAAACAGCAGCTTTCTGCCGGTGAAGTGGGCTTTTTGGTTACCGGCATCAAGGAGCTGGGTTCGGCCAAAGTGGGCGACACGGTAACGCTCGCCGCCAATCCCGCCGCCGAGCCGCTGCCCGGCTTCAAAGAAGTGCAAAGCCAGGTGTTTGCCGGGCTGTATCCCGTGGAAAGTCACGACTACGAAGCCCTGCGCGATGCGTTGGAAAAGCTGCAACTGAATGATGCCTCATTGAAATTCGAGCCGGAAGTATCGCAAGCGCTGGGCTTCGGCTTCCGCTGCGGCTTCCTCGGCCTCTTGCATATGGAAATCGTGCAGGAACGCCTAGAGCGCGAATTCGACATGGATTTGATCACCACCGCGCCCACCGTGGTGTATGAAGTGATTTTAAAAACCGGTGAGCATATCGAAGTGGAAAATCCGTCCAAACTGCCGGATTTGGCCACGGTGGAATCCATCCTGGAGCCGATTATCACCGCCACCATCCTCGTGCCGCAAGAATATGTGGGCAACGTGATGACGCTGTGCAACCAGAAGCGCGGCGTGCAGCTCAATATGCAGTATCTCGGCCGTCAGGTGATGCTCACTTACGATCTGCCGATGAACGAAGTGGTGATGGACTTTTTCGACAAGCTCAAATCCACCTCACGCGGCTATGCCTCGCTCGACTACCATTTCAAAGAATTCCGCGCCGCCAACCTGGTGAAATTAGACATTATGGTGAACGGCGACAAGGTGGACGCGCTTAGCCTGATTGTGCACCGCCAAAACGCCGTGCACCGCGGCCGCGAGCTGGCGGCGAAAATGCGCGAGCTGATTCCGCGCCAAATGTTCGACATCGCCGTGCAGGCCGCCATCGGCAGCCAGATTATCGCCCGCGAAAACGTGAAGGCGCTGCGCAAAAACGTGCTGGCCAAATGCTACGGCGGCGACATCACGCGCAAGAAAAAACTGCTGGAAAAACAAAAAGCCGGTAAAAAGCGCATGAAGCAGGTGGGCAATGTGGAAATCCCGCAAAGCGCGTTTTTGGCGATTTTGCAGGTGGGAGACAAATAACCGCATTCAGGCTACCTGAAAACGGGATGACTGACTATGGAAACTCGGGTTCAAAAAACCGAACGCTTAATCCGCGAAATCAACCGCATCCACGCACAATATTCGCAGGATTATTTTGAAACGGGCAAGGTGCAGAAAATCAATCTGTCGCACACGCTGAAAAATGTGACGATTGAACATATTTTGTCCTACCGCCTGAATCTGCATGAGGCGATTAACGACTATTTGGCCTTTGCCGATATGCGCGGCATCGATTTTTTCTACCGAGTGAAAACTGCCGAAAGCATTCATGACAAAATCAGCCGCTATCTGGCGCGGGACAACCAATATCCCGTAAACAATATCCTAAACGACATTTTCGGTGCGCGTGTGATTCTGCCTTCCGAGAGCGTGGCGGAAATTATGGAAAAATTGGATGTCTGGAAAGCAGAATACGGCTTAAAAAACTGGTATCTGCGCGATGTGGACGGCTATATTGGCATCCATATTTATTTCAAAAACGGTAGTAATTTCTACTACCCTTGGGAATTGCAAGTGTGGGATGAGAAAGATGTCAAAGCCAATATTGAGAGCCATATGGCATATAAACGCCTGTTTGTGAAATAACGTACTATCCCAGCGTGGGAATAACAGTGGCCTAAATTCTAGGGAAGCCGATTTATGAAAACCCTTTTTTCAATGCTGGCAGTTTGTGCGGCTTCCGCTGCCTGTGCCGCGCCCAATCCGCAGCCGGAGAAGCCGGGGCAAACCGAACCGCTGGCCGTTTCCGCCGCGCCGGAAGTATTGGCGCAATTCCGACAATTCTGCCCAGACGGCACGCCCGTGCTGTTTTTGAACGGAGACAATCCCCGCTATCAGTATTTTCAGGTAGCCTGCCGCGAGGTAAACGGCGAAACGGCCTACGGCTTCGGCATCGGGCGGGGCAGGTGATAGGTAATATATTGATTTATCGAGACTGTCGGTTTCAGGTGGCCTGATTACAGGGGGTGCGAGCTTATGGGGAAAATTCGGATACAGAAACGTTCACCGAAACCGCCTGTTCGCCATTACTGGTGGCGCTGGTTGTATTCCTTGGTTGCTTTAACTTCTCCGGTATGGATGCCGATTTTTTGGCTTGCTATGTCTAATTTTCCCTTGTCACGGGAAATGTTGAGCGATGGTATGGTTGAAATAACCTTGTATTCCATGCTGATTTTGCCATTCACACCACTGTAGTATATGGAGAAGTGTGGCGAGGTTGGTTTATTTTGTGGTTTTACTTGGTATGGCACCTTTTCTTGCCTTTGCTGCTTTTGTCCTCGGTTGGGGAGTGTTGCAGACATATTTCGGCTCATGAATTGGCAAATTAGGTTCAGATGGTTTGAGATACATGAAAGTAGATTTTTTTTCGCAAAAGTAGTAATCTTGACGCATGTTATTTGTAGGAGCCCATCATGCAAATCATGACTTGCCAAGACTTCAACCGCTACACCAACAAAGCGCAAAGCCTGGCTGACCGCGAGCCCGTGATTATTACCAAATACGGCAAACCTGCCTATATTTTGCAGGCTTATCAAGAAGATAATCAGAAAAAACAGCCCGAGACCCTGGCTGAATGGTTTGGTTGCGCCAATCCCGAGGTAGCCGAAACCAATTGGGATGTGTCGCCGCGCAGTGCCAGGCAACGGAAACAATTGGACTGGGGCGGCGAATAAATGTATCTACTAGATACCAATATCTTTCGAGAATTGCGTTTGTTGCCTAAAGGCAAGGCCAATCCGAATGTGGCGGCTTGGGCACAAACCATTAAAACAGAACAATTTTTTACCAGTGTAGTGGTGGCGATGGAAATTGAGCGCGGGGTGCTGGGGATGGCCAATAAAGATCCGGCCCAAGGCGTGGTGCTCCGCCAATGGTTTGAGCATACGTTCAAACCATCGATGCACGGGCGGATTTTGGGCATAGACGATATCACCGCCGCTATTTGCGCCACCCTGCATATTCCGGATAAATCGCCCGAAAACAACTCCTGGATTGCCGCCACCGCCATGCAGCACCGCCTCACTTTGGTTACGCGCAATACTGCAGATTTTGCCGGCATGGGCGTGGCATTATTGAATCCGTTTGATTTTCAGGTAGCCTCTCTCTAAGAAGACCGCAACATAGGAACAAAATTAAAGTGGAACAATCCAACACAATCCTCTATGCCGCCATCGCCGCCTTGGTTGCCGGTATCGTGCTGTTTGCCGCGAGCGGGAAAACGCGGCAGAACAACGGCGAATGGAGCGGCGGCCTGCAATGGGGCTACCTTTTGATGATGGTGGGTGCCTTCGGCCTGCTGGCCAAAGTGATTAGCCTCACCGCCGTGCTGCTGATTTTGGTGCTGCTCACCGGCGCGGTGTGGCTGTGGGCGCGGATGGCGCGCAAGCAGCGGCGGCAAGCGCCCGGCTACAGCGCCGAAACCGACCGCGACGACAACCATTTCCGCGACTACATGGGCAGCTTTTTCCCGCTGATTTTGGTGGTGTTTGTGTTGCGCACCTTTGTGGCCGAGCCTTTCCAGATTCCTTCCAGCTCGATGCGGCCGGGGCTGGTGAAGGGCGATTTTGTGCTGGTGAACAAGTTCACCTACGGCATCCGCGTACCGGTGTTGAACAATGTGCTGATTCCGGTGGGGCAGGTGCAGCGCGGCGATGTGGTGGTGTTCAACTATCCCGTAAACCCCGACATCAACTACATCAAGCGCATCGTCGGGCTGCCGGGCGACGTGGTGGAATACCGCAATAAGGTGCTGACGGTAAACGGCAAAACCGAGCAGGATACCTTCGCCGCCGCCTACAGCTATCCCGATGATTTCAATGCAAACAGAATCTTGGAAGCCGCCCGTTTTACGGCTAACTGGGAAGGCCGGCAGTTTGAAGTGCTGAAAAACGAAGACGCACCCACGGTGTCCATCCCCTTCCTCGCCCAATCGGCCAACGATTTCGCCCAAAGCGGCTACCAAAGCGGCCTGCGCGAACATTGCGAATACGAGGCAGACGGCAGCGGCTTCAAATGCACCGTGCCGGCAGGCAAATATTTCGCTATGGGCGACAACCGCGACAGCAGCGCCGATTCGCGCTACTGGGGCTTTGTGGACGACAAACTGCTGGTGGGTAAGGCATTTTTCGTGTGGATGAACGTGGGCGACAGGTCGCGCATCGGCAATTCCATCCGCTAAGAGCCGACACGGCAAAAGGCTACCTGAAGACGAAGCGCAGCGCAGTCTGTGCGAAGCTAAAGTTTTTCAGGTAGCCTTTTTTGTTGCGTGCTTGAGTTGGGAAGGCTAGGACTAAAGGACAAAAGGGATGGTAAAAATCGCTGGAAGCCTTACCATACGCGGCTTTCAGCGATTTTTTGCCAATGTTCGTTAAAAATGCCCCTTTTGCTATAAAAATGCCCTAATCAAATACGGTCGTAAAAACGGCCGGCAAAGATATAAATGTTCCGCCTGCCAAAAGTACCTGCCCGTCTCCAAACTCCCTTCTCCCAGCCAACTGTTGCAAGAGTACATCCACGGCAAGCAAACGCTCGCACAATTGGC
>NZ_LXSL01000010.1 GCF_001648355.1 Eikenella longinqua | reverse complement strand
TTCAATGTATTCCCCTTCCCAAATAGGCATCCCAGAATCTATTGCGGTTAGATTTAATTCCATTTGGAGGTGGACACCCACTGCGATTTGAGAATATTTATGTAATTTTTCAATTAGTGCATGGTTGCCACTTAATACTTGCTCCGGTGTTTGTTCACCAATACCAGTCAAACGGAAGAATACCATGTATTCTGTTTCAATTGAGAAAATATTCTCGTTCTGTCCGTTAACAGCTCTAAACCATACTGTAGGGCGAAGCAAAATCTGGTCATTCTCTTCATTCAAGAAGAGCTTCCCTGGAGTAACGGTAAGCCGCCTGGTTATTTCTGATATATCAATACTCTTTTCCGCAACCTGCCGATTTGACGTACCCTGTTTAACATCAAGTATCTGAATTTTCATCTTATACTTCCAGTGCTAGCGGTCTAAAGTTTCCGATGTGGTAAGGTTGTCGCTTAGATAAGTTGGTTATAGGGGAGGCGGATGTAATATTCAAAACCCGTCCATATTCTGCTTGCAGCTTAGACTCGGTTGAAATCACAATCTTTTCATCCAGCGCAAATAGCATGGAAACCATTGTCTCGATAGTCAGATTATTACTGCCCCCCATAATCCTAGAAACAAGAGATTTACTTTTGCCCGTGAGTTTGGCTAGGTCGGTATAGGAGAGTTTCTTTTCATCCAAGAGGTTATTCAGCATGATGGCAAAATCTACTTTTACCTCTTCTTGAGCTTCTATTAGCTCGTAATTTTCTATTTTATTCATGGCACTAAATGCTCCAAGGACAACATATTTTGTAGTTGCCGATAAGTCTTTTCCAAATCTGCCGGCTTAGTTTTCTGCCATTTTTTCAGCACACTGTGGCTAAGCAAGAAGCAACCTTGCAAGTTTGGATTGCTTACACAATAAATGCGAATCGGTTGTTTAATAAACTCATACACTTGAATGCCGTGTATCTTGCCAGCCTTGTGAAACATCTGTGATGGCAGCTGCTCACCGCGAGCGAAACGCTGCATAATAATCCGGATGCTGGCCGCATGACGGACAGTTTGAGCGGATTGCTGATAGTCATCCAGCTCACGTTCCAAGCTGGACACTTCTTCCCCATCTTCGCATAGTACGCATAAAGGGCGTATGCCATTGTATAGCAGTTTAGGTTTCATTGTACACTTATAAGTAAACTATAGGCATCAAATTTATCAAACAACACACCTGAGCAAATCAAGTTTCATCATACCCTAAGCCAAATAAAAAAAGCAGCCCAAAGGCTGCTGGTTCCGGCTAGGCTGGGCCGACTCTCGTTTTGCAGAAAAATCAAGTTGTTGATTTCATTTTATTTGCTTTGGCCAAGGTATAGGGCCGACGACATTTCAAATATGGCGAATTCGCCATAATTAAAATTACACTGTCGCATGATGAAGTGAACTAGTTCCAAAATGGAACTAGTTCGAACCCA
>NZ_LXSL01000009.1 GCF_001648355.1 Eikenella longinqua | reverse complement strand
TTGAAACATCAATCCCATGCAATGCCCCAACCTGCAGAATTTGCACCTTCGGAATGCGGGCATCGCGCGCGCGAGGCAGGGGAAAAGTTTTGACTTGTGCAAAATGGGGGTATATTTGGGGGTATATTCACACAGATAGAAAATAAGTATGTTGATAAACAATATATTAAATACCTAGTTCTTGTCTTCTCCGCGCCCTGAAAAGGCTGCTTTTTTGCGCTCGATGTTTTCGTTTTGCCGTATATGGCGCGGGCTGCGTTCAGTTTTTTTCCTGCCCGGCCGGTTTGCGGTGTTTTTTGCATTCGGCGGCGTATTGCTCGCCCCAGCGGTGCATGGCTTGGATTACGGGCATCAGGGTTTGACCAAACTCGGTGAGGGAGTATTCCACTTTGGGCGGCACTTGCGGATACACTTCGCGGTGTACGATGCCGTCGGTTTCCAGCTCGCGCAGTTGCAGGGTGAGCATGCGCTGGGTAATGGCGGGCAGGTGGCGGGCGAGCTCGTTGAAGCGGAGGGTTTGGCTGTTTAAATGATAGAGAATCAATACCTTCCATTTGCCGCCGATGATGTCGAGCGTGGCGGTAACGGGGCAGCAGTCGGTGTAGGCGGGGGTGTTGGCGGGCATGATGTTTCCTTTGGCGGCGGCGGGATTTACAGTATAAAAAATGTGTGTACTTGTATAAAAATACATACTGGATATAATACACCCAACGCATCAAAATGACACTAAAAACTTAAGGAGGAAATCATGCGAATTGCTGAATTAGACCGCATCAACGAGCTGGCCCGCAAAGCCAAAACCGCGGGCCTCACCGAAGCCGAGCTGGCCGAACGCGATGAGCTGCGGCAGGCTTATGTGAAACAGGTGTTGGGGCAGATGACCAACATCCTTTCCACGGTGAGCGTGGTGGACAGCGAAGGCAACGACGTGACCCCCGCCAAGCTGCGCGCCGCCCAAGCTGCCGGTATGCAGGTATAGATAAAACAAACACATAAAGGCTACCTGAAAGCGTGAGCTTCAACGAAGTTAAAACGATGTCTTGCGAAGCAAGGCTGAGTTTCTGCGAAGCTAAAGCACAGCTAAAATTTTCAGGTAGCCCCATCAAGAGGAAACCATCATGCGAAAAGTGAAACAAATCTACCGTGCCAACAGCCAACACTGGGTGGGCGACGGCTTCCTGGTGCGGCCCTTGTTTTCCCACATGGCCGACGACCGCGGCACCAACCCCTTCCTGATGCTGGATTACGCCGCGCCCTACGAATTTGCCCCCAACGAAGCCCGCAGCCCGCGCGGCGTGGGGCAGCATCCGCACAAAGGCTTTGAAACCGTTACCCTTGCCTACCACGGCGAAGTGGCGCACCACGATTCCAGCGGCGGAGGCGGCATTATTTACGAAGGCGACGTGCAATGGATGACCGCCGGCTCCGGCATCATCCACGAAGAATTCCACTCCGAAGCCTTCAGCAAACAAGGCGGCTTGTTTGAAATGGTGCAGCTTTGGGTGAACCTACCTGCCGTCCACAAAAACGCCCCGCCGCGCTACCAACACCTGGCCAAGGCCGATATCCCCGTGCTGCCGCTGCCCGACGAGGCCGGCCACCTGCGCCTGATTGCCGGCGAACGCGACGGCACCCGAGGCTCGGCCGACACCTTCACCGAAATGAACGTGTGGGACATCGTGCTTAATGCGGGCAAAGCAGCCGTGCTGGAAGTGCCCGAGAGCCACAACTTGTCGCTGGTGATTTTGCGCGGCAACGTGCTCATCAACGGCCAAGACGCGGCCGAGCCGGGCGAACTGGTGGGCTTTGAGCAGGGCGGCGGGCAATTCACCGTGAACGCGGGCAGCGAAGAAGCCAAAATCCTGCTGCTCTCCGGCGTGCCGATTAACGAGCCGGTGGTTGGCTATGGCCCCTTGGGGCAGGATAAATTACCGTTGTTGCCGCCACGGTATTGCCCGGCCAAATAGTTGAATACTTTTTGCGCGTTGCCGGACAAGCTGTAGAAGTGCGGGCTGGCTAACAAGTCTTACCGCATCATGATGTAAGGCTGGTTGTTGATGGCGGCGTAGTTGTGCTGCCATTTCTCTGCCTTCCTCTTTCGGTTGCCCATTTCTCTGCTCCTTCTTAATCTTTTATTTTCTAAAAGTTATTAAGTTTTAGGATTGCTAACTATTTTTTCAGCTTCGTGATTTCAGGTAGCCTCTTGCGGGACTTCCTTAGGGTCGATAATTACCCGCGTTATCTTTATCGGGGTCATGCTGCCATCGGTTGATTTCAAATCCAGCTCGGCTCTTTCGCTGTATTTCTTGGGTGCAAGGCGGGCGGCCTTCCATTTGCGGGTGTCTATCTTGATTTTGGCTTTGGCAATTTCTTCATGAATAGGCGGGCAGTTGTCGGCAATCTCGATGATTTCGTCGGCGTAGAAGTCTGCCTGTTGTCCGCGCGCGTGCGCGTATTGCTCCGAAAATTCGGGCTTCTCCGCCAGCCATTTGTAGACGGTACTGGGGGCGGGCATACCCTTCCGGCGGCAGATGGCGGCCAAGCTGTGGCCTTGTGCCAGCAGGTTGCAAATGCGCTCTTCGATGATTTCGCGGTTGTGGTGCATGGTGCTTCTCCGGTTTCAGGCAGCCTTGTTCAGCAGCCTGCCAAGTTTGCCTAGGTAGTGGTCTGCTTCGGCCAGATGTTCGATTAAATCCCGCTCGTGCCGGAATAGCGCCATCATGACGGTTATGCGCTGCTGTTTGCGGTGGATGCAGAAAGGCAGGCGGGTTTTCGTGATACGGCGTTATACGGCATTAGGCAGGATTAAGGATAATGCGAAGCAAAATAAAACACCAGCCCGCCCGCTGGTGTTTTGTTTTTCAGGTAGCCTCATCTGTTGCAATCATGGCTTGGGCTTGGCAGTATCGCCCCCGCAGATAGTCCGAATACCATTGCATCATCTCCCGCCGCTCGGCCAGATACTCCGCCCGGTTGTAGGCGGCTTTGATTTTGTTTTCTTCAACGTGGGCAAGCTGGCGCTCGATGGCGTCTGGGTTAAAGCCCTGCTCGTTCAGGATGCTGCTTGCTAAGGCACGGAAACCGTGCGGGGTGGCTATGCCTTTGTAGCCCATGCCGTTGATGATTTTGCCTAGCGTGTTTTCGCTGATATGTCCGTCTTGTTTGGTGCGGCTGGGGAACAGATAGGGAGTATTGCCGGTCAGGCCGTGCAGCTCGCGCAACAGCTCCAGCGCCCAATCGGAAAGCGGCACGGTGTGTGGCGGCTTGGGGGCGGTCTTCTCGTGCTTCATTCGTTCGGCAGGGATTACCCATTGCGCCGCTGAAAAATCCACTTCCGCCCATTGCCCGCCGCGCAGTTCGGTATTGCGCACAAACACCAGCATTATCAGCAGCAGGGCGGTTTTGTTCGCCGGTTCGATGTCGGCCAGTATCAGGCGGCGGTAAAACTCCGTCAGCTCTTCGCGCGGCAGGGCTGCCCGGTTTTTGGCCGGTTGCTTGGCAATGTATTTGCGCAATGCGCGGGCGGGGTTGTGGTCGGTTATCTCCAGCATGGCCGCATAATCGAAAACCGCGCCTGTCCATTCCCTCACTTTTTCGGCGGTATTGCTCACGCCCCGCGCTGTAATGCGGTCTAAAACCTGTTTGATTTGCCCTACCGTGATGCTGTCAATCGGCATTTCCCCAATCAGCGGGAAAACGTCGGTTTCAAAATAGCGCATGATGCGCCCCGCATGGTTCGGCTTCCAGCGGTGCAGGTTGTCGGCGTGCCAGCGGCGGGTAAGAGCGGCAAAGGTATTCAGTAAGGCCGCCCGCCTTTCCTGTTTGGCCTGTTGCTTGGCGGCGGCGGGGTCTTGCCCCTGTGCCAACAGAGAGCGGGCATTCTCGGCAGCCTGCCGCGCTTCGGAGAGGGAGACAGCGGGATACTTGCCGATAGTCAGCGTTTTTTCCTTGCCGTCGATACGGTATTTCAAGCGGAAGATTTTGCCGCCTGCCGGGGTAATTTCCAGATACAGGCCGCCGCCGTCAAACAGCTTGGCTTTCTTTCCTGTGCTGGTAGGTTTTGCGTTCTTGATTTGGCGGTCGTTTAGGGGCATTCTGGGGGTATATTTTTGAGGGTATTTTTACGGTACCCCCAATCATACCCCCGCAAAAGGGGCAATTCAATTAGACGGCATTAGACGGGATTAGCTGAATAGGGAAGGGAAAAGGATAGATTGAATCAGCCTGAAATCCTTTACTGGCTTAGATTTAGCTGGTTGCATTGGATAGCGTTAGACGTAAAAAAACAGCCCGAAAAATTGAGCTGTTTCATAAATGTGGTGCGGACGGAGAGACTCGAACTCTCACACCTCTCGGCGCCAGAACCTAAATCTGGTGCGTCTACCAATTTCGCCACGTCCGCGGGAAAGGCGGCATTATACTGTAATCCGCTGATTTGGCAACGCTCGGGGGAAAAATTTCGGCAAGCAGGCCGAAAAGCCGTGCTTGCCGTTTATCGCGGATCAAATTGGCTTTCGATACCAGGCAGCGAACCACAGACAGTACAGGATACGGCAAGGCGGGTTCACGCCGTAGCAAAAGTTAAGCTGATTCGCTATAGCAGGCAAACGGTTTTCAGGTAGCCTATCTGCCTTAGGGGCTACCTGAAAAATATTGCCATTTTGAATCAATATGATGAGCAGCACCTCATGCTGATTGTGCACCTCAATTCCTGCGCCCGCTCACTCAAACAGCCGCCCCTGCGCCAAAATTTCCCGTACGGGCGCAAAATCTTTGCGGTGTTCCGGCAGGGCACCATAGCGTTGCAGGGCAGCAAGGTGCTCGGCGGTGCCGTAGCCTTTGTGGCGCTCGAAGCCGTATTGCGGATATCGCTCGGCCAGGGCATACATTTCCGCGTCGCGCGCGGTTTTGGCCAGCACGGAGGCGGCTGAGATCTGGATGATTTTGCTGTCGCCCTTCACCACGGCTTCGGCCTCGCAGCCCAAATCGGGCGGCACGCGGTTGCCATCTATCCACGCTTTTTCAGGTAGCCGACCCAGCCCGTGCACGGCACGGCACATGGCCAGCATGGTGGCATGCAGGATGTTGAGATCGGCAATTTCGGCCACCGAGGCGGAAGCCACGCACCAGGCCAGCGCCTGCTGCTTGATGAGCACGGCCAGCTCGTCGCGACGGCGTTCGCTGAGCTTTTTCGAATCGGTGAGGCCGGGCAAATCGTATTGCGGCGGCAGCACCACGGCGGCGGCAAACACGCTGCCGGCCAGCGGCCCGCGCCCGGCTTCGTCCACGCCGGCCTGCCAAATCATGGGTTTACCCCCGCAGCGGCCAATACTGCGGCGGCGGCTTCGGCGGCGGTGTCTTTGCGCAACAGGTGGTGCAGCTCGGTGAAATCGCGTTGCAGCGCGGCCACTTTTTCCGGCGAGCGATACCAATCCAGCAGCGCGGCGGCCAGCTTGACGGGATCGGCGTCGTGTTGCAGCAGCTCGGGCACGGCGGCGCGGCCGAGCAGCACATTGGGTAGCCCCACATAGGGCACTTTGATTTTGCGTTTCACCAGCGCATAGGTGAGCGGCGAAATTTTGTAGCTGATCACCATCGGCCGCTTGCACAGCGCCACTTCCAGCGTGGCCGTGCCGCTGGTTACCAACACCGCATCCGCCGCGGTGCAGGCCTGCGCCGTGCCGCCCGCCAGCAGGCGCAGCGGCAATGCGCGGTAGGGCTCGGCGGCGAGCAGGGCTTGCAGGCGGGCTTGGGTGGCTTCGGTGGCGTAGGGCAGCAGAAACTGCGCATCGGGCAGCTGCCGCAACACCAGCTGCGCGGTTTGCAGAAACAGCGGCGCCATATAGTCGATTTCGCTCACGCGGCTGCCGGGCAGCAGGGCGAACACGGGCTGGTTTTCAGGTAGCCCCAGCCCGCGGCGGGCGGCGGCACGGTCGGATTCCAGCGGCAGGGTTTGCGCCAAAGGGTGCCCCACGAAGCGCGCCCGCCCGCCGGCCTGCCGATATAGCTCCGGCTCCATCGGAAACAGGCACAGCACTTCATCCGCCTGCCGCACGATTGTGTGCACCCGTTCGCGCCGCCACGCCCACACCGACGGGCTCACATAATGCAGCGTGGGAATGCCCGCAGCCTTGAGCGCGGCGGCCACGCCCAGGTTGAAATCCGGCGCGTCGATGCCCACAAACACCGCCGGCCGCCGCCGTTTCATTTCGGCAATCAGGCCTTTGCGGATGCGCCAAATCGCCGGCAGGTTTTTCAACACTTCGGCATAGCCACGCACCGCCAGCGTTTCCTGGTCAAACAGGCTTTCCAGCCCGGCCGCCTGCATGCGCGGGCCGCCGATGCCAATAAACCGCGCCTGCGGGCAGCGCGCTCGCAGGGCGTCGATGAGGTGCGCGCCGAGCAGGTCGCCGGAAGCTTCGCCGGCGCAGAGGGCGATGAGGGGGGACGGGGTGGTCATGATGGGAAGCGGGCGGAAAACAAAGATACGGTATTGTACCGAAGAATGCAGCGGCGGGCGGGATGAGGCTACCTGAAAACGATGTTTCCGAAGGAAGCAGAGTTTCTGCGAAGCTAAGACGATGTTTTGCGAAGCAAAGCTGAGTTTCTGCAAAGCTAAAAACGGGCATTATCTAATTTAACTTCGTTGAAGCTCATGCTTTAGCTTCGCAGAAACTCACTTTCAGGTAGCCTTTATTGGTACGATGGGGCTACCTGAAAGCGTGAGCTTCAACGAAGTTAAAACAAAATGTGCAGCATTCGTGCCGAAAATCAACCAAACCAGTGAGCAAATCATGAATCAATTCAGCGATATTATGTAGCCAAAGAATTTAGATTTCCCGATTTCTATTTCTTTAACGAGAAATTGAATTACGATAAATTTTTGTTTTTTGATTCATTATCGTTACTGGGAGACCGTGATTTTGTGGATGGCTTTTACGATGTGCTGGCTGCAAGCGGCTGTCGGGAATTCGATGTTTTCACCACCACATCCGAAAGCCCGGTGATTCATGTGGATATTGCAAACAGGCAGGCAGAAGATGTTGCGGACATCATCCATCAGCAGGAATACGACTTTACGGGCATAGTCTTTGCCCCGTCCGATTTGAGCTGGTGCGCGGCGCAGTATTTTCCGGTGGATTGGGGGGTGTTTGCGTTCAACAGCGGAAACGAGCAGGCTTTGTCTTTGTTTAATTTGATTGATAAAGGCTGGTTTGCCAGCATCGAGCAGTTGCAGCAGGCGCTGAAAAACGAAGATTCTTTTTTGTACGAAGAGTTTGGTGCGGAAGGGATTGAGCTGATGTTGCGCCATTACGCCAAATAATCCCGCCCATCGCCCGCACGGCAAAAGGCTACCTGAAAAACAGTTGTCCGTTTTCAAGTAGCCTTTATTTTGCCGCCATGCTGTTTACAGCGTTTCCACCGTATGCTGGTCGTTGGTGTAGATGCAGATGCCACCGGCGATTTCCAGCGCCTTCTTCACCACGGTGGCGGGCGGCAGCTCGGTGTTTTCCACCAGCGCTTTGGCCGCGGCCTGGGCGAAGGCGCCGCCGCTGCCGATGGCCGCGATGCCGCCTTCCGGCTCGAGCACGTCGCCGTTGCCGGTGATGATGAGGGTGTTGTCTTTGTCGGCCACAATCAGCATGGCTTCCAGGCGGCGCAAGGCGCGGTCGGTGCGCCATTCTTTGGCCAGCTCGATGGCCGACACGGTGAGCCGCCCCTGGTGTTTCTGCAATTTGGCTTCGAAAAGCTCGATTAAGGTGAAGGCATCGGCCGTGCCGCCGGCAAACCCGGCCAGCACAGTGTTGTTATACAGTTTGCGCACTTTTCGCGCAGTGGCTTTGATGATGGTGTTGCCTAGGCTAACCTGGCCGTCGCCGCCGATGGCGATTTCGCGGCCGCGCCGCACGGAAACGATAGTGGTGCCGTCGAATTGCTGCATGGTGCTTCCTTTATGAAACGGTGAACATGAGCCGGCAGATTAGGGCGGCGGCGCGGATTTCAATTTGCCAAACCCCATCAGGCGGCATGCGAAGAGGCTACCTGAAAATGCGGTGGATATTTTTAGCTTCGCTTTCAACGCAGTTAAAACCCCACCGCCTGTTTGCGCCTCCTAAGCGTTTATAAGATAATGCCCACGCTTCCCGCGGCCGCCCAAGCCGCCGGATTTTTCCCACCAAACAACTGAAAGAAAAGAAAGAAACCATGCGCTTCCTCAAGCTCACCGAACAAAACGTGCGCGGCAAAACCGTGCTCATCCGCGCCGACCTCAACGTGCCGATTAAAGACGGCAAAATCGGCGACGACACCCGCATCCGCGCCTCGCTCGCCTCCGTGCGCTACTGCCTGGAAAACGGTGCCGCCGTCATCCTGATGAGCCACCTCGGCCGCCCCACCGAAGGCGAATTCAAGCCCGAAGACGACCTGGCTCCCGTGGCCGCGCACCTGGGCAGCCTGCTCGGCCTCTCCGTGCCCGTGAGCAGCGACTGGCGGGAACACCCCCCGCGCCCGCAGCCCGGCGAATTGGTGATGCTGCAAAACGTGCGCGTGAACAAAGGCGAGAAGAAAAACAACGCCGAGCTCGGCCAAGCCTATGCCGCGCTGTGCGACATTTATGTGAACGACGCCTTCGGCACCGCTCACCGCGCCGAAGCCTCGCTGGTGGCCGTGGCCGAAGCCGCGCCGCTGGCCTGTGCCGGCATCCTGCTCTCCGCCGAGCTCGACGCGCTGGGCAAGGCGTTGAAAGAGCCCGCCCGCCCGCTGGTGGCGATTGTGGCCGGCAGCAAAGTTTCCACCAAGCTCACCATCCTCAACAGCCTGGCCGATAAGGTAGACCAGCTCATCGTGGGCGGCGGCATCGCTAACACCTTCCTGCTTGCCGCCGGAGAGCCCATCGGCAACTCACTGGCCGAAGCCGACTTGACCGCCGAAGCGCGTGCCGTGGCCGAAAAAATGGCGGCCAAAGGCGGCGCCGTGCCGATGCCGGAAGATGTGGTGTGCGCCAAAGCCTTTGCTGCCGATGCCGCAGCCGAAACCAAGGCCGTGGCCGATGTGGCCGCAGACGACATGATCCTCGACATCGGCCCCAAATCGGCCGCCAAGCTGGCCGCGCTGCTGCGCGAAGCCGGCACGATTGTGTGGAACGGCCCGGTGGGCGTGTTTGAATTTGAACGTTTCGCTGAGGGCACGCGCGTGATGGCCGAAGCCATTGCCGAGAGCCGCGCCTTCTCCATTGCCGGCGGCGGCGACACACTGGCGGCCATTGCCCAATTCGGCATCGCCGATAAAATCAGCTACATCTCCACCGGCGGCGGCGCTTTCCTGGAATTTCTGGAAGGCAAACAGCTGCCCGGTGTGGCTGTGTTGGGAAAACGGGCGGCAGGCTGACAGCAGATTGAATTGAAATAGAAAGAGGCTACCTGAAACCGATTGCAACTTTTCAGGTAGCCTCTTTCATGCCGATTCGTTATACCTCATAACGCCCGGCGGATACGTCGCCGCCGCGCCCGGTCCAATCGGTGTGGAAAAATTCGCCGACCGAGCGGTCGGTGCGCTCGTAGGTGTGGGCGCCGAAGTAGTCGCGCTGCGCCTGAAGCAGGTTGGCGGGCAGGCGGCCACAGGTGTAGCTGTCGAGGAATGACAATGCGGATACGGTGCAGGGCATGGGCAGGCCGTGCTGCATGGCGGCGGCGGCCACTTTGCGCCAACCGGGCAAGGCTTGTTGCAGCAATTGTTTGAAATAGCTATCGCTGCCCAAGAATACCAAATCGGGATTGGCGGCATAGGCATCGCGGATGTTGCCCAAAAACGCGCTGCGGATGATGCAGCCTTCGCGCCACAGCAGGGCGGTTTTGCCATAGTTCAAATCCCAGCCGAAATGCTCGCTGGCCTGGCGCATCAGCATAAAGCCTTGGGCATAGGAAATAATTTTGGAAGCCAGCAGCGCCTGGCGCAAGGCTTCGAGCCATTCTGCGCGTTCGCCCGCGATGGGCTCGATCTTATGCCCAAACGCGGCTTCGGCCTGCACGCGCTGTTCTTTCAGGGCGGAAATGCAACGGGCAAACACGGCTTCGGTAATCAGCGTGAGCGGCGTGCCCAAATCCAGCGCGTTGATGCCGGTCCACTTGCCGGTGCCTTTTTGGCCGGCACGGTCGAGGATTTTTTCCACCAAGGGCGTTCCGTCGGCATCGTTCACGCCCAAGATGTCGGCGGTGATTTGAATCAGATAGCTGTCGAGCTCGGTTTGGTTCCAAGCGGCAAACGCGGCCTGCATTTCGGCGTGGCTCATGCCGAGGCCGTCTTTCATAAACTGATAAGCCTCACAAATCAGCTGCATATCGCCGTATTCGATGCCGTTGTGCACCATTTTCACAAAATGGCCAGCGCCGTTTTTGCCCACCCAGTCGCAACACACTTCGCCCTCTGCCGTTTTGGCGGCCACTGCCTGCAAAATCGGTTTCACCGCTGGCCAGGCTTCGGGATTGCCGCCAGGCATCACTGAAGGGCCGTGGCGCGCGCCTTCCTCGCCGCCGGAAATGCCGGTGCCCACAAACAAAATGCCTTGTGCCGCCAATTCGGCCGTGCGCCGTTCGCTGTCGGGATAGTTGGCATTACCGCCGTCGATAATGATGTCGCCCGGCTCCAACAGCGGCAGCAGTTGGCCGATCAGCTCGTCCACCGCCCGCCCAGCCTGCACCATCAGCATGATTTTGCGCGGCCGTTTCAGCTGGGCAAGTAATTCCGGCAGGCTATAAGCACCGATAATATTGGTGCCCTTGGCTACGCTGTTGAGGAACTGCTCGGTTTTGGCTGCCGTGCGGTTGTAGGCGCTCACGGTAAAACCGTGAGCGTTCATATTGAGAATCAGGTTTTGACCCATAACGGCCAATCCGATAACCGCGATGTCGCTTCGGGGTAGGTTTGCAGGATTTTGCATGATGGTTTCGCTTTTACTGTTAATTGAATGAATATTTTTATTTGGTTATGAAGATGTAGTACCTGTTTTGCCGTGGATAAGGGATGAAATATCAATTAAACAATTAATTAGATCCAATCCAAGGTGTTGGCCGGTAGGCGCTTTGCTTGTGGGGAGGTGTGGAAAACTTTTGCAGCCTGCCGCTACTTTGTGGGTAAGTTTGCAGATTGCCCGGGTTTTCTACTCTGCGATGTGGGCAATGGCTGCTGGTTGGCTGGTTTTATTTTTCAGGTAGCCTCCGGCGGCAACACGTTTAAGTATTTCAGTTCCACCAGCTGCTGCTCGGAATCGAGCTGGCTCACGGCCAGTTTGACGCGGATTTTCGGCGGAATATCGATCGGCACGCCGTGCACCCGAGCAACCAGCGGCAGCCCTTCGATGCGCACCAAATCTTCCTTCAGCAGCATCGCGTTCAGCTCGCGCAGGTTTTCCTGCTGCATATACACCAGGCTCCAATAGGCTTCCATTTGGCGCTGGAAATCGGCGTAGGCGGTGTAGGCGGCATCGAAATCGCGCAGGGCGGCAAACAGCTCGCTGTCGTTTTTTTGGAAACGCGGCGGCAGTTCGGGTTCGATCAGGCTGAGCAGCTGGCGCTGGTTGATGCAGTCGGCGGCGCGGCGCAGCGGCGAGGTGAACCAGCCGTAGTGCGCCACGTTCATGCCGATGTGCGGCTCGGATTGGGTGCTCATGCGCACTTTGCCGCTGGTTTGCACGCGGAACAGGCCGGGCAGGCCGTTTTGATCGAGCTGTGCGGCCCAGGTGCTGTTGGCCAGAATCATCATTTCCGATACCAGGGTATCGATGGGCGAGCCGCGTTCGCGCCGGCTGATGTGCACTTTGCCATCGGCTTCAAATTCAATGCCGTAGTCGTATTGCGGGGCGCGGTCTGCTTCGTAGCGGTCGCGCTGTTTTTGCCGTTCGATGGCGAAGCGGTAGAGCCAGCGCAACTGCGGCTGGCAGGGGAACTGCACCGGATCGCTGTCGGAAAGGCCGGTATCGGCGTTGAAATGTGGTTCGATGTGTTGGATGCGCAGGTTGTGGCTAATGTTGAGGTGTTCGAGGCAGGTGTGCGGCGTGGAGGCTACCTGAAAATCTGCGCCCACTTCCACATACAGGCTCAACACCGGCCGCCTGCCTTCATCAAGGCTGAAGGCCTGAATCCAGTTTTCCGGCAGCATGGTGATTTTGCCGCCGGGGTAGTAGGCGGTGCTTTGCCGTTGTTTGATCAGGTTTTCCACCGGGCTGTTTTCGGCGATGGCCAGGGTGGGCACGGCGATATGGATGCCGACCCGTTTATTGCCGTTCGGCAGGTCTTGCACGGAAAGCGCGTCGTCGATTTCGCTGGTGTCTTCGTCGTCGATGGAGAAGGCGACAATATCGGCAGCGGCGGCGGGCAGCTCGCCCACGGCGGGTACGGCGGTGCTGGGCGCGGCGGTGCCGTTTGGGAAATGTTTGCAGCAGAAGCCGTCGAGCAGGTATTGCGGCAGGGAGGCGACGCCGCCGGTTTGTTTGGCTAATTGATAAGCGGAAATTTTCAGCTCGGCGGCGGCTTTATTGAAAGCTTTGTAGGTGAGCGACTGTTTGTCGGGGTTGTGCAGGATGGTGGTCAAATCGGCGGCGATTTCGGCAGGCAGGCGCTGTTGCCGCAGCTCGGCCACCCAGGCTTCAATCTGCGCTTCTTGCTGTTTTTTGCGCTCGATGGCGGCCAGCGCCTGCTTGAGGGTGTCTTCCGGCGCGGCTTTGAACACGCCTTTGCCTTTTTTGTAGAAATACATCGGTGCGGCGTAGAGCGCAATCAGGGTGGCGGCGAGCTCGTGTTGGCCGGGGGCGTGGCCGAAGTAGTCAGCGGCGATGCTTTGGGCGGTGAATTCTTCTTCGCCGCAGAATTCCCACAGCAAATCGGTGTCGATTTGCGCGGCTTCGTTTTGTGCGCGCTCGAGGAAGCTCTCCAGCGGCTCGGTGAATTCGACGAAGACGTTGTTGGCTTTGATTTTGGCGCGTTTGCCGTGCTGGGTGGTGGCTTGGTAGGTGCTGTCGTTTTTCTGCACGACGGCGGCTACTTTAAATTGGCCGCTTTCTTCGTAGAATATGTTCATTTAACGGGGGAAATTTTTCCGGCGCGCGGCCGGAGGCGTGGATTGGGAAAGAGGGCGGATTTTAGCATAAGGAAAGAAAGGGCTACCTGAAAACTTAGCGAAAAAATTTTTCAGGTAGCCTCCAATCTTGTCGAACAGCTTCAGCCGAACAATGCGCTGATGGCGGCATACACGCTGAGCACGGCCAGCAGCGAATCTACGCGGTCGAATACGCCGCCGTGGCCGGGCAGGAGATTGCTGCTGTCTTTCACGCCGGCGGCGCGTTTAAACCAGCTCTCCAAGAGGTCGCCGCCAATGCCCACGAAGGTGAGCACGGTGGCGGTGAGCATCATGCTTGGCCAGGAAAGATGGAAGCCGAACCAGCCGGCGGCGCGGGCGATGCTGGCATACAGCAGCACACTTAGCAGCCCGCCGGCCACGCCTTCCCAGCTTTTGCCGGGGCTGATGGCGGGGGCGAGCTTGTGTTTTCCCCACAGCCGGCCGAACACATAGGCAAACACGTCGGCGAGCCACACCAGCATCATCACGGCCAACAGGTGCAGCGCGGATTGGCTGTTTGGCCGCAGCTCGAGCAGGGCAAACCAGAAGGGCAGCATCAGCAGCCAGCCGGTGGCCATGCCTTTCCAATCGGCCTGCAAACGCCATTTGAAATGCAGCCAGACGGGCATGCCGGCCAGCCAGAACACGAGCACGGCCGCCCAGGCCGCGGGCGGCAGCTGCCAGCCGCCGCTCCAGGCAATCAGCATAAACAGCGCGGTGCCGGCTAGATAAGGGCGCTGCATGCTTTCCGGCATGGCGCACAAGCGGCTGTATTCCCACAGCGCCAGCAGCGCCATCAGGCCGGTGAACAATGCCCACAGGCCGGGGCCGGCGGCAAACAGCATGCCGAGCATCAGCGGCAGCAAAACCAGGGCGGTGAGGATTCGTTGTTTGAGCATGGTGTTCCTTTTTCAGGTAGCCTTTTGTGTGAGGCGGGCAATCGGCGGCATTATATAGGCAATTGGCCAAATACGTTGCGGATAAAGACAGAGGCTACCTGAAAACCGGAATTGGGTTTTCAGGTAGCCTTTGGGCGTTGGCTGTAGGCCTACATGCGCGCCATGGTGGCGACATGGGTTTTGGCCAGCTCGTGCAAGAGCTCGTGCAGCTGGGCGAGTTTTTCTTTGGAGAGCTGTTTTTCGATATTGTCGTAGCAGGAATCGATTTGGCTGACAAAATCGTTGTAGGTGTTTTCGCCCTGCTCGGTGAGTTTAAGGAACACACGGCGGTGGTCGTTGGCCGGGCGCAGGCGTACTACGAGTTTCATTTTTTCCAGCCGGGTGAGGATGCCGGTGAGGCTGGGGCGCAGGATGCAGGCGCTGCGGGCGAGGTCTTGGAAATCCATGGTGCCGTTTTCGGCCAAAAGGCGCAGGATGCGCCATTGCTGGTCGGTGAGGCCGATTTCGTTGAGCAGCGGCCGAAAATGCGTCATCAGGGCTTCGCGCGCCTGAATGAGCGCGATGTTTAAAGATGAGTGTTTGGAATGGTGGATCATAGCGGGCTCCTCCCTCATACTGATTAAAATGACTGCAACAATTGTTATTGTGGTTTGGGTCAATCCCTTATTAACAACAGGATATTGTTTCAGTTTATTATATATTGTAAATCCATAATATACGGGCGATGGTGTGTTTTGATGAAAATCAATTTTTTGATACGCTTAGGCAAATCTGCTGTTGGATAAGGCGCAACGGTTTGGCGGAATGGAAACAGACGATACCCGGCAGCGGTCTGTTTTTAACGGGCTATCGTTATTAAGATAATGTTTGACATGGGCAGCGTCAAGTCGGTTTGCCGGCAGCCGCTGGCTTTTGCCATTTATGCAAACAAACGGCTAAATCCAGCAGGATTCAGCCGTTTGTTTGAACTTCGTTGACGCTCACATTTCAGGTAGCCTTTAAACGCGGCTGAAAATCAGCGTGGCGTTGGTGCCGCCGAAGCCGAAGCTGTTCGACATCACGGCATTAAGCTTTTTGCTGATGTTTTTGCGCACAATCGGCAGGCCGGCGGCTTGTTCGTCCAAATGGAAGATATTGGCGCTGGCGCACACGAAATCGTTGAGCAGCATCAGGATGGAATAAATCGCTTCATTGGAGCCAGCTGCGCCTAAGGCGTGGCCGGAAAGCGATTTGGTGGAGCTGATGAGCGGCACTTCTTTGCCGGCAAAGGTTTCACGGATGGCGCCGAGCTCTTTGGTGTCGCCCACCGGGGTGGAGGTGCCGTGGGCGTTGATGTAGTCCACGCTGCCGCCGTGTTGGGCAAGCGCCATCTGCATGCAGCGCACGGCGCCTTCGCCGGAGGGCTGCACCATGTCGTAGCCGTCGGAGGTGGCGCCGTAGCCGGTGAGCTCGCACAGGATGTTGGCGCCGCGGGCTTTGGCGTGCTCGTATTCTTCCATCACCAGGATGCTGCCGCCGCCGGAAATCACGAAGCCGTCGCGGTCGGCATCGTAGGCGCGGCTCGCCTGCTGCGGGGTGTCGTTGTATTTGCTGGAGAGCGCGCCCATGGCGTCGAACAGGGAGCTCATGTGCCAAGATACTTCTTCGCCGCCGCCGGCAAACACGATGTCTTGTTTACCGAGCTGGATGAGCTCGGCGGCGTGGCCGATGCAGTGGGCGGAAGTGGAGCAGGCGGAGCTGATGGAATAGTTCACGCCTTTGATTTTAAACGGGGTAGCCAGGCAGGCGGCCACGGTGGAGGCCATGGTTTTGGTTACGCCGTAGGGGCCGATGCGTTTCACGCCGCTGGCGCGCAGGGTGTCGGCGGCTTCCACTTGCGAAGAAGGGGAGGCGCCGCCGCTGCCGGTTACGATGCCGGTGCGGATGTTCGACACCTGCTCTTCGGAAAGGCCGGCGTGGGCAATCGCTTCTTTCATGGCGATATAGGCATAGGCCGCGGCGTTGCCCATAAAGCGCAGGATTTTGCGGTCGATGTGCTCTTTGGTGTCGATATTGATGTTGCCGGCCACGTGCGAGCGCAGGCCCATTTCGCGGTAGCTTTCGTCGAATGCGATGCCCGACTTGAGCTGGCGCAGCGATTCGAGCACTTCGCGGCAGTTGTTGCCCAGGCTGGACACGATGCCGATACCGGTTACGACTACTCGTTTCATAATGATGAACTCCGTTGGGGGAAATCAGGCTACCTGAAAAATATTGCTTGAACTTTTCAGGTAGCCTATTGGGGCTAGAAATCGTCTGTGCTGGTAAACAAACCCACGCGCAGGCCGTTTCCTTCGTAAATCTTGTGGCCGTCCACACTCATTTCCGCATCGGCGATGCCCAGCACCAGTTTGCTGTTCATCACGCGCTTCATGTGGATGTGGTAGGTGATTTTTTTGTGTTTGGGCAGCACTTGGCCGGTGAACTTCACTTCGGCGCAGCCCAAGGCGCGGCCGCGGCCGGGGGCGCCGGTCCAGCCCAGGAAGAAGCCCACCAGCTGCCACATGGCGTCTAGGCCCAAGCAGCCGGGCATCACCGGATCGCCGATGAAGTGGCAGCCGAAAAACCACAAATCGGGGTGGATATCCAATTCGGCGATGATTTCGCCTTTGCCGTATTTGCCGCCGGTGCTGTTGATGTTCACAATGCGGTCGATCATCAGCATATTGGGCAGCGGCAGCTGGGCGTTGCCTTCGCCGAATAATTCGCCGCGCCCGCAGGCTAAGAGTTCTTCTTTGGTGTAGCTGTTTTGTGGAACGAAAGTGCTCATGGTGATCCTTAATGCTGCGCGGGGCAGCTTGAAATAATGGGAGAAAAGCCGGGCAATGTGCCGTGCTTGCACAGCGGTGGAATTTCCAATGCCTTGTTGGCAAAAGTTTATTTTGGAAATCCGGATTGAGGCTTTAGCTCTAGACCAAGCATTCTATTTGATTCCGGCGGGCGGCGCAATCTGCCGCCTGCGGAGTCCTAGCCGCTGCCCGGTTTGGAGCCGGCTTGCGGGTATTCTAAACCTATCAGCATGGTTTGTGTGGTTTGTTGCTTGGGCTGACGGCAAAAGGCTACCTGAAAACCATTTTTCAGGTAGCCTTTGCTAAGCGGGGGCCTATTCGGTCAGAATCCGCACTTTTTGAAACATTTCGTGCAGCCTGTGTTCGTCGAACGGCAGGTATTCGGCGACGGTAAAGCCGACGCTGTCGCCGTATTCCGAAATCAATTGCAGGATGTCGGACAATTCCGCCAGCGTCATCCTGCCCGAGCCGCTGCCGTCGCCGACCAGTTCGGGATTGGCGAAATAGGTGGAATGGAAGCGTTTCGCATCCAGCACGTCGATGTCCAAATGCACCAAAACGTGGTCGAACCGCGCCATAAAGGCTTGGATTTCGGCGTTGTCCACGAATGTTTCGGTTTGGATTTTGTAGTCCACACCGATGCTGTCGAGATAGCGGGCTTGGTAGTCGTGCAGTGCCTGCAAGCCGATATAGAGCACCTGATTGGCGGCAAACGGCGGGTTGCGGCGCAGGTCGGCGAGCGGGTTTTCAGGCTGCCCCAGCAGTGCGCCCAAAATCATGGCGTGGGCGTTGGGATAGCCGTCTTTGGGAATGGAAACGTCGGGGTGGGTGTCTATCCACAGGATGCCGAGGCTTTCGCCGCGCGCGGCATACACGCCGTGCAGGTAATCGAACGGGGCGAGCGAAACGATGCAGTTGCCGCCGATGGTGATGATTTTGTCGGGACGTTGCGCGTCGAGAATGTCCGCCGCCGCGCGCACGCCTGCGAACACGTCGTCTTTGGCGGCAATGCCGTCGGCAAGCGGGCGGGGTTGGCCGTCGGGCGCGGGGATGTCCACTTTGAACAGGGGCTGCTTGGGGTTGTCGGGCAGGATGTGGGTCATCAAATTCGCGCCGAAATAATAGGTGTCCAAGCCGCCGGCACGGTGGTCGGGGTAGAGTAGTCTGATGGTTTTCACGGGTTCTCCAGTTGGGATTTGGCTTTGTTGAGGCTGCGTTGAAGTTCATGCTTCAGGTAGCCTTTTCCAAGCAGGGGTTATTGGGAAAGGAAAATGAGGGCGATGATGCCGGCAATCAGCAGCAGCTGGATGCCGAGCTTGATCCGCGCGGTGCGGCTGACGAAGTAGATAAACCAAGTGCCGGTGAGGGCAAACATAACGATAATCTGCCAGGGTTGCCATTTGTTGAGGTGGCGGGCTTCGGTGAAGAAGGTGTAGAGGTGCAGCAGGGGCACGGCTGCCATTAACAGTATTAAAAGTAAATCAATAAAGTCGGACATGATTTTGTTTGCAGACAGAGAGGTTACCTGAAAACTGTTTTTCAGGTAGCCTCATTCAAGCGCGGGAGCCTATTCTTTCAGCTTTTCCAATTGGGATTGCAGCTTGGCCATCTTCCCTTCCAACTCCGCCAAATCGGTTTTGTCTTTTTCCACCAAGTGCGCGGGGGCTTTTTCGGTGTAGCCGGGTTTGGAGAGTTTGGCGTTGAGTTTGTCGAGGGCTTTTTGCAGCTTCTCGGCTTCTTTGCCCAAGCGGGCGGTTTCGGCGGCTTTGTCGATTTCGACTTTCAGCATCAGGCGTGCGCCGTTTACGACGGCGACGGGTGCGTCTTCGTTTTCAGGCAGCCTGTCCACTTGGTTGGCTTTGGTCAGTCGGGTCATCATCGGCAGGTATTTGAGGTAGTCCGCCAAATCGTCCGCGCTTTCGACAAACAGCGGGGCTTTGACGTTGGGCTGGATACCCATTTCGCCGCGCAGGTTGCGGACTGCGCCAATCAATTCCTGCAACACGTTCATCTGCTCGAAGGTCGTCTGAACGACGGCTTCACTGTCGGCTTCGGGGAAGCGGGCGAGCATGATGCTGTCGGCGGTTTTGGCGTCGCACATGGGGGCGACGGTTTGCCACAATTCTTCGGTGATGAACGGGATAATCGGATGCAGCAGGCGCAGGGCGGCTTCGAGTACGCGCAATAAGGTATGGCGCGTGGCGCGCTGGCGGCTGGCACAGCCGGTTTGGAGCTGCACTTTGGCAAGTTCCAAATACCAGTCGCAATAGTCGTTCCACACGAAGCTGTACATGGTTTCCGCTGCTAAATCAAAGCGGTAGGTTTCGTATGCTTGCGTTACTTGCTCGATGGTCTGATTCAGACGACCTATTATCCACATATCGGGGAAGGAATAGCCGCGCGGCTCGGTGGCGGTTGCGCCGTAGCCGCAGTCTTGGTTTTCGGTGTTCATCAAGACGAAGTTGGTGGCGTTCCAGATTTTGTTGCAGAAGTTGCGGTAGCCTTCGGCGCGTTTGAAGTCGAAGTTTACGCTGCGGCCCAAGCTGGCATAGCTCGCCATGGTGAAGCGCAAGGCATCCGCACCCATGCCGGGGATGCCTTCGGGGAAGAGTTTTTTGGTGGCTTCTTCCACTTTCGGCGCGGTTTCGGGTTTGCGTAATCCGGTTGTCCGTTTAATCAACAAGTTATCCAAATCGATGCCGTCAATCAAATCCACGGGGTCGATGACGTTGCCTTCGGATTTGGACATTTTTTTGCCTTCGTGGTCGCGCACGATGCCGTGGATATAGACGTCTTTAAACGGCACTTTGCCGGTGAAGTGGGTGGTCATCATAATCATGCGCGCCACCCAGAAGAAGATGATTTCGTAGCCGGTTACCAAGACGTTGGACGGCAGGAAGGCTTTGAGTTCGTCGGTTTCGGGTTCGCCGTCTTTCCAGCCGAGCGTGGAGAACGGCACGAGCGCGGAGGAGAACCATGTGTCCAATACGTCTTCTTCGCGGGTCAAACCGGTTTTGCCTGCCTGTTTTTCGGCTTCCGCCTGATTGCGGGCGACGTAGCAGTTGCCCTCTTCGTCGTACCATGCGGGGATTTGATGCCCCCACCACAGTTGGCGCGAGATACACCAGTCTTGGATGTTGTTCATCCATTGGTTGTAGGTATTGACCCAGTTTTCGGGGATAAAGCGCACCGCGCCGCTATCGACGGCTTTTTTGGCTTTGTTGGCAAGGCTCAATCCTTTGAATACGCTGTCGGGTTCGCCGCCGTTGGGCGTGGCGGACATGGCGACAAACCATTGACTGGTCAGCATCGGCTCAATTACCGAACCTGTGCGGTCGCCTTTCGGCGTCATCAGCGTGTGCGGTTTGATTTCTTTCAGGTAGCCTTGTTCCTGCAAATCGGCAACCATTTGTTTGCGCGCAGCAAAACGGTCCAAGCCTGCGTATTGTTCAGGCAGGGCAAAGCCTTGTTGCGCTTCGCCTTTGAAATTGAACACTTCGGCGTTTGCCAGCACTTTGGCTTCCAAATCGAACACGTTAATTAGGTGCGTGTCGTGGCGTTTGCCGACTTCGTAGTCGTTGAAGTCGTGCGCGGGCGTGATTTTTACGCAGCCTGTGCCGAAGTCTTTTTCGACGTATTCGTCGGCGATAACGGGGATGGTGCGGCCGGTCAGCGGCAGGATTAGTTCTTTGCCGATTAAGTGAGTATAACGTTCGTCTTCGGGATTGACGGCAACGGCAACGTCGCCCAGCAGCGTTTCGGGGCGGGTGGTGGCAACGATGACGGCTTCGGCGGGATTGTCCGCCAGCGGATAGCGGATGTGCCACATAGAGCCTTGTTCTTCCACGCTTTCCACTTCCAAATCAGACACTGCCGTACCCAATACCGGGTCCCAGTTCACCAGGCGTTTGCCGCGATAAATCAAGCCCTGCTCAAACAGTTTCACAAACACTTCGGTAACGGTTTCGGCGCGCACGTCGTCCATCGTGAAATACTCGCGCGTCCAGTCGGCGGAGCAGCCCACACGGCGCATCTGCTGCGTAATCGTGCCGCCGGACACTTCTTTCCATTCCCACACTTTTTCCAAGAATTTTTCGCGCCCCAAATCATGACGGGACACGTTTTGCGCGGCAAGCTGACGCTCGACTACGATTTGCGTGGCGATGCCCGCGTGGTCGGTACCGGGAATCCAGGCGGTATTGCAGCCTTTCATGCGGTAGTAGCGGGTCAGACCGTCCATGATGGTTTGGTTGAAGGCATGGCCCATGTGCAGCGTGCCGGTTACGTTGGGCGGCGGCAGTTGGATGGAGAAAGACGGTTTGGTCAAATCCATATCGGGCTGGAAATAGCCTTTCGCTTCCCAGTTTTGATAGTGTTTGGATTCGAGTTCGGCGGGATTGTATTTGTCGAGCATTCTGGGGCTACCTGAAAAATATTAGCGGAAAGGGCGAATTATAGTGGAAGCGGGCAGTTTTCAGGTAGCCCGGGGCGGGCAGGGAAGGCTACCTGAAAATCTTGGCAGGCATCTTTAGCGGTGTTGGAGCTCGTTTTTCGGCTGGCTTTTGCGCTGAGTTGGCAAATTTCAGCGGCTTCTTTTATAGTACCGCTTATTTGCCCGAGGAGACCCATCATGCACATCCTGCCTTTTCCCATGCCAGTTAAGCCCTTCAAAATGCGATCGGGCCGAACCGGCCGATGACGATGGCTTTGGTGGCGCTGCTGCTGATGCTGCCGGTGGGCGTGGTGTTTGCCGTGTGGCAGGGCTATACCGCCGCCGAAATCTATCAAGACTACCAAATCGGCCAACACGCCGTGCCGGTAAACGCGCGGATCGACGGCGAATGCACCATCCGCAAAGCCATCTTCACCAGCTGCAACACCACCATCACGCACCGCGGCCGCACGGTGGAAAAATCCTTTAGCTTTTTCGGCACCGGCGGCGATATTTACGCCCGCGCGCTGGCCGATGCCAATGATCCTTCGCGCCTCACGCTGGATGTGGCGGTGGAAAAGGTGGGCAACCGCAGCGTGGGCGTGCTGCTGTTTGGCGGGCTGGGGCTGTTTATGATTGGCGCCGCATTTTATGTTGTGTTGGTGCGCGTGCCGCGTTACCGCCGGATTTTGGACGCCATCAACTGCCCCGAAGCACAGCCCTGGCAGCTGGCCGCCGTGCCCTGCCTACACATTGGCAATGCGGGCAAAGACGCGGTATATCAAGCCGAAATCGAAGGGCAAACCCGCAAAATCGGCCTCGGCTTCGGCAAAAAAGACAACGGCGCCTGGACATTTGAAGGCCGCAGCGGGCAGGTGTACCTGCTAGCCTTCCTGCCCCATGGCGGCGGCGTGCCGGTGGCGCTGGATAGGAAGCTGGTGTCGGTGACAGGCTTGGATAAATCGGAAAAAGCCCAACTGGCTGCCGCCTTGCAGCAGGCGGAGGAAGCGGCGGAATGCTAGCGTGCTATATTTAGCGGCAGGGCAAGCAAGCCCACTGCCGCAGAGGCTACCTGAAAACCAGAAACAGATTTTTCAGGTAGCCTTTCCCGCTATAATACCGCCCGCTTATTTCCCATTTTGCAAACCATGAAAACCGCCAAACGCTACCCCTTTCCCGCCCTGCTGCGCCAGCGCCTCCAATTGCATTTTGAAGACCAAGCCCGCCTGACGGGCAGCCCGGGCGAAGCCCAATTCCGCCGCTGGGCATGGCAGGCCGTGAAATCGCACTACCGCCGCGCCGAAATCAGCCTCTTGCTCTTAGACGAAGTCGCCGCCCGCGCCTACAACCGCGACTACCGCCAAAAAGACTACGCCACCAACGTGCTCAGTTTCGCGCTCGACGAAGGTGAACAGGCAGCCTTGGCCGGGTTTTCAGGTAGCCTGCCTCCCGCCCTGCACGGCGACCTCATCATCTGCCCGCAAGTGGTGGCGCGCGAAGCCGCCGAGCAAGGCAAAACCCTGGAAGCCCATTTCGCCCACCTCACCCTGCACGGCGTGCTGCACCTGATGGGCTACGACCACATCAGCCCCGCCGAAGCCGAAGAGATGGAAAGCCTTGAAATCCGCCTGATGAATCAGTTAGGATACCCCAACCCCTACGCACAGGATGCAGACTGAAATGGAAGAGAGCCCGGCCAAGCCCGGATTTTTCGAGCGGTTATTCGGCCGCCTCGCCGGCGACAGCCCAGATTCCCCCGAAGACGTATTGGCGCTGCTGCGCCAAGCGCGCGAACAGAAAATTTTCGATGAAGACACCCAGCAGTGGCTGGAAAAAATCATCGATTTCCGCGGCCTGGAAGTGCGCGACGCCATGATCAGCCGCGCCCAAATGGATGTGGTGAAGGCCGGCGACAGCGTGAGCCGCATCATCGCCTATGTGGTGGGCACCACCCATTCCCGCTTCCCCGTGATTGCCGACGACAAAGACAACGTGCTCGGCATCCTCCACGCCAAAGACCTGCTCAAATACACCCTCAATCCCGAACAGTTCAAGCTCGAAAACGTATTGCGCCCCGCCGTGTTCGTGCCCGAAGGCAAGCCTTTGAACATATTGCTCAAAGAATTCCGCGATATGCACAATCACCTCGCCGTGGTGGTGGACGAATACGGCAGCATCAGCGGCCTGGTAACGCTGGAAGACGTAATCGAGCAGATTCTGGGCGACATCGAAGACGAATTCGACGAAGACGACAGCGCCGACAACATCTTCGCCGTTTCCCCCGACCGCTGGCGCATCAACGCCGTTACCGAAATCGAAGACGTAAACGAATTTTTCGGCACCGATTACAGCGACGAAGAAGTGAACACCATCGGCGGGCTGGTGATCAAAGAGCTCGGCCACCTGCCCGTGCGCGGCGAAAAGGCCGTTATCGGCCCCTTGCAATTCACCGTGGCGCGCGCCGACAGCCGCCGGCTGCACACGCTGATGGCGGTGAAGGCGAAAACTTAGTGCTGCCGCTTGGGTGATATAGTGGATGAACAAAAATCAGGGCAAGGCGAGGCAGCGCCGTACTGGTTTTTGTTCATCCACTATAAAAGGCTACCTGAAAACGCAAAGCGCAATTCCGCCGCAGAGTTTTCAGGTAGCCTCTGATTTTGGCTTTATTTTTCAGGTAGCCTTTGCCTTGCCCGCGCCCGTATAATGCCGCCGTATTCCAGTTTCCACACACCTAAAAACAAGACAATAATTTTCAGGTAGCCTTCCGCTATACGCCGCAAAGGCTACCTGAAAAACTTATCTCAAGGATTCCACATGGCTTTTTCCTCCCTCCTCACCCTGCTCGACGACATCGTGTCCGTGCTCGACGACGTGGCGCTGATGTCTAAAGTGGCCGCCAAAAAAACCGCCGGCGTGGTGGGCGACGATTTGGCGCTCAATGCCAACCAGGTTACCGGCGTGCGCGCCGACCGCGAACTGCCCATCGTGTGGGCGGTGGCTAAGGGCTCGCTGGTGAACAAGCTGATCCTGATTCCCGCCGCGCTGCTGCTCTCCGTGTTTGCCCCTGCGCTGATAACCCCGCTCTTGATGTTCGGCGGCGGCTACCTGTGTTTCGAAGGCGTGGAAAAACTGCTGCACAAATTCTTGCACCGCCACGAAGGCACCGGGCACACCGTGCCCGACGAAATCGTGGACGAAAACGCCAAAATCAAAGGCGCCATCCGCACCGATTTCATCCTCTCCGCCGAAATCGTCATCATCGCGCTGGGCGTGGTGGCCGAGTCTTCGCTCACCACGCAGATTGTTACCCTGCTCTTAATCGGCATCGGGCTCACCGTGCTGGTGTACGGCATCGTGGCGCTGATTGTGAAGGCCGACGATTTCGGTCTGGCGCTGATGCGCCGCCCGGCCACCGCGGCGGCGGGCAAGGCCATCATCCTGTTTATGCCGTGGTTTATGCGCGGCATCAGCATCGTGGGCACGCTGGCCATGTTCCTCGTGGGCGGCGGCATTTTCGCCCACAACTGGGGCGCGCTGCACCACTGGCTGCACGCACGCCACTGGGACGGCGGCCTCCCCGGCACGCTCGCCTCGCTGCTCATCGGCCTGGCCGTGGGCGCCGTTGCCTGCGCGGTGGTGCTGCCGCTGATGAAGCTGTGGGCGAAACGGCGGGGTTGAGCGGCGGCTGTTTGCGCAATAAAAAGGCTACCTGAAATTTTCAGGTAGCCTTTATCATTTTCATGCATCGGGCATCGGCGTTGTAGCCTTTATTCGGTTTCAGCCTCGCCCGTTTCCCCATGCTGCGGGTCGAGCTCGCGAGTGGCGGCGCGCAGCCAAAACCACGATAAATCATAATGTTCCTGCAAGGCGTTCCACAGGGCGTCTTCGCTCATGATGCTGTATTCGCCTTCGGTGTGCAGCGACACTTCCAAGCCTTCTTCGATGGCCTGATGGATTTCGCCGTATTCGTTTTCGTAGAAATCGGCCAGCTCGTGCAGAATCTGCATGGCCTGTCGCCATTGCGCCTGGGCGGCTTCCAGCTCGGGCAGGAGGCGCTGCCATTCGCGGTAGCGGGCTTGGATGTGGTTGATGCGTTGTTGGGCGGTTTGGGGCATGGTGTTCTCCGGAGGGGGAAGAGGCTACCTGAAAGCGTAGCCTCAATGAAGTTAAAACGATGCTCGGCATAGCCAGGCTGGGGTTATGCTAAGCAAAAATATTGCGGCCAAGGCCGGGCTACATACCGAATTCGCGCAAAAAGCGCACGTCGTCTGCCCAGCCGGATTTCACTTTCACCCACACTTTGAGAAACACTTTGGTGCCGAACAATTTTTCCATATCCAGCCGTGCTTCGGTGGAGATTTTTTTCAGCTTTTCGCCGCCTTTGCCGATGATGATGGCTTTCTGGCCGTCTTTGTCCACCAGCACGGCGATATAGATGCGGTAGAGCCCGTCTTCCTCTTCAAACTGCTCCACGGCCACGTTTACGGCGTAGGGCAGCTCTTCGCCGAGGTGGCGGAACAGCTTTTCGCGCACGATTTCGGCGGCCAGGAAGCGACCGGAGCGGTCGGTTACCGCGTCTTCGGGGTAGAGCGGCGGGCCGGGCGGCAGGAAGGGGCGCAGCTGGGCAAGCAGTTCGCCGATGCGCAGGCCGTGTTTGGCGCTCACGGCTTCCACGCCGGCAAAATCAAATTCTTGGCGCACGGTTTCGATAAATCCGTCCAGTTCGGCCTTGCTTTTGGCACGGTCGATTTTGTTCACCACCAACACCACGGGCCGGCTTTTCGGCAGTAGGCGCAGCACCTGGCGGTCGGCCTCGCCAAAGCGCATGGCTTCCACCACGAAGGCCACGGCATCCACGCCGCCGATGGCTTCGGTTACGTTTTGGTTGAGGCGGTCATTGAGCGCGTTACGGTGGCTGGTTTGGAAGCCGGGGGTATCCACAAAGATGAATTGGGCGCCGTCGTCGGTGTAAACGCCGGTGATTTTGTGGCGCGTGGTTTGGGCTTTTTTGCTGGTGATGCTGATTTTTTGGCCGATGAGGTGGTTCATCAGCGTGGATTTGCCCACGTTCGGCCGCCCCACGATGGCCACGAAGCCGCAGCGGAAATCGGGGCGGGGGCTGGAAGGGAAGTTTTCTAAATTCATGTGTTCTTTCAGTTGGATAGATTTTCAGGTAGCCTTTACTCGCAACAAGGGGCTACCTGAAAACGCAGCGCAGCGAAGTTTCTGCGAAGCCAAAATTTCATGCCAGCGGCGAGGCTTTATTGATTTGGTTGAAACGGGCGCTATATATAACATGCCGTTTTGTATCGGTAAATCCCGCCGATGAGGTTTATTTGCATGGGCGCAAACGGCGCGGGATCAGGCCTGCGGTTTGCGCGGTTTTTTCGGCTTGGCGGGCAGCGGGTGCTGCTGTTGCAGCCAATTCAAGGCTTCTTTGGCGGCGGCCTGTTCGGCGGCGCGGCGGCTGGGGGCGCGGGCGTAGGTGATGTGCGCTAGCTCGCCTAGGTCGCAGGCGATGTAGAAGCGGGCGTCGCTGCCTTCGCCTTCTTGGTGCTCGATGCGGTATTTGGGCAGGGGCAGGTGGCGGGCTTGCAGGGCTTCTTGCAGCAGGGTTTTCGGATCTTTGCCTTGGTTGCTTAAGTCGATGGTGGCGATGCGGCGGGCAAACAGGCGGCGCACGGCGGCTTCGGCGGCGGCGAAGTCGGCATCGAAGCTGATGGCGGCGAGCAGGGCTTCCACGGCGTCGGCGAGGATGGAGGGGCGGTCGAAGCCGCCGCTTTTGAGTTCGCCTATGCCCAGATAGAGGGCGTCGCCCACGCCCATGCCGCGGGCGATTTCGGCGAGCACGTCTTGGTTCACCAGGTTGGCGCGCAGGCGGGAGAGCTCACCTTCGCTGTAGTCGGGGAAGGCATCGAACAGCATTTTGGCCACGCTGTAATCGAGGATGGCGTCGCCAACGAATTCGAAGCGTTCGTTGTTGCGGGCGCTGTGGCTGCGGTGGGTGAGGGCCTGCTCGAGCAGGCGGGGGTTGCCGAAGAGGTGGCCGAGCTGCTGCTGGAGGGCGGCGAGCGCCTGCTGGCGGCGCGGGTCGGGCTTGGGGCTGGAATTTTTGCGGGGGCGGGCGGGTTTGGTCATGATGGTGGGATTATATAGCGTTTGGCGGCGGGGCTGGGGCGGATAGGGCGAGTTAAATTGAAACTGCTGCGGCGTTGGCACGCCTTGCTGCCTTGCTTCGGTTGAAATTTTATCCACGATACTTTTCAGGTAGCCTCGGCGCTGGGCGGGGGGCTACCTGAAAAATGGGGATGGGTATCCGGCATTTCCGGCGATGCGCTCTGTTTTTCAGGTAGCCTTTTGCGGATGAAGGCTACCTGAAAAACAAGTTTCCGCGAAGCGAAAACGCAGCTTCCACAAAGCGGCTATGCGCGCGGCAGAAAAAACAGGGCGGCCGCGCTTATTCCCCCAAGGCCTGTCGGGCGGCGGGGCTGAGCGGCTGGTTGGTTTGCAGTTGGCTGAATTGCATCACAGTGCGGTCGCCCTGTTTTTCGTCGAGCTCCACTTTGTGCACGAGCTGGCCGCCGCTGATGACGATTTGGTTGAACACTTGCCGCATCACGGCGGTTTTTGGCGTGAGGGTGAGCCGCCATTGCTGCGGGGTGCCGGAGAGGGTGAGGTTGAAGTGGCGTTGCAGTTCGGCGGTGTCGCCGCCGAGCACGGCCATGAAGAGTTTCACTTGCGCGGCCTGCGCGGTTTGGCTGCCGTTGCTGCGCCACTGCCCTTGCGCGTCTTGGCGGGTGATGCCGTCGCGGCGCACGCGCAGTTTCATGTCAAACGGCTTTTGCAGGTGCCAAAACAGGCCGCGCCCGGGGCGCAGGGCGAAGCGGCCGCCGGTTTGCACGGGTTTGTCGAGCGAGCGCAGGAAACGCTGCTGGGTGAAGCTGCCCTGCACGCTTTGCGGGGCTTGCAGTTGGGCGGTGAGCTCGGCGGTGTTGAAGGCGAGCGCGGGCAGGGCGGCGAGGGAGAAGAGGAGGAGGAGGAATTTTTTCATCGGTTTGCTTGGGGTGGGTTTTGATTGTGTGGCAATTTACGTTTTCAGACGGATTGTCGGGCATAAATGCCCGGCCTACGGGCGAAGCAGTTCAGACGAAGATTTCTGATTGTGCGAACAAAACTGCCGAGCCGCTGAGGACGACGCGCCCGCCGCCCACCTGGCCGTGCAGCACGCCGCCGCGTTTGGATGCCTGATGGCCGACAAGTTCGGATTTACCCAGCCTTTCTGCCCAGTAGGGGAAGATATGGCAGTGCCCCGAGCCGCAGACGGGGTCTTCGTTTACGCCGTGCTTCGGGGCGAAGGAGCGGGAAACGCAGTCGTAGTCTTTGCCCGGTGCGGTGATGTGCAGCAGCACGCCGTCTAAGCCGAGCATGGCGGCAAAGTCGGGCTGAGCGGCGCGGATTTGCGCTTCGTCTTCAAACACGCACAGCAAGTCCCGCCCCAAATATGCCTCTTGGGGAACGATGCCCAAAACGTTGCCGATATGGGCGGGAATGTCGATTTTTTCCAGTGCGAAGGCGGGGAAATCCATGGCGAAGCGGCCGCCCTGTTTGCGCACGCGCAGGATGCCGCTGCGGGTGTGAAAATCGAGCGTGGCACGGCTCGGGGCGACGAAACGGTCGATCACGAAGGCGGTGGCGAGCGTGGCGTGTCCGCACAGGTCGATTTCACATTCGGGCGTGAACCAGCGCAGGGCGAAGGCGTCGCCTTGCGGTACGACGAAGGCGGTTTCGGAAAGGTTGTTTTCCTTGGCGATATTGCGCATCAAATCTTCGGAAGGGAATGCGTCCGCCACGCAGACGGCGGCGGGATTGCCGCCGAACACGCGGTCGGTAAAGGCATCTACGGTGTATTGTTTGATGGTTTGCATAGCAGTTTTTCGGTGTTTCAGATGGCCTTGTAGGCAGCCTGTTTCAGGATGGGCGGCGTGCAGTATAGCGGGTTTGTGGCAGGGCTTGGCGGTATTCTACACCCAAAATCTTGCGCGGCGGCTTATCGGCCGAAAGGCTACCTAAAAATACCAAAGCCGTCTGAAATTCAATTCAGACGGCCTTTTTTCAGGTATCGCGAATCAACTAAACTTTCGCTACAGCGTTAGCTCGCCTTGCCGTACTCCTGTACTGTCTGCGGCTCGCTGCCTCGTATCGAAAGCCAATTTGATTCGCTATAGCCTTTAAGCCAGTTTTTCGATTTTGGCGATGAGCTTGGCGGCGTGGTCACGGGCTTTCTGCTGCACGCGCGCCAAATCTTCTTCGCTGTTCACGCCGGGGATGTAGAGCTGGCCGTAGAGCGGCTCCACGCCCTGCCAGTCGAAGCCGGAATACAGGGCCGAGGCTTCCACGGGTTTCACCAAATCGGCAACCAGCGGCGCGATATTGCCGTCATAATTTTCCTTGCCTGAGCCGATGGTGGTGGAAACGAACAGCTTTTTGCCGTGCAGTTTGTCGCCGCCGGTGCCGTAGGCGAAGCCGTAGGTCCACACGTCATCCAGCCATTTTTTCAGGATGGCGGGGGTGTTGAACCAGTAGGTGGGGTATTGCAGCAGCACGATGTCGGCATCCACCAGCGCGGCCTGCTCCGCGGCCACGTCGATGTTGAAATCGGGGTAGAGCTCGGAGAGGCGGCGCACGCTGGCTTGGCCGCCGAAGTGTTTGTCCAGTTCTTCCAGAATCAGGCGGTTGCTGACGGAATGTTCGAGGTTTTTGTAAGGCGGCGGCAGCTTTTGCCCGAATTGGCAGTAGCTTTTGCACCGCCGCCGCGTAGGAAATTGTAGCAGCTTTTGCACTGATTTATCCCCGTTTAATGGTCTGTTAAACGGGGATTATCTTATGCTTTTAGAAGCGGCGCCACGTCCACCCACACACCCACATGATGTCTTCGCGGGCGAGGCGGTCGCCGGCGCGGTTGATGCCCGCGCGGAAGGGCTGCGGCTCGCTGATAGTGATGGTGTAGCCAGCGGCGGCAGCCAAGCCGACGAAATACGGGATGCTTAAGCCGCCGGTCTCGTTGAGTTTGGCCAGCACGTCGGCCACGCGGCGGGCGTAGTTGTCGGGCTGCGGCGGGTTGAGGCCGAGCAGGCGCTCCCAGCGCGTGATGTCGCCGCCGGCGGTGGGGGCATAAGCGGCGGCCAATACCTGCGCCGACTGCGCCTGCACGCCGTCGAGCATGGCGGCTTCCGCCTGCCGTTCGGCGGCCTGACAGGTGGCGCGCACGTCGTAACTCACGGGCGGGTAGTAGAGGGGGAGCAGGTCGGTGTAGGTCATAGCGTGCTCATCTCAAAGCTGCCCAGCGCCAGCCATTGGATATGCGGTGTGATGGCGGCGCTTTGGTTGGCGGCCGGGCTGTCAAGCACGCGGTCGCGGATGCCGGCGGTGTCGCTGATGAGCGCCTCAAGCTGGCTTTTGTACACGGTGTCGCCCGGCTTAATGCCGGCGAAATAGGCCGACAGGGCGCGCGCGGCGGCCTCTTTGACCGCGGCCAAGGTGTAGCCCTCGGCCAGCGATACGCGCACCGACACATTAAGCGCCACGCGCTGCGGCACCATCACCTGCACGTTTTTGGCGGTGACCGGGCGGCGCGCGTCGATATACTGCTGCACGGCGCGCACCACCTCGGGCGAAGGCAGGCCAGAAGCGGTGAGGATGGCCACGTCCACCGTGCCTAGGCCGCGGCGCAGCGGATACACAAAGGCGGCCTCCACCCCCGGCACAGCCATCGCCCAGCGGTAATAGTCGTAGGCGTTGCCGCCGGCGGGCGGCTGGCGCAAGCGGGCGAGCAGCCTATCTAACAGCGCGGCATCGCTCTCAATATCGGTGCCACCCACCATACTGGTGAGCACGGCATCGGCCTCGATGCCGGCAGGCGGGCTTTGCAGCTGGGCCGGGGTGTTATCCGGCTGGTTGCCGGCGGCGCCGGTGCTCAAACAGTGGCAGGCAAGCTGCGCCTGCCCGCGGCCGTCGGTTTGGCCGGCGGCGGAAGTCTGGTAGGCGGTGTCGCCCACTTGCGCCACCAGCCCGGCAGGCAGCACGGTATTGGGCGCGCCGCTGATACGGATGCTGCCCGCGGCCGCGGCGGCGGGTTTGCGCCAAATGCGGTACATGGCGCAATGCCGCTCCAAATAGGCGGCATCCGCCGTATCGGCAAACACCTGCCGCAAAATCCACTCCTGATGCTGGTATTGCCCCTCGGCCAGCGCGGCCAAGGCGGTGGCACGGGCGTGGTTGTCGCTGCCGGGGTGGGTGTGGGCGGCGGGCTGCTGGTTGCTCAAATCGCGCAGGTAGTCATCGCGCAGTTGCTCAAAGTTTTTGGTTTTCATGCCAGCCGCACCTCGTGGATTAAACTTAAATTACGCCCGCTCATGTCCTCCGCCTCAATATCCAGCCGCAGCCAGCCGCGCCGCACAAAGGAAGCGGCCACGCCGATGCGGCGGGCGCGCCCCGCATCCAATACCGGCTGCAAGGCCTGCTCGGCATACTGTTTGGCCAGCACGGCGATGCGCGGCAGGTCTTTCATGCGGCGCAATTCGTGCAAGCGGCTGCCCAGCGCAGGCTCGGCCCAGTAGCTGCCCAAAGGCGTGACCAGCCGCACATAGACTTCGTTTTCAATCCCTTGTGCGGATTGGTTGGGGAGGTAGTCAGCGGTAATAGGTTTTCAGCTCTGCACCCATCAGGTCGGCCATCACCTTGGAAGGTCGGCCATGCTCTTTGGCATGGCGCTTGGCCAGCTCAATCGCGTGGTCTAGTGAGGTGGCTTTCGCCTGTCTCTTGAGGGTTCTCATAGTAAAAATTCATCAATCGAGAATTTAAATTAGTGATTTTTTAGCCTTTTATCCGTACAATACATTTATGCATTCACTGCACGACGTAGTACCGGTTGGAAATTGCGTGCCGCATAGCGTTGCGGCCAGATTTGCTCGGGCTTCATGCCCAACGCATCAGCAATAACCCGTTCACTTTTCGGATAAGGTTTGACTAGTGCGCTGTAAAGAGTTGTCGGATGCACGTTGGCTTGTGCCGCCAGTGCGCGGATAGACCAACCCTGTTTTTTCAAGGCAGCGATGATGTCTGCACGGTGCCAATCCAAAAGCTCCGGTGTTGCTTTTTGAGCTGTATTTTTTTTCATTTTGAGATACCTATTTTTTGTCAGTTGGGGAATTGACTAGATGTAGGTATTATAGCGTTAAACTTAAAATTAGCAAGTAGAATTTATAGCGTTAAACTTAAAATTTTAGAAAATTCTTTAGTTTTGGTTATAAATATATGATTTCAAGGATATAATATTTTAAGATTAACGTTATAGTTATTTATAGGTTGAGGTTAGTCTTCGTATGGAAAACTTTAACGTTGAGTTTGCGAAGAGAATGGAGATAGTCGCCAAGAGGCTCGGTAGCATCTCGGAGCTAGCTAGAAGAGTGGATGTGGCATACCCTACGGCCACTAAATGGGTAAAAGAGGGAGCGGAGCCCAGCACCACCAACTTAATTAAGATTGCCGATGCTGCCCAAGTGAATCTGCTATGGCTGGCTACGGGGCAAGGTTCTCCCAGTTTAGAAGGTGAGCAGAAAATTTCCGGTGGGCTGGAACAGGAAGAAGGCCAACGGATATTGCAAGAACAGTTGGATAAAACCAATCAAATAGTAAAAGGCTTGAAAGAAGCTCGGCGTATTAGCCGGATGGGCGGCACGCATCCGCTTAATGTGAATGGGGACGTTGTAGATATTGATGAGTTTGTCTTTATCCCCTTTTATGATGTATCTGTGTCTGCCGGGCAGGGGGCCTGGGTGGACAATGACCGCCCAAAATCATGCCTCACCTTCCGTCGTGATTGGCTGGAAAGTTACATTACATCTGATTTTTCCACACTGACGGTGGTTATGGTTAAAGGGGATAGTATGGTTGGCGTGCTAAATGATAAAGACGCCATCTTGGTGGATCATAGTCAAACCGAAGCCTCTGATGGTCTGTATGCCTTGCGCATCGGCAACGAGACTTTTGTCAAACGCGTTCAACGCCTGCCTGATTCTTTATTGATCACCAGTGCCAATCAGGAGTATCAGCCGTTCACGGTGCCGCTGGAAAACGGAGATGCCACCAGCAGTAGTGTGTCTATTATCGGCAAAGTGGTTTGGCTTGGCCGTGCTCTTTAATGCTCCGCCTCACGATAAACCATAGCTGCTTAAATTCCGTTTTAAAAGCGTTTAATCCCTGCTCATTCCGGTGCAAAAGATAACGCATTTTTTATCAATCCAAAGCAAAAGCTGGTGCAAGTTTTTTCTTGCACCAGCTTCGCTCAAATCCGCACCCAGTAAAGTTTTCCGCCGTTTTTTGCCTCCGGTCATCCCAGTGCAAAAATAACCACCTCCCCACATTTTGGTGGGCGGAGATAACGAGGATTTTGGCCATGACGGTTTCCTTGGTTGGCAAGTGGGAGAGAGCGGCCATTATACACGGCGGGCAGGCGGCGGATAATCCGCTGCGGGCTTAAGCAGTTATTAAGCAGGCGTGAATAATGTGGCGGGCGTGGAAGGGCTACCTGAAAAGGCAAAAGCCGCCTGAAAACCAATTCAGACGGCCTGTTTTTCAGGTAGCCTCAATCCTTCGCCAACGGCGCAAACCCTTCAAACCGCCGCACGGCTTCCTGCCAGCTTTCCGGGGTTTGGAACAGCATTTCGCCGTTGTCGAGGCGTTGGGCGACTTGCGTGGTGCCCGCTTGGGTGAGCTTGTCGCCGCTTTCGGCGTCGCGCAGGGTGTAGCTGAGGCGCAGGCAGCTTTCGTATTCGGTCATGGCCATGTTCACGCGGATTTTCTGGCCGAAGCGGGCGGGGCGGATGTATTTGAGGTCGAGCTTGACCACGGGCCAGGCGCAGCCGTGCGCCAGCATCACGGTGTAGTTGTAGCCCAGTGCGTCGAGGAAGGCGCAGCGGGCGATTTCGAGGTATTTCACGTAGTGGCCGTGCCAGACGATCTGCATCACGTCCACGTCGAAAAAGGGCACTTCCAGCTCGGTGCTGTGGCGGCAGTAGATGTGTTTAGCCATGTTCGGGGTTGTTCCAAAAATCGTAGAAGTTGAACCATTGCAGCGGGGCGCGGGCGGCGTGGGCGGCGAGGGTGTTTGCGTATTGTTGCGCCATATCGGCAATCACTTGTTTGCGTGTGGCGGCCGTCCAGCTTGGGGCTACCTGGAAACGCTTGAGGCATAGATGATAGCGGCCGCGTTCTTTCAATACGAATACGGTGTTGGTGGGCGCGCGCAAGAGGCCGGCCAGGAGCCAGGGGCCTTGCGGCAGATGGGCGGTGTGGCCGAGGAATTGCACGGGCACGGTTTTGTTGCCGCGCACGGGGGTGCGGTCGGCGGCGATGGCCAGCCATTCGCCCGCGTCGAGCTTGTGCGAGAGTTGCAGCATTTTGGCGGCGTCGAGTTCGGCCACTTGGATGAGCTGCAAATCGCTGGCGCCGGCGGCTTTGAGGGCGCGGTTGAAATCTTCGGCGTGGGCGTTGTGCACCAGCACGTTGAGCTTGAAGCCTTGGTGGTGCGACACGAGGGCGCGGCACACTTCGATGTTGCCCAAGTGCGAGCAGATGAGGATTTGGCCGCGCGCGCTGTGGTTGTCCACGTCGGCGTAGAGGTTGTCGGGGTCTTCCACCACCAAATCCGGCACGGTGATTTTGTGCCGCCACACGGCGAAGCGGTCGGCCACGGCCTGGCCGAAGGCGGCAAACTGGCGGTATTCGGCAAAACGCGCGGGCAGCGGCGCGGCGGGGAAACTGGTTTTCAGGTAGCCCTGATATTGGCGCACGCTGCGGCGTTGGGCGGCGGAGGTGAGGTAGAAATAGGCGGGCACGATGGCGGCGATGATGTGCACCAGCGGCAGCGGCAGGTAGCGCACCAGCCATGCGGTGAGCTGGAGGAAGGGGCGGCTGCCGCGTTCGCGCTGTGCCGACCAGTGGGCGGATTGCGCCGCTTGAGGCCGTCTGAAAAGCTTGCCGAAACGGCGGGCGAGCATGCCGCAAAACAGGCGGGCGTGCATTTTGCTGATGAGCAGGTTATCGCGGCGCAGATTGAAGTGCGAGATGCCGTCTGCCGCATAGCGTATCGGCGTGTCGAGCCACACGAAGGGCGTGCCCGCCCAATGCAGGCGCACCAGGATTTCGTTGTCGAAATCCATGCGTTCGCCGATGCCGCCGCCGCCGTATTGGAGGGGCAGCACGGCGGCCAGCGGATACACGCGGAAGCCGCACATGCCGTCTTGGATGTCGCGCGACCAAGTGTGCAGCACGTTCCAAAAATCGGTGATTTTGCGGCCGTAGAGGCGCGATTTGGGCACGTCGCCGCCGTACACCGGCCGCCCGCACACCACCGCCTGCGGCTGCGCCTGCGCGGCTTCGACAAAACGCGGGATGTCGGCAAAACTGTGCTGCGCGTCGGCATCCATCTGCAACACATGGCTGAAACCCTGCTGCGCCGCCAGCTTGAAGCCCCACTTCATCGCGCTGCCCTTGCCGCCGTTTGCCGGCCGGAACGCCACCTGCACGCCTTCGCCCTGCAAGGCTTCCAAGCCCGCGCGGCAGTCTTCGCCCGAGCCGTCGTCCACCACCAGCACGGGCAGGCCGCAACCGCGCAGCGCAGCCACCACCTGCGGCAGCGTGCCGAGGTGGCGGTAGTGCGGGATAACGGCGAGGAGTTTCATGGAAAAGGCGGGGCGGGGGAAAAGCGGGATTTTAGCAAAAAGGGGGAAGGGCTACCTGAAAATCCGCACGGCGGAATGAAGCGGATGCGCCATCCAAATGCGTGGGCGGATTTTCAGGTAGCCTTTTCCCCTTCTGCCAATGGCAGCGTGATTGGATTGGCGCTGGGCGGTTTGGCGGCACAACAATCCCGCCCGGGCTATGCCTGCACGCCGTTTTCAGGTAGGATTTATCATTAATTTTAGGTAAATCAAATATTCATGTTTACTGAACAGGATTTCCTCTTTGTTTATAACCTGCTTCATTGGGGCGGGATAATATTGCTGATCGTGGCCGTGAGTTTTGCCTGTTATCAGATAAACCCCAAATTATTTAATAAAAATCCGCAGTTAATATTTCTGCCTGGGCTAGTTGTGGCCGGGCTGCTTTATGCGGTAGGGCAGGTAGAAAAAATGCAGGAGAGGCAGGAAGCCGCAGCGGAAGAAGCCGAATGGCGCCAACGCTACGAGCCCGCCAAAGCCCGCTTCGACCAACTCTGCCGAAACGCCGGCGAGAAGATCTACCGCACCGCCGAGGATGTGGACGGCATCCTGCTGCTGAAAGTGCGCGGGGATGACGAGAAATATCAAGACAGCTTCTACAACCCGCGGAAAGACCAGATGTGGGAGGATGCGGCGATAGAAAGCGAATCAAAGCGGGAAGAATATGTTGCCAGTTTTTTGCCATATTATTCTTCTGTCCACTATGACAATGTTGATGTTTTACAAAAAGACGGCTCGATTATTCGTTACAGCGGTAACTGGTCTAGATATGCTAAACCGTTTGATCAAGAAACTAATCCGCGACATCCAGCCCGCTATGCCGTTACCTATGAGAACGATGTTTCCTGGGAAAACCGCAAACATTGGATAGCCGGAACAACCATCAAGGTAATTGACACTAAAACTGATGAGTTAATGGCTGAGAAAACGATGTATGTATTTGTGCCGGCACTAGGGTATTCTAAACTTGAGCAAAATCCGAACCCTTGGGGCAGGGGAGATAGATGCCCGGAGGAAAATTCATATGAACTACGAGCCAGTACATTTGTTAAAAAAGTTTTGATCTCACCAGCATTCAAACCGGAAGCTCGGCAATAACGCGGCAACCGTTCAAAAGGCTACCTGAAAACTTTTTCAGGTAGCCTTTTACTTGCCTCGCGCCAATCAGCGGGCAATATCGCCGCGCATCACCACGCGGGCGTGGAAGGTGCCCACTTCGCAGTCATACTGCCCGCCGCGCAGGATTTGGCGGTTGTAGTAGCTATGGAAGTTGCTCACGCGATTGGCGCCGCGGCCTTGGGCGGTTTCTTGGAATTTGTGGGCGGCGTTGATGAAGGCGCGTTCGCAGGCGGCTTCGTCGGATTTGTTGGAGGCATTGGCGGCCTGGCGGGTGGTGAGGTTGGCCCGCACGGTGCGGCCGCCGGCGCCGAAGCTCACGGGCACGCTCGGGTTGAGCAGGCTTTTGGCTTCGCTGGAGGCGAGCACGGCGCGGCCGTTGCAGCGGTACACCACTTTGCGGCCGCCGCGGTTGGGGTCGTCGTCGCGCAAGAGGCGGCACACGCGGCCGGTGGTTTGCGCGTTGCCGTGGGCGGCGGCGCGGCTGTCGCTCTGGCGCGGGCTTTGGCTTCTGCCGTCGTCGGGCGCGCGGTTGTTGGTGCAGCCGGCCAGGCCGAAAACGGCGGCCATGGCGGCCGCGAGCAGGATGTGGCGGTGTTTCATATTGGCTTCCTTTTGCATGGTGGAGAAAGGTGCAAACCGAATCCGCTATAATTCAGCAGGTTCACTTGATTTAACAGTATATTGGAAAACCGCAAAAATGCCTACCCGCCCGAGCGCCGCCCGGCGCATCTGCCTTTATCTGGCCGCGCCCGATTGTGCCGAACATTATCGCGCCGCATTGCTGGATGAGGCCGACCGCGTGCATTTACTGCGCCACCCCGCGCGTGCGGCGCAAAAGGGCTGGCAAACCAGCCGTTTCCTCAAGCAGCAGGCGGCGGCAGCGGGGTGTTTGGGCAGCTTGAATTTTTCAGGTAGCCTCAGCCACAGCGGCGGCCATGCGCTGCTGGCGGTGCCTTCTGCCGATTTTGCCGTGGGCGCGGATTTGGAGCGGCTGCGGGCGCGCGATTTCGGCGGCTGGCCGGATTGGGTGCTGCATGCGGATGAGGCGGCGTGGCTGCAAGGGCATGCCGGTTTGGCGAGCCGTTATGCGCTGTGGGCGCTGAAAGAGGCGCTGCTCAAAGCCACGGGGCAGGCGCTGGCGGATTTGCCGCAGGTGGGGCTGCGGCGGCAAGGCGGGGAGGGAAACTGGCGGCTCTGCGCCATCGGGCGGCGCTGGCGCGGCGCGGCGTTTCTGCTGGGCGGGGAATGGGCGTGCGCGGCGGTGTGGCCGTGGGAGGTGGAGGCGGAGCTGGAATGGTGGGGCTTCGGCGCGGTTCGGGCGGCGGAGCGGCGTTTGCTGTATGCATTTGCCTGAGCGGCAACAGGCTGCCTGAAGGCGCTAGTTTCGGCGAAGTTAAAACTGTAAACCGTGTTTTCCCCACAAGAAAAACAAGCTTAACCCCTGTATGCTGTTTGCGCCCGACCGACCCGCCTATAATCTGCGGCCTTCCTATTCCCATCAATGGAGAAACCATGCAGATTGATTATCTCTTTGACCCGCTCTGCGGCTGGTGCTACGGCGCTGCGCCCGCCATCAGGCAAATTGCCGCCAAGCACGAAGTGCGCCTCTGCCCCACCGGCCTGTTTGCACACGGCAATCGGCACATGGATACCGAATTTTCCACCTATGCCTGGGAAAATGACCAACGCATCGCCAAGCTGACTGGCGCGATATTCAGCCCTGCTTACCAGCAAAACCTGCTGTATTCCAACCTGCCCTTCGATTCCCAGCCCATGCTGCTGGCATTAACCGCCGTAGGGCAAACTGCGCCGGATCAAGAATTGGCCGCGCTCTCCGCGTTGCAGCAGGTGCGTTATCAAAACGGCCAAAACACTGCCGACCCGGCCGTGGTCCGCACCGTATTGAATGCGCTGGGGCTGTCCGCCGCTGCCCGGCTTTTGGATGAGTCAGACACCGCCGCGCTCACCGCCGAACGCTGCGCTGCTGCGCAAAAACTGATGCAGCAATACGGCCTGCAAGGCGTGCCGCAGCTGCTGGTACACACTGCGCACGGGGTCAGGGCGCTGCCTAGCAGAGTATCCTCTACCGCAATGCAGACCATGCTGCTGTGCATCTGGGCGCTTGGGCGGCAGAATCAGGCCAAGCATGAGGCCGCGCTTTTCGGGTAGAATACCGCCGTTTTTATTGCCCATTATAGGAATCCGCCATGTCTGCCCTGCTCGCCCTCTCCCCGCTCGACGGCCGCTATGCCGCTGCCGTTGAAGCCCTGCGCCCGATTTTTTCCGAATACGGCCTCATCCGCGCTCGCGTGCGCGTGGAGCTCGAATGGCTCAAAGCCCTAGCCGCCGCGCCCGAGATTGGCGAAGTGCCGCCCTTTTCCGCCGCCACGCTGGCCGAAATCGATGCCGTGATCGCCGGCTTCTCGCCCGAGCACGCTGCCGAAGTGAAAGCCATCGAAGCCACCACCAACCACGACGTAAAAGCCGTGGAATACTGGCTCAAACAGCGCTTCGAAGGGCTACCTGAAATTCAAAAAGCAAACGAATTCATCCATTTCGCCTGCACCAGCGAAGACATCAACAACCTCTCCCACGCCCTGATGCTGCGCGAAGCCCGCGATGCCGTGCTGCTGCCCAAGCTGGCCGAAATCGCCGCCAAACTGCGCCAGATGGCGCACAGCCTGGCCGCCGTGCCCATGATGAGCCGCACCCACGGCCAGCCCGCCACCCCCAGCACCCTGGGCAAAGAAATCGCCAACGTGCTCGCCCGCCTGCAACGCCAAACCACCCAGCTGGAAAAACAAGAATTCTTGGGCAAAATCAACGGCGCCGTGGGCAACTACAACGCCCACCTCGCCGCCTATCCCGATATGGATTGGGAAGCCCACTGCCGCCGCTTTGTGGAGCAATCCCTCGGCCTCAGCTTCAACCCCTACACCATTCAAATCGAGCCGCACGACTACATGGCCGAATTCTTCCAAACCCTCGGCCGCATCAACACCATCCTCATCGACTTCAACCGCGACGTGTGGGGCTACATCTCCCTAGGCTACTTCAAACAAAAAGTGAAAGCCGGCGAAGTGGGCTCCTCCACCATGCCGCACAAAGTAAACCCCATCGACTTTGAAAACTCCGAAGGCAACCTCGGCACCGCCAACGCCCTGCTCGGCTTCATGGCCGAAAAACTGCCCGTGTCCCGCTGGCAGCGCGACCTCACCGACAGCACCGTATTGCGCAATATGGGCGTGGGTGCCGGCTACACCCTGCTCGGCTGGGCCGCCCACCTGCGCGGCCTGAACAAGCTCGAAGCCAACCCCGAAGCCATGCAGGCCGATCTCAACGCCACCTGGGAGCTTTTGGCCGAGCCCATCCAAACCGTGATGCGCCGCTACGCCGTGCCCCATGCCTACGAGCAGCTCAAAGATCTCACCCGCGGCAAACACGGCATCACCCCCGAATCCCTGCAAAGCTTCATCCAAGGCCTCGCCATCCCCGCAGAAGCCAAAGCCCAACTGCTCGCCCTCACCCCCGCGCGCTACACCGGCAAAGCAGAAGAGCTGGCCAAACGGATTTAACGGCCGGCCGATAGCGCGGCAAGAAAATAGGCTACCTGAAAAAGGGTCGAACCATTTTTCAGGTAGCCTTTTGGTATTCGGCAAAATGGGCAGGCATGCTCAAGTCTGCCGCTTCAAGCTGCGTTACAATGCCGCTCCCCCCATCCGGATTTGCCCACGCCATGCCTTTCACCCTTGCCCATCCTGTTGCCGTGCTGCCCCTTGCTCGCTGCCGCCGCTGCCATTTTCCCGCGCTGGTGATCGGCAGCCTGTCGCCGGATTTCGTGTATTTCCTGCACGGGCGGGCGGTGGCGGGCGGGCACGGTTTGGCCGATATGCTGTGGCCAAACCTGGCGCTGTGCGCCTTGCCGTGTATTGGCTGTATCTCGCTCTGTGGCGCGATGCCCTGCGCGATTTTCTGCCAAACTGCCTGAATGCCGAAATGAGGCTACCTGAAAACGAACGCAGTGAGTTTCTGCGCAGCAAAAATGAGCGTAGCGAGTTTCGCCCAAACGGGCAGGGCGGCTGGCGTTTCAGTTTCCAGCCCGAAGGCGCGCGCCCCGTGGCGTTTGTGCTCAGCGCGCTGTTCGGCATGGCCACCCATCTGCTGCTCGATGCGTTCACGCACCCGACCGGTTGGTTTGTGCAGCACTTCACGCTGCTGCGCCAGCCGGTGCTGGCCCTGCCGCTGTTTAAATGGCTGCAATACGGCGGCGGCCTGCTCGGTGTGGCGGCCTGCCTGCTGTTTGTGTTGTGTGCCGCGCGGCGCCGGCCATACCGTTCGCCCCGCAATGCAGCGCAGAAGTGCGGTTTTTGGGCGGCTTGCGCGGGGCTGTCGCTGCTCGGTTTTGCGGCGTGGCAGGTTGCTGCGCCGGTGCCGCTGGCGCATGCGGCCACGCAGGTGATCCGCCTGATTGATTGCGCGGTGCTGGGGTTTACGGCGTGGTGTGTGCTGCGGTTGGCGTTGGGGAAGGCCGGTTGAACGGTGAACGGCATGAGAAAAGGCTACCTGAAAACGAACGCAGTGAGTTTCTGCGCAGCAAAAACAAGCACAGCGAGTTTCGCCAAAACGAGCACAGCGAAGTTTCTGCGAAGCTAAAATTTTCAGGTAGCCTTGATTTATCGGGCGCGCGGGGCTGAGGCGCCGGGGGATTTGTGTTCGTCGGGTTTGGCTTCGGCTTGGGTTTTCTCGCAGCCCATTTGTTGCACCATCTCGCCAAACTGGCGGTTTACCACTTCGCAGCCTTCGGCGTCGAGCTGGGCGAGGTCGCCGCGGGTGGCTTCGAGCGATTGCAGCAGGGCTTCGGCCTGGTCTTCGGGGGCGCGGCGGAAGCAGGCGCGGGCGCGTTGGAAATAGCTTTCGCAGGCGGGGTTCATGCTTTGCGCGGTGGCGGGGGGCAGGGCGTGTTCGGGCTCGGGGTTGGCTTCGGCGGCGGTGAGCGGGTCGTCGATGGCGTGGTCGTCGGCCACTTCGGGGGTAACCAAATCAATGGGGGCGGATACGGTGGCGATGCCGCCCTCTGCCGTCGTTTCGGCGGGTGCGGAGGCCTGCGGGGCGGGTCGGGGCGCGGGGGCCTGCTGTTTGCCGCCGTTGCCGGCCAAAAGGCCGATGGCGAGCAGAAGGCTACCTGAAAAAATGGCGGCGGCGGCCAGCAGCTGCGGTTTCTGCTTGAGCCGGCGCAGCTTTTCTGCGGCCTGTTGGCGGTATTTTTTCCAGTCGGGTTTGCCTTGCATGGGGTGGGTGTCCGTTTTCTGCCGTTGTGTGAAACCGGCACACATCTTACACGCAAGCGGGGTTGGCTGAAAGCTTGGGCGGGGTTTCAGGTAGCCTGAAACGGCGCGACTGTTTGCCAAATAGCAGAGTTATGGTATAACACGCCGTCTTGTTCACAATCTATCAAAGGAGGTTGCTATGTTTCGCCGATTATTGCCCGCCCTGCTGCTGGCGGGCCTGCCGTTTGCCGCGCACGGCCACGAGGTGTGGGTGAATGCGGCGCACACGCACGGCGGCGAGGTGCTGAAGGCCGAGCTGGGCTACGGGCACTATCCGGAAGTGGAGCCGATTGCCGCCGACCGCTTGTCGCTGTTTCCTTCGCCGCTGCAATTGCTTACGCCGCAGGGCAAAATCAATTTGATACAGCGCGGGCAGCACAATTACCAGTTTGAAACGCCGCGCGCGGTGGCCGACGGCAGCTACCTGCTCTTGGCGCAATACCGCCCGACCTTTTGGTCGCGCAACGCCGAGGGCTGGCAGCGGCAGAATCTCGCGCAGATGAAGGATGCGGCCTATTGCGAGCAAACCAGCATGTTTGGCAAGGCGGTGGTGAACGTGGGGCACGAGAGCGCGGGCAAGGGGCTGATCAGCCGGCCGGTGGGCGATTTGCTGGAGATTGTGCCGCTGGAGAATCCGGCCAACGTGCGCGTGGGCGAGGTGCTGCCGGTGCGGGTGTTGTTCCGCGGCGAGCCGCTGCCGGATGCCACGGTGGTGGCGACCTTCGACGGCTTCAGCCACCGCAACCCGGCCGATAAATCGCATCGCCTCGAGCCGCAGGCCTTCTTCGACACCACCCGCGCCGACGGCACGGTGGGCATCATCCCGCTGCGGCAGGGCAGCTGGAAGGTGCGCGTGGTGCACAAAACCGATTTCCCGGATCAGGCCGTGTGCCAGAAGCTGGCGGCCTATGCCACGCTGACTTTTGAAATCGGCAGCAGCCATCATTGAGTTTCAGCCGGCCTTTCGGGCGAATGAAACCCAGCCCGCCGCTAGCCCGCCTTGCCGTCCACCCTGGGTGCGGCGAGCCACGGCAGATAACGCCAGGCGTAGAGCAGCAGCGAGGTGGCAAACAGCAGGCCGGAAAGCCACAGCCCCGGGCGGTAGGCCGCCGGATGCAGATACATCAGCACCGCCGCCGCAGCCCGAGCCAGCGCCGCGCCCGCCATCAGCCAAAACGCCAGCGGCATGGCGGCCGGCGCGGGGTAGAGCGGGCGGCCGGTGTGGCCCAGCGCGGTGCGCACCATCATGCCCACCGTCATCAGCCCGATGCCGCCTACCGCCACCAAGTGCACGCCCAGGCTTTGCCAACGCGGCAGCCAGTAGCCCGCGCCCAGCACCGCCAAGCCTGCGCCGGTGAGCAGGAAGCCGGCAAACAGAATCCACAGCATCGGCTCTTTCGCCACTTCCGGCCGCCACCAGCGCACGGTTTGCGCCATATAAAGCCCGCCCGAAGCGAGCGCAATCAGCGCCGCCAGCGGCAGGGCTACCTGAAAACCGTAGAGCAGCGCCATCGCCAGCGGCGCCAGCAGCGAAGCCGACATCACATAAGGGTGGCTGCTCACTTGCTCGCAGCCCAGCCGACGCGCGGTAAAGAACGGAATCACGCGCATGCCCACCAGCCCGATAAAGCCCGCCACCACCGCAAGCCCGGCCAGCAGGCCGTGGTTGAGCGCAGCAAAATTGTGCCGCGCCAGCTGCCAGTGAAACAGCGCCTGCAACAGGCCGAACACAAACAGCGCCGCCACCGCCGGATAGTTGCGCCGGTTGCGGCTGCGCACCACGGCCGCGCCCATATGCCACGCCGCGAGCCAGTAAAACGCCACGCCCGCAATGCCGCCCGCGAGCGTGAGCGGCGCGGCAAACATGCACAGCCGCGACACCAGCCACAGCAGGGCGAGCAGCATCAGCGGCGTGCCCCAGGTGCGCGGCTGGCCGGTCCAGGTGGCTACGGCGGTGAGCAGGAAGGCCACCACGATGGCGCCGGTGTAGCCCCAAATCATTTCGTGCGCGTGCCAAAAATAGCCGGGTAGCGCGGCCGTGCCCTGATAGCCGAAGCTCCACAGCAGCACGGATACGGCGCCATACACGGCGGCTAGCGGATAGAGGGGGCGGAAGGCCATGCCCCAAATGGGATGGTTTCGGGAGAGCAGGTTCATGATGTGTTGGTTGAAATATAGTTAAAAATAAATGAGTTAAGTTGGATACAAGGCTACCTGAAAAAGCAAAGCGGGGGCAGTTTTGGCATGCCGGCAAACGATACTTGCTGCGCCCGAGCCGTTTCCTTTTTCAGGTAGCCCGGTTTTCAGGTAGCCTGCCCAAACGGCGGCACTTCCGCGCCCAACTGCCGCAGCAGCTGCACCGTTTCAAACACCGGCAGCCCCATCACGCCGCTGAAGCTGCCCGCCAAGTGCGCCACAAATATGCCGCCCACGCCCTGAATGCCGTATGCGCCCGCCTTGTCCAGCGGCTCGCCGCTGTCGATATAGGCCTGGATTTCCTGTGCACTCAAGCTTTTGAAACGCACATCGCTGCGCTGCGCCGCCACCAGCGTTTGCTCGCCGTGCGACACGCATACCGCCGTCCACACCTGATGTTCGCGCCCCGAGAGGCTTTCCAGCATCGCGCGGGCGTGCGCCGCATCGCGTGGTTTGCCCAGAATCTGCCCTTCCAGCGCCACCACCGTGTCGGCGCTGAGCACCGGCCAGATGGGCTCTTCGCCGCGTTGGCGTAAAATCTGCCGCGCCGCTGCGTTTTTCTGCCGCGCCATCCGCGCCACATAATCTGCCACTGCCTCGCCGGGCAGGGCGGTTTCGTCGATTTCAGCGGGCAGCGGCAGGGTGCGGAAGCCCAGCGCGTGCAAAATCTCGCGCCGGCGCGGGCTGGCCGAAGCCAAATACAGGGTTTGCGGCATCAATATGGTCTTTCTTCAAATAGTGAATTTACTGGGCGGCGGCTAAGAAAACGGACAACAGGCTACCTGAAAACCGCATTCTGCGCGATAGCCCGAACGGGCGAATTTTCCGCTTTCCGCCGCCGAAATCAATATAGCGGATTCGCCAAATTTCCGCCACGGCGTTGGCTCGCCTTGCCCCTTATGCTGCCTGCGCTTGGCTGCCCGGCAGCGGAAATTTATTCAATCCGCTAAGGCGCCGCTTGTTTTTCCCGCAAGCGCCCTTATTTTGCGTGGCAAATTGTTTGTTTTCACCCGAATACCACCATGAGCGACCAAGATTACTACCAAACCCTAGGCGTATCCCGCGACGCCTCCGACGACGAAATCAAAAAGGCCTACCGCAAGCTGGCGATGAAATACCATCCCGACCGCAACCCCGACAACAAAGAAGCGGAAGAGAAATTCAAAACCATCCAAAAAGCCTACGAAATCCTTTCCGACCGAGAAAAACGCAGCCGCTACGACCAATTCGGCCAGGCTGGCGTGGACGGCAACGCCGGCGGCTTCGGCGGGTTTGGCGGCGCGGGCGGCTTCGATTTCGGTGACATCTTCAGCCAGATGTTTGGCGGTGCCGGCGGTGCCCGGCAGCAGAGCTTCCAAGGCAAAGACCTGCGCTACGATATTGAAATTTCGCTGGAAGAAGCCGCATCAGGCAGCAAAAAACGCATCACCGTCCCCTCGCACGAAGAATGCGACCTCTGCCACGGCTCCGGCGCCAAACCCGGCACCTCCGCCACCACCTGCTCCACCTGCCACGGCTCCGGCGTGGTGCATGTGCGCCAAGCCATTTTCCAGCTCCAGCAAACCTGCCCCACCTGCGGCGGCTCCGGCCGCGAAATCAAAGAGCCCTGCATCAAATGCCACGGCGCCGGCCACGTGAAGAGCCGCAAAACGCTGGAAGTGAACATCCCCGCCGGCATCGAAAACGAGCAGCCCATCCGCCTTTCCGGCGAAGGCGAGCCCGGCTCCCACGGCGCACCCGCCGGCGATTTGTATGTGGTGGTGCACATCCGCCGCCACGAAATCTTCGAGCGCAACGGCCTCGATTTGCATTGCGAACTGCCCATCAGCTTCACCACCGCCGCGCTGGGCGGCGAAGTGGAAGTGCCCACCTTAAGCGGCAAAGTGAAGCTGAATATCCCCAAAGAAACCCAAACCGGCCGCCGCATGCGCGTGCGCGGCAAAGGCATGAAATCGCTGCGTTCCTCTGCCATGGGCGACCTCTATTGCCACATCGTGGTGGAAACCCCGGTAAACCTCACCGAACGCCAGCGCGAGCTGCTGGAAGAGTTTGAAAAAATCTCCACCGGCCTCGACCGCGCCCAAACCCCGCGCCGCAAATCGTTTATGGACAAACTGCGCGATTTGATCGACTAAACTTCCGTTCTGCCAAACAGCCGGCCATTGAGCCGGCTGTTTTGTTGGAATGGCGGCAGGGCGGTTGGCAAGAGGCTACCTGAAAAATGGCAAACGGTTTTTCAGGTAGCCTTCTTCCGTTTCAAAAGCCGCTACGGGAACGCTAAGCAACAAAAAGGCTACCTGAAATTTTCAGGTAGCCTTTGATTAAGCCAGAAGGATTAGTGCTGGCCTTCTTCCGGACGCATGTGCGGGAACAGGATCACGTCGCGGATGCTCGGGGCGTTGGTGAGCAACATCACCAAGCGGTCGATGCCGATACCGCAACCGCCGGTGGGCGGCAGGCCGTATTCCATGGCGCGGATGTAGTCGGCGTCGTAGTTCATGGCTTCGTCGTCGCCGGCTTCTTTCTGAGCCACTTGTGATCTGAAGCGATCGGCCTGGTCTTCCGGGTCGTTCAACTCTGAGTAGCCGTTGGCCAGTTCGCGGCCTACTGCAAACAGTTCGAAACGCTCGGTGAGCTTCGGATTGGTGTCGGAAGCGCGAGCCAGGGGAGACACTTCAACCGGGTAGTCGATGATGAAGGTGGGGTTCCACAGCTTGCCTTCGGCACAGCCTTCAAACAGAGCCAGCTGCAGGCTGCCCACGCCAGGAGCGGCGGGCAGGTCTTCACCGTGTTTCACCACTTCTTTTTTCAGCCATTCTTCGTCGTTCAGCTGCTCATCGGTGTATTGCGGATTGTATTTCTTAATCGCATCCACGATGGTGAGGCGGTCGAAGCGTTTTTCCAAATCCACTTCTTTGCCGTTGTAGGGCACGTGCAGGCTGCCGCAAACGGCGTTGGCGCAGGCGCGAATCACGCCTTCGGTCATGTCCATCATGCGGTGGTAGTCGGAGAATGCCTCGTAGAACTCCATCATGGTGAACTCGGGGTTGTGGCGGGCAGACACGCCTTCGTTGCGGAAGTTGCGGTTGATTTCAAACACGCGCTCGAAGCCGCCAACCACCAGGCGTTTCAGATAAAGCTCGGGGGCGATTCGCATAAACAGCGGGATGTCCAGCGCGTTGTGGTGGGTAACGAACGGACGGGCTGCGGCGCCGCCGGCAATCGGGTGCATCATCGGGGTTTCCACTTCCAGATACTGTTCGCCAGTCATGAAGTTGCGGATGGTTTGGATGATGCGGCCGCGTTTTTTGAAGATTTCGCGTGATTCTTCGTTCACGATCAAATCGGCATAACGCTGGCGGTAGCGGGTTTCCTGGTCTTTCAGGCCGTGTACTTTATCAGGCAGCGGGCGCAGGGCTTTGGCCAACAGGCGGATTTGGCTCACGCGTACGGTCAGCTCGCCGTGGTTGGTTTTGAACAATACGCCTTCCGCGCCGAGAATGTCGCCCAAGTCCCAACGCTTGAATTCTTCATGAACCTTCTCACCTACGCCCTGATCGTTGACGTAGAGCTGGATCTGGCCGGAAACATCCTGCAGGGTGGCGAAGCTTGCCTTACCCATGTCGCGCTGAAGCATCATGCGACCGGCTACCTTAACGGTGATGTTCTTTTCGTCCAACTCTTCTTTAGACAGTTCGCCGTACTTGCTGTGCAGGTCGCCGGCAAAGGCATCGCGACGGAAATCGTTCGGGAAAGCCACACCGTGCTTGCGGATCTCGGCCAATTTTTCGCGACGAACTGCCATTACTTGGCTTTCGTCTAACTGCGGGGTATCGTGGTGTTGAGATTCATTCATGGTATCCATCCATTAGTAAATTAAAGACAGCTGCCTCTTCAAGCAGACTGCCTCAGGGGTTGAAAAACTTCAGTTAAACTGCCTGCGCCTGCCGCCCCGTGCGCCTGCCCACGCCTAACGCGTTTGCAAGCCTGCGATTTTGGGGCGCTTGCCACAAGCAGGGTTGTAAATTAATGGAAGATTGCGGCGTATGTCAAGGGGGCGGATTAAATATTTTCAAATATTTTTCAAAAGCCACAGTCTGTTGCGTTCTATGGCACACGGGCCGCCGATGGAAACAATCGGCGGCCCGTGTGCGGCAAAACGGCAGTAGGGCGGCGCTTAGGCGGCCACGCCGGCGGCGCGGGCGATGGCCAGACCTTCCTGCTGGCTGAGGTAGCGCAGGTTGTCGGGGCAGTCGCGCAAGATGATGTCGCCGTCGCGGAAGGCCACCAGCTCGTTTACCGCGAGCTGCGTCCAGCTTTCGTTGTTGGTGAGGGGCTGGGTGGCGATCACGGCCACGCGGTCGTCGGGCGTGGTAACGGCGGCGAAATCCACGGCCACGTCGTTGTCGATCAGGTGCGCTTCGCCGAAGGGGGCTTGGCGGATGATGTAGTGCAGGAGGGTGCTGGCGTGGGCAAACAGGATGTCGCCGTTGGAGAGCATGAAGTTGAATAATCCGTGGCAGCGCACCTGCGCGGTGAGGGCGGCGACTTCGGCAAACAGTTTGCCCACGGGCGGCTTGTGCTCGAAGCGTTGGCGCAGCTGCTCGAGGATGAAGCAGAAGGCGCGCTCGGAATCGGTGGTGCCCACGGCGCGGTAGTATTGGCCTTCGGCGGGCTGGAAGTCGGCGAGGTGGCCGTTGTGGGCGAAGAGCCAGTATTCGCCCCACATTTCGCGGATGAAGGGGTGGGTGTTGGCCAGCCCTACGCTGCCTTGGGTGGCTTTGCGGATGTGGGCGATCACGTTGGTGGATTTGATTTGGTAGGTTTTCACCAAATCGGCCACGGGGGAATGGGCGCTGGGCTTGTCGTCGTGAAACATGCGCACGCCTTTTTGCTCGAAGAAGCCGATGCCGAAGCCGTCGGCATGGCGGTCGGTGAGGCCGCCGCGCAGGCGGAAGCCTTCGAAGGAGAAGACGATGTCGGTGGGGGTGTTGCAGTTCATGCCCAAAAGCTGGCACATGGCGGTTTCCTCGCGGTGTGGATACTTTATGCTTATTTTAACGGCCTTGAGGCTACCTGAAAACTGCTTTGCGGCCATACCGATATAACGGCGGGCTATAACGCGGATGGGCAGATTGGTTTTCAGGTAGCCTGCGCCGGCGGCATCGGCAACGGCAAATATAGCGGCAAGAGAAAGGCTACCTGAAAACCAGGCGGCGGTTTTTCAGGTAGCCTGTTTTATTCCACGGATGGCTTGAGCTTCGCAGAAACCCGTGCGGCTTATTTTGGCTTACGTTGAAGCAGCGCTTTAGCTTCGCAGAAACTCAGCTTTGCTTCGCAAAACATCGTTTTCAGGTAGCCTTTTGCCTTCGGCGGTGGCATCGGAATGATAGGCCAGCGGCACCAGGTCGAGCTTGGCCATCAGGGCGCGGTCGCCGTCTTTGCCGGGGTTTTCGGTGGTGAGCAGTTTGTCGCCGTAGAAGATGGAGTTCGCGCCCGCCATGAAGCACATGGCCTGCATGGCTTCGGGCATATTGCTGCGGCCGGCGGAAAGGCGCACGAAGCTTTCGGGCATGGTGATGCGCGCCACGGCGATGGTGCGCACGAATTCGGTCCAATCCAAATCTTCGGCGTCGGCCAGCGGCGTGCCTTCCACTTTCACCAATTGGTTGATGGGCACGCTTTCGGGCTGCGGGTCGAGGTTGGCAAGGCTAGCTATCAGCCCGGCGCGTTCGGCGCGGGTTTCGTTCATGCCGACGATGCCGCCGCAGCATACCTTGAGGCCGGCGTTGCGCACTTTGCCCAAGGTGTCCATGCGGTCTTCGTGGCGGCGGGTGTGGATGATGTCGTTGTAGCGCTCGGGGTCGGTGTCGAGGTTGTGGTTGTAGTAGTCCAAACCGGCTTTTTTGAAGTCTTCCGCCATGCCGTCTTCGAGCATGCCGAAGGTGCCGCAGGTTTCCATGCCTAAGTTTTTCACGGCTTTGATGATGGCGGAAACGGTTTCCACGTCTTTGGGCTTGGGGCCGCGCCATGCCGCGCCCATGCAGAAACGGCTGGCACCGCGCGATTTGGCGATTTTGGCTTTGGCCACAATTTCGGCCACGTCCATCATCTGCGCTTTGCCCAGATTGGTGTTGTGGTGCGCGGATTGCGGGCAGTAGGCGCAGTCTTCGGGGCAGCCGCCGGTTTTGATGGAGAGCAGGGTGGAAAGCTGGATTTCGCGCGGGTTGAAATGTTGGCGGTGGATTTCGGCGGCCTGGTAAACGAGGTCGAGGAAGGGGAGCCCAAACAGGGCTTCGACGTCGCATTTTTTCCAATAGCACGCAGTGGGATGCGGCTTGCGTTCGGTTTGCCGGCGCAAGGCAACGGGGGAGATAGTCATTTTGTATGTCCTTAAAAATTTGCGGCGGCGCAATGTCGCCGACGGGCAAGGCCGGGTCGCAATGTCCGCGGGCTGCCCTGGGGGGGGAACGGAAACTTTGTTCCGAAGGTAATAAGTGTAGCTAAAAAGCAAACAGCAAGCTACCTGAAAAGCCTTCCGAGATTTTCAGGTAGCCTTTGCAGGGCTTCACGCCGTTAATCCGCGCTGATTTCCTCCAACGTGCGTCCTTTCGTTTCCTCACCCAGCAGCACGATCACCAGCACCACCGCCGCCAGCACCGCCGCAAACATCACGAAAATCCGCGCGAAATCGCCACTGCCGCTCATGCTGGCCACCACCATCGGCGCCACAATCCCTCCAATGCGGCCCACCGCGCCCGCCCAGCCCGAGCCGAATGCGCGGAAACGCACCGGATACAGCTCCGGCGTGTAAGTGTAGAGCACGCCCCACGCGCCCAGGTTGAAAAACGACATCAGACTGCCCCACAGCATAATTTCCAGCGTAGAGCCGCTTTGGCCGAAGCAATAGGCACACACCGCACACGCGCCCAGAAAGCCTGCCAGCGTGGCCTTGCGCCCGATTTTTTCCACCAGCACCGCCGCCGCAAAATAGCCTGGCAGCTGCGCCAAAATCATTACCAGCACATATTCAAACGTTTTCACTACCGAATAGCCCTGCCCCGCCAGCAGTTTGGGTAGCCAAGTGAAAATCCCGTAATAAGAAAACACGATACCGAACCAAATCAGCCACAACATCAGCGTGCGGCGGGCAAACGGTGGCCGCCACAGCTGTGCGAGGAGGATTTTCTCCTTCTTTTGCGCTAGCGGCACCACCATTTCCGCTACCTGTGCTATGCGCGCTTCCGCCTCCAAACGGCACACCAGTGCGTGCGCCTCCTCCGATCTGCCCGCCGCAATCAGATAAGGTACCGATTCCGGTAGCTGCTTCCACACCAAAAACGCATACAAGAGCGGCACCGAACCCGCCGTAAACGCGCTATGCCAGCCGAATTTCGGAATCAGGAAATACGAAGCCAGCGCCGCCGCCAGCCAGCCCAAGCCCCAAAAACTCTCCAGCAAAACAATAAACCGCCCGCGCACATTCGGCGGTGCATACTCGCTCACCAACGACACCGCCACCGGAAGCTGCCCACCTAGGCCGAAACCCACCCAGAAGCGGAAAAACAGCAGCGCGTCCAGGTTCGGCGAGAGTGCGCACAAGCCCGTGGTCGCGCCGTAGAGCACCATCGTGCCAGCAAACACGTTGCGCCGTCCGAAGCGGTCGGCCGCCCAGCCGCTCAATACCGCACCCAGCGCCATGCCCACAAAGCCGATGCTCACTACCCAACCCGACTGCTGCGCGCTCAAGCCCCACTCCTTGGCTAAAGTAACCAACACAAATGACACCATGCCCGTGTCCATCGCATCAAACAGCCAGCCCAGCCCGATTAGGGCCAGCAGGCGATAGTGGAAGCGGCTCAAAGGCAGCGCCTGCAGGCGTGACAGAATATCCATTGAAATCTCCTCGTGAAATGTGGAAAGGCTACCTGAAAATAGGAAAATCTATTTCTTCCAACTACTTGCCGATGCAGAAGCGGCTGAAGATCACGCCTAAGAGGTCGTCGGCGTTGAATTCGCCGGTGATGGTGTTGCAGGCGTTTTGCGCGAGGCGCAGGTGTTCGGCGAAGAGCTCGAGCTGATGGCGGCCGCACAGGGCGGCGAGCCCGAGCTCGGCTTGGGCGGCTTCCAGGGCTTGCAGGTGGCGGCTGCGGGCGAGAAACAGGCTTTCGCTTTCGCCCTGCCAGCCGATTTGCCGCAGCAGGGCTTGTTTGAGCAGGTCGAGGCCGGCGCCGCTTTTGGCGGAGAGTTTGATCAGGGTGTCGGCGCCGCTGGGTTGGCCGCTTTGTTCGCAGCTTTCCGCCGCTTCGCCGCTGAGGTCGATTTTGTTGCGGATTTCGATGCGTTTGAGCGCAGGGGGTAGTTGGGCGAGGATGTTGCAGGTAGCCTCGTTCAGGCCTTCGGCGGGGTCGATGAGGATTAGCGCCACGTCGGCCTGCTGCACGGCTTGGCGGCTGCGTTCGATGCCGATTTGCTCCACCGGGTCGGTGGTGTCGCGCAGGCCGGCGGTGTCGATGATGTGCACGGGCACGCCTTCGAGCGTGATTTGTTCGCGCACGGTGTCGCGGGTGGTGCCGGCGATGTCGGTTACGATGGCGATGTCGTCGCCGGCCAGGGCGTTGAGCAGGCTGGATTTGCCCACGTTGGGCGCGCCCACCAGCACCACGTTCATGCCTTCGCGCAAAATGGCGCCCTGTTCGGCTTGGGCGAGCACTTGGGCGAGGCGGGATTGCAGTGCGACAAGGCGTTCGTCGGCCTTGGCTTCGGCGAGGAAGTCGATGTCTTCTTCGGGAAAATCGAGCGTGGCTTCCACCAGCATGCGCAGGGTGATGAGTTCGTCCACCAGCGCGTGAATCTGCTGGGAAAATGCGCCTTTGAGCGAGCGCACGGCCAGGCGGGCGGCGGATTGGCTGGCGGCGTCGATGAGGTCGGCCACGCTTTCGGCCTGCGCCAAATCGAGCTTGCCGTTGAGGAAGGCGCGTTTGGTGAATTCGCCCGGCTCGGCGGGCTGCGCGCCCAGCTCGAAGCAGCGCTGGAGCAGCATTTGCAGCACCACGCGCCCGCCGTGGCCGTGCAGCTCGATCACGTCTTCGCCGGTGAAGCTGGCGGGGGCAGGAAAATAGAGCAGGAGGCCGTTGTCGATCGGCTCGCCTTCGGCGCCCACAAAATCGGTGAGCAGGGCGCGGCGCGGCTGCGGGGTGCGGCCGCCGCTGATTTGCTGCGCCAGGGGCAGCAGTTGCTTGCCGGAAAGGCGGATCACGCCCACGCCGCCTTGTCCGGTGGCGGTGGCGATGGCGGCGATGGTGGGGGAGGGCTGCGGCATGGGGCTACCTGAAAAATGTGTGGACGCGGGATTATACAAGGCAGCACGGAAAAGCGGAAAAGGCTACCTGAAAACGATGTCTTGCGAAGCAAGGCTGAGTTTCTGCGAAGCTAAAACCTCAATACGTTTTTCAGGTAGCCTTTATCTGCTCAAACGGGGCAAACGGGCGGTTTATTCGTCTTCCTCATCCTCGTCTTCTTCGTCGCCCAAATCCACTTCTTCCAGCGGAATCAGGTGGGTGCGGTAGCGCAGCTTGTGGTAGAGGTAGAAGCCGAAGAAGATGGGCAGGCCCATGTAGGTAACCACAATCCGCTCCCAGTCCACGTCGCCCTTCATCACCAGCTGCGTATCCTGCCCCAAAATCACCAGCATGCACATCACCAGCGCAATCAGCGGCCCGAAGGGAAACCATTTGGCGCGGTAATCCAAATCTTTCAAATCCAGACCCTGCGCGATGTAGGCGCGGCGGAAGCGGTAGTGGCTGATGGCGATGCCCAGCCAGGCGATGAAGCCGGTGAGGCCGGAAGCGGCCAGGATGTATTGGTAGGCGTTGTCGTTGAAAATCTCGATGAGAAACAGCAGCAGCACCACTGCCGCCGTGGCCAGCACCGAGCGCACCGGAACGCCGAAGCGGTTTACCTTGCGGAAGCTCTTATACGCCATGCCGCTTTTGCCCATGGCATACAGCATGCGCACCGAGGCATACATCCCCGAATTGCCCGCCGATAGGATAGACGTGAGGATGACCGCGTTCATCACCGCTGCCGCCATCGCCAAGCCCGCCCGCTCAAACACCAGCGTAAACGGCGATTTGGCAATTTCCGACACATTCTCCGCGCCCAGCAATTCCGGGTTGGTGTAGGGGATGAGCAGGCCGATCACGAAAATCGACAAAATATAGAAAATCAGAATCCGCCAAAACACCTGCTTAATCGCCTTCGGAATGCTCTCTTTCGGGTTTTCCGATTCGCCGGCGGTGATGCCGATCAGCTCCGTGCCCTGAAACGAAAAGCCCGCAATCAGAAACACGCCCAGCATGGTGAGCAGGCTACCTGAAAAACTGCCGCCCAAAAACGGCGCCTCGCCCACGGTGAAGTTGGCCAGGCCCACATAGCTGCCGCCCAAAATCCCGAAAATCGTCAGCACGCCCACGCCGAGGAACACAACCACCGTAATCACCTTAATCAGCGAAAACCAGTATTCCGACTCGCCAAACGCCTCCACCGAAAGCAGGTTCAGCAGCACAATCAGCCCGAAAAACAGCAGGCTCCAGCCCCAAGGCGGCATAAAGCGCATCGGCTCCCAATAGGTGATTACCAGCGCGGCAATGGAAATATCCACCGCCACCGTAATCACCCAGCTAAACCAATAATTCCAGCCCAAGGCAAAGCCCAGCGAAGGATCGACAAAGCGAGCGGCATAAGTGGAAAACGAGCCGGACACCGGCAGGTGGGTGGCCATTTCGCCCAGCGAAGTCATCAGGAAATACACCATCAGCCCGATGGCCGCATAGGCCGTGAGCGCTCCGCCGGGGCCGGCCATGTGGATGGCGCTGCCGCTGGCCATGAAGAGCCCGGTGCCGATGCTGCCGCCGATGGCAATCATCGAGAGATGGCGGGTTTTCAGATTGCGGCGGATTTTGTTTTTGTTGGCCTGCGTGGCAGGGTTGGCCGCGTTGGAGGGGGTGGGGTTCGGTGTGCTCATACTCTATCTCTCCTAAAGAGGCTGCCCGGGGCAGCGGAACCGAAACATGATTTTCAACGCATTATAAGCGCAGTTGCCGGGCAGCAAAACCGCCCAAACCCGCAGTTAAATCAAATAAGCAAAAGATACCGCTTTTTTAATAGAAACATTACTCGGAACAATGGCTTCCGATTTTCCCGAAAGCAGCTTGCACACAGGCTTTGCGCACCAGCCGCCCCGCCGCAAACCCGGCCGCCGCCGCGTGTTGCAAACACCACATCCGCAGACGGAAGGCTACCTGAAAAGGCAAACGGCAGGCCGTGCGGATGGCGCTTGTTTGGGCCAAGCCGTTTTCAGGTAGCCTTTCTGCCCGTTTGTTTGCGCCAAGTCTATAGAGAAGGCGGGGCGGTTTTGTTACAATAGCCGGCGGATTTTTCAGCCGTTCTTGCGGCATCCAGCAAACAATCATCCGGCGGGCAGCCGCCGTTTTCGTGCACTTTAAACATAAAGGGACATCATGTCTGATAAATTGATTCTGGTATTAAACTGCGGCAGCTCTTCAGTGAAGGGCGCCGTATTGGACAGCACCAACGGCGAAGTATTGCTCAGCTGCCTGGCCGAAAAGCTCAACCTGGCCGACGCGCGCATCATCTTTAAAGCAAACGGCGACAAACACACCGTGAACCTGGCCGACAAGCCCAACCACACTGGCGCCGTGGAAGCCCTGATGGCCGAGCTGGAAGCGCGCAAGCTCGACAAACGCATCGGTGCAGTCGGCCACCGCGTGGTGCACGGCGGCGAACGCTTCAAGGAATCCTGCCTGGTGGACGACGAAGTGATCCAAGGCATCGAAGACTGCATCATGCTCGCCCCGCTGCACAACCCCGCCCACCTGCTCGGCATCCGCGCCGCCCGCAGCATCTTCAACCACGTGCCGCACGCCGTGGTGTTCGACACCGCCTTCCACCAATCCATGCCCGAGCACGCCTACACCTACGCCGTGCCGCGCGAGCTCTACCGCAAATACGGCCTGCGCCGCTACGGCGCCCACGGCACCAGCTACCGCTTCGTGGCCGCCGAAGCCGCCCGCCTGCTCGGCCGCAGCGAAGAAGGCCTGCGCCTCGTGATCGCCCACTTGGGCAACGGCGCCTCCATCGCCGCCTCCAACAGCGGCAAATGCTGCGACACCAGCATGGGCCTCACTCCGCTCGAAGGCCTGGTGATGGGCACCCGCAGCGGCGACATCGACGCCAACGTGTTCCCCTTCCTGCACAACAACGCCGGCCTCAACATCGAGCAAATCACCGACCTGCTGCACAAGCAGAGCGGCCTGCTCGGCATTTCCGAGCTTTCCAACGACTGCCGCGAAATCGAAGAAGCCGCCGGTAAAGGCCACGAAGGCGCCAAGCTCGCGCTGGAAGTGTTTGCCTACCGCCTGGCCAAATACGTTGCCTCCATGAGCGTGGCCGCCGGCGGCCTGGACGCGCTGGTGTTCACCGGCGGCATCGGTGAAAACTCCGCCACTGTCCGCAGTAAAACCATCGGCTACCTCGGCTTCCTCGGCCTCACTGTGGATGAAGAAGCCAACCTCGCCGCCCGCTTCGGCGAAAGCGGCATCATCAGCAAGCAGGGCAGCACCCCGCTGGCCATGGTGATCCCCACCAACGAAGAGCTGATGATCGCGCAAGACACCGCGCATCTGGCCGGGATTGGGTAATACCTTGGTTTAATCAGCAGCCAACTTAAAGAGGCTACCTGAAAACGAGCGAAGTGAGTTTCGCCAAAACGCAGCACGCAATGTTTCAACTGCGTTGAAGCGCACGTTTTCAGGTAGCCTTTCTGTTTACCGGATCACATTGCGCCAATCCTGCTCGAAATAGTGCACCAAAATCTGCGTGTTCAAATAGTTCGGCTGCACATCGCGGCGCGCCATGTCGGGCGGGAAGCGGAACATTTCGGCGGCGGTGTCGGCATTGAGGAAACGGGTGGGCACACTAAATTGCGCGGGCACGGGGAAATCCGGCTCGGCAGCGGCCAGCACGAAGCCCCATTCGCCGAAAGACGGCACATACACATGATACGGCGCAGTGGCGAGCCCGGCGGCCTCCAGCGTGGCTACCACCGACCAATAAGCATGCGGCGCAAAATAAGGCGAGGTGGATTGCACCACGATTTTGCCGCCCGGCGCCAAATGCCGCGCCACCAGCCGATACATCGGCACGGAATAAAGCTTGCCCAGCGAGAAATTGGAAGGGTCGGGCAGGTCGATGATGATTATGTTAAACTTTTCCTGCGCCTGCTCCAGCCATTTGGCCGCGTCGTCGTTCACCACGCGCACTTTGGGGTTGGTGAGAGAGCCGGCATTCAGGCGGCTCAGCTCGGTGGAAGATTGGAAGGTGCCGGTCATCTGCGGGTCGAGGTCCACCAGCGTGATGCCTTGCACCTGCGGGTATTTCAGCACTTCGCGCGCCGCCAGCCCGTCGCCGCCGCCCAGAATCAGCACGTTTTTGGCCTCTTCGCCGGCCATCTGCATGGCGGGCAGCACCAGGGCTTCGTGGTAGCGGGCTTCGTCGCGCGAGGAGAATTGCAGGTTGCCGTTGATATAGAGGCGGATGTCGTCGTGCCATTTGGTCACCACCAGGCGCTGGTAGGGCGAATGGCTTTCAAACACCACCGGGTCGCCGAAGTAGCTTTGCTCGGCCAGGAAGGTGATGCGGTTGGCGGCGGCAAAGGCGGTCAGCAGGCCGAATAAAACGATGGCGCCGCGCGTTTGGATGGCGCGGTAGCGCGGCAGTTGGCTTTTGAAGGCGCGGGCGGTGAGCACGGCCACGGCGGCGTTGAGCAGGCCGAAAAGCAGAGCCGAGCGCGCCATGCCCAGCCGTGGCGCCAGCACCAGCGGAAACAGCAGCGACACGGCCAGCGCGCCCAAGTAATCGAAGGTGAGCACCTTGGCCACCAAGTCTTTAAACTCCGCCTGCCGCTGGTTGAGCACGCGCATCACCAGCGGAATCTCCATGCCCACCACAATCCCCACCGTCAGCACCAGCGCATACAAGAGCGTGCGGAAGGGCGCGGCGGAAAAGCCGAACACCACAAACAGCACCAGGGCCGACACGCCGCCAATGATGCCCACCAGCAATTCGATTTCGATAAAGCGCGAAAGCGCGTCTTCGTCGCGGATGTATTTGGTGAGGTGCGCGCCGATGCCCATGGCGAAGAGGTAGAGGCCGATGATGGAGGAGAACTGCAAAATACTGTCGCCCAAGAGGTAGCTGGCCAGCGCGGCGATGATGAGCTCGTAGGCCAAGCCGCAGCTGGCCACGATGAATACGGAGATAATAAGAATACGGTCGGGTTTCATTTTTCAGGTAGCCTTTTCAGGTAGCCTGCGGATTATAGCAGCCGGCCGATGCAGTGGATTTCTTACAAAACTTGGCATACATCAAGTTTTGGTGTGTGCGGCACGGATGGTGTGGGTTTTGTGCTGGATTGGGCAGGAAGTTGAGTAGGAATGGCGTATGTTGTGTGGCATAATCAGCCTCATATAGCGTGCCGCCCTGCCCCGGGGCAAATCCCTTGGCGCGGCAAGCATTTTCCCCTCCATCCACACCGCAAAGGCAAGCCATGAGCATTTCCATAGGACAATATCTGCTGTATCTGCAATACCTGCTGATCGGGCTGGTGATGACGGCGCTGTTTGCCGCCGTGTATCTGCGCATCACCCCGGCCGACGAACTCAAGCTGATCAAGCGCGGCAACCTAGCCTGCGCCCTCTCTTTCGGCGGCGCGCTCATCGGCTTCTGCCTGCCGCTGGCTTCCAGCATCGCGCACAGCGTGAGCATGATGGATTTCGTGTTGTGGGGCTTGGCCGCGGCGGTGATTCAGATTGCCGTGTATTTCGCCGCCACCCGCCTCGTGCCCGATTCCGCCGCCGAGCTGGCAGGCAATAATGTGGCCGTGGGCACGCTCTGCGCCGTGATTTCCATTGCCGTGGGCCTGCTGAACGCGGCCTGCCTGTCTTAACGCATACAGGCTACCTGAAAAAGTTGTTAGATCGTTTTCAGGTAGCCCTTTCCATTCCAAGTATTCAAACAAACGAAAGGAATCCCCATGCTGGGCAATTTCATCAAGAAGCAGTTTATCGACGTTATCGAATGGCCGAATCCCGCAGAAGGGCTGCTGATGTGGCGCTTCCCCGTGGCCGATCAGGAAATCCAAAACGGCGCCAGCCTCACCGTGCGCGAGGCGCAGGCTGCCCTGTTTGTGGACGAAGGCAAAGCCGCCGACGTGTTCCAGCCCGGCCGCTACACGCTCACCACGCAAACCCTGCCCATCCTCACCAACCTGAAAAACTGGGATAAACTCTTCCAATCCCCATTCAAATCCGACGTTTATTTCTTCAACACCCGCCAGCAGCTCGCCCGCCGCTGGGGCACTTCCCAGCCCGTTACCGTGCGCGATGCCGATTTCGGCGTGATCCAGCTGCGCTCCTTTGGCATGTATGCCTACCGCATCAGCGACCCCGCCGCCTTCTTCCGCGAAGTGAGCGGCGTGGGCGCCTCTTATAGCGGCGAGCAGCTCGAACAGCAGCTGCGCAACCTGGCCATGACCCAGCTGGCCGCCGCCTTCGGCACATCCGGCATCCCCTTCCTCGATATGGCCGCCAACCAAGTGCTGCTGTCGCAGAAAATGAACGAGCTGCTGCTGCCCGAATTTGCCAAGCTCGGCCTCGCGCTGGAGAACTTCACTGTGGAAAGCGTGAGCCTGCCCGAAAACGTGCAAAAAGCGCTCGACAGCAAAATGTCGATGGGCATCATCGGCGACATGGGCAAATTCACCCAATACCAAACCGCCACCGCCATCCCGCTGGCCGCGCAAAACGAAGGCGGCATCGCCGGCATCGGCGCAGGCCTCGGCGTGGGCGCCGGCATCGGGCAGGCCATGGCCGGCGCCATGAGCGGCATGATGCAGCAGCCGCAGCCCGTGCAAACCGCGCCCGCCCAGCCGGCACAGCCCGCCGCCGCCCCGGCCGCGCCCGCCGCCGAAGACCCGCAGGCCAAGCTCGCCAAACTCAAAACCTTGCTCGACGGCGGCCTGATTTCCGCCGAAGACTACGAAAAAGCCAAAGCCGAAGTGTTGAAGCAGCTAATCGGCTAAAGCGCGGGGCTACCTGAAAGCGTAAGCTTCACCGAAGTTAAAACGATGTTGCGCAGTTTTCAGGTAGCCTCAAACGCGGCAAATAGAGGCTACCTGAAAACTTCTCAGGCTGAGTTTCTGCAAAGCCAAAACCGATTAACCAACCAACAACCGAAAGATAGCCCATGCCCATCCGCCCCGCCCAAACCGCCGACGCCGAGCGCATTGGCGAACTGCTCTACCAAGTGCACGCCGTGCACGCCCAAGCCCGCCCCGACCTCTACCGTGCCGGCGCACGCAAATATTCCGATGAAGAAGTGCGCGCCCTGATTGCCGATGAAAACCAGCCCGTGTTCGTGTATCAGGATGAAAGCGGCAAAGTGCAGGGTTATGCCGTGTGCCAATTTCAGGTAGCCTGCGGCGATGTTTCGCTGGTAGACCGCAAAGTGTTGTACTTAGACGATTTGTGCGTAGACGCTTCGCAGCGCGGCAAAAAAATCGGCGAGCAGCTGTATCACTATCTGCTCGAATTCGCCCGCGCCCAAGGCTGCCACAGCCTCACATTAAACGTGATGCACGGCAACGACGGCGCCGAACGCTTCTATCGCCGCCTGGGCATGACCCCGCTGAAAACCCTGTTGGAACAGCAGCTTTAAAGGCTACCTGAAAAAAGAACACCCAACCCGCCCGCCCCATAGGAAACCAACCATGAGCGAACCCTTCTTCCAAACCGACTGCCCCAGCTGCGGCGCGCCCGTACACGCGCATTCGGCCACAGCGGTCACGCTGGTATGCGGCTTCTGCCACAGCCTTCTGGTGCGGCAAGGCGCGGGCATTATCGACAGCGGCCGCGATTCCGCCCTGCTGGAAGACTTCAGCCCGCTGCAAATCGGCACCGCCGGCACCTTTGCCGCGCAGCCGTTTTCCATCATCGGCCGCCTGCAGGCCAAATACGAAGCCGGCTTGTGGAACGAATGGTATGTGCAGTTTGCCGACGGCAGCAACGGCTGGCTCTCCGAAGCCGGCGACCAATACGTGTTCACCCTACCCGCCGCCGAGCCGCTGCCGGACACGCCCGAATTCGACAACTTAGTGCCCGGCCACAGCAACTTTGTGTACCAAGGCAAACGCTTCTGGGCCGCCGACGTGCGCGACATCGTGCTGGAGCAGGCCGCCGCCGAGGGCGAACTGCCCTTTGAGCTGCCGCCGCAGATGAAAAACCGGGTGGCCGACTGGCGCTGCGAGCAAGCCTTCCTCACGCTAGATTACGCCGAGTCGCCGCCCGAAGCCTTTATCGGGCGGGGCGTAAACCTGGCCGACTTGCAGCTCTCCAACACGCGCAGCAGCGCCGAGGTGGCCGGCAGCGCGGGCAAACTCAAAGGCACGCGCCAAGCCGAAAGCTGCCCCAACTGCGGCTCGCCCGTGCAATGGATTACCGGGCTCACCCCCTCCATCCTCTGCCCCAGCTGCGGCAGCAGCCTGGATGCTGCAGAAGGCAAGCTGGAGCTGCTGGAAGCCAACAACCGTCGTGCCGCGCAGGCCGATGCCTTCACGCTGAAGCTGGGCGCGGAAGCCACCATCAACAACCGCACCTACACCCTCATCGGCGCGGTGCGCAAAGACGAATTGGAGCCCGGCGACGCGTTTAACCTGCTGTTTGGCAAAAATCCTTCCGGCATCACACCCGAGGGCAGCTGGACGGAATACCTGCTCTTCGAGCCGCAGGCCGGGTTTATGTGGCTGGTGGAAAGCGATGGCGAATGGAGCGTGTCGGAAACGCTCAATGTGTGGCCGCGCTTGCAGGGAGAGCTTTTCCAGCCGCAGGGCCTGCCCAAGCTCTACGACTACGGCGGGCGCGTGGTGCTTGCCGCCGGCGCGTTTTACTGGCACATCCGCCAAGGCGACGTGGATTTTTATTCCGACTACCGCCAAAACGGCAACGGCAAGCTCTGCGCCGAGCGCAACCGCCACGAGGCCGCTTGGAGCCAGAGCACGCCGGTGAGCTACCGGCAGGTGCGCGAATGGTTTGGTCTCAGCGGCAGCGATGTGCCGCAATACAGCGCCGATATGCGCGCCGACGGCCCGTCGAAAGGGCTGATGCTGCTGTTGGTTGCGGTGTTTGTCATCATCAACCTGCCGGCCTGGTTCAGCATGCTGTCTTCCGATGAAGACATCTCCTTGGCCGGCACGGTGTCGGTTATGGTGTTGTATTTCTTAGCGAAACGCGGCGACGTGTTCAGCGGCGGCGGCGATGATGACGATGACGATGACGAGTGAAACAAAATGTCGAGAAATACTTATCTGATTTGCAGCATCCTAGCCATTCTGGTTAGCACTTCTGTCAACTACGGCTCTGTGGGCAGCAGCAACAGCGGCAGCCGTTCCTACCACGGCTCGCGCGTGGGCGGCGGCAGCTCGTCTTCGGGATGGCACAAATGAGCCACAGCCCCGGCTGCCACGGCCTGCTGGATTTATACGGCTGCCCGTCCGCGCTGTTGCGCGATGAAGGCTACCTGAAAAACGCCCTGCGCCAAGCCGCCGAACGCATCGGCGCCACCGTGCTCGACAGCCGTTTCCACACCTTCGGCGGCGAAGGCGGCGTGACCGGCGTGCTGCTCTTGGCCGAATCGCATATGAGCATTCACACCTGGCCGGAGCACGGCTTTGCCGCGCTGGATATCTTCCTCTGCGGCAGCCTGATGCCGGAATCCGCCAAAAACACGCTGGAGCAGGCCTTGCAGGCCGAACGCGGCGTGTGGCAGGTGCACCAGCGTGGCGGCGAAGCAGGCTTGCCGTTGCGTTGATTTGAAGGATTTTAAGGATAGCGGGCAATAAAAGGCTACCTGAAAACCGATATGAGGTTTTCAGGTAGCCTTTTGCGTGCCGGAATGTTTCCTAACAGGCTGGCCGGATGGCGGCGATAGCGAATCAAATTGGCTTTCGATACGAGGCAGCGAGCCGCAGACAGTACAGGAGTACGGCAAGGCGAGCTAACGCGGTAGCGAAAGTTAAGTTGATTCGCTCTACAGCTTCAACACCCATTTGCGGTAGGCGAATTCGCCGCCCATCAGGATGCCCATCAGGATGTAGGCGATGATGCCGGTGTAGAGCGCCCACCAGCGGTGTTGGCCGAGCAGGGCGAGGAGGGCGGCGGTGCCGCCGTTGAGGGCGAAGAAGGCGCACCAGATTTGGGTAACGCGGCGGGTGTAGGCCACGCCTTCGGGCGGCAGGTCGGGGTGTTGCAGGCGGGCGAGGCGTTCGACGGCGCTTTGCTTTTGCGTGAGGCTGAGGCCGAAGAGGAAGAGCAGCAGGCCGTTTACCCACACGGGATACCAATACATGCTGTCAGACCGTCTGAAAAGCAGGGTGGCGGCAAAGAAGGCGGCAATCAGCAGGGAGAGGCGTTTTTGCGCGGGGTCGCGCTGCATGGCGGCGCGGGCGAGCCAAAGCAGCAGCATCAGCCCGGCCAGAGGGTAAAACCAGCCCTGCCCGCGCCCGTAGTACCACAGCAGGGGGTAGAGCAGGCTGAGGAGGCCGAGCAGGATTTTGGCAGCGGTTTTCACGCTTCGGGTTTGGCGTCTTGGTAGAGCTTGGATACGGCGGCCACCACGTCGTCGATGGTGCGGACGTTGCGGAAATCGTCGGCTTGGAGCTTGTAGCCGGTTTGGCGTTTGATTTGGTCGAGCAGGTCGATGGCGTCGATGCTGTCGATTTCAAGGTCTTCGTAGAGGTTGGTGCTGCCGGTTACGTTGCTGGTGTCGATTTCAAACATGTTTTCCAGAATATCGAACAGGAAGGCGCGGATTTCGGTTTCGGTCATGGGGTTTCCTTAACAGGGGATGATTTGTCGGGCATGAATGCCCGAGCTGCGGTTTTAGCTTCGCAGAAACTCAGCCTTGCTTCGCAAGACATCATTTTCAGGTAGCCTTTAACGGATTGCCAACGCGGTAGGAAGCCGGAAGTGCTTTGCCTAGCCGCGTTGCTTTTGCACGAAGGCGGCCAGTGTGGACACATTGGCGAAGCTGTCGCGCAGTTCTTGGCTTTCGCCGTCGAGCTGGAAGCCGAAGTGTTTTTGCACAGCCAGGCCGAGCTCCAGCGCGTCCACGGAATCAAGTCCGAGGCCGCTGTCGCCGAACAGGGCTTCTTCGTCGCCGATGTCGACGGGCGTGAGGTCTTCCAGGCCGAGGCTGTCGATAATCAGTTGTTTGATTTCTTGTTTCAGTTCATTCATTTTCTTGGCTTCTTTCATTGAAATAGTGTTGCAGGTGGTCGTTGAGGCGGCGGGCGGCGATGGGCAGGGGGTGCTTGCTGAGCCAATCTTGCGGGTTGATGTCGTCGCCCACGATAAAGCGGTAGGCCGGCTTTTGCAGCGGGATGATGTACCACGGCTGGCCTTTTTTGAAGTTCGGCGGGCGCATTTGAATCACCACGGGCGTGATGACCTGCGCGCTGCGCAAGCCGATCGACACCGCGCCGCGATGAAATTTCACCACGCCGTCCCAGCCGGTGCGCGTGCCTTCTGGGAACACCAGCAGGCATTGCCGCTGCAAAACTTCGTGCACGGCTTCGACAAAATCCAAATCTTCCTGATTGGGCAGATAACCGCAGGCGCGGATTTGCCCGGCCATGGCCGGATTGCGCTGCAAATCGGCCTTCACGATGCAGTTGGCTTCGGGCACGCGGCCGAGCAGGAACACCACATCAAGCAGCGAAGGATGGTTGGCCAAAATCAGCTGGCCGGGGCGGCCGAGCCGCTCGAAGCCTTCAAATTCCGCGCTCAAAATGCCCGAACGCATCAGATAATAGCTGAACCACAGCCAAGTGCGCGTAACCACGCGGCGCGCCTGCTTTTGCCGCGCCAAGTCGGACGACGGATTCAGCAGCCACGGCAGCAAAACGATTTGCAGCAGCACGCCGAACACGCCGAAAAACACGAAGCCCAGCCCGGTGGCCAACAGCCGCCACAGGCGGTTCAGCCGCGCGCTTAGGGGATAAGCTGCCGCCATTGCCAAGCCTCGTCTGCATATTGGTTTACCCACTCGCGGCTACCTGAAAACCGCTGCCGCAGCCATTCGAGCGCGCCCCAGTAGCCGATGTCTGCCGCGTTTTCGCCATCGTGCGCGGCGGGGGAAAGTTCCCACTCTCCGCCGGGTGCGAGCAGCAGGGCGAGCGCGTGGGCGAAGGGCGCGCGTTCGGCGGGCGCGGCGGGATATTGCGCCTGCAAAGGTTCGTCCACCACCACCGCCAGCACGCGCTCCGCGCCGTCGGCCAGCAGGCCTGCGGCTTCGAGCACGGCGGTTTCCAAGCCGCTTTGCCGCACGGAAAGCGCGGTGTTTTCGCTCATGTCGCCGCGCAGCATTGACCACTGCCCGGCCAGCGCGTTGTGCACGGAAAGGCCGAAGGAGGTGGGCGAAACTTCGTTGTCGCGCAACAGCGTAGTCCACAAGCCGAAGCTGCGGTTGATTTCGCCGTCGTGCGAGGCGAGCACCAGCGGGCAGGTTTCGCCTTCCGCCAGCAAGGGATGCGCCGCTGCAAACAGCAGCCGCGCGGAGAGGCCGAGCCTGCGCCGCTGCATGGCGGGCAGGAAATCCACCTTCGGCGGCGTGTCGGGCAGCTCGGCGGCGTTCAGACGGCCTGAAGCCCATGCCGACCATTCTTCACCGGTGTGCAGGCGGGTGGAGGCGGCGTGCCAGCCTTGGATGGAAAAGCGGAGATGGAAATCGGCGCTCATGCGGTTTCAGGTAGCCTGTTGCTTATATAAATTAAATTGGCGGGATTATAGCAAGGAAGCGCGGGGCGGGCATTAGGGAAAACGCGCGGCTTTGTTCTAAAATGAGCGCGCTTTTATGGCATCTTTGATTTTCAGGTAGCCGCTCATGCGGAGGAAAGGCTACCTGAAAAATACATTGCTGTTTTCAGGTAGCCCCACACAGGACAGCCCATGAGCCGCTTTACCCGCCAAATCCTTACCGATGCCGATACGCTCGTCATCTGCGTGGATGTGTCGAACCTCAAACACCGCCACAGCCTGATGCGGTGCATGCAGGAAGCCTTCGAGCTGCCCGCCTATTTCAACGGCGGCGGCGATTCGCTCAACGACTGCCTGCGTGATTTGGGCTGGCTGCCGCAGCGCCGCATCCATATCGCCTTCACCGGCCTTGCCGATCTTCGGCAGCGCGATGCCCGGCTGTTTGCCAGCCTGATGGAAAGCCTGGAATTGTGCCGTGATTACTGGCAGGGCAAGCCGCAGGCGGATAAAATCGTGCGGATTAGTTTCGGCAGCATCTAGCCCACCCATTTTTTGCTTCGCAGAAACTTCGTTTTCTGCAGAAACTCCGTTTTCAGGTAGCCTTTATGACTTTCACCCTTCCCATCCTGCTCGCCTCCTGCTTTGCCGCCGCCTTCTTCGGCATCCTGCTGATGTGGCTGTGGCTGCGCGCCCGCCGGCAGGCCGAGCAACACGGCTGGCAGCAAGAAACCGACCGGCTGCAACACAGCCTCGCCCTCCAGCAGCAAATGCAGCAGCAGGGCGCGCAGCAACTCAGCCAAACCGCCCAAGCCCTCGCCGAAGCCCGCAGCCAGCTTGCCGCCACCCAACAGGCCGCGCAGGGCTACCAAGCCCGCCACGCCGCCGCCGAGCAATCCGTGCAACACCTCCAGCGCGAACGCAACGAGCTCGCCGAGCGGCAGCAGCAGCTGCAAAGCCGGCTCGCTGCCGAGCAGGAAGAAAGCGAAAGCCGGCAAAGCCGCGCCGTGGCTGCCGAACAATCCGTGCAACACCTCCAGCGCGAACGCGGCGAGCTTGCCGAGCAACAGCAGCAGCTGCAAAGCCAGCTCGACAGCGCCCGCCAAGAGCTCGCCGCCAGCCGCCTGCAACACCAGCGCGTGCAAACCCAAATCGAACAGCAGCAGCAAGCCCACGCCGAGCAGATCGCGCTTTTAAACGATGCCCGCCAAAACCTGAGCGAACAATTCCAAAACCTCGCCAACCGCATCCTCGAAGAAAAAAGTCAGCGCTTTTCCGAGCAAAACCGCAAAGAGCTCGACCAGCTGCTCCACCCGCTCAACGAAAAGCTGCAAGGCTTCAGCCAGCTCGTGCAAAACACCTACGAAAAAGAAGCCAAAGAGCGGCTCACCCTCGAAAACGAGCTCAAACGCCTCCAGCAGCTCAACGCCCGCCTGCACGACGACGCCCAAGCACTCACCCAAGCCCTCACCGGCAGCCGCAACAAAAGCCAAGGCAACTGGGGCGAAATGATTCTGGAAAAAGTGCTCGAAAGCTCCGGCCTCACCAAAGGCCGCGAATACGAAGTGCAGAGCGGCGGTCGCCACATCGAAGAAGACGGCAGCAGCCGCTACCTCCAGCCCGACGTGATCGTGAAGCTGCCCGACCGCAAACACATCATCATCGATTCCAAAGTTTCCCTCACCGCCTACGTGCGCTACACCCAGGCCGACAGCCCCGAGCAGGCCGCAGCCGAGCTTGCCGCCCACCTCGCCTCCGTGCACCAGCACATCAAAGAGCTTGCTGCCAAGCCCTACGGCGAGATAGAAGGCATCGAATCGCCCGATTTCGTGTTGATGTTCGTGCCCGTGGAGCCCGCCTATCTCTTGGCCTTGCAGCAAGATCCCGAATTGTTCCAAACCAGCTTCGAGAAACGTATCGTGCTCGTCGGCCCCAGCACGCTCCTGGCCACCCTGCGCACCGTGGCCAACATCTGGCGTTATGAAAACCAAAACCGCAACGCCCTGCAAATTGCCGAAGAAGGCGGCAAGCTCTACGACAAATTCACCGGCTTCGTGGACACCCTGGAAAAAGTGGGCAAAAACCTCCAGCAGGCGCAAGACAGCTACCAAACTGCCTACAAACAGCTCTACAGCGGGCGCGGCAACCTGATCGGCCGCGTGGAAAAACTGCGCCAGATGGGCGTGAAGGCCGGCAAACGGTTAGACGAAAAATTGGTGGAGCAAGCCGGCGCCGAAGCCCTGCCCGAGCCGCAGGAAGAAACGGCAGGCGGAACCGCCGAAGAATAAACGCCGCGCAGCAGCCAAAGGCTACCTGAAAACGACGTTTTGCGAAGCAAAGTGGAGTTTCTGCGAAGCTAAAGCGTAGCTTCAACGCAGTTAAAACGATGTTTTGCGAAGCAAAGCGGAGTTTCTGCGAAGCAAAATATTCCCGCCCCGCAGCAGCAGGGATTTTCAGGTAGCCTCTATCTCCCTGCTCGGGCTACCTGAAAATGTAAAAGGAGAGAAACATGAAAATAAGTAGGGATATGGAAACCGGCATATCGCTGCTGTTGCTGTTTCTGGGCTTTTTCGGCTATTTGGGCTTTCTCATTTATTGGATAGTCGAGCTGAAAAAGCTGCATCTGCCGCTCAACGGCCTGATGGCGTTTAATTCGCGTGCCGGCATCGTCGCGGTGAGCATTGGCCTGCTGATCACAAAATGCCTCGCGCGTTTTTATTTCCAAAAAAGACCCGACATCCAAGACGCCTACACTTTCGACAGCAAACCGGTGTGGTGCTTGGATAAGGTTGTGAAAGTATGTACAGGCATCGCTTTGGCCTCTATGCTGTGGGTGATTCCCTTTATGGGTTTGATCAAACAATAAATCCCGATATTTTCAGGTAGCCTGCATAGAGCGAAGCAGGCTACCTGAAAAATATCCCCAAGCAAAACGCGCTTGCTCCCATGCAAACCCAAGGCGCGTAAAAACGGCAAACGGATTGAATCCGCTTGCCGTTTGTTTTCGCTTTGCTGAAGCTCAGCTCCGGCGGTGTCAAAACATCGCTTTAGCTTCGCAGAAACTCCACTTTGCTTCGCAAAACGTCGTTTTCAGGTAGCCTTTAGGCGGCCAGCTTGGCAGCCACGTCGCGCAGGGCGGTGCGCAGGCCTTCTTCGATCACGGGGTGGTAGAAGGGCATATCCAGCATCTGAGGGATGGTCATCTGCTGCTGGTGTGCCCAGGCGAGCAGGTGGGCGATGTGCTCCAGCGCGGGGCCCACGCCTTCGGCGCCGAGGAAGCGGCCGGTGGCGCGGTCGGCATACACGCGCAGGCTGCCTTGGTTCACCAGCATCACGCGGCTGCGGCCCTGATTGCGGAAGGATACTTGGCCGGTGAGCAGGTTGTCGCCGTATTCTTTCTCCAGCTGGCTGAAGCGGGCGCCCACGCTGATGATTTGCGGATTGGAAAACACCACGCCGATCAGGCTGCGGCGCAGGCCGGGGCGAACGTCGGGATAGCGGCCGGCATTTTCGCCGGCGATTTTGCCCTGGTCGGCGGCTTCGTGCAGCAGGGGGATTTGGTTGGAGGCGTCGCCGGCGATGAAGATGTGCGGGATGCTGGTTTGCATGGTGCGCGGGTTGGCCACGGGCACGCCGCGTGCGTCTTTTTCGATATTGAGGTTTTCCAGCCCGATGTTGTTCACATTGGGGCGGCGGCCGATGGCGGCGAGCAGGTAATCGGCGGTGAATACGCCGCTTTCGCCGTCTTGCATCCAAGCCACTTCCACCTGGCCTTGATCATTCAGGCGGGTTTCGGTGTGGGCGTTGAGGTGCAGCGGGATTTCCTGGCCGAAGATTTCCCGGGCGTCTTCCAGCACCACGGGGTCGGAAATGCCGCCGATGAGGCCGCCCAGGCCGAACATTTCCACGCGTACGCCGAGGCGGGCAAGCGCCTGGCCGAGCTCCAAACCGATCACGCCGGAGCCGAACACGGCCACGCTTTCGGGCAGGGTGTCCCAAGCGAACACGTCGTCGTTGATGATGAGCTTGTCGCCCAAGGCCTGCCATTGCGGCAGCACGACGGGACGCGAGCCGGTGGCAATCACGATGCGGCCGGCGCGGATTTGGGTGTGGTCGTCGATTTGCACGGTGTGCTCGTTGATGAATTTGGCTTCGCCCATGATACGGCGCTCGGCGGGCCAGGCTTCCACGTCTTCCATCACGAAGCCGACGAAGCGGTCTCGCTCGGATTTCACGCGAGCCATCACTTCTTCGCCATTTACGGTGATGCTGGATTGGTCCAGATGCACGCCGAAGGGGGCGGTGTGCAGGGCGTGGTGGCGGGCTTCGGCGGCGGCAATCAGGAGCTTGGAGGGCATGCAGCCGACGCGGGCGCAGGTGGTGCCGAAAACGTGGCTTTCGATGAGGTATACATTTTCTGTGTAGAGGCTGGCGTTGCGGAAGGCGCCCATGCCGGCGGTGCCGCCGCCAATCACGACGACGTCTGCGGTGAGGTGTTTCATGTCTGCTTTCCTTGTGGGGTAAGTGGCGGAAGACCTTTCAGGTAGCCTGTATGGCGGGTATGGTTGCTCCAAATTAAGATGATACGGCGTTGGTTTGCCTTGTTTCGTTCTTAATTCGGCACACCTATCCTGATAAAGAGGCTACCTGAAAATCCGGATGCAGGCTACCTGAAAGGCCTTTGGGAAAAGAGCCGCCCTCCTCGGGCGGCTCGCTGTGCTATCGGTTTAGTTTGGCAACTGGATAGCGGGAACTTAGGCGTGTTTGGCCAAGTAGGCGTCGAGATCTTCGCTGCCGCCGATGTATTTGCCGCCGATGAACACTTGCGGGGCGGTTACTTTGCCGGTGATGGCGCGCACGGATACGATGCTGGCGTCTTTGCCCAACACGATTTCTTCAAAGGCCAGGCCTTTTTCTTTCAATGCGGCTTTGGCTTTGGCGCAGTATTGGCAGCCGGGCTTGGTGAAGATGGCGATGGATTCTTGCGGTTTCCAGTTCGGAGCCACGAATTTCAGCATGGTGTCGGCGTCGGACACTTCAAAAGGGTCGCCTTCTTTAATCGGCTCAACGAAGGCTTCCACGATTTTGCCGTCGTCCACCAGCATGGAGTAGCGCCAAGAGCGCGGGCCGAAGCCGATGGCTTCTTCGTTTACCACCATGCCCATGCCGCGGGTGAATTCGGCATTGCCGTCGGGGATCATGGTGATGTTGTGGGATTCTTCGTCGGCAGCCCAGGCATTCATCACGAAGGTGTCGTTTACGGATACGCACAGGATGTCGTCGATGCCGTTTTCTTTGAAAGCGTCGGCCAGCTCGTTGTAGCGCGGCAGGTGGCTGGAAGAGCAGGTGGGGGTGAAGGCGCCGGGCAGGGCGAACACCACTACTTTTTTGCCTTTAAACAGCTCGTCGGTGGTTACGTCTTTCCAAGAATCGGCCACACGGGTGTGGAAGGTTACGTTCGGTACTTGCTGGCCGACCAGTTGGTCGCGGGTTTTGATGTTGATAGAAGACATATCGGACTCCTTAAAAGTGGGTAATGCGTGATGGGGAAATAAATATTTCTCGTTGGAATGCTAGCTATATCAGCAGCCGGCATTGTAGCCGCCGGCCGGCGATTTGCATAATTTATAGTTCAAATGGCGCGAATTGATTTGCGCTATACATTTGTTTGGCAAATATAAATCCGCAGCAGCGCTTCTTTCAGCGGGCAAACAACGCTATCTTTAATCAGGGCGCTCGGTGCGGATTTCAATAGCGGCGGTAAAAAATACTGCGGTTCGCCGCCGAGCGCTTTCCGGCGGCAGGGCTGGATATTTTTCAGGTAGCCTTTTTCGGCCGGCCATAAGGCGGGAAAAGGCTACCTGAAAAATTTTAATCACACATTATCAAACCATTACAAGCAAAATCACCCGCTCTCTTGAAAAAAAAACGGCCAATCCCATTTACAGGGCAAGTTAAAGCGCCCCCAAAGGTGCCGTCTAAATCAGAAGCCTTTGCCCATCCGCAGATTCCGCAAAGGTCCAATCTACTAAATTAAGGAGCTATCCATTATGGCAAAAGTTATCGGTATCGACTTGGGTACCACCAATTCCTGCCTGGCCATTTCCGAAAACGGCCAGACCAAAGTAATCGAAAACGCCGAAGGCGCGCGCACCACCCCTTCCGTGATCGCCTATCTCGACGGCGGCGAAATCCTCGTGGGCGCCCCGGCCAAACGCCAGGCGGTGACCAACGCCAAAAACACCATCTACGCCGTGAAACGCCTCATCGGCCACAAGTTTGAAGACAAAGAAGTGCAGAAAGACATCGACCTGATGCCCTTCCAAATCGTCAAAGCCAAAAACGGCGACGCCTGGGTGGAAGCACAGGGCAAAGAATTGTCTCCGCCGCAGATTTCCGCCGAAGTGCTGCGCAAAATGAAACAGGCCGCCGAAGCCTATTTGGGTGAAACCGTGACCGAAGCCGTCATCACCGTGCCCGCCTATTTCAACGACAGCCAGCGCCAGGCCACCAAAGACGCCGGCCGCATCGCCGGCTTGGACGTGAAACGCATCATCAACGAGCCCACCGCAGCCGCATTGGCCTTCGGTATGGACAAAGGCGCCAAAGGCGACCGCAAAATCGCCGTGTATGACCTCGGCGGCGGCACTTTCGATATTTCCATCATCGAAATCGCCGATTTGGACGGCGAAAAACAGTTTGAAGTACTTTCCACCAACGGCGACACCTTCCTCGGCGGCGAAGACTTCGACCAACGCCTGATCGACTACATCATTTCCGAGTTCAAAAAAGACCAAGGCATTGACCTGAAAACCGACGTGATGGCGCTGCAACGCCTGAAAGAAGCCGCCGAAAAAGCCAAAATCGAGCTTTCCAGCAGCCAGCAGACCGAAGTAAACCTGCCCTACATCACCATGGACGCCACCGGCCCGAAACACTTGGCCATGAAGATTACCCGCGCCAAATTCGAAAGCCTGGTGGAAGACCTGATCGAGCGCTCCATCGCTCCCTGCCGCACCGCCATCAAAGATGCCAGCCTGAGCGTGAATGACATCGACGACGTGATTTTGGTGGGCGGCCAGAGCCGCATGCCCAAAGTGCAGGAAACCGTGAAAGACTTCTTCGGCAAAGAGCCGCGCAAAGACGTGAACCCCGACGAAGCCGTGGCCTTGGGCGCAGCCATCCAGGGCGAAGTCCTGGGCGGCGGCCGCAGCGACGTGTTGCTGCTCGACGTTACCCCGCTCTCCCTCGGCATCGAAACCATGGGCGGTGTGATGACCAAGCTCATCAACAAAAACACCACCATCCCCACCAAGGCTTCGCAAGTGTTCTCCACCGCCGAAGACAACCAGAGCGCCGTAACCATCCACGTGTTGCAGGGCGAGCGCGAACGCGCCTCCGCCAACAAATCGCTCGGCCAATTCAACCTCACCGACATCGCCCCCGCCCCGCGCGGCATGCCGCAAATTGAGGTGGCCTTCGACATCGACGCCAACGGCATCCTGCACGTGTCCGCCAAAGATAAGGGCACCGGCAAAGCCGCCAACATCACCATCCAAGGCTCTTCCGGCCTGAGCGAGGAAGAAATCGAACGCATGGTGAAAGACGCCGAAGCCAATGCCGAAGAAGACAAAAAACTGCACGAGCTGGTGCAGAGCCGCAACCAGGCCGAAGCCCTGATCCACTCCGTGAAGAAATCCCTGGCCGACTACGGCGACAAACTGGATGCAGCTGAGAAAGAAAAAATCGAAGCCGCCATCAAAGAAGCCGAAGAAGCCGTGAAAGGCGACGACAAAGCCGCCATCGACGCCAAAGCCGAAGAGCTGGGCAAAGCCAGCCAGAAACTGGGTGAAATGCTGTATGCCGATGCCCAGAAACAGGCCCAGGCCGACCAGCCCGGCCAATCCGCCGAGAGCGCCGGCCAAGGCAAAAAAGGCAACGACGACGTAGTGGATGCCGAGTTTGAAGAAGTGAAAAACGACAAATAATCGCCCGATTGTTTGCCGCTTGAACTCAAAAGGCTACCTGAAAACCGTTTGTAGGTTTTCAGGTAGCCTTTCTTTTGCCTAGGGCAGGCGCGGAGCAGTGGAGGGAAGCCTCCGACCTTCGTTTACTCTGATCGGCACGCTATGTTTTGAGTCGCCATGGCCGTGGTTAAATAGTTCCACCCAAGCTGATTAAAGGCTACCTGAAAATTTAGCTTCGCATAAACCCAGTCTTGCTTTGCAAAACATCGTTTTAACTTCGTTGAAGCTGACGCTTTCAGGTAGCCTTTTATGCAGGCGGTTTACAAGGTGATGCCGTTGTCCACCACCAGCACCTGCCCGGTGGTGCCGTCGGATTCGTCGGAAGCGAAGAACAAAATCGCCTGTGCCTGCTGGATGGCGGGGGTGTGCGGCAAGCCCATGTTCATGTGTTTGGCGCATTGCTCGGCGAATGGGTCGAAGGTGGCGAGTTTTTCCGGCGTGTTGAGCGGGGTGGGGGTGGGGCCGGGGCAGACGGCGTTGCAGCGTATGCCTTGGCCGGCAAACTGGATGGCGATGTTTTTGGTCATGCCCAGCAGCGCGCTTTTGGCGGCGGAATAGGAAATGCCGGCCGAGCCGAACACGCCGCCGATGGAAGATACGTTCACAATCGAGCCTTTTTTCATGTGCTCCAGCGCTGCTTTGGTAAGGTAGAACACGGAGGTTTGGTCGGTGAGGATGACTTCGTCCCACCATTCGGTGCTGCATTTGGTGATCGGCATGTGTTTGTCAGCGATGCCGGCGTTGTTTACCAGGATATCGATGCGGCCGAAGGCATTAACGGTTTCTTCCACCAGGCGGCGGCAGTCGGCTTCCAAGGTGAGGTCGGCCGGGATAACGGCGCAGCGGCCGCCGGCGGCACGGATTTCGGCTTCTACCTGCGCCAGCCTTTCTTGGCTGCGGGCGGTCAGGATAACGGTGGCGCCTTCACGGGCGAACAGCTTGGCGGTTTCTGCGCCGATGCCTGAGCTTGAGCCGGTAACGATGGCGATTTTGTCTTTTAATCTCATGATATTTCCTTTATCTGTAAGCAGGTTGTGGCAAAAACTACTGTTCTTTCACCGGAGTGAGGTCGGTTAACGCGGGTGCCGGTTTGCATGATCAGGTCGGCAATTTCCCAAGCGCGTTTGTAGGCAGCTTCGGTGTCGGTGCAGATTTCGTTGATCATGCCCAGTTTCAGGGCTTTGCGGGCGGTGATGATTTCACCGGTCAGCTCGGCGTAGGCAAAGCGTTTGCGGCCCATCAGCTCGCGCCAGGCGATTTGCACGCCGTCGCCGGGCACCATGTTGGTGCGGAAGTGCATTTCGGTGGTCCAGGCGTCTTCGGTGGCCAGGGTGATGTCGCTGAAGAGAACCAGGTCGGAGTGGAAGGTGGCGCCGGTCCATACACCGATGGTGGGCACTTCTACGTCGAAAATCTGGCCTTCGATGTCGTTGGTGCCGTCGTAGTATTGGTATTCATACATGCGCCAGGCCACGTCGGGAGAGGAGGCGAATTCGATGGCGGGCTGCCATTCGCCTTTTTCGTTGGTGCGGCCGATGCCTTTGAAGGTGTCGGGGCCGATGCCGCCCAAGATGATGATTTCGTTGTCGGGGTCGCGGCCGGCCCAGTTGAAAAAGTAATGCAGGCCTTGGTGCAGCTCGGCGCTCCATTGCACGGGGCCGCCGTTGGTGTGCATGCGGGCTTCCAGAATGCCGCGTTCGCGTTTCATCTGGATGCAGCCTTTGAGGATTTCGGAGTATTCCTCAAACGGCATATGCGGGATGGTTTTCATCTCTTTGTGGGACAGCTCTTTGCGTTTGCCGGAATCGTTTTCGTAGTTGCCTTTGATAGCCATGATGTTGCTCCTAAACGGGGGTTGGGAAAGAAATGGGTTTCAGTTGGGCAACGTGCCGGGGCGGCGTTGCGCTGAAAGTGGCGGCAGATTAACGCCCGCTGTTTGCGGCGGGAAATTCTATTTCGGGTTTTTGTTATGCTGTATTCGAATAGTCTTTGTTAAACAATAATTTGAGCTTTAATTAGGAAGTGAATGCCTGCCGATGCGGGCAAAATAAGAGGCTACCTGAAACCAGTTTTCAGGTAGCCTTTTGCTGCGTTGGGTAACGCGTTATGCTGGCTCGGGCGCAGGGTTTGCCCATGCTGCGGAAGCCGGCCGGATTGGGTTTTGGCTTGGTGCGCGTTTTGGTTTTTCAGGTAGCCTGCCCGCCGCTCTTCTTGATGCCGCCAATGGTTTGGCACTTATCTAAAAAATACATAAGCAGGCGCATAAATAGCATTTCAGTTTATTTGGCCGCTGGTGTCTAATGCTTCGCAGCATCGTTGCGGAGCCATCTGCAATCTCCCCTTAAATATTCCGTTGAAGAGGTACAGACCATGAGCGACAAAGTTATTCTCACCGTAGCCACCACCGGCGCCGTTACCCCCAAAGAGCTGAATCCCCACGTGCCGATCACGCCGAAAGAAATCGCCGAAGACGCCTACAAATGCTGGAAGGCCGGCGCTTCCGTGGTGCACCTGCACATGCGCGATGACCAAGGCCTGGGCACGATGGACAAACACAAATTCAAAGAAACCATCGACCGCATCCGCGACACCTGCGACATCGTCATCAACGTGACCACCGCCGGCGACCACCGCGCCAGCTACGAGCAGCGCATGGAACACCTGGCTTATGTGCAGCCCGAAATCGCCTCCTTCGACGCCGGCTCGTTCAACTGGCTGCCCGGCGGCGTGTTTGAAAACAGCCCCGAATTCCTTTCCAAGCTCGGCCAAACCATGCAGGAGCTGGGCATCAAAACCGAAATCGAGATTTTCGACAGCGGCATGATCCACGCCTGCGTGAAATACTTTAACGCCAAAGGCTTCCTCGCCTCCCCGATGCACTTCCAGCTGGTGCTGGGCGTGTTGGGCGCCGCTTCCGCGCGGGTGGAAGACCTGGTGTACCTGCGCAACCTGCTGCCCAAAGACGCCACCTGGGGCGCCTTCGGCATCGGCCGCGACCACCTGCCCATCATGCTGACCACCCTGGCCATGGGCGGCCACGTGCGCGTGGGCCTGGAAGACAACGTCTACTACTCCAAAGGCGTGCTCGCCACCAACCTTTCCCTCACCGAACGCGCCATCCGCATCATCCACGAAGCCGACAAAGCCGTGGCCACGCCGGATGAAGCCCGCGCCATTTTGGGCTTGAAAAAACGCGGATAACGAATTTTCAGGTAGCCCCGCAGGCTACCTGAAAATAAAGAGGAGCAAAACACATGAACACCCGTTTCAAACTTTCCCTGTTGGCCGCCCTGCTGCTGCCATTTGGCATTGCGCACGCCCAAGAAGGCGTGAGCCCCATGCAGCCCGGCGCCACCACCGGCTCGCACACCGGTGCCCTGCCCCCGCCCGGCCTGTATTTCGGCTACGACGTAGACTACGAATGGGGCAAACTGCGCAACGGCAGCGGCGACAAAGCCGGCATCGACCTCGAAGCCGGCAACACCAGCATGGTGGCCTCGCTGGTGTGGTCCACCCCGTATAAAGTGCTCGGTGCACGCTACGCCATGGGCATCGCCCAGCCCTACAAAATCGCTGAAGTCACCATCAACGGCCAAACCGACCGCAGCAACGGCGCCATGAGCACCGTGCTGATGCCCGCCATGCTGTCGTGGGATTTGGGCGACGGCTTCCACCTGGGCGCCGGCACCGCCGTGGTGCTGCGCAACGGCAAACACAGCTACGCCTACAACGCTGCCGAAGGCCGCGACACCACCACCACCGACAACCTCGCCAACCGCTTTTACACCATCCAGCCCAATGTTGCCCTCACCTATTTCAAAGACGACTGGGCGTTCACCATGAACAACACGGTGGACTTCAACATGTCCAACAAGCGCACCCAATACCGCTCCGGCAACACCTATTACCTAGACTTAACCGCCACCCGCAAAATCGGCAGGTGGACAGTGGGCGCGCTGGGCAACTGGACCAAGCAGTTCCGCGACGACAAGGTAAACGGCGTGACCGTGCCCGAAGCCGTTGGCCCCAACGGCCAGATTTCCGCCGCCGGCAAGCGCGCCGAACACATCATGTTCGGTCCGATGGTGGCCTATGATTTCGGCAAATTCTCGGTAAACAGCCGCTTCCTCACCTCGGTGCGCTCCCGCAACGAACCGCGCATGAGCTTCCTGCACTTCGGCGTATCCGTACCGCTGCAATAAGCCGGAAGGCTACCTGAAAAACACCAGCTGCCGCGCAGCAGGGTTGCGGCAAAACACATTTAACTTCGTTGAAGCCAGCGCTTTCAGGTAGCCCCAAGGCCGCATTTCAAGACCAAGGGCGGCTTCTTCCCTTTATCGGAAGCAGGCCTCCCTCCCCGCAAACTACAGCTATCAAGGAATCCCCATGAGCAAAATTGTTTCCAAAAGCGAAATTGCCAAAAAATTCCACAACGGCATGAAAATCATGGTGGGCGGCTTTGCCAACACCGGCTGCCCCGAACGCCTGGTGGACATCATCGTGGAGCACGGCTTCAACAACCTGGAAGTCATCTCCAACGACGCCGGCGACCCCGGCATCACCATCGGCAAAATCTTCGACAACCAGCAGGTTGCCATAAGCCACCATTCCCACATCGGCATGAACCCGCCCGTGAGCGACCTGGTGCACAGCGGCAAATTAAAACTCACGCTCTACCCGCAAGGCACGCTGGCAGAAAAAATCCGCGCCGGCGGCGCCGGCTTGGGCGGCGTGCTGACCAAATCCGGCTTGGGCACGATTGCCGAAGAAGGCCGCAAAGTGATGGAAGTGGACGGCGAAAAATACATTTTCGAGCCGCCCTTCCGCGCCGAAATCGCCCTCATCCGCGCCCACAAGGCCGACAAGCTGGGCAACCTGGTCTACAAAGGCGCCGCGCGCAACTTCAACGCCGCCATGGCCACTGCCGCCGATCTGGTGATCGTGCAGGCCGACGAGATTGTGGAAGTGGGCGAGCTGGATCCTGAAGCTATCATCACGCCCGGCGTGTATGTGGACATGATTTTGAGCAACGAGGAGGCATAACGATGTCTAACGTAAAAGAGCAAATCGCACAAAAAGTGGCCAGCTTTTTCAAAGCGGGCGACGTGGTGAACCTCGGCATTGGCATTTCAGGTAGCCTTTTGCGTGTGGGCATCATATGGCGAAAGCACTTTTTCCTACCAGATAGCGGGCGGCAGGCAGCATGGGGAATCCGGCCAGGCTGGCGAATGCCGCAGGCAAGGATATGCCTTTGTCGTAAACGGCTTACTCCGCCCCCTTCTGCCCGATGCTCACCCGATCCAGCCCGGCCAAATCGGGCAGGGTTTCCACTTGCTGCCAGCCGTGTTCGGCGAGGATGGCGCGCACAGCGGCGCCTTGGTTCCAGCCGTGTTCGAGCAGCAGCCAGCCGCCGGGTTTCAGGTAGCCTCGAGCTTGGGCGGCGAGGGTGCGGATGTGGCTGAGGCCGTCGGCGAAATCGGTGAGGGCGGCGGCGGGCTCGAAGCGCAGGTCGCCTTGCTGCAAATGCTGGTCGGCAGCTTCGATGTAGGGCGGGTTGCTGGCGATGATGTCAAACTGGCCTTCTGTGGCGGGCAGGGCGGCAAACCAAGAGCCTTGCGCCCATTCGATATTGGCACCGAGCGCGGCGGCGTTGGCCTGCGCCACGGCCAGCGCGGCGGGGCTGATGTCGGAAGCGCGCACGGCGGCGTCGGGCCGCTCCAGCGCCACGGTGAGGGCGATGATGCCGCTGCCGGTGCCCAAGTCCCACAGGCGGCCGCCGGGCGGCAGGCGCTCGAGCGCGGCTTCCACCAAGAGCTCGGTTTCGGGGCGCGGAATCAGCACGGCGGGGGAGACGCGGAAGGGGCGGCCGTAAAACTCGCGGCTGCCGAGCAGGTAGGCCATCGGCTCGCCTCGGCGGCGGCGCGCGGCCAGGATGTTGAGCACGGCCAGTTGCGGCTGCGGCACGGGGTCGCCGCCGCGGCTGATGAGGCGGGCATGGGGCAGGCGGCACACGGCTTCTACCAGCAGGCGCGCTTCGGCGCGGGGCAGGCCGCTTTGTTGCAGCCATTGTTGGAAGGTCATGGGAGGAGGCTTTCGGATCAAACGGCGCTTATGGTAGCCGAATCGGCGGCGCGGCAAAAGGCGGATGGCGGCGCAGTATGTTTTTCAGGTAGCCTTTTGGGCGGCAACAGGCTACCTGAAAATGCCAATCCCAGCGCCAAGCTTAGCTGCTTCGGCTTGATTGAAAGGGGAGGTTTTCCGCCCCATCCTCCCCGCCGATGCCCCACCCCGCCGCCGGCGCGGGGAAGGCAATAATCTGCCAAAAAATCGCGCCGCCCGCAGCTTTCTACCTTACCCACAAAAGCTGTGGAAAACTTTGTGGAAAACCCTGTGGGAAGCGCCGGATTGCCTGATAAATCAGGCCTCCGCTTAGCTTGCATAAAAAATGGCCAATTTTTATGAGTTTTATGTATATCAACGAGTTAAGTGTAAATAAATCTTGTCAAGCCCGAGAATTGAGCCTTTGCGCCAATCCGGCGGCGCGCTGCTTAGCCCGTTGTGGGAAAACCGAAAAAATTTCCGCCAAAAAGCTTGACAGGCGGCGCGGATAACGTAAATTCCCGTCCCGTCTGAATTTTTGCCAAGCAAGGAACATCGTGCCCCAATCCCCCCGTTTCCAGCCCGCCGCCTGGCTGTTTTGCCGCGTAATCGACAACTACGGCGACATCGGCGTGTCGTGGCGCTTGGCCTGCCGCCTGCACGAAGCCGGTTTTCAGATAGCCTTATGGCACGACAGCCCCGCCGCGCTGGCCAAGCTGCTCGGTGCTGCCCCGCCACCCGAGCCTATCCGCCTGCACCATTGGCAGGATGATGCTGCCGAAAGCATTGCCGCCGAGCTGGCCGCCGCCGCGCCCGCGCTGGTGGTGGAAACCTTCGGCTGCGATTTGCCACCCGCCGCGCTCGCCGCCGTCCGCGCCCACCGCCCGCTGTGGCTCAACTGGGAATACCTCAACGCCGAGCCCTGGGCCGAAGCCATGCACGGCAAGCCCTCGCTGCAAGCCGACGGCAGCGAAAAATACTTTTGGCTGATGGGCTTCAGCGAGCACAGCGGCGGCCTGCTGCGCGAAGCAGGCTACCTGAAAAAACAGCAGGCCTTTCTTGCCAGCCCCGCCGCCCAAGCCGCCCTGCGCCAACGTTTGGGGCTACCTGAAAACTCGGGCTCCGCCGTGCGCTGCTTCTGCTTCGGCTATGCCGGCGCCGTGTGGGCAGATTGGCTGGCCGCTTGGCAGGCGGCGGGCGAACCGCTAGAAGTGTGGCTGGCCGATCATCAGGTGATCGACAGCCTGCGCCAAGCCGGCGCCATTCCCGCGCACGCCCTTCGCCGGGTCGGCGACGTGTGGCAGGCCGGCGCGGTGCGCCTTGTCCGCATTGGCTTTGTGCCGCAGGCCGAGTTTGACGCCGTGCTGTGGCTGGCCGACGTGGCGCTGGTGCGCGGCGAAGACAGCTTCGTGCGCGCCCAGCTCACCGGCAAGCCCTTGTTGTGGCACATCTATCCGCAGGCCGAGCAGGCGCATCTGCCCAAGCTGCACGCCTTCTGGCACAAAGCTGCCGGGCATGCCCCGCTGCCTGCCGCCCACCCGGCCCTTTCCGACGATTTGAACGGCGCCGCCGCGCTCGCTCCCGCCGCCCGCGCCGAATGCTGGCGGGCGCTGCTGCAACAGTTGCCGCAGTGGCAGCACGCCGCCGCGCAATGGCAGCGCGAACTGCTGCGCCAAAGCGACGCGGTGGAACGCGTGCTGGCACGCTGGCCGGGGCTGTTGGGCTGAGCGGGGAGGGTGTAGGATACGGAAATCCGTGGAAACCATAGAAAGACACGATATGGGCAGCAAGAACAAGATGTCGCTGTCGGTGAAGATTTGGCTGGCGGCAGTGGCCGTATTTGGCGTGATGATGGGCTTGTTTATGTTGTCCACATCATCCAGCGGCACCGAAATGGTATTGCGCCAAGGAGAAACGGCCGAATTTGGGGTGTTCCGACCGTTTAGCACGGAAAAGGTTTGGTATCGGCAATGTTTTTATGCTGAATCCAATCGGCCGGAGCTAGGGGAATACAGCACCAATAACGATGATACGGAGGAATGGAAAACCCACTGGATCTTGCGTTTCAACAACCCCGGCGAGCCGGTGTACGTTGCCATCAGCTTAAACGGCCAAACCTGCCGCTATCAGGCTTTGCCAACCAGCACGATGGGCTACCACGTGCAATGCCGACAATTGAGTACCCCGGCCGATGGAAGCGGTAAAGCATTCTACTTTGTCCCCACATGCCAATTGCACGAACGCCCCGGCTGGAATAAAGGCAGCATTACCGTGGAAAAAGTCAGCCCGGTATTGGCAGGGGAGCGTGTTACCCTAATCGGCAATCCTCCCTTACAATTTGAAAGTTACTATCCCGGTTCAATTTACAACCTGGTATGGCCGATGTTCCTTTGGCCGATTTGGCTGTTCATATTAATTCTGTGGGGCATTATCCTTGGTATCTCTCGGTATCGCCGCCACAAACAGACAAAGCAAACTCATCCCGAAGCCTAGTTTTTATGCGCGGAAGATTTTTCAGGTAGCCTCAAGCCGCAAACAGGCTACCTGAAAACCATCCCGTGCAGATTTCTGTATAATGCCCGCGTTTTAACCCTTCCAACGAGAACAAACCCATGAAACACACCCTCTCCACCATCATGCTGGCGCTGCTGCTGCCCCTGGCCGCCTGCAACGCCCAGCCCGCCGCCCAAGGCGCCTCCCAGCCCGCCGCCGCATCCGCGCCCGCCGGCAGCCCCGAAGCCGCCATCCGCAGCAAGCTCACCCAAACCTACGGCAACCAAGGCATTGAAGTGTTGAGCGTATCCCCCGCCCCCGTGAGCGGCCTGTATGAAGTGTTCCTCAACGACAACCAGCTGGTGTATATGACTGCCGACGGCGGCTATATGTTTACCGGCGACCTGATTGACGTAAACAAACGCAGCAACCTCTCCGAAGCCCGCCGCGACGAGCTCAACCGCATCGACTATGTCGCCCTGCCTTTCGATTCCGCCATCAAAGAAGTGCGCGGCAACGGCAAGCTCCAAGTGGCCGTGTTCTCCGACCCCGACTGCCCCTTCTGCCGCCGCCTGGAAAAAGAATTCGAGCAGATGACCGACATCACCATCTACAACTTCCTCATGCCCATCCCCGACCTGCACCCCGCCGCCGAGGCCAAAGCCATCCGCATCTGGTGCAGCCCCGACCGCACCGCCGCCTGGACCGGCTGGATGCGCAAAGGCACCGTGCCGCCCGAATCCGCCGGCTGCGACAACCCCGTGCGCGACACCATGGCGCTGGGCAACCGCTTCGGCTTCAACGGCACGCCCACCATCGTGTTCCCCAACGGCAAAATCGTGGCCGGCTATATGCCGAAAGAGGCCTTGCAGGAAGCGCTGGAGGCGAACCAGAAATAAGGTTTGGGCAGATTTGCAGCGGCTGGCCCGCCCGGGAAAAAGGCTACCTGAAAAATATTTTTCAGGTAGCCTTTTTCCCGGGCGGGTTAGCCGCTGACGGCGGGGTGTCGTTTGCTTGGTTCGGCAGCGGCGGGGCGGTTTCGGCGTGCAGGGCTTGGTGGGCGGGGGGCAGGAGTTTGGCGATGAGCCGGAGTTGTTGCCACAGGGTGTGTGGGTGGGGCAGGGGGCTGCATTCGTTGGGGCGGAGGCGTTCGAGCTGCTGCTGCAGGGCGGCATAGGCTACCTGAAAATCTTGGCTGGGCAGCTCCGGCAGGCGGGTGAGCAAATCGGCGGTGTGCTCGGCGGCGGTGCGGAAGGCTTGGAGGAAAGCGGGGTCGGCTTGCTCGGTGCTGAGGCGGTGGCGGTAGGCGCCGAGGGCGGAGATGTAGGCGCTGAGGGCGTATACGGTTTTGAGCAGGGTGAAGCCGCCGGGCAGGTGGGCGGCGTATTTTTGCGGCTGACCGGACATGTCGGAGAGGGTGCTGCTGAGTTGGGCGGCGCTTTCGTGGGCGCGGCGGCGTGCGCTGCGATAGGCAGTATCGTCGCTGTGGCTGCCTTTTTGCAGCTGGCAGGCGATGGTTTTCAGGTAGCCTGCGTGGCTGGCGAGGGCTTGGCCGGCGGTGCGGGGCAGGGAGAGGTAGTGCCAGTCGGGCCAGAGCATGGAAACGGCCCACCAGGCGATGCCGCAGCCGATGAGGGTGTCGAGCAGGCGCCAGGGCAGGGCGTCGGCGCCGTGCAGGCCGGCGATGTAGAGGTTGGTGATGGCTTGGATGGTGATGAAGAAGGTGGAGTAGCTGTATTTGTTGGTGCGGAAGAAGAAAAACAGGGTGCTGGAAAGGGCGACCACGGCAAGCTGGGTGGGCAGTGAGGGGGTGAAATAGGGCAGCAGGGAGCCGGCAGCCACGCCGGCTAGGGTGCCGGCCATGCGCTGGGCGAGGCGGCTTTTGGTGGCGGAGTAGTTGGGCTGGCACACAAATACGGCGGTGAGCAGTATCCAGTAGCCCATGGGCAGCTTGAGGCTTTCCACCAGGGCGATGCACACGGATACGACAATTGACAGGCGCACGGCGTGGCGGAATACGGCGGAATCGAAATGGCAATGGCTGCGCAGGATGCCGGCGATGTGGCGCCAGCCGCCGGCCTCTTCGCGCAAGATGCGGGTTTGCTCGCTGTTGCCGCCGTCGGGCGCGGGGCTTTGGATGCGGGCGAGGTGGGTGAGCTGGTAGTTTATGCCGCCGAGGTTGTCGAGCAGGCGGGGCAAATCGGGATTGGCGGCGGCGGGGTCGGCTTGGTGGTGTTGCAGGGAGCGGCGGATGCCGTCCATCAGTTTGCCGAGCTTGGCGTTATCGGGCGGCTCGAGGCCTTGGCGCAGGCTTTGGGCGGTGTCGCGGCAGGCCTGCGCCTGCCATTCGATGAGGCGCTGGATGCGGAAGATGAGGTCGCTGTGGCTGAGATTGGCCACGAAGCGGCGGTATTCGCCGATGTAGCTGGAGGCGGCGCGCTCGTGGATGTCTTGCGCGGCGAGGTAGTCGTGCAGCATACGGGTGGTGCGCGGGTGGCGGTGTTGGCCGCGCATGCGGTAAAACAGGGCGTTGCGCACTTGGTTGAAGGTGGCGATGACTTTGCCGTTTTGCATGGCCAGCTCGATTTGGCGCTGTTCGAGCTGCTCGGTGTCGTCGGGGTCGAAGAATTGGGCTTTGATGTCGAGGTAGGCGGCCAGCTCGCCATAGGCGGCGGCCATGCTGTCTTGCACGGGGCGGTGGGGCAGGATGAGGTGCAGCAGCAGGGTGTTGCCGCTGTAGAGCAGGGTGCCGCACAAAATCAGCAGGGTGTTGGCATACCAGGCCATGCTGTGGTTGAGCGTGAGGATGGTGTAGAGCGCCACCACCAGCGTGCCGAAGGAGATGGTGCGGTAGCGCAGGCTGACGGCACCGGAGAGGGTGAAGATAAAGGTGAGCGCGGTCATGGCTGCGAGGAAGAGCAGCGGCCGGCCGAAGGTGAGTTGCACGGCGAGCGAGGACACGCTGAAGGCGGCGATGGTGAGCAGCACGTTTTTGATGCGGCCGGTGAGGCGGTTGTCCAAATCCACCAGCGCGCCGGCAATCACGCCGAGCACCAGCGGCATACACATCAGCGGCTTTTGCCAATACCACACGGCCAGCACGGCGGTGCTCACGCTCACAAACATCGGCAGCGCGGCCAGCATACGGGCGGAAAACCATTTGAGGCGGGAAGGGCGGAGCATGGGGAAGGGGGCGGAAGGGGAAAGGGCGGTATTGTAGCGCAGGCGGGGCGCGGCGTGATACGGGCGCGGCTTTTGCTGCTGCTGGGATTTTCAGGTAGCCTCCTTGCCCACGCAGAGGCTACCTGAAAAATGATGTGTCGGCGATTTGAAATTTGTTTTGTATCGTGCTTAGGCTTCGTGTTTTGCCGGACTGGAAAGGCTTCGGGAAAGAGAGGGCGGTTTCAGGCAGTCCAAAGATTGGGTATACTAAAATGTTTTTAAAACAGCTGCATAAGACAGAGAGAATCATGTTATCTGATGAACACCATTTCTGCCCCGTTCCCCAATTCCGTTCCGGCGATTATCATTTTTTCTCCGGCAGCATCGGTGTTGATTTCGTTGCCGCCAACAAACAATGCCTGTGCTTGCACGCTGTTTCATTTGATGGCTTTGGTTATTGCGCGATAGACAAAAATCAAGCAATACCGCTCAATCCGCCCGATAGCGAAACGCTCAAGCAGCTGCACAAAACTTATTGTGGCGCAAACGAAATCGCCGAACAAGATCAAAACAAATTGGTGCAGATTATCCTGGCCACGCTCACGGCCAACCGACATTTGATATGGCAGGATGCTTTTGAAAAGTATCAACTGTATTTCCAGCAGGGGCAGCCTGTTTGATTAGGTGTGTGGAACGCAGGCAACTTCCAACTAATCGCCCCGTATCTCCGAGGCTGCTTTTCTCCCTACCATTGCAGGCTACCTGAAAAAATAAGCCGCCCGAAAACCACGTTTCAGCAAGGCGCCTAGCCCGCAGCTATTTTCAGGTAGCCTCAGGCAGGCGCAGAGGCTACCTGAAAAACGGATTATCTTGTTTATACGGTGCAATCCGCCCGGCGGCGTGTTAGAATGCGCGCCGGTTTCGGGCTGCCTTTGGTTTTTTCAGGTAGCCTGAGCCGATTGTTTATTTTCCCATCCGGCCCTGCCTGTCTGAAACCCTAACCATGCGCTTGCGCGGCGGGTGCATGCTTAGTGTTTTAGCGGCAGCGGCTTCTGTTTTAAAGGAATATTTATGTTTAACAAACACGTGAAAACCTTCCAATACGGCCAGCACACCGTTTCCATCGAAACCGGCGAAATCGCCCGCCAGGCCGCCGCCGCAGTGAAAGTGTCCATGGGCGAAACCGTGGTGCTGGTGGCCGTTACCGCCAATAAAGAAGTGAAAGCCGGGCAGGATTTCTTCCCGCTCACCGTGGATTATCTGGAGCGCACCTACGCCGCAGGCAAAATCCCCGGCGGCTTCTTTAAGCGCGAAGGCAAACAGAGCGAAAAAGAAATCCTCACCAGCCGCCTGATCGACCGCCCCATCCGCCCGCTCTTCCCCGAAGGCTTCTACCACGACATCCAAATCGTGGCCATGGTTGTGTCTTGCGATTCTGAAATTGACAGCGACATCCCCGCCATGATCGGCGCTTCTGCCGCGCTGGTGTTGAGCGGCGTGCCCTTTGCCGGCCCCATCGGCGCCGCGCGCGTGGGCTATGTGGACGGCCAATACGTGCTGAACCCCACCAAAACCCAGCTTTCCCGTTCGCGGCTGGATTTGGTGGTGGCTGGTACCGCGCAGGCCGTGCTGATGGTGGAATCCGAAGCGCAGATTCTGCCCGAAGACGTGATGCTCGGCGCAGTGGTATACGGCCACGATGAAATGCAGGCCGTGATCCGCGCCATCAACGAACTGGCCGACGAAGTGAACCCCGAAGTGTGGGATTGGCAGGCGCCCGAAACCAACGCCGAACTGGTGGCCAAAGTGCGCGAAATCGCCGGCGCCACCATTCAGGAAGCCTTCAAAATCCGCCAGAAACAAGCCCGCAGCGCCAAGCTGGACGAAGCCTGGGCCGCCGTGAAAGAAGCCCTGATCACGGAAGACACCGACACCCTGGCCGCCAACGAAATCAAAGGCATTTTCAAGCATTTGGAAGCCGACGTGGTACGCGGCCAGATTCTGGCCGGCCAGCCGCGCATCGACGGCCGCGACACCCGCACCGTGCGCCCCATCAACATCCAAACCGGCGTGCTGCCGCGCACCCACGGCTCCGCCCTCTTCACCCGCGGCGAAACCCAATCCCTGGCCGTGGCCACCCTCGGCACCCAGCGCGACGAGCAAATCATCGACGCCCTGAGCGGCGAATACACCGACCGCTTCATGCTGCACTACAACTTCCCGCCCTATTCCACCGGCGAAGTCGGCCGCATGGGCGCGCCCAAACGCCGCGAAATCGGCCACGGCCGCCTGGCCAAACGCGCCCTGCTGGCTGTGCTGCCCGCGCCCGAAGATTTCAGCTACACCATGCGCGTGGTGTCTGAAATCACCGAGTCCAACGGCTCTTCCTCCATGGCCTCCGTGTGCGGCGGCTGCCTGAGCCTGCTCTCCGCCGGCGTGCCGCTGAAAGCCCACGTGGCCGGCATCGCCATGGGCCTGATTTTGGAAGGCAACAAATTCGCCGTGCTTACCGATATTCTGGGCGACGAAGACCACCTCGGCGACATGGATTTCAAAGTGGCCGGCACCACCGAAGGCGTTACCGCCCTGCAAATGGACATCAAAATCCAAGGCATCACCAAAGAAATCATGCAGATTGCCCTGGCGCAGGCCAAAGAAGCCCGCCTGCACATCCTCCAGCAGATGCAAACCGCCGTGGCCGGCCCGCAGGAGCTCTCGCAGCACGCCCCGCGCCTCTTCACCATGAAGATTAACCAAGACAAAATCCGCGACGTAATCGGCAAAGGCGGCGAAACCATCCGCGCCCTCACCGCCGAAACCGGCACCGAAATCAACATCGAAGACGACGGCACCATCACCATCGCCGCCGTGAATGTGGAATCCGTAGAAGCTGCCCGCAAGCGCATCGAAGAAATCACCGCCGAAGTGGAAGTGGGCCAGGTGTACAACGGCGTGGTGATTAAGATTTTGGACAACAACGTGGGCGCCATCGTATCCGTGATGCCTGGCAAAGACGGCCTGGTGCACATCAGCCAGATTGCCCACGAGCGCGTGAAAGACGTGCACGACTACCTCAAAGTCGGCCAAAACGTGCGCGTGAAAGCGCTGGAAGTAGACGACCGCGGCCGCGTGCGCCTCTCCATGAAAGCCCTGCTCGACCAAATCCGCGAGCAATAAGCGCGCAACAATCAAGGCTACCTGAAAACCGCTGCACCGTTTTCAGATAGTCTTTCCAATCATAGGAGACGTCCATGCCCAACCGACAACTGAAAGAAGCCGACAGCATCGACTACCGCATCCTCAAGCTTTTGCAGGAAAACGCCCGCCTGAGCATGACCGAGCTGGCCGAGCGCGTCGGCCTCTCCGCCACGCCCGTTACCGAACGCGTGCGCCGGCTGGAACGCGACGGCCACATCACCGGCTACCACGCCCGCCTCAATCCCGCCCGGCTCGGCTACGGCCTTTTGGTGTTTGTGGAAATCAAGCTGCATTCCAAATCCGGCGATATTTTTGAAGAATTCCGCCGCGAAGTGCAGCAGATTCCACAGATTCTCGAATGCCACCTTGTGTCGGGCGAATACGACTACCTGATCAAAGTGCGCCTGCAAGACATGTCCGCCTACCGCGACATGCTCGGCAAAATCCTGCTGCAACTGCCCTCGGCGGTGGAAAGCCGCAGCTATGTGGTGATGGAGGAAGTGAAGGAAAACGGCCCGCTGGCGCTGGAGGATTGGGAAGAGTAGAAACTGAGCCGTATCGAAGCAAAAGGCTACCTGAAAAATGGTTTTCAGGTAGCCTTTATCGTGGCGGCGGCTTATGCCTTGGGCAGGGTAACGCCAGTTTGCCCCATGTATTTGCCTTTGCGGTCTTTGTAGGACGTTTCGCACACTTCGTCGCTCTCGAAGAAGAGGACTTGCGCTACACCTTCGCCGGCGTAGATTTTGGCGGGCAGCGGCGTGGTGTTGGAAAATTCCAGCGTAACGTAGCCTTCCCACTCCGGCTCGAAGGGGGTAACGTTTACGATGATGCCGCAGCGGGCGTAGGTGGATTTGCCCAGGCACACGGTGAGCACGTTGCGCGGGATGCGGAAGTATTCCACCGTGCGCGCCAGGGCGAAGGAGTTGGGCGGGATGATGCAGCAGTCGTCTTCCACGGTAACGAAGTTTTTCGGGTCGAAGTTTTTCGGGTCGACGATGGTGCTGTTGATGTTGGTGAAGATTTTGAATTCGTTGGCGCAGCGGATGTCGTAGCCGTAGCTCGATGTGCCGTAGGAGATGATGCGGCGGCCGTCTTGCTCTTTGATTTGGCCGGGCTCGAAGGGCTCGATCATGCCGTGCTCTTCGGCCATGCGGCGGATCCAGCGGTCGGATTTGATGCTCATGGTGTTGTCCTAGGTTGGGGGTGGCTTGGAGGCTACCTGAAAACGAGCTTCGCGAGTTTCTGCGCAGCTAAAAATTGCTGGTTGGGTTTTCAGGTAGCCTTTACTGATGTTTATCGGGTGAGATACAGGCAGTCTTTGTCTAAGGCAAAGCCGTAGCCCTGCTGCCACAAATCAAAATAGGGGCGCAGGAAATCGCTCTTGGGCTTGTTGCGGAATAGCGGGTATTGCAGGTAGGCGGCGAGATAGTAGTCGCAGTTTACCGAATAATCAAGCATCAAGACGGCTGCCATAGATAAGCATATACTGCATAAGCATAATTCATCTTTTGGCAGCCGTTATATTTCCGCAATTTCTAGAGGTGTTCCGCAAACTCTATTTTAGCGGCTTGAGTATTTTACCGCGCCGGATGTAGGTTTTGGTCATCTGCTCAGAGGCGTGGCCAAGTTGGTCGGAAGCGCTGCGGGTGTCGGCAGCCAGGTAAATGTCCGTGGCGGCTTTGGCGCGCAAATCTCGAAACTGGAAATTGGACAGCTCTTCCGCTAGTTCCGGTCGTTGCTGCATGACGGTTTTGCGCAACTCTAGAAACTGCCTGCCTAAAGAGTCGCGGGTCAGTGGTTTCCCGTGGCTGTTGAGGAACAGGTAGCCGTTATCTTGGTGGATGCGGTCGATGATTTCTTTGAGCTTGCCGCTGATTTCAAAGCGCAGTTTGGCACCTGTTTTCTGTTGGCTGATATGCAGGATGCCTTCGTGGATGTGGCTGCTGTGAATGCCGACTATATCAACAGGGCGCTGGCCGGTGATGTAGGCAATGTCCATTAAATCACGCATCTGCTGGCTGGCAGCCTGATAGACGGCCTGATACAGGTAATCCTCAATATAAACCTCACGGCGCTTCTTGCTGTGCTTCTTGACGTTGCGGCAGGGGTTTTCTTTGCTTGTCCAACCCTGCTCTCTGGCATAGTTAAAGATGGCGCTGAGATAACCGATTTCGTTGTTGGCGCCGCCGGGGGTGTCTTTGCGCCAGTCGAGATAACGGCGGACGTGTGCCGGCTCGATTTCATCCAACGGCGCCGGGTTGTCCCCGCCGAAAAACTTAGACAGCTTGCGCACGGCGTTGTTGGCGCTGGAAATGGTGTTGCGGCTGGCGGCATTGGTGGGGGCGTGGTCTTTGGCATCTTTGATGCGTTCGGCTTCGTCCTCGTCATAAATACCGGCGAAGCCAAATGCCAAGCGGGCGGCCTGTATCATGGCTTTGTGGCGAAGCATCCGGCGCGGGTGGGATTTCCACGGGGCGGTGTTGCGTTTGCATTCGTCCATGTATTCGGTAACGCTTACGGGATGGGCGCGGTCTTTGCGGTAGATGCGGCAGGTGCAGCTATCTTCGTCTTGCTCAAAGTCCATGCCGTCAAATTGGGCATTGCCGTTGATGATGCGCGCCCATCCATCTACGCCGACTACGGGAACGATGCCGCCTTGACTGGGGAAGGCGTAGATTTTGCTCGTCCATGGATTTAAGCGGTATTGGTTGGCCACAATCAGCGGCGCGGCCATTTGGTCGTCTGATACATTGCCTTTGAAGGCGGTGCGCTTGAGCGTGTCGAGCAAGCCTTCGCCGCTGCCCAAATCGAACTGGGCGGCAAGTTTGTTGGATAGGGTTGTCAGTTGGGTGTTTTGGGTCATAATTTAGCTCCGGTTATTGGATGGTCGGTGGGGCCGCTTCGGACAAGCCAAGCTCGTTTGCTTTTTCGCTGGCCTTATCCAGTAGCGAGATGACTGCTGTAACGAATTTTAGAAAGTCATCTGCTTCAGTATCGTTTGCCGCGGCCAGTTGGTTTGCTTCCTCTGCAATCGGCTTAATGAGTTGATAGGTGGGCGGGATGCCTTCGAGGGCAAACAGTTGGCTAAGTTTCCCGCTTGGCTCGGTTTCGTAAATGTGTATGGCAGCAGCGGCAAGGCCGGCAACCATACCTAGAATATCGCCCGCGCTGACGGGGTGTTGCTTTGCAATTAATTCTTGGCTTTTGCTCATTGCTAATCTTTCCGTTTATTCCCTGTCCGTTTGATGGCGGCTGGGAGGTGGTTTAAATTGCGGCGGCCGGCTTCGATGCGTTCGCTCATCTGTTGGTAAAATTTGTTCTGGCAGTCGGTAATGGCGGCGGTTTCGGTGATGGGGAATATATACTCAGCGTATATAACTACGCCGCGCTTGGTCTTTAATCCCTTCCACTCGTGCGCCTCTTTCGTGGAGGGGCTGGTGAGAATGCGGCGATGCTCTAGGCTGATAGTTACTTTCCCAGGGCGGGGTTTGTTGTAGCGGGTGATGACTTGCATTACTTCCCCTCCGGCTCATACACCACGCCGCGCATAATCTGCACGTCGTCCATCTCTTGATATTGCCGCTCCAGTTCGGCGGCCTCTTGTGAGGCTTGGCGGTCTAGCTTGGCTACCCGTTCGGCGGCAGTCTCTGTTTGGACTGTTTGTAAATACTGGTCTTGGCTGTCTAGGGTGGGCATGGCGACAAAGGCCGCGCCCATAAAAATAGCCGCTATCCAAGCGGCGATATGGGTTTTCATTTTTAGGTCTCCATGAAAAAAGCCGCCTCTTGTGAGACGGCTCAAAGCTATTGTTTCTTAGATGTTAAGGACTACTTCTCTTCGCTAATCCATTTTTCAGCTAACCATTCAAATTCGCAGAATAACTTATCGTTATTATTGTTTAACTTACGCAATTCCATGATATATGGCTTGAGGGCATGCCAATCATTGATGACACTACTTCGACTCATGCGCTTATATACAGCTTCATCAAAAATATTTTCTTTGATGCCAACACAAATAAACTCTATCGAGTTCAGAACATCAAGAACGACAATATTCTTGTTCTCGTGTTCCCCCTTCTCTGATATTTTGCACGCTAAAGCAGTAAAATTTTCTCCGTTGCGGCGCATATTGAGATATTTTTGCCGCTGTTCACGGTAATGCTGATTGCTATTATTGGAAATAAGGAGGTCTACCGTGGATTTTTGCTGATTTTGCCGTTTGGATAGTGTTACTTGTGCATACGCAAAAATGGCTAGATACATTGTTGCGATACATGTACCTAGCCCTGCTATTAAATTTAAAAAGCCCATTTAGACTTCCCAGCCCTCTGAGTAAATATGTTTCATTGCAAACTCCTTATTTTAAAGTTAAAAATATAAGTTGCTGCTTTCACCAACAACATACCCGTGAGATGTTTTGTAATTTTTGCTACTCCTGCTTTGGCTAATAATATACGGCATCGCTAAACTATTTTCAAGAATTGCCTATGTAAAGGTGCAGGCGCTCGGTAGTTAGAGGGGGATTACCCTTACAAGGAGTTCAGCCGCCGCCTGCTGCCGGTGTTTTGCCCCACCGCCGGCTGGGGGATGCTCTCTCGCTGCCAGTTATTTTCAGGTAGCCCGCCGTTGGGCGGGCGTATCGTGTCAGGCGGCGCGTTGCCGCTCCCATCTCTCATCCTCGGCCTCATCCGCGAGTATGGCTTCGGCTCGTTTGAGCAGGATGCTGCGTATCTCGTTTTGGCTGTCTCGGCTGAGCTCGTTGATAATCTCGTCAAGCCGCGTTACTTCCAACAAGTCGGCGGCGCGTTGTACGATTGGAACGGCCTGCTCGAGGTCGCCGTCTATGCTGATGTTCATGCTGCTCTCCTAATAATCTTGGTAATCGCGCTTGAAGCGGGCTTCGTCTTCGCGCTCGCGCCGTACTGCTTCAGCTTCGCGCTCAAGGATTTCTTCGGCCATCTCCAGCACGATTCGCCTTACTTCGTCTTGGGCGGCGGGGCTGAGGCGGGGCATGATGTCGCTGAGGATGCTCTCCTCAATCATCTCGTCTGCCTTACTCTCAATATCACTATCGCGGTCTAGGCTGGCGAGGTAGCTATTGAGCTGGGCGGCTTGAACAACACCGCACAAATTTGCCACTGGGTAGAGGATAAGGGCGTAAGCCGTGGTGGCGGACAAGGGATGACACAACATGACTGGCACGCAAACAGTGCGATGATACGGGCGCGGGTGGAACGGCTACTAAACCATTTGGAGCTTTGCGCCGTAGAAGCCCAATACGGCAGCAATTTGAGCCGTATCGTGGATTTGAGCAGCTACATCCTGGATCAGCAGCAAGGCATTCCCTTGTTGCTTTGTGATGCCCTGCTGTCGCATATTTTTTCAGGTAGCCCCAAGCAGATGCAGATACAAGACAGATTTGATATTGGGCGCGTAACGTTGTGGCGGAAAAAGAAACAGGTTGGGGAAATTGTGGCGGGGCTGCTCAATAGCGCCATTTGCAAACTGGAGCCAGAGTTTAGGCAAACTAAGATTATTGGGTAAACAATTGTATTAGGAAATGATTATGAACATAATCGGCATGAGTTCAATATCCGCAAGTAATGACAAAATTATCGTTACTTGCGATAGGGTAGAGGCGAAGGGTATCATTCCTCCTCAATCGGCTTTGATAACAAGCGATAGCCCTCAACAAAGTAATGTGCCCTTGGCAACACCACGGGAGCATGACACTGAGGACAATTCAGATTGTTAAGGGTTATTTGGGAGGTCATTGAAACCTTTTCCGGCCAATCAATCTGAATTTCCATCCTATTCCCGCATTCGCAGGTATAGTCGGTTGTTACACGGATATATTGCTTGGCCGTCCAAGTATTGGTTGCTAGGTCGAGGCTGAATTTTGGCATAAAATCCCCTTTGGGATAGTTGTTGGTCGAGCTTCAACTGTACCACAAGCGGGATTTTTTTTAGGAGATGAAAGATGAGTGATTCAAAGAAAAAGATTTTAGAGAAGATTTCAAAAATAAATCAAAATATTGCCGGTTGGCATGAAACGAATGCCCGGATTCTGTATAACGGCAATCATGAGCAAGTTGCGCAAAATTTCTTGGAGTTGGCAAACTTAAACCAAAAGCTGGCTCTTGAATTTGCCAAGCTGTCTGAACTATACCCGACTGAAGAAGGCGATTAAGGGGGTGCAAAATGCGTAGCATATTTTTCCTGGATTCTGTTTTATCCACTAAAATCATCACTTTAATTTACTGGCTGCTGCTATTGGTCAATAACCTGTTCGCCATCGGCTTGATGATGGGCGGGTTTGCCGGCGGGCAGTCGCAGATTGAGGCGCAGCAGGTCGGCGGTGTGATGGGGATATTCGCAGGTTTGGGCTTGCTGATATTCGGCAACCTGATTATTCGCTTGTGGGCTGAATTTACTGTGGTTATGTTCAAAATCCAACAGAACACCTACAAGACTGCCGAGAGAATCGGCTATTTGATTGAGCAAAATAGGAAATATCCGAGACAAGGAGAGTAATGATGAAAAAAATATTATTTATCATATTGTTGTCAATCTCCCTGCCATCTATAGCGGAAGTGAAGTCTATATTGCCAGCAGGGGATGATGGGCCGGAGCAATGCCAAACATTAAGGGGATTTATTTCATTCACTCAAAACGCTTATAACTTTGCCTATACTGGACAATACTCTCTTCAAGCGGCGGATGAGAAAGTCAGTGCTTATGCTATGGAATCTATTGCTAGGGATGGCGCTTACTCTTTGTCATCTATGGCCTCGTATCAGGATTTAATAGCGATGGCACGCCAAATCCGAACCCAAATTTTTGATGGTACCTTGCCTACAAGTAAATGGAGAGACCAGCAAATTATCATACAAAATCGCTGTATCGAAATGGTTCGGTCAGACCCGATGATAGATAATTCATCATATAGCAGAGCCATTGATTATCGGCAGTTGAGAAACAGGTAAACGCCAGCCCCTTGCATTTGCAGGGGGTTTTGTTTATGATGAGCGCACTACTAATTGTCTAGCGGATATCCGCCCCGTCAGTGCGCATTTTTTGTGCCTATCGGTTTCGTTGCTCTCTCCTTGCATGAGATTAGCGGCACAAAACGCCAAGTTTCTCTGGCGGGTCTATACGCAGAAATACAACACCTTCGGGGAATACTGCGAGCCGTCTAGACACGGTAGTTGAAGCCCGCCGCCCTATTCAGCGGCAATCACTAACTAATCTGTCTAGGAGTTCATCATGAACGCAATCTCTGTGGCCAATGTGGCTATCCGTCAATTCGACAACCTTTATTCTCTCAATGACTTACATCGAGCAGCAGGCGGTTTAGAAAAAAATAAACCAGCAAACTGGCTGCGTAACCAGCAAACTGCTGATTTAATTGCTGAATTGGAAAAAGCTCAAATTCGAGCTATTCAGAAAAAACAAAAACTTGGCACATTCGTAAGCAAAGAGCTTGTGGTTCACTACGGCATGTGGATTTCCCCGGCCTTCTCGCTGAAGGTTATCCGCGCGTTTCTCGATACGCAGGAAGATGTTTCAGGTAGCCCCAAACTGGGAACCCAAACCACGATAGACGAGCGGCGCGGCTTGGTGGATGCGGTGAAGGCTTTCGCCATCCGCCGCAATCTGGATTTCTCCACGGCGTTTAAGATGGTGCATCAGCGCTTCGGTGTGGAGAAAATCGAGCAGATTGCGGCGCCGCTGTTGCCGTCTGCGGTGGCTTATGTTCACAGTTTGATGCTGCATGACGGCATCAGCGGCGAAGTGTTGGACAGGCTACCGCCCACACTGCCAAATCTCGAACCAATGCTGTTCCATACTTTATTCTGTGCGGAGTTCATCTATTATCATGATGCGGCATTCAGGTTATTCAATCGTTCGCTGGCGGCAGGTATCAGCGACCATGCCAAAGATGCGATGCGGCTTATCCGCGCCACCGCCCGCCATATGGGCGTAAACTTGCCCGACCATCGATATTTTGACAGCTTCCCGTGGGCGGGGGATGCGGCGGAGAAACAGCAGTATCACCGCCTCTGCTTTGATATTTGATTTCAGGTAGCCCAAGCCCCGTGATGCGTTCACGGGGTTGGGTTCGAACTAGTTCCATTTTGGAACTAGTTCACTTCATCATGCGACAGTGTAATTTTAATTATGGCGAATTCGCCATATTTGAAATGTCGTCGGCCCTATACCTTGGCCAAAGCAAATAAAATG
>NZ_LXSL01000008.1 GCF_001648355.1 Eikenella longinqua | reverse complement strand
ACACCCCGGCTGATTAAGCCGGGGTGTCGGAATAGGTGTTTGGCAGTGTCCTACTTTCGCACGGGTATCCGTACTATCATCGGCGCTGGTTCGTTTCACGGTCCTGTTCGGGATGGGAAGGCGTGGGACCAAACCGCTATGGCCGCCAAACTAAACTGTACAAATCGTCAAGCCGCCGATATCGCTATCGGCCAATCAATCTTCTCCGGCCAAACTCTCTCAAGGTTCGACCGTCGGGTAATGTGTATCTCTTTCCAGTAAGCTTTATCTTCCGTCCTCTCCGGTGGCCAGCCACCGCAAAGCACTTCAAATGATAGAGTCAAGCCTCACGAGCAATTAGTATGGGTTAGCTGCACGCGTTGCCGCGCTTCCACACCCCACCTATCAACGTCCTGGTCTAGAACGACTCTTTAGTGTGGTTATACCACAAGGGAAGTCTCATCTCCAGGCAGGTTTCGCGCTTAGATGCTTTCAGCGCTTATCCTTCCCGAACTTAGCTACCCGGCGATGCCACTGGCGTGACAACCGGTACACCAGAGGTTCGTCCACTCCGGTCCTCTCGTACTAGGAGTAGCCCCTGTCAAACTTCCAACGCCCACTGCAGATAGGGACCAAACTGTCTCACGACGTTTTAAACCCAGCTCACGTACCACTTTAAATGGCGAACAGCCATACCCTTGGGACCGACTACAGCCCCAGGATGTGATGAGCCGACATCGAGGTGCCAAACTCCGCCGTCGATATGAACTCTTGGGCGGAATCAGCCTGTTATCCCCGGAGTACCTTTTATCCGTTGAGCGATGGCCCTTCCATTCAGAACCACCGGATCACTATGTCCTGCTTTCGCACCTGCTCGACTTGTCGGTCTCGCAGTTAAGCTACCTTTTGCCATTGCACTATCAGTCCGATTTCCGACCGGACCTAGGTAACCTTCGAACTCCTCCGTTACTCTTTGGGAGGAGACCGCCCCAGTCAAACTGCCTACCATGCACGGTCCCCGATCCGGATCACGGACCTGGGTTAGAACCTCAAAGTCACCAGGGTGGTATTTCAAGGACGGCTCCACAGAAACTGGCGTCTCTGCTTCTAAGCCTCCCACCTATCCTACACAAGTGACTTCAAAGTCCAATGCAAAGCTACAGTAAAGGTTCACGGGGTCTTTCCGTCTAGCAGCGGGTAGATTGCATCTTCACAACCACTTCAACTTCGCTGAGTCTCGGGAGGAGACAGTGTGGCCATCGTTACGCCATTCGTGCGGGTCGGAACTTACCCGACAAGGAATTTCGCTACCTTAGGACCGTTATAGTTACGGCCGCCGTTTACTGGGGCTTCGATCCGATGCTCTCACATCTTCAATTAACCTTCCAGCACCGGGCAGGCGTCACACCCTATACGTCCACTTTCGTGTTTGCAGAGTGCTGTGTTTTTAATAAACAGTCGCAGCCACCGATTCTCTGCGACCCTCCAACGCTTACGCCGCGAAGGCTTAACGTCGAAGGGCATACCTTCTCCCGAAGTTACGGTATCAATTTGCCGAGTTCCTTCTCCCGAGTTCTCTCAAGCGCCTTAGAATTCTCATCCTGCCCACCTGTGTCGGTTTGCGGTACGGTTCGATTTAAGCTGAAGCTTAGTGGCTTTTCCTGGAAGCGTGGTATCGGTCACTTCGCATCCGTAGATGCTCGTTATCGCTTCTCGGTGTTTCGAAGAACCGGATTTGCCTAGTCCTTCCACCTACCGGCTTGAACAAACTATTCCAACAGTTTGCTGACCTAACCTTCTCCGTCCCCACGTCGCACTTAAATCAAGTACGGGAATATTAACCCGTTTCCCATCGACTACGCATCTCTGCCTCGCCTTAGGGGCCGACTCACCCTGCGCCGATGAACGTTGCGCAGGAAACCTTGGGCTTTCGGCGAGCGGGCTTTTCACCCGCTTTATCGCTACTCATGTCAACATTCGCACTTCTGATACCTCCAGCATACCTTACGATACGCCTTCTCAGGCCTACAGAACGCTCCCCTACCATGCACGCTTCATTAAAACAACTCTGCTTCCACCATCCGTCACGCTCGACTTTGATGGGCGCTTTCCGTCGCTTCGCTCCGGTAAGCTGTTTTAATGAAGCGTGCATCCGCAGCTTCGGTTATAGATTTGAGCCCCGTTACATCTTCCGCGCAGGATGACTCGACCAGTGAGCTATTACGCTTTCTTTAAATGATGGCTGCTTCTAAGCCAACATCCTGGCTGTCTAAGCCTTCCCACTTCGTTTACCACTTAATCTATCATTTGGGACCTTAGCTGGCGGTCTGGGTTGTTTCCCTTTCGACAACGGACGTTAGCACCCGCTGTCTGTCTCCCATGCTCACACTTTCCAGTATTCTGAGTTTGCCATGGGTTGGTAAGTCGCAATGACCCCCTAGCCATAACAGTGCTTTACCCCCGGAAGTGATACATGAGGCACTACCTAAATAGTTTTCGGGGAGAACCAGCTATCTCCGAGTTTGTTTAGCCTTTCACCCCTATCCACAGCTCATCCCCGCATTTTGCAACATGCGTGGGTTCGGTCCTCCAGTACCTGTTACGGCACCTTCAACCTGGCCATGGATAGATCACTCGGTTTCGGGTCTACGCCCAGCAACTCGTCGCCCTATTAAGACTCGGTTTCCCTACGCCTCCCCTATCCGGTTAAGCTCGCTACTGAACGTAAGTCGTTGACCCATTATACAAAAGGTACGCAGTCACCCCAGATTTAAGCATCCTGCTATCTTGCTTAAATCTGCCAGTTTCACTCCTTAGTCTGCTTTTAGCTCGCTGCTCGCTCGCTGAAAGAACCAAGATACTTAAATCTGGGGCTCCCACTGTTTGTATGCATCAGGTTTCAGGTTCTATTTCACTCCCCTCCCGGGGTTCTTTTCGCCTTTCCCTCACGGTACTGGTTCACTATCGGTCGATGATGAGTATTTAGCCTTGGAGGATGGTCCCCCCATCTTCAGACAGGATTTCTCGTGTCCCGCCCTACTTGTCGTATACCTAGTACCACTACCGAGATTTCGAATACGGGGCTATCACCCACTATGGCGGAACTTTCCATTTCCTTCTTCTATCTCAACAGCTATCGTATACAGGCTCCTCCACGTTCGCTCGCCACTACTTGCGGAATCTCGGTTGATTTCTTTTCCTCCGGGTACTGAGATGGTTCAGTTCTCCGGGTTCGCTTCGCTTACCCTATGGATTCGGATAAGGATACCGTACAAAATACGGTGGGTTTCCCCATTCGGACATCACCGGATCATAGCTCTATTGCCAGCTCCCCGATGCTTTTCGCAGGCTTACACGTCCTTCGTCGCCTATCATCGCCAAGGCATCCACCTGATGCACTTATTCACTTGACTCTATCATTTGAAGTGCCTTTCTGACTTTGCCCTCCCTGCGTTGACGACAGTCGGGACTTAAGGCCTCTACTCTGATAAAGCTTACTGCTTGTTGTGTCCGAATCCTGCCTTTTGTCTCAGGATCCGGTCAATACAATCATTACCCAAATTTCAGTAAGTGGGGCACACCCCCTCTTACTTCGTTTGTTTATTGATTTCGGCTTGCCAATTTGTTAAAGATCGATGCGTCGCTTGCGCTTCGCAAATCAAAACCAGCTGCTTTCAAGTGGCCTGAAAGCGGTTCGCTTTGATTTGAAAAGTGCTGGGTCTGTGGTGGAGGCAAACGGGATCGAACCGATGACCCCCTGCTTGCAAAGCAGGTGCTCTACCAACTGAGCTATGCCCCCTTACCTCTCTCCTCGGGCGTTTCTACTGCTCTGCCTCTGGCTTCAGCGTGGTGGTGGGTCTGGGAGGACTTGAACCTCCGACCCCACGCTTATCAAGCGTGTGCTCTAACCAGCTGAGCTACAAACCCAAGGTCTTCTCTTGCATCTGTGTGATTACCGATAGGTGTGGATGCTCCTGCCCCGCTTTTCTCTAGAAAGGAGGTGATCCAGCCGCAGGTTCCCCTACGGCTACCTTGTTACGACTTCACCCCAGTCATGAAGCATACCGTGGCAAGCGGCCTCCTCGCGGTTAGCCTACCTGCTTCTGGTATCCCCCACTCCCATGGTGTGACGGGCGGTGTGTACAAGACCCGGGAACGTATTCACCGCAGTATGCTGACCTGCGATTACTAGCGATTCCGACTTCATGCACTCGAGTTGCAGAGTGCAATCCGGACTACGATCGGTTTTCTGGGATTGGCTCCGCCTCGCGGCTTGGCTACCCTCTGTACCGACCATTGTATGACGTGTGAAGCCCTGGTCATAAGGGCCATGAGGACTTGACGTCATCCCCACCTTCCTCCGGTTTGTCACCGGCAGTCTCATTAGAGTGCCCAACTAAATGATGGCAACTAATGACAAGGGTTGCGCTCGTTGCGGGACTTAACCCAACATCTCACGACACGAGCTGACGACAGCCATGCAGCACCTGTGTTACGGCTCCCGAAGGCACCCTTCCGTCTCTGGAAGGTTCCGTACATGTCAAGACCAGGTAAGGTTCTTCGCGTTGCATCGAATTAATCCACATCATCCACCGCTTGTGCGGGTCCCCGTCAATTCCTTTGAGTTTTAATCTTGCGACCGTACTCCCCAGGCGGTCGATTTCACGCGTTAGCTACGCTACTAAGCAGTCAAGCTGCCCAACAGCTAATCGACATCGTTTAGGGCGTGGACTACCAGGGTATCTAATCCTGTTTGCTACCCACGCTTTCGAGCATGAACGTCAGTGTTATCCCAGGGGGCTGCCTTCGCCATCGGTATTCCTCCACATCTCTACGCATTTCACTGCTACACGTGGAATTCTACCCCCCTCTGACACACTCTAGCCATCCAGTTCAGAACGCAGTTCCCAGGTTAAGCCCGGGGATTTCACATCCTGCTTAAATAACCGTCTGCGCTCGCTTTACGCCCAGTAATTCCGATTAACGCTCGCACCCTACGTATTACCGCGGCTGCTGGCACGTAGTTAGCCGGTGCTTATTCTTTCGGTACCGTCAGCAGAAACGGGTATTAACCGTCCCCTTTTCTTCCCGAACAAAAGTACTTTACAACCCGAAGGCCTTCTTCATACACGCGGCATGGCTGGATCAGGGTTGCCCCCATTGTCCAAAATTCCCCACTGCTGCCTCCCGTAGGAGTCTGGGCCGTGTCTCAGTCCCAGTGTGGCGGATCGTCCTCTCAGACCCGCTACTGATCGTCGCCTTGGTAGGCCTTTACCCCACCAACTAGCTAATCAGATATCGGCCGCTCAAATAGCGCAAGGCCTTTCGGTCCCCTGCTTTCCTCCTCAGAGCGTATGCGGTATTAGCCAATCTTTCGATTGGTTATCCCCCACTACTCGGCACGTTCCGATATGTTACTCACCCGTTCGCCACTCGCCGGCAGAAGTGCAAGCACTCCCCCGCTGCCGTTCGACTTGCATGTGTAAAGCATGCCGCCAGCGTTCAATCTGAGCCAGGATCAAACTCTTATGTTCAATCTCTAACTTTAAACTTCTGGTCTGCTTCAAAGAAACCAACAGATCAATGTCTAAAACATCGTCTTGTCTTCTCTTAGCAGTGCGGATGCCGAAACATCCACACTTATCGGTAATCTCACTGTTAAAGAACAATTCCGCTCCCGAATAAAAACGACACGTCTCAAAACCAATCAGTCCAACCAATTTCGAAACGGTGCCGTGGAAGCAGCGAAGATGCGAACTATACGCCA
>NZ_LXSL01000007.1 GCF_001648355.1 Eikenella longinqua | reverse complement strand
CAACCATGCACTAATTGAAAAATTACATAAATATTCTCAAATCGCAGTGGGTGTCCACCTCCAAATGGAATTAAATCTAACCGCAATAGATTCTGGGATGCCTATTTGGGAAGGGGAATACATTGAAGGATAAATGCCCAAGGATTGGGGGGTTCCCTAGTCGGCGTTATGGCTCCGGTTTTCGGGGCCTTTCGCTTTTGAAATGCAATAAATCAGCAACAGATAACATAGAAACACTTGCATTTTAGTTATCAAAGGCGTATTATTCAATCGTTACCCATGCGGGGGTTTTGCCGTGGGTAAAAGAAACAGAATTCCAGCCCGAGTGCTTTGTTGCATTCGGGCTGCTTTTGTTTTTCACTTGACAGCATGAAACACTTTTGGTATAAAAATGCTATATTTCGGAGAAAGTTGCAAATTGGCAATTTTCTCTTTTCTTTTCTTTTCTTTTTGGCTGCCTTCGGGCGGCCTTTAAATTTAGGATAGCTCGATATGGCAAAGGCAAAACGCCCTGTCGGGCGACCGACAACATACAGTCAAGAAACAGCAGATAAAATCTGTGAACTGATCGCCCGTGGCATGAGCTTGCGGGCGATTTGTTCATCTGCGGATATGCCTGCGGGCGGCACAGTACACCGCTGGTTGGCAGAACACCAAGATTTTCAGGAGCAATACGCGCGTGCGCGCGAGGAACAGGCGGACGGTTTTGCCGACGAGATTATCGATATTGCCGATTCTGTCGCCCCTGAAACGGGTGAAGTGGCGAAAGCCAAGTTACAAATCGATGCCCGCAAGTGGAAGGCGTCCAAGCTCGCACCGAAGAAGTACGGCGAGAAGCTGGAACTGGATGCCGATATGCGTGTGAAGGTAGAGACCCGCTCACTGGAAGATATTTTCAAGTAACCCTATGGCCAATCCGTATTTCAAGCCACTTATCCGCAAGGCGCGTTACAAGGTGCTGTATGGCGGGCGCGGCAGCGGGAAATCGTATTTCCTGGCGGAATTGGCGGTGGAAGTGTCGCGCCGCATCGGCACGGTCATCCTGTGCATCCGTGAGTTTCAAGGTTCGTTGGGTGATTCGGTGTACCAGCTATTGATTGAGACCATCGATCGTTTGGGCTACGCGGATGAGTTTGACATCCTGAAATCCACCATCACCCATAAAGGCACGGGCGCAAAGTTTGTGTTTTACGGCATTAAAAACAACGTTACCAAAATCAAATCGATTCAGGGTGTCGGTGTGTGCTGGGTGGAGGAAGCCGAAGCGGTAACGAAAAATTCATGGGACGTGCTGATACCATCCATCCGTGGCGACAAAAACGCGGAAATATGGATCAGTTTCAACCCAAAAAACATTCTGGACGACACCTATCAGCGGTTCATCGTCCACCCGCCCAAAGACAGCATTGTCTTAAAGGCAAACTACGACATCAACCCGCATTTTGCCGATACGCCGCTGCTGGCCGATATGCTCGAATGCAAAGAGCGGGATGAAGACCTTTACCGCCACATCTGGCTGGGCGAGCCGGTGGCTGATAGCGAACTGGCGATTATCAAACCAAGTTGGATTGAAGCCGCCATTGATGCGCATGAAAAACTGGGCTTCTCCGCCGCAGGCCGGCGCATTCTTGGGTTTGACGTGGCCGATGAAGGCGATGATGCCAACGCCACCGTATTGCGGCACGGCTCGGTCGTAACCGACATGCAGCAATGGCGCGGGCAGGACGTGATTTATTCCGCCGACAAGGTTTACCTGTATGCCCAAGAGCAGAATATTGACCGCATCGTGTACGACAACATCGGCGTGGGCGCCGGCGTGAAAGCGCAGTTCCGGCGTAAGAACGGCAAGGTGCAGACGCTTGGCTTCAATGCCGGCGGTGCGGTGTACAAGCCTGATGCCAAATACACCGACGACAAGAAAAACCGCGATATGTTCTCCAACATTAAAGCACAGGCATGGTGGATGGTGCGCGACCGCTTCTACAAGACGTGGCGTGTAGCCGCCATCAACGATATGGTGGACGGTGCTTACCGGCACGTTACCCGCTTCCAGCCGGAATACCTGCTGCGCGAGCAACAAGCCCGCGAATACAAGGCCGGCGGCTGCAAAGGGGATGCACCCGTTCAGGTAGCCGCTTTTGCCAAACCTGCCGGCAAAACCGCCTGCGACCCGTGTCTTAACCAAGGGGCAATACTCGCATTGTGAGATTGCTATCCGACAACCTTTCAGGCTACCTGAAAAAGACGGTGGGCAGCCGATATATCGGTGCTACTCCGCCAGCCTGCGTGATGGTGGTGTGCGCCGCAAAATCATGCCGCTGCCATCGGCTAAGTGGGATCTGATTGAACTGCCGGACAGTGTGGGCGGGCGGCTGGAAACCTTGTGGGCGGAAACCCAAGGCCAAGGCTACGACCTGCCAGGGGCGTTCGGCGTGGTGTTCGGGCTACCTGAAAACAGGCAGCGCTGGTTTTGTTCGGAATGGGTGGGCAAGGCTTTGGGGCTGCCGGAAAGCTGG
>NZ_LXSL01000006.1 GCF_001648355.1 Eikenella longinqua | reverse complement strand
CCCAACTCTGCTATCCTGTTCTACCACAAAATCCGCCAAGTCATCAGCCATCATCTGGCACTGGCGGCCGATGAAATTTTCGCCGGCCCGGTCGAATTGGACGAAAGCTATTTCGGCGGACGCCGCAAAGGCAGGCGAGGACGTGGTGCGGCAGGCAAGGTAGTGGTATTCGGCATCCTGAAACGGCAGGGACGGGTCTACACTATTGTGGTGGATAATGCCAAGTCTGAAACATTGATGCCTGTCATCAAAAAGAAAATCATGCCGGACAGCATTGTTTATACCGATAGCCTGAGCAGTTATGACAAGTTGGACGTGGGTGGTTTTATCCATCACCGTATTAACCATTCCAAGGAATTTGCAGACCGTCAAAACCACATTAACGGCATTGAGAATTTCTGGAATCAGGCAAAACGTGTCTTACGCAAATACAACGGAATCGACCGCAAATCTTTCCCGCTGTTCTTGAAAGAGTGCGAATTTCGGTTTAACTTCGGCACACCGTCCCGACAGCTTAAAATCCTGCGGAGATGGTGTGGAATTTAGGGCTAATCTACGTCAACCCCAAAATAAAATTAGGCAAACAATTTGTCTATTGTTTGCCTAATTCACTGCTTAGACAGTATATTGCGACATGCCGTCTGCATCTACTTTCTCAGTTAGCCTGCCTCTCTTTCCCATCCAAGCACTAAACCTACTAGTGGCGGAAGCTACGAATTAAACCAGCTGCACCACCCACTACGCCAATGGCCGCAGCACCTGTCGTCAAGTTTTCACGTACTGCGCCATGAGCGTTGGCACGTTTTTCACGTTCCAATGCCAATTCTTCTGAAACGTTCTGGCGCTGACGGCGATGTTGATCAAGCTGGGCACGGCTGATTTGTGCAGAAGCACGGTTACGACCAGCGTTAATGGCAGCGTTATCATCCCCGATTGCATAGTTCCCCACAGAACCACCGGAGGCGCAGCCAGCTAAAGCGATAATTAATGCTAAAGGCAATGCAAACTTTTTCATTTTCAAACTCCTAAAAGTGTAAATACAAACAAGCTAACAGCCTAACTGGCATTACCGGAAATGATAGTAGATATGCCGGCTGCCTTGGTTGGCACGACGAGTGGCATTGGCTTCATCCATCAGCTCCTGCCTGCGTTCCCTACGGAACTCTGCCCGTTCTGCCCGTTCTGCCCGATCAATTGCCCTAGCACTAGCTGCTATCTCAGCAGGAGAACGAGTGTCAACGAACTTCTGCTCGCCATAAGCGCAACCACCCAGCAGCAAAGCTGCCGTTACCATCATCATTAATTGACTTCTCATGTCACACCTCCCTTTCTTAAACTGACCTAGAATCTTTACTCAAACTTACTTCTTGATTACATTGTAAATTTGCGCGCACCCGCTGTCAAAAAATTATGCTTACTATTTGTAATATTTAGGATAAAATCTTAACAATCCGCCCCAAAAAAGCATGTGCTTCAATGCTTACATACAGTCTAACAAACTTTTTCCAGCACTTATTTTTGCCTTAAATTTGCCACTCCCACATCTAAGCTTATGGTTTTCCACACAGCCTCAAAATCAGCTGCCAGAACATTTTCCATATCGCAATATCATCGCCAGAATCGGCAAAACTGTTTAATCTAAAACAGAATCGCCCAATTTTAGAGGCATATATGCAACATTATGCTTTAAGCCATCCACCACTCCTTTACATGAGGCTACCTGAAATTCCCAGCCCATCAGAATCCCTATTTCGCCGCATAGAAATTTTGTGCCGCAATGCTTTCAAGCAAACGCATGAGATGTAAATAAAAACTGCCCGGAAGCCCCTGTTTCGGCCAAGCCAAAACTTTTCAGGTAGCCTCAAACACAACAAAAGATACCGTAATCGAAAGTCAAGAACTTTTTAAAAACGCAAGCAACAGTAAGGCGGCGATAGCCATCGGCTACCGCTTTTTTGCAACACTTTAGACTGCTGTTTTACGCTGGTTTGTGCCGA
>NZ_LXSL01000005.1 GCF_001648355.1 Eikenella longinqua | reverse complement strand
TCAGCACGCTGGCACCGCCTTCGCCGCTGTAGCTGCCCTGCGGCAGGTTGTCGGCAGTTTCCTGCCGGGCTTTGTAAGGGTTGTAAATGCCGTTTTCAACGTAGCTCCGGCATTGGGTATCGGGTACCGGCGATGAAGGCGATACCGATCAGGCCGAGACCTACGGCAATGCCGCCGACTGAAGCCAAATCGGTTTTGAAATCGCCGGTAGCGGCGGTTACTGCATCGGCCACAGCGCCAGCGTAAGAATTGGTGGCGATGAAGGCGGAGGACATAACGGCCAGTGCGGCCAGTTTGTTTTTCAACATAATGTTTTCCTTTTACAAGTTATTGCGGGCTTGACTTGGATTAACGCCGCCCGGATAGCGTTAATGCTTTAGGCTGAACAGCAGCAGCATGAGGGTTACCATTAGGCTGATTTGCGATAGCTGATCCATGATGTTTTCATATCTGACTATCGGCACAATCATGTGAATAATGCTGACTGCCATTTCTGCCTCTTATTAGTGGGCGGCTTCTCAAAGGTTTAACGTCGCTGGCCGCCCGGGCAACGACGGTACTTCTTATTATTCGGGTTCGTATAGGGTATAGACGGCGATATTCCTTAAGCTGCTGTCTATATCCCTGCCGTGGTCTAAAGCTACGTTGAGATTTCTGAACCTGAAGGCTTCATCCAGTTTTCGGACGTATTCGAGGCCACCTAAACCGTCTACACCGATGAATGCACCTTCACTTAATTCCTGAAGAACATAAACGACTCTCATATCTCCCCCTTATTTCAGGCTGTCTTTCGGATCGGGGCGGGCTTTCACTTTGAGGTTTTTCAGGTTGAGTTGCGGCTTGCCTGATTTGAGTTCCATTTCCAGTTCAAGCTCGCAATCAACGGGGAATTTGTATTCGCGCAATCCTAAGTAATTGCTGCTTTTGCCGTAGTTAAGTTCGGTTACGTTCAAGCCGCATTCGTTTTCGGCATCACTGGGAACGTCCATCAATACGCGGACTTTGCAGGTGTCGAAATCGCGGCCTTCAATCGTGCCTTTGAACTGTTTGGTGCCAATCAGGGTTGCTTTTTGTACGAACATGGTTACTACTCCTTTTGTGTTATCGTCTGATGTGCCGGACAGGGCATTTAGCCGCTGTATCCGCAGACGGGGTTAAGAAACTTTTCTGAAACGCAGTCGATTTTTAATAGTTCGGCGAAATACTGGCCGGGATGGACAGCTTTAGGCACACCGGCTTCAGGATTAAATATTTTCAAAATCTCTTCGGTGGATTTGCCCAGTTCAAGCAGCATGTTGATTGCACGGCTGCCCTGCATGCGCAGGTATTTGATACTGTGCTCAATACCGGCTTGCACCATGCGTTGCTTAATGGCGATTTTTTTGGGTTGGCTTTGGGCGAATACGCCGTTTTCGCCAAACAGACGGTTTAATTCGGGATATTGGGCGGAAAGGTAGTCGCCGGGATGAATTACGACATCCAGCGGAATGATTAAATCGTTACTTCTCAATTCGAGTTCGCAACGTACCCAAGGGCTTTCAGCATCGCCGAGCTGACGGCCTTTTTCGTAAAAACGGAGCATGCGGGAAGATAGGCGGGTACCGACATAGAGGGTTCGGCCATGCTTGGTATCGTTGTACCAATCATCCCCTTCGAGACGGAGCTTGGGTTGGGTGAAAGAATTGTTGAATGCGCCATTGCGGTAAGCGGTCAGGGCGTCATTTACGCTGTATTCGCCGCTTAGGAAGTCATGGGCTAAATCAACGCGGGTATAGCGGAAGCCAACAACTTCATCCATTTGGGAAAAGTTATAA
>NZ_LXSL01000004.1 GCF_001648355.1 Eikenella longinqua | reverse complement strand
ACTTTTTAAAAACGCAAGCAACAGTAAGGCGGCGATAGCCATCGGCTACCGCTTTTTTGCAACACTTTAGACTGCTGTTTTACGCTGGTTTGTGCCGATTCTCGTCAAACGGCTGGCCGGATTTGATGACGGCGTAAGCGTATTTGATGATTTTGCACATCATCAAGACGTAAATTTGCTTGGGGTGTTTGCCCTGTTTCAGCTTTTGTTCAAACCAAGGCCGCCAAAGTTTGCTCCTTAGGCAGGCTGCCCGGGCGAGATAGTAAAGTGCTTTGCGCACCATCTTATCGCCCATTTTGGATATCTTGACGTATTTCACGCTTGTGCCGGAATCTTTGATAACCGGAGACAAACCCAAATAGCTGATTAGCTTCTTTGAGTTTTCAAATTTATCTATATCGACCAGTACGGACAAGAGCCAGGCGGCGGTTGTTTTGCCTACGCCGCTGATGGTTTGTAATAGCTGTTGGTTATGGCTTAATTCTTTATCCGAATCTATCAAGTCTTGTATGGCTGTTTTGCAGCTTGCTATCTCGTTTTGTATGGCATTGATTATGGTATCTATACCGGATTTGATTACCGGATCGGATACTTCTTTTCTGTTGCTTTCCATATTGAGCAATACGTTCAATTGTTCTATCCGCCTATTTAATGCCTTTAGATTCTTGCGTTTTTCTGATAAGGGCTGCCATAAGGGCGGATTTTCGCGCTGACAGTAGTCGGCTATCAGCTTGGCATCCTGTTTGTCGGTTTTGGTACGCCTTAGCTTGTATTCGGCATACAGTTTGATAGACAAGGGATTAACTACGCTGATTTTTATTGCTGCCTCATGTAATGCGTTGGCAACGGGCAGATAGTAAACGCCGGTATATTCGCAGCAAGCATGAATCTGCTGGTTTTGCTGTTGATAGCTTTGTATGCGTTCCATCAATTTGGCTATGCCGGTGGGATTGTTCATAACCCGCATAAAATCGTTTTGGCCGTTGAAATGTGCGTCTATGGTCAATTTGGATATATCTAATCCAAGGGCGATTTGCTGCATGGTTCAATCCTTATATTGTTCTGTAGACAAAGATACCGTATTGATTTTGTGCATAAGTAAAGCCGCATCCGCCAATCTTTTGTCATGCCTGAACGGCAAGGCTATTTGTAGGCGTGATGCGGCTTTATGCTTTAAGCAAGATTTGAGCCAGTTAGATTTAATATTCTATTGCGTTTATCTTTGTCGGAAGATGCTGCCGAGCTTGGCCACGGAGTTAAAAGAGACGAGGAAGGCCACCGCGCCGAGCAACCAATTCAGGGCTACCCCTAGGCCGCCGATATACATGATTTGGACGGCGGAGAGCGGGGCGGCGGAAAGCTGGCCGGTTAGGGCGTTAATCATTTGGGTTTGGAGCAGGTTTAGGCCGGTGTAGGAAATGGCGGAAATGCCCAGCGCCATGATGATTTTACCTGCTAGGGTAGTGAGAACGGCGGTAAACATTCCGGCAAGGGTTTTGCCCATGATGGTTTCCTTTCCTAACGTTTATTGAGTGCGCCGAATACCATCATGAAAGAAACGGTCATGGCCATCATGATGATAAAGGGGCGGGCTTTGCGGGCGGTATCGCACATCGGTTCGTAGCTTATTCTTTGCTGTGTTCCGGCTATGCTGAATGAGGTAGGAGCGGGACAGGCGGCATCGGTGTTGAAGATATTGACCGGGGATAGG
>NZ_LXSL01000003.1 GCF_001648355.1 Eikenella longinqua | reverse complement strand
GGGGCGGGCTTTGCGGGCGGTATCGCACATCGGTTCGTAGCTTATTCTTTGCTGTGTTCCGGCTATGCTGAATGAGGTAGGAGCGGGACAGGCGGCATCGGTGTTGAAGATATTGACCGGGGATAGGCCGGAACATCCGCCAAAACTGGCAACCCAAGCAGGACGAATGGTAAACATCTAAGTAAATTCGATATCAATCCCTTCATAACTTTGCTGCAATCTATCCAAAGCATCATTAAAGCTCCCATCAAACAAATGCCGGTTAGCTCGTAATACAGCCAACTGCCCCGGGCTCATCATCAAGCCCAAATAAAGTGGCTTATCAAAATTAGGCTGCCCAGGCGGTATCAAACTGTTATACCCATTCACAACAATTGTTGGATACTCATTAAATTTCGTTGCATAACTGCCATCAGGCCGAGCTACAAAATACTGTTGCCAATCCATGTTACTACCCCTTTCATTACCAAATTAAACGAAAGGCCAGCTTAACCAATCCGGGCGGGTTTGGCTAGTTTTTCAGGTAGCCTCATGCCGTTTGCGGCACCCCTGCCGCGCTACCGCTTGGCGGATACCTGCCGCCATCGACTGCACGCAGTCAATGCCGTCAGGCATCTCATCCCTTCCCCGCCGTTTCAGGCAGCCTTATTGCGCCATCGTGCCCTTAGTTTCTGCGTGTGCCATGGTAGGTTTAGCCGGGCTGTCCAAAGTCAGCACGCTGGCACCGCCTTCGCCGCTGTAGCTGCCCTGCGGCAGGTTGTCGGCAGTTTCCTGCCGGGCTTTGTAAGGGTTGTAAATGCCGTTTTCAACGTAGCTCCGGCATTGGGTATCGGGTACGGCCACAGGTGTGGCCTGTTCGGTGTAGCAGGTACAGCCACTATCGCTTTGGATACAGGCGACGGGATAGGGCATGGTTTGGATATTGCGGTTAAACAATGGCCGCGGTTTATAAAAACATAATGATGGCGGGGATAACCACGGCGAAACCGGCCAAGAAATAGATTTCAGGGGGCATGCGTTAATCCTCTTCACTTTCTGAAATATCGTCAGGTTCTTCTTCGCTATCTTCCCATTCATGCCCTTCCCAAGATTTTTCGACCATTTCAGAATCCAACATGGCCGCATTGTAATCATTGATATATTCCTGCTCGTCTGGGTGAAAGAATTGTTGAATGCGCCATTGCGGTAAGCGGTCAGGGCGTCATTTACGCTGTATTCGCCGCTTAGGAAGTCATGGGCTAAATCAACGCGGGTATAGCGGAAGCCAACAACTTCATCCATTTGGGAAAAGTTATAA
>NZ_LXSL01000002.1 GCF_001648355.1 Eikenella longinqua | reverse complement strand
CATGGCTAAGGAAAAATTCGAACGTAGCAAGCCGCACGTAAACGTTGGCACCATTGGTCACGTTGACCATGGTAAGACCACGCTGACCGCAGCGCTGACCACCATTTTGGCCGAGAAATTTGGCGGACAGGCTAAAGCCTACGACCAGATTGACAACGCCCCGGAAGAAAAAGCCCGCGGCATCACCATCAACACCGCCCACGTAGAATACGAAACCGAGACCCGGCACTACGCTCACGTAGACTGCCCCGGACACGCCGACTACGTGAAAAACATGATTACCGGTGCCGCCCAGATGGACGGTGCCATCCTCGTTGTATCCGCCGCCGACGGCCCCATGCCCCAGACCCGCGAACACATCCTGCTCGCCCGTCAGGTAGGCGTACCCTACATCCTCGTATTCATGAACAAATGCGACATGGTAGATGACGCCGAGCTGCTCGAACTCGTAGAAATGGAAATCCGCGACCTGCTCTCCAGCTACGACTTCCCCGGCGATGACTGCCCCATCATACAAGGTTCCGCCCTCAAAGCCCTCGAAGGCGATGCCGGCTACAAAGAAAAAATCTTCGAACTGGCCGCCGCCCTCGACAGTTACATCCCCACCCCCGAGCGCGCCATTGACAAACCCTTCCTGCTGCCGATTGAAGACGTATTCTCCATCTCCGGCCGTGGCACCGTGGTAACCGGCCGTGTAGAACGCGGCGTCATCCACGTTGGCGACGAAATCGAAATCGTCGGTTTGAAACCCACCCAGAAAACTACCTGCACCGGCGTCGAAATGTTCCGCAAACTGCTCGATGAAGGCCAGGCAGGCGACAACGTAGGCGTACTGCTGCGCGGCACCAAACGCGAAGAAGTAGAGCGCGGCCAAGTATTGGCCAAACCCGGCAGCATCACCCCGCACACCAAGTTCAAAGCCGAAGTGTATGTATTGAGCAAAGAAGAAGGCGGCCGTCACACACCGTTCTTTGCTAACTACCGCCCGCAGTTCTACTTCCGCACCACCGACGTAACTGGTGCCGTAGAGCTCGAACCCGGCGTAGAGATGGTAATGCCTGGTGAGAACGTAACCATTACCGTAGAACTGATTGCCCCGATTGCGATGGAAGAAGGTCTGCGCTTTGCGATTCGCGAAGGTGGCCGTACGGTAGGTGCCGGTGTGGTTGCTTCTGTGATTGCTTAAG
>NZ_LXSL01000001.1 GCF_001648355.1 Eikenella longinqua | reverse complement strand
GAATGCGCCATTGCGGTAAGCGGTCAGGGCGTCATTTACGCTGTATTCGCCGCTTAGGAAGTCATGGGCTAAATCAACGCGGGTATAGCGGAAGCCAACAACTTCATCCATTTGGGAAAAGTTATAAAGGCGTTGTTCCCAGCCGTCTTTTGCGGCATTGAGGCCGGTGGCGGTCAGTTCTATGCAGATGGTGGATTCGTTGGAGGGGTTGATTCCGCCACCGATGCAGAGAATGCCGTAACTGGTTTCATGATTGCCGAGGTTGTAGCTGTCGCTGTAAAAGTTGGCGGATTTTTCGCGGTCATGGGATACGCCGAAACCGAAGATTTCATGCAGATGGAAAGAAAGCATGCCGACAATTTCTTCCTGTTCTGCCTCTTCACGGTCAAACAGGCGGAGCAGGCTGACTTTTTCAAGTACGAAAGTCAGTTGGTCGATGAAGGCACAATGGCCGTTCGTTCCCCGTCTGAAGATTTCTTCAACGGCTTTGCCTTTGCGGATAACCAAACGGCGGTATTTTTCGCTCACAGCACGCGATTTTTGTAAGTCATCCCCTGTTAGCGTGGGGGGTGCCAATCGGGCAACTTTAATATCCACGCCCCAGCGCTCTTTCATGCGCCGTTCGAAGGCGTCATAGGCCGCGTTGCGTTCGGCGTCGCGCTGGCGCGCTGCCGCCAACCGCTCCGCGGCCTGCCGCCGCTGTTTCTCGCCGTTGATTTTTTCAATACGCTCTTCGATACGGTACATGATTAGGCCGCCTATTCCATCGGGGGGAGGATTTGTTCAAATTCCGCTTCGGTCACGTTGCGGAAGAAGGGGAGCTGGAGTTCTACGGAATCAAGGATGAATTGGCCGTAGATGTCTAAGAGGGTTTGCAGGCGGTCAGCAGGTTCGTTTTGGTCTATGACTTCGGCGAACAAGATGTAGCTTCTGTCTGCTGTGATATTGAGGGATACAGTGAGTTCGCAGAATAAGCCGTCTTCGGGGCGGCCTATGGTGGCGGTGATGTTGGGATAGGTGGGAAGTTGGTAAGACATGAAAAAAGCTCCTTTGAGTTAGCTTGATCAAAGAGAGCTAGTCCAGCCTTATGATGTGAATAATGCCTGTCTGGCAAAGATACCGTCAGGACTAGCCCCCGACGGCG